>NZ_JABAGC010000014.1 GCF_012843905.1 Clostridium sp. SM-530-WT-3G
TTATAAAAAAATTATAATGGTAAAACATGAATTAAAAACCAATGGTAAATTTTCTCAAATTAATGCACAAGTCAAGTAATATAATAAAAAGAATGAGTAAAAAATAATACTCATCCTATAAAAAATTTTTTTCACTTTTTAATATCCATAGAAACATGATCCACCAATAAATTCTCGTAAGATTGAATTTTTAGGAACTTCATTTATATCAATCTCTTTAAAGAAATTTAAAAATGCTTTAAGCCTTAATGCTTCTGCATAAACTGGACTTTCATTTGATATTTTTTCAAGTTCTCTTAACGCAAATGGTTTAAGAACACCAAGTTCATATACTAATGTAGAATTAAATATTGAGTCCGCTTCTTCCTGATAAACAAATATATTTCTCTTTTCTCCTCTTTTTACAGATGGCCACATTTTAAGAGTTTCCTCCGCACCATATCCTCTTGAAAGTGAATCTCTCACTATTCTCCTAACTTTTCTAGAGTCAGTTGTTGAAATTCTATTATGATCATCTATATTAAGCTGAGTTAATGCTGAAATATATACTTTATATATATTTCCACTTAATTTATTTGATATTAATCTAGGATTCAAACCATGTATCCCTTCAATTACCAAAACACCATTCTCAGGTAATTTAACTTTATCACCTATCCACTCTCTTTCTCCTGTTTTAAAATTATAAGCTGGTATTTCTACTTCATTTCCTTGCATAATACTAGATAAATTTTTATTTAATAATTCTAAATCCAATGCATCTATAGATTCATAATCATATTCGCCATTTTCATCCTTAGGAGTATTATTACGATTTACAAAATAATTATCTAAAGATAACGGAATTGGAATCAATCCATTTACTCTTAACTGTATGCTTAATCTATTAGCAAAAGTAGTTTTACCAGATGATGATGGACCTGCTATAAGAACTATTTTTACGTTTTTTCTCTTCAAAACTTCATCTGCAATATTAGCCATTTTCTTTTCATGGAGTGCCTCTGATACCATTATTACATTTTGAAGTTCACTTCCTTTTACTTTTTCATTTAATGTACCAACTTCCCCAACATCCAATATTCTTAACCATCGCTCTGTTTCCAAAAAAACTTTATATAAACTCTTTTGTTCTATAAATTCTGAAAGACATGTCATATCCTCTGGTGATGGTCTTCTTAATATAAATCCATCTTCATACTTCTGTAAATCAAATACTTTTATTATTCCTGTTGAATATCCCATACATTCATAAAAGTAATCATATAATCCATCTAACTCACAAAGTGTTAATTCTTTAAGATCACAATTTTCTATAAGTTTTATCTTATCTTTCATATTATATTTAGAAAAAATCTCTAGTGCTCTCTCTTTAGATACTTTTTCTCTTTTTATAAGTATATCTTTATCAATCACTTCCTGCATCCTATTCTTTATTTTAACTATTTCTAATTCTGTAAGTGGAGCATCTTTATGAATTTCTCCATATATTGCTTTACTTATAGATTGTTCTATAGTTATTTTAGAATCAGGAAATATTTCTAAGGCTGCTTTTATAAATATAAACTGTAATGTTCTAGAATAAATCTTAATACCAAAATCATTATCAAATCCTATTGGTTTTATTTCTCCATCTTCATCTATAATCTCACTCAGTTCATGATACTTTCCATTTAACTTACATATAGCTACTTTATCAATAATATCCTTATATTCTTTTAGTATAAGATCATAAAATTTCATTCCTTTTACAGCTTTAATATTATCAATATTAACCCTTTCTTTTAACATTAACTCTCTCCCCTTCCCTTGATCATAGAGTACATCTTCAAAATACTCGTTTAACTTTGATTTATCTACTATTTTGCAACTATATAACCTCAATAACACTATTTATTTATGTTTTATCCATTTATCCCCACTTATATTATATACAAACTTATCAAAATTGATAAAATAATTTTCTCATTTGTATATTTATTGTATTTATGAAGATATTAAGTTTAGGAGGTGATTTTTTTGTTTGTTGTACTAATAAGAACTGCTATTCTTTATCTTTTAGTTGTAATTACAATGAGATTAATGGGAAAAAGACAGGTTGCTGAACTCCAACCTTATGAACTTGTAATTGCCATAATGATTTCAGATTTAGCATCACTCCCAATGCAAGATCAGAGACTTCCTTTATTTTTAGGAATAATACCCATTTTAACCCTTTTATTTTTAAAGACTCTCTTAAACTTAATATCTTTAAAATTTCAATGTACAAGAAAATTTATAGATGGAGAGCCTTGTATATTAATTTGTAAAGGGAAAATAAACTATACTATGTTGAAAGAACAACAAATAGATTTAGATGAATTATTTGAACAGCTACGACTAGCAAATTGCTTTAATCTCGATGAAATTCAATATGCCATATTAGAAAATAATGGGCAGTTATCAATTCTTCCTGTTAATTATAATTCTAATTGTCTAAAAAATTCATCTTCCGATAATACCTCAAAACAACCTGAAGTGCAACTTCCAAAAATATTAATTGCTGATGGAAAGATAAATAAGCACTCCCTCAGCAGCATGAATAAATCTGAGGATTGGATAATGTCTACATTAAAAAATCATAATATTACAGACCCAAAACAAGTATTAATTGCTCTTTATGATACTAAAGGACAATTTAAATATCAACTTTTTGATGAATATGAAAGGTCGTGTGAAAAATGAAAAATTCATTAATATCACTCGGATTATTTTTATGTACAATAATTGTAATATTCTTTTTAGATAGGTCCCTAATAAATTTATGTAATGAAATTCAACAAAGAACAGATATTATAGAACAAACGATCTTGGACAATGATTTTGAAACGGCTTTTGATCAATCTATGGAATTAGTAAATCTTTTAAAAGAAAAAGATTTTGTATCTTCTATTTATGTAACCCATGAATGCTTCGACTCCTTAGTTGATGAATCTGTAAAATTATCTGTATATATACAGTACAATGATGCAGTTGATTCAAATGCAACATTACATTGCATAAAAAATATGACTCAAGATATGAAAGAACTTCAGACTCCTACTTTAGAAAATATACTAACATTTACTTCAAAATCTATATTTAAATAAGATATGATTAATTATGAATTAATTTCCTTTAAATCATATAATTTATGTACCAAAATAAGTTTATGCATATACAGATTATTTCATTGCATAATTATTAATACTCTTAGTATATTTTTTAATATTATGTTATAAATATACTACTTTACATAAATAATAAATAATCATTTAGATTTTTTTATGATTATTTATTATTTTTCTTGTTTTCATATTGATTAATTATACATTTAAATGTATAATTATAACAAACACATAGAAAATAATGTATATTTTATTAATATTTATCAATATGTTTAAGGGGGCTTTTAATATGAAAAAATATAATAAAGTTGTTTTAGCTTATTCAGGGGGATTAGATACATCAATAATTATTCCATGGCTTAAAGAAACATATGGTTGTGAAGTAATAGCGGTATGTGGTAATGTTGGACAAAAAGATGAGCTTGATGGATTAGAAGAAAAAGCAATAAAAACTGGGGCATCAAAATTATATATTGAAGATTTAACACAAGAATTTGTTGATGATTATATCTTCCCTACTATCCAAGCTGGAGCTGTTTATGAAGGAAAATATTTATTAGGTACTTCTTTTGCAAGACCTTTAATAGGAAAAAGATTAGTTGAAATAGCAAAAGCTGAGGGCGCAGATGCTATTTGTCATGGATGTACTGGTAAAGGTAATGACCAAGTAAGATTTGAAATGGCTGTTAAGGCATTTGCACCTGAAATGCCAATCATAGCTCCTTGGAGAGTATGGGATATTAAATCAAGAGAAGAAGAAATTGATTATGCTGAATCAAAAAATATTCCTTTAAAAATTAATCGTGAAACAAACTATAGTAAAGATAAAAATATTTGGCATTTAAGTCATGAAGGTTTAGATTTAGAATTTCCAGAAAATGAACCTAAATATGATAAAATTTTAGAACTTTCAAAAACACTTGAAGCTGCACCAGACGAACCAACTTATATAACATTAACATTTGAAAAAGGTATTGCTGTTGCTTTAAACGGAAAGAAAATGAACAGCGTTGAATTATTAGATGCTTTAAATAAAGTTGGTGGTGAAAATGCTATCGGTATTACTGACATGGTTGAAAACAGACTTGTTGGTATGAAATCAAGAGGTGTTTATGAAACTCCAGGTGGAACTATTCTTTACGCTGCACATAAAGATTTAGAAGAAATATGCTTAGATAAAGAAACTTCTCACTACAAACAACAAATTGCTTTAAAATTTGCTGATTTAGTTTATAATGGCCAATGGTTCACACCATTAAGGGAAGCATTATCAGAATTTGTTACTAAGACTCAAGAAACTGTAACTGGAGAAATCAAATTAAAACTATATAAAGGAAACATTGTCAATGCCGGAATGACTAGTCCATATTCATTATACAGCGAAGAATATGCTACTTTTGGAGAAGATGGAGTATATGATCAAAAAGACTCTGCTGGATTTATAAATCTTTATGGTCTTCCAACAGTAGTAAGAGCAAAAATGCAAGCAAAAGTAATGAAAGAGGATAAATAATTATGAAGCTTTGGGGCGGACGATTTAAAAAAGGCACTGACAAATTAGTTAACGACTTTAATTCTTCTATTAACGTCGACTCTAGAATGTATAAGGAAGATATACAAGGGAGCCTTGCTCATGCTTCAATGCTAGGCAAGCAAAACATTATTCCTAAGGAGGCCAGTGATAGAATCACTTCTGGCCTTCTAGAAATACTAAAACGAATTGACAATGGAGTTATTTCAATAGATGAAACTTCTGAAGATATCCATAGTTTTATTGAAGGTACACTTACTTATTACATAGGTGAATATGGTAAAATGCTTCACACAGGAAGAAGTAGAAATGACCAGGTTACTCTTGATTTTAGATTATATTTAAAAAATACTCTTCCTGAGATACAAAAGGATATTATTACATTAGAAAAAGTTTTATTTGAAAAAGCATCTGAAAATATAGATACTATAATGCCTGGTTATACACATATGCAAAAGGCCCAGCCAATCACTTTTGCACACCACTTATTAGCTTATGCTGAAATGCTAAAGAGAGATTATAGCAGGCTCTCAGACTGTTTAGCTAGGATGGATGAAATGCCACTTGGTTCTGGTGCTTTGGCCACTTCTACCTATCCTTTAGATAGAGAAGCTGTAGCTCGCGATCTTGGATTTGCAAGAGTAACATTAAACAGTCTTGATTCTGTATCTGACAGAGATTATGCTATAGAAACATTATCATGTCTTTCAATGATAATGATGCATTTATCAAGATTTTCTGAAGAAATTATTCTTTGGTGTACTAACGAATTTAAATTTATAGAATTAGATGATGGTTATAGTACTGGAAGCAGTATAATGCCACAGAAAAAAAATCCTGATGTAGCTGAACTTGTAAGAGGTAAAACTGGACGAGTATATGGTGACCTTATGACTCTTCTAACTGTAATGAAAGGCATTCCTCTTGCCTATAATAAGGATATGCAGGAAGATAAAGAAGCTGTATTTGATGGTATAGATACTGCAGCACTTGCACTTAAGACATTTGCAGGAATGATAAAAACAATGAAAGTTAGAAAAGAAAATATGAGAAAAGGTGCAGGACTTGGATTTACTAATGCAACAGATTTAGCTGATTACCTTGTTAAAAAAGGTATGCCATTTAGAAATGCACATGGTGTTGTTGGCGAAATAGTTCTTGAATGTATTAAGCAAAATAAAATGATTGAAGAACTTTCACTACCAGAATTAAAAACTTTCTCTGACTTATTTGAAGAAGATGTATATCATGCCATCGACCTTGTAACTTGTGTTGAAGAAAGAAAGGTTTTAGGTGGGCCTTCAAGAGAATCAGTAAATCTACAATTACAAGCACTTTCTGATTTTATAAGTAAACATGATAAATAAAAATTAATCATATTAATAAAATATTTCTTAACTACACAATTAAAATTTATATAATAAACTCAATTAGTAAAGTTTCTAATAAATCTGAATCTTATTATAAGATTTATGATAAAAATTTTAGTTTTTACCTTATATCTAGAAATTTTATTTTAAATGAGTAAATTCATATTTTAGTATATGCTTATAATCTGTATCTCAGGTTATAAGCTTACACTATATAAAAATAATTTAACTTATTAACTGACATTTGGGGGTTTTTAAATGATTAAAGTAGGAATCATAGGTGCCACAGGATATGTTGGTGCTGAATTATTAAGATTATTATTATCACATCCTAAAGTTGAAGTAGCGGCATTAAGCTCTGTTTCATTTGAAGGACAAGAAATAAGCAATATATATTCAACATTTTTAAATAAAACAAATTTAATATGTGAAACAGCAGATGATGTAGTTGAAAAAAGTGATGTTATTTTCACTGCCCTTCCTCATGGATTAAGTGAAGATATTGCCAAAAAAGCTATTGATAACAATAAAATCTGCATTGATATGGGGGCTGATTTTAGATTATCTAGCGAAGCTGAATATGAAGAATGGTATGGTAAAAAATTCTCACAGCCAGAATTACATAAAAACTGTGTTTATGGACTTCCAGAATTAAATAAAGAAAGAATTAAAAATAGCAAACTAATAGCTAATCCTGGCTGCTACCCAACCACAATAAATTTAGGTTTAATGCCACTTATAAAAAATTCATTAATTAAATTAGAGAATATAATATGTGATTCAAAATCAGGTACTACTGGATCTGGTAGAAAATTATCACAAACAACTCATTTTCCTGATGAAAATGAAACATTTGCTCCTTATAAAGTAGGTGCTCATAGACACACACCAGAAATAGAAGAAATCTTATCTACAATGGCTAATGAAAAAGTAAAAGTTACATTTACTCCTCACCTATTACCTATAAATAGAGGAATCTTATCTACAATATACTGTACTCCAAAAAATAAAGTAAATCTTGAAGAAATACATAAACTTTATGAAGAATGTTATAAAAACATGCCATTTGTTCATGTACTTCCACTTGGACAAACAGCTTCAATAAAAAATGTAAGATTATCAAACGACTGTTATGTATCACTTCATACAAGCTATAGAAAAGATCAAATTATAGTAGTCAGCACAATAGATAATATGATTAAAGGTGCTGCCGGACAGGCTATTCAGAATATGAATATTATATTAGGTTTTGATGAAACTGAAGGACTAAATTTAATTGCACCTGCATTTTAGGCAGTTAACTGTTAATTGAAAAAAGGGGGTTATAATCATGAATTTTAAGTATATAGAAGGTGGAGTTACTGCTCCAAATGGATTTTTAGCTTCTGGTATTTATTGTGGAATTAAAAAAGGAAGTCTAAAAAAAGATCTTGCTTTAATTTACTCAGAAGTTCCTGCTACAGCTTCTGGAATGTTTACAAAAAATAAAGTAAAAGGTGCTCCAATTTATGTATGTAAGAATCACTTAAGTAATAAAAAAGCTCAAGCAATAATAATAAATAGTGGTAATGCTAACACTTGTAATGGCGATGACGGATTAAGTAAGGCAAAGAAAATGGCCTCACTTCAAGCAAGAGCATTAAATTTAAAAGCAGATGATGTTTTAGTAGCTTCTACTGGAGTAATTGGTGTTCCTTTAAATATAGATGCAATAAAAGATGGTATTCCATTACTTACTGAAAAACTTTCAAAAAAAGGAAATAAAGATGCAGCCTCTGCTATTATGACTACTGATACTTTCATGAAAGAATTGGCTGCCGAATTTTATATCGGAGATACAAAAATAACTATTGGGACAATGGCTAAAGGTTCAGGAATGATTGAACCAAATATGGGTACAATGCTTTCATTTATAACTACTGATTTATCTATTTCACCAGAATTACTAGATGAAGCATTAAAAACTACAGTAAATGTAACTTATAACAGAGTAAGTGTTGATGGTGATACAAGTACTAATGATTCAATTTTTATTTTAGCTAATGGACAAGCAAATAATCCTACTATAACTGAAAAAAATAAAGATTACGACACCTTTGTTGAAGTTCTAAAAACTATAAACACTGCAATGGCAAAAAATATTGCTAAAGATGGAGAAGGTGCTACAAAATTATTAGAATGTCAGATTTCAGGTGCTGCTACTGAAAAGGATGCTGTAATCTTTGGAAAAAGTGTTATAAATTCAAGCTTAGTCAAAACTGCTATGTTTGGTAGTGATGCTAACTGGGGACGTATTCTCTGTGCTCTTGGGTATGCAAACTCAAAATTTAACCCTGAAAAAGTTGATGTATCTTTTGAAAGTTGTAAAGGTGAAATTTTAGTATGCAAAAATGGAAGCTCTGTTGGATTCGATGAAGACAAAGCTAAAGAAATATTAAGCCAAAATGAAATCATAATTAAAGTAGACTTATCTGAAGGTAAATCTAGCGCCTATGTATGGGGCTGCGATTTAAGTTACGAATATGTAAAAATAAATGGAGATTATAGAAGCTAGAGTTCAGTTAACAAGTAACAATTAACAGTTAACAGTTATATGGAAAAAAACTTTCAGCTTTTTTATAAGATATTTTTTTAAAGAAATTCCCTCGGAATTTCATCCATAACTGTTCCCTGTTAACTGATAACTGCCAACTGAAAATTAAGGGGGGATTTATTTTGACACACTCAGAAAGAGCGGAAATATTAGTTCATGCCCTTCCATATATCCAAAAATATCGTGGAAAAATCATTGTTATTAAATATGGTGGAAATGCAATGATTAGTGATGAACTTAAAGAAACTGTAATAAATGATATTATTCTTATGAAATGCGTAGGTATACAACCTGTTGTTGTTCATGGTGGTGGCCCTGCTATTTCTAGTTTACTAAAAAAACTTGATCATAAAAGTCAATTTATAAATGGACTCAGATATACAGATGATGTAACAATTGATGTTGTTCAAATGGTACTTGGTGGCAAAGTTAACAAAGACCTTGTTTCTCTAATAGAAAAATTTGGTGGTAAAGCTCTTGGTTTATGTGGAATGGATGGTTCTCTTATCAAAGCCAAGAAATTAAAAAGCAACAATGACTTAGGATATGTTGGTGAAATAACTAAAATAAATACTGATATATTAAAAACAGCTATGAATTCTGGATACATTCCTGTTGTAGGAAGTGTTGCTTTAGGCGAAGATAGTGATAAACCTTATAATATTAATGCTGATACATGTGCCTCAAAGATAGCTTCTGCATTAAAAGCTGAAGAATTAATTCTCCTTACTGATGTACCAGGTGTTATGAAAGATCCTAGTGATCCATCTTCTCTTATTTCAAGTCTTAGACTACACCAAGTTCCAAAATTATGCCTAGAAGGTGTGATAAAAGGTGGCATGATTCCAAAAATAGATTGCTGTGTTGAAGCTGTAAGAATGGGTGTAGAAAGATCAATAATACTTGATGGACGTATTCCTCACTCAATTCTTCTTGAATTATTCACGCCAGAAGGCGCTGGAACAATGATACACTAAAACTAGTTAGCAGTTAACAAGTAACAGTTAACCGAATAAATTGGGGGTTTTTATATGAATTATAATTTTAATGAAGCAAAGCAACATTTAATGAACAGCTATAACCGTTTGGACCCTGTAATCACAAAAGGTGAAGGTGTTTATTTATATGATCAGGATAACAATAAATATTTAGATTTTACTAGCGGTATAGGAGTAAGTTCTTTAGGATACGGTAATAACAAGTGGATTGAAGCTACTTCTACTCAACTTTCTACTCTTGCTCATTCATCAAATATATTTTTTAATGAACCAAGTGTGAAATTAGCTAAGGAATTAACAGAAAAAGCTGGTATGAAGAAAATTTTCTTTGGTAATTCAGGTGCTGAAGCCAATGAAGGGGCAATAAAATTAGCTAGAAAATATAGCTTTGATAAATATGGTAAAGACAGAAGTACTATACTTACATTGGTACAGTCATTTCATGGAAGAACAATTACCACATTAAAAGCAACTGGGCAAGATAAATTTCATCAATTCTTCTACCCTTTTACTGAAGGTTTTAATTATGTAAAGGCTAATGATATAGAAGATTTTAAAGAAAAACTTACTTCAGATGTATGTGCAATAATGATGGAAGCCATTCAAGGTGAAGGCGGGGTTATTCCATTAGATAAGGATTTTATTCAAGAAGTAGTAAGAATCTGTAATGAAAAAGATATTATTGTAATATTTGATGAAGTTCAATGTGGCATAGCCAGAACTGGTAAACTTTTTGGTTACCAAAACTTTGACATCACTCCTGATATAGTAACAGTTGCAAAGGGGTTAGGTGCTGGACTTCCTATAGGAGGATTCCTATGTAATGAAAAACTTGAAGATGTATTTAAACCTGGTGACCATGGCTCAACATTTGGGGCAAACCCTGTTGTATGTGCAGGTTCTCTAGTTGTGCTTGATGAGTTATGTAATCAACAATCTTATAATACAATTTCTGAAAAAGGTGCTTATGTAAAAGAATTAGTAGATAAAGCAAATAACCCACAGGTAGTAGATGTACGAGGAATGGGATTAATGCTTGGTATAAAAGTAAAATGCAGCCCAGCTCTAGTTCAAAAAGAATGTATGAAAAAAGGGTTATTCGTATTAACTGCTGGTAAAGATGTAGTAAGATTACTACCACCTCTTATAATAAGTAAAGAAGAATTGAAATCTGGTATAGATATAATCTTAGATGCCTTAAACAACATATCTGAACAATAAAACAGAATATTTAAATAAATAATCTATGAAGAAATCTTTCAAGGATTTCTTCATTAACTGTTAATTGTTAACTGATAACTGTTAACTGAATCAATTGGAGGTTTTTTAATGAAAAAAGATTTATTAAAAATGGATGATTTATCGAAAGAAGAAATTTTAGATATATTAAATTTAGCAGATCAGTTAAAATATGAGCAAAAACATGATATTGAACATCATCATCTTAAAGGAAAAAGCCTTGGAATGATATTTGAAAAAGCTTCTACAAGAACTCGTGTTTCTTTTGAAGTTGGTATGTATCAGCTTGGAGGTAATGCTTTATTTTTAAGTGATAAAGAACTACAAATTGGACGTGGTGAACCTGTAGAAGATACAGCTAGAGTACTTTCAAGATTTCTTCAGGGAATTATGATTAGAACATTTTCTCAAGAAGAAGCTGAAACTTTAGCTAAATACTCATCAATACCAATTATAAATGGTCTTACTGATCAGGAGCATCCTTGTCAAGTATTAGCTGATTTGATGACAATAAGAGAAAATAAGAATATACTTGAAGGCTTAAATGTTGCATTTATAGGTGACGGAAACAATATGGCTAATTCACTTATAATAGGCGGTCTTAAAGTTGGAATGAACTTCTCTATAGCTTCTCCTGAAAAATATTCAATCTCTGAAAAATATTTATCAAGAGCAAAAGAAATTGCTGAAGCTGAGAATGTACGCCTAACAATTACTGCTTCACCTCTTGAAGCTGTTAAAAATGCTGATGTAGTAATTACAGATGTATGGACTAGTATGGGACATGAAGAAGAAACTGAAGATAGGATTGAACATTTTCAAGGTTTTCAAGTCAATGATGAACTTTTAAAAAATGCACATGATGATGTAATGGTTCTTCATTGCCTTCCATGTCACAGAAATGAAGAAATAACCGCTGAAGTTCTAGAAGCACATGCTGATGAAATTTTTAATGAATCTGAAAATAGGCTACATGCGCAAAAGGCTATTTTAGTTAAATTAATGAAATAATAAAAGATATGAATTTAATAAAAGAAGTATATAGATTCGCTTTTATATAAATCTATATACTTCACTTCAAGCTATTTCTCTATATAATTAATAACATTTTTAACTACCAAATTGATACTTCCATCACCATTTCTTATAATTTCAAATTTATTAGGATCATGGTATGTTTCTTGATTTATATATAAATCTATCTGCTTATCTATATTTAATCTAACTCTCTTTAACTTCTTTTCAACCCAAGTCTTGTCTACTGCAACATCTTCATTCAATCCTTGTTGTTTAATATAATTACTGAATTCTTCTTTACTTTGATTATCATCACTAAATAATTCATTTGAAAATTCATCAATATTTATCTTATCTTCTTCTCTCAATTTAGTTTTAATTGCAGTTCTTATTTCTTCTGCCTTTCCTGCATCTTCTGTTATATTTTTTCTTGTCCAGTTTTCAGCAGCTTTAACAAATGTTTTTGTCATATCTCTTTCATTAACGATAAGGTTTGCTCCTAAAAAGCTCTTTATAAAATAATTTGCCCCATACTCATCATCTTTGCTTCCCTTTTGCTTATCAAGTACCATAAGATTATATCTTTCTTCTTCTCCTATTGGTTTTATAAATGCAGCTTTTTGAATCTTTTGACTACTTCCTGGAAGGCCAGCTGCTTGTGGAACTATTCCTATATCTATTTTGTTATCTAAAAATTGCACTTCATGAGTATAATTTTCTACATAATCTAATTTCAAAATTCCAACCATAGGTCCTTGATCTGTTACTATTGATACAACTATTAAATCTCCAGCTGGAATATTCTCATTTCCTTTCATAATTATAAACAGCTGTCTTGCAAGCTCTTTTGAAATACCAACCAAATCATTATTTACACCATTTAAATAATCCTGAGAAACTTCTTTTACTATATTTCTTTCTAGATTAAATTTTCCATACTTAAGATCTTCATCCTTAAAACACTTTTCTATATGCTTATATAAGAATGTATATATATCCTCATTCAATTCTAACTTATATTCATTTAAAATAGGCTCTTCTGCATTACTATCTAAAATATGTATAACAGCTTCATTTATGTTTATATCATTTATATACTCCATTATTTCACCATCCGTCTCTTTAGTCACAGTAGATATTATAATAGCAATTAAAGATAAATAAAACCCTGAGTATTAGCATAAAATAACTTATTTAATGCAAGAATTTTTATAAAATATCTTTTTAATATATAATCAAATTAATGTAAAATATACATATAAAATAATAAAGCAAAATCTATTATATAAATACAAAGAAAGTAGTGATGTAAATGCAAGAATTAGAAACAAGAATAATGGATATAAATGTAGATGAAATTAGATCAATATTATTAAAAAATGGTGCTGAAAAAGTTAAAAGTGAAGATCAAATAAATGATATATATGATTTTGAAGATGGAAGACTTTTAGCTCAAAAGGGATATGCAAGAATCAGAACTGTAAATGATAAGCTTAATAATAAAATAGTATATTTCATGACTACAAAAAAAATGCTTTCTCAAGATAGATTCAAAGTTATGGAGGAAAATGAAACTATAATAGATAATAAAAAAATGGGCGAAGGTATATTTAAATCCCTTGGACTTATTTTGAAAGAATCCAATAAAAAATATAGAGAAAGTTATAAGATAAATGACTGCTTAATAGAAATAGATATTAATGATAAAAATTTCTGTCCTTTCCCTTATTTAGAAATAGAAACTACCTCTGAAGAAAAGCTTGAATCTGTAGTAAAACTTTTAGGATATACTCTAAATGATACTACATCCGAAACAATATATGAAATTCTTGAAAAAAGAGGACTTCTTAATAATAATCCAAAAGGCCTATAATTTAATCACATACGAACTCAAATAATGATTATCAGTAAATTATAAATACCCATACATATAGTCTTTTATTATTTTTACTGAAGCATTATGAGTGTAATTCCTAACACTACAAAAATAAGTATTATATATTTTCTTATATACTTATACGTAAAAATCACCTCATGTCAATATTTCTAATATTACTTAAAATATTGACACAAGGTGATTTTTTTAATCATAGTAGTTATATAAAAACTATTTTCTTATTATATCTAAAATTTCATTTTCTTCTTTTTCTTGATTTGGAACATAACTCTTAAGTAATGTAAAATCGCCTTGTAATTCATATTCCCCAAGAGTTGCAGGTATAAATATACTGTCTCCCATTGCTATTTTTTCTTCTCCATCTTTATACTTTATAGTTCCATTTCCATCTACACAAGTAAATAAGAAAAATCTATCTTCATCACTTGATTCTTTAACACTTGCTTTAATATCATACTTTTGTATTGTAAAGTACTTACTTAAACATAAATATGTTTTTTCATATCCATCCTTTTTTATTGTAATTCCTTGTGAATTCTCACCCTTAAGAGAAAAATCAATAACATCTAATGCTTTTTGTACATGAATTTCTCTTCCTCTGTTATAATCATATACTCTATAAGTTGTATCACTGCTTTGTTGTATTTCTGCAATTAATATCCCTTCACATATAGCATGTACTAACCCACTTTGAATATAGAAAAAGTCACCCTTCTTTACTGGAATCTTATTTAAATATGGACTTAAATCACCATCATCTATGGCTTTTTTAAATTTTTCTTTATCACAGTCCTTAGTTCCTACTATTAAACATGCATCTTCTTCTGCATCAATAACATACCAAGCTTCAGTTTTTCCTGAATCTTTTTCCACTCTTTCTGCATATTCATCATCAGGATGAACTTGCACAGATAATTTATCTGCTGAAGTAATTAATTTAATTAATAAAGGAAAATTGTCCAATTCTATAGAATTACCTAAAAGTTTATGTCCATATTCTTTTATTATTTCATCAAATCCTCTTCCCTTTAAAACACCATTAGATACTTTGCCTACACCATTCTTATGACATGCTATATCCCAGCTTTCACCTATAACTAACTCCTTAGGTACATTATTTCTGAATTTTTCTAGTGCTTTTCCTCCCCATATTCTTTCATAATATAGGTTTTCAAATTTTAATGGATACATTTTTTCCTCCTAAATATACTCTATATTTTAGTAAAACAATTATTCTGTTCTTTTATACTAAATTTTATCACATTATAATTATACACTATTTTACAAATTATTTCTTTGAAGAGAATTAATAAATATGTTTGTCATACTTAAATCATCCGTTACCCTATTATATGAGTTTAAAACCCATTATTCTCTACAACATTCCTAATCCATCTTCCAGATTTCTTTATAGTCTTTTTCATTGTATTTAAATCAAGTGCTATAAAACCATATCTATTTTTATAAGCATTTGTCCATGACCAGCAGTCAATTGGAGTCCAAGTATGATATCCAAAACAGTTTGATCCATCTTCAATTCCCTTATGAAGATACTCTAAATGCTCTTTATAAAAATCTATTCTATAATCATCTTCAATTACTCCATCTTTATTTATATATTTTTCTTCTCCTTCTACACCCATTCCATTTTCTGAAATATACCAAGGAATATTTCTGTAATTATCTCTTATATTTATAGCTATATCATACATACATTGAGGATACATCTCCCAACCCCTATATGGATTCATTCTTCTTCCTGGCATCTCATAGTTATCAAAATATTTATCAGGCTTCCATCCATTAGGATTCATCAAATACGGTTTCTTTAGCCCTCACTCGTCTTGGTTGATAATAATTTACTCCTAGAAAATCTACTGTATTATTTTTTATAATTTCTAATTCATTAGGCTCTGAGTCCCATAATACATTATCATTCTTAAGTATTTCTACTAAATTTTCAGGAAACTTTCCATTGATTGCAGGATCTAAAAATGAATTATTTACAAAATCCTCAACAAATTTAGCTGCCTTAATATCTTCTTTATCTTGTGATCTTGGATATGCTGGTGTTAAATTAAGTACAATCCCTATTTTTCCTCCTGTTTTATAACATTCTGTTTTTCTAAAGGCTTGAATAGCTTTTGCTGAAGCTAAATTCAAATTATACATAACCTGTACTGCTTTTTTACCATCAACAATTTTAGGATAATGAAATTCATATAAATATTCTCCTTCAACAACTACCATTGGTTCATTAAATGTCGTCCAATGTTTTACTCTGTCACCAAACAACTCAAATGCTTTTTCAGTAAATCTCACATATAAATCAACCACTTTTTTTGATTCCCATCCACCATATTTATCATAAAGCTCTACTGGTAAATCAAAATGATGCAGATTCATTACTGGAGTAATATTATTTTCTAAGAGCTCATTAATTACATTGTTGTAAAATTTCACTCCATCTTCATCTATTTCAGCAGTTTCAAAATTTTTTATAATTCTTGTCCATTGAATTGATGTTCTAAGACTATTTAACCCAATTTCCTTAATCATTTTAATATCATCTTTATAAGAATTATAAAAATTTGAAGCTATGTTAGGCCCTATTTTATCAAAAAAAGCTTCTGGCTCTATATCAAACCAATAGTCAAATACATTATCATGTTTTTTATTAAACCTTCCTTCACTTTGTGGGCCTGATGTTGCCGATCCCCACCAGAAATCTTTTGGAAATTTGTATTTTATACTCATAATTTACCATCTCCTCAATATTACATTAATATTAACATCCTTTGATCAGTTCAAAGTTATAAAATTAAAACTTTTTATTATCAAAATGTCCCCATTAATTCTCATCTATTTTAATATAATGAATTATTTTTCCTGCAAAATCTCCATGTAAGTCATCTACAATAATTCCTGCATTCATCAATGCCCCACCAGAATAAACTTGTCCAGTTTCTTCATCCTTATATAATGATTCTTCTTCTAGCCCTTTAAGTTTTATTTTTCTACCACGGTAATTAGGCTTTCCTAAAATCTGAATACAAGTTACTAACGCTTCACTTTTATCCTTAGATACAATTTCCCATGAATCAAATTCATTATTATCTGAATAATTTTCTATTCTGTAATAATCTCCAGTTCTCACAAGGTCATTATACTTATGATACATTTCCACCTGTTTAGGTATCATATTTCTATCTTCTTCACTTATTTTAGTTATATCAAGTTCATATCCAAATGTTCCTGAAAGTGCTGTATATCCTCTTGTTTCAAATGGAGTATTTCTCCCTACAATGTGATTAGGACAGTCACTAACATGTGCCCCTATTGTAGATAATGGATAAACAAGAGCTGTTCCTTCTTGTATTTTTAATCTTTCTATTGCATCAGTATCATCTGAACACCAGATTTGTGGACTGTAATAAAGCATCCCAGGATCAAATCTAGCTCCTCCACTTGAACAGTTTTCTAATAGAAGATTAGGAAAATCTGTTGTTAATTTATCCATGATTTCATATACAGCCAAAACATATCTGTAGAATATCTCACCATGATGTTCTCCATTTAAATAACAGCTTCCTAAGTCAGTAATATTCCTATTCATATCCCATTTTACATAAGTTATATTAGCACTATTAAGAACTTTTTTTATGCTTTCATAAACATAATTAGCAACTTCTTTTCTAGTTAAATCTAATACATATTGATTGCGAGCTAAGGCTGGTGTTCTTCCTTCAATATGAATACACCAATCTGGATGATTTCTATATAAATCTGAGTCAAGAGATACCATTTCAGGTTCCATCCATATACCAAATTCTAATCCTAGTTTATTTACTTCATCTACTAAATACTTTAATCCACCCTTTAGTTTATCTTCATTTACAATCCAGTCACCTAATGAACAATTGTCTGAGTTTCTTTTTCCAAACCATCCATCATCCATTACAAGCATTTCTATTCCACACTTGGCAGCTTCCCTTGCAATATCAAGTAATTTATTTGTATCAAAATCAAAATATGTTGCTTCCCAGTTATTAATTAATATAGGACGCTTTTTATCTTTATATTTTCCTCTTAATAAATGATTTCTATATAAATCATGGAATGTTCTTGTCATTTCTCCTATTCCCTTGCTTGAATGAACCATAACAACTTCTGGTGCTACAAATTCATCTCCAGTTTCTAAAACCCATTCAAAATCACTAGGATTAATGCCCATTAATACTCTTGTTGTATTTCCCTGACATCCTTGTACCATACTTATAAAGTTTCCAGAGTAAACAAAATTAAATCCATATACTTCTCCATACTCATCATTCGCACCTGAATCCAAAAGTGCTATAAATGGTGAATCTTGAGAACTAGATTCTCCACGAACAGAACCTATTGATTGAGTTCCATAAGTTACTTTTCTTCTATTAATGTATCTTTCCCTTGCCCATGACCCATTTAATGAAATCATGTCATAATCAATACCTTCAAAATCAAGGCTCATTGATAAAATTTTAGTAAGTTTAATCTTTTCACTATTTAAATTTTTAGCTTTAACACTTCTAGTTATTACATCTAAATTCTCAAAAACAGTATATATTAAAACTACTTCTAAATTTAAATCTTTATCAATGCAATTTATCTCAAGAGTTGTACATTCATTTTCATCTCCAAATGTACAAGGTAAGCCTTTTAACTTCTTTTTTCCTTTATAAATTTCATGTGATACATATTGAAGTTTACATGCTGTATTTCCATTACAATCTTTAACCTCTAGGGCAGTCTGTCTGAAGTCTCCTATGCCATGAGTAGAATATTCAAAGAAAAAGCCATCATAAAATCCTACTCTTTCCCTATTATTTTTAGATGGAGTAAAAGGATATTTATCTGTCCTCAATAAATAATTTAAATTTTTATCTATTACCTTTTTTCCGTAATACACATGTCCCAAAAATTTTTCTTCATCTATAACAGCAATCATATATGTGGTATTATTAGCATCTAATTTAAAAATCCTATCTTGTTCAAAATATTTTATACTCATAACTCACTCTCCTAATTATATAAACAAAAGTAAACCTTTACCTCAATGTTATTGCTATGAATTTAATTAATCAAGATGTTTATTGTAAAATATGTAAATTTGTCTTTTCTCATATATTTTTATCTAAAAAATTATAAAAAAAAACAATAGAAATTTTGCTGTCTATTGTCCTTTTAAAATTATACTATTTTATATATAAGTAATTGTAAGCTGTGATAATTGAACTACTTTTTTAATAAATAAATACAATATTATAGATTTTCTCTTCTTTTTGTAGATTTAATAAATAACTTTTTTAATGTGTCTTTATCATCATTGTTGATAGCATTTTTTATCTTATCAAGTTCGTTTTCAAAATTCTTTATTGATTTAAGTAAGTTTTCTTTATTTCCTAGAAATAGCTCACTCCATAAATCTTCATTTATATTTGCTATTCTTGTTAAATCCCTATAGCTATCCCCTATAAAACTTCCTGTTTCACGCCCTTCAATATCACTATTCATAAGTGCTACTGCAATAGTATGTGGAAGCTGGCTTGTGTATCCTATCATTTCATCATGAAATTCAGGTGTAATTCTTCTTACTCTCTTAAATCCTAATTTCTTCACAAGATTTTCTATCATCTCTAAGTTTTCTGGATGATTTCTATCTACAGGAGTTAATATATAATTTGCTCCTTGAAATACTTCTGCACTTGCAAAATCTATTCCTTTCTTTTCTCTTCCTGCCATAGGATGTCCAAAAACAAAATCTATGTTATGTGGAAGTATTTTTAATACATCCTCTATAAACATCTTCTTTATTCCTGTTGCATCAGTTATTACTGCCCCATCCTTGAAGTTATTTTTATTATCTTCTATAAATTTTTTTACTAATCTAGGATATAAAGATATTATTATTAAATCTGCATTTTTTAAAATCTTCTCTCCATTTGTAAATCCATCTTTTATAAGACCTAAATCTTCTGCTTTTCTTAAAGATTGCTCGTTTATATCTATGCCATATACATCTTTAAAGCCTGCATTTTTTAATGCCATAGTAAATGAGCCCCCAATTACTCCAAGCCCTACAACTACAATATTCATTTTTATAACCCCCGTTTTATTTATCTTTTTTCTTATATTTGCTTATCTTCTATTTCCGCAAGTTTTTTTACTTTATCCATTAATGAATCAAATTGATTTGGTGTAAGTGATTGCTGCCCATCACTTAGTGCTTCTGCTGGATTATCATGCACTTCTATCATAAGTCCATCTGCTCCTGATACAATTGCTGCTTTTGCCATTGGTTCTACTAAATATGAATATCCTCCAGCATGACTTGGATCAATTATTATAGGAAGATGTGATAATTTTTTTATTACAGGAACAGCTTGCAAATCCAGTGTATTTCTTGTGCTAGTTTCAAATGTTCTTATACCTCTTTCACATAAAATCACATTTTCATTACCACCAGCCATTATGTATTCAGCTGACATAAGCCATTCTTCAATAGTAGCACTTAATCCTCTTTTTAATAAAACTGGCTTTCTTGTTTTTCCAACCTGTTTTAATAAATCGAAGTTCTGCATATTTCTAGCTCCAATTTGTATCACATCAACATTTTCTACAAAATCATCAATATAATCTGTAGACATAAGTTCTGTTACTATTGGAAGCCCTGTTTCAGCCTTAGCTGTTTTTAAAAGCTTTAATCCTTCGAGCTCTAATCCTTGGAAACTATATGGAGATGTTCTTGGTTTGAATGCTCCACCTCTTAAGAAGTTTGCACCAGCTTTTTTTACTCTTTTTGCAATTTCAACAATCTGTTCTTCAGACTCTACAGAACATGGACCTGCCATAATTCCAAGTCTTCCTCCTCCTACTGCTGAATCTTCTACTTTAACAACAGTATCATATGGTTTAAATAATCTATTTGCTTTTTTATAAGGCTCTTTAACCTTCATAATTTTATCTACACATTCTAGTGCAAGTATTCTATCATTATCTACAGCTGAAGTATCACCAATAACTCCAATAATATACCCCTCATTTCCTTTAGAGATATTTGTTTGAAGTCCTTTAGATTCAAGTACATTTTTTAACTTTTCTACATCACTGTTATCAGCTTTAGTATTCATAATAATAATCATTTGTCATCGTTCTCCTGTACTGCTCAGATTTCTAAGCTTCTTTTTGTACCAAATAAAAATTTATAATTATATAAAGTACTATTAACTATAATTTTCACATAATCGTTCTTATATATGTACAATTTATAATATAAACTATTTATTATACTCTTTCAAATTTGCTTAGCTTTTGCTTTTGTGAATAAGACTTAAAATAGTACTTAAATCATCAGCATTAATCTGACCTGGTGCAGATGTTTTTTCAGCTGCTCCGAAAGTTAATGCTGACCCAAAAAATTCTCCTGCTATTCTACTCACCATACCTATACTTCCCATAGACATTGTTATTATAGGTGTGTCTGAATATTGTTCATAAATATCACTTGTAGCACTTAACAGAGTAAGCACATCATTTCTGCATTTAGGCATTACTGCTATCTTAGGAATGTCTGCTCCTAAATCAATCATCTTTTTAAGTCTTTCCGTAATTTCTTTTTTAGAAGGTGTCTTCTCAAAATCATGATTTGAAATTATAACTTTTACTTTATTTTCATGTGATATATTAATTATATTTATAACCTCTTCATAACCTGTAAAAAGTTCAATATCTACTAAATCAATTTCTTTTGTCTTTACTATTTCTTTTAAAAGTTCAATATAATATTCTTTTGATATCTCTCTATTGCCACCTTCATTTTTAGTTCTAAAGGTAAATATAATAGGGATATCTTTTAATAATTTTCTAATATATGATAATGTTTCTTTTACTTTATCTATATTTTCAACATCTTTATAAAAATCTACACGCCACTCTACTATGTCAAAATTAATATTGTTTAGTTTTTCTATTTCACCAGCTAATTCACTCTCATCAATTCCCATAAGCGATACTGCAATTTTTGGAATATCATCACCTATTCTTACATTTCTCACAACTACTGCTTTTGACATATTCTCATCCCCACGTGTTCATGTATTATTTCTTTTATTTCATCAACTACATCTTTCAAATCTGAATCATTAACAACTATTTTATCTGCATATTTTTTATAAAGTTCATATCTTTCATTGTATAATTTAATAACTTTTTCCTTACCATCCTTAAGAAGTGGACGTTTAGATACATCTACATCATCTAATATCTTTTCTAGGGGCCTGTCTATAAATATTATTATAGATTCCTCCTTAAAACATTTCATATTTTCTTCTTTTTTTACTGCTCCACCACCTGTAGCAATAAGTATATTCTTCTTTTTAGAAAGCTCTATGCAACATTCAGTTTCTACATTTCTAAAATGATCTTCACCTTTTTCAAAAAGCTCTGCTATGGTTTTTGAAGTCTTTTTTTGAATATAATCATCCACATCATAAACCATTAAGTTTAATTCTTCACCTAGTATTTTACTAATAGTTGTTTTCCCACATCCAGGCATTCCTATAATAACTATCTTATCTTTCATAACACACCCCAAATTCAGTTAACATTTAATTGATTATTTAAAATTCTTGTTTATATGCGAATAAACTTTATCAAAAATCTCATTACTGATTTTCATTTCTTGCCATATTTCTTCAGACTTTATAGCCTGACCTACAAGCATTTCAAGCCCTCCACATATCTTTTTATTTAATTTTTCACCAATATCTAAAAACTTTGTTTTTCTAGGGTTATAAATGATATCAATTAATACATCAAAATTTTGTATTACATCCTCTTCTACTGGACTTACATCAATATGAGGATACATTCCAACAGGAGTTGTATTTACTATGGCATATCCCTTTAAATCTTTAATAGCTTCATAAGTTCTGCACTCAACTCTTGAATCCTCATACCCTGATTCTTTTCTTTCTGACCTAGAAATTAAATATACTTTTGTAACTCCCTTATCCAATAAATAAGTAACTACAGCCTTTGAAGCTCCTCCAGTTCCTAATACCATAACAATTTTATTATTTACATTAAGATTATTTTTATCAATTATTGTTCCAAATCCATAATAATCTGTATTATATCCATATAGTTTGTTATCTTTGAAGTTTATTGTATTAATTGCACCTATATTCTTAGCTTCTTCTGATATTTCATCTAGATATTTCATTATATCCTGCTTATAAGGTATAGTAACATTAGTTCCCTTTATTTTTAATACTCTAAGAGACTCTGCCACCTTACATAAATCATCTTTTTCTACTTCAAATTTTTTATATGCACCTTTTATATTTAATAGTGAAAATACTTGTTCATGTATTTCTGGTGAAATAGTATGAGGTAGTTTTTCACCTAAAACTCCGTAAAATTCCACTTTACCACTCTCCCACTACATTAATTGTCTTGCACTCCTTTATATCCTCCAAGAAGTTTAAAATATGAACTGCTTTCCTGTAATTTATTTAACGCTTTCTTTACTTTTTCATCTGAAATATTTCCTTCAAAGTCCACATACAAGAAATACTTCCATAATCCACTCTGCATAGGTCTTGATTCTATTTTCATCATGTTAATTTGATTTTCTGCAAGATGTCTAACTAAGTCATAAAGAGCACCTGCTTTATGTTCCATTGAAAATACAACACTTATCTTGTTGCAATCCTCATCTGATTCAAATGTCTTAGAAATTACTATAAATCTTGTAGTATTTTCAATTCTATTATTTATGTTTTCTTCTATAATATTAAGATCATAAAGCTCTGCTGACCTTCTGCTTGCTATAGCTGCTTTACTCTTATCCTTTAAATCACTAACAAGTTTTGCACTTACTGATGTACTATGGAAAGGAATCAGCTTCCAATGATCATATTGTTTTAAAAATTCTGTACTTTGCTTAAATGGCTGTTCATGAGAATAAACTTCTTTTATATCATCTAAAACAGCTCCTTCTACACCTAATAAATGTTCTTCAATTTTTACACACTCTTCACCTACAATGTAAAAATTATATTTATATAATAAATCATATACTTTTGAAATAGCTCCAGTTGAAGAATTTTCTATAGGTACAACACCATAATCAATTTCATTATTATTTATAGCCATAAAAACATCTTCAAATTCATCATATGACTTAGAATCAGCATTCTTTCCAAAGTGATTTATCATAGCTTCTTCTGTATATGATCCAGGTTCTCCAAAAAATCCTACTTTACACTTATCTATTCTGTGGCTCTTTATTTTATTTAAATCAAATATATTATCTTCAGACGATTCACTTTTCATTTTCTTATGTTCAAGGTCTTTAGCGATATTCATTAAATTATTATAAAATGCTGTTAACTCTTCTGAATATTCCTTATTATTTAGATAACCAACATTCTTTTCAATAACTTGTTTTTCTCTATCTTTATTAAGCACTGGCAGATTATTCTTCTTTTTATATTCTCCAACCTTTATAACTGTATCCATTCTTTCTTCGAACAATCTTGTAATTTCTCTATCTATTTCATCTATCTTCATTCTATAACCATCAAGTTCTGACATTCTAATGTTCTCCCTTCTGTTCTAGCAATTAAGTGTTCTTTTCTTAATTAATGCTCCCTTATAAGGTGTATATCTTTTCAATAATTAAATTATTTAATTAATTCCATAAGTCCAATAGCTGTTACTGCTTCAATTACTGGTACTGCTCTTTGAACTATACATGGATCATGTCTTCCCTCAATAACAAGTTCTGCATCCTTATGTTCATTTACATCTATCGTTTTTTGATTCTTTGATATTGATGGAGTAGGTTTTATTGCCACCTTAAATAATATAGGCATTCCATTTGTTATTCCTCCTGTTATACCTCCATTATTATTTGTATATGTCTTTACTTTATCACCATCATAATAGTATTCATCGTTACACTCTGATCCTCTATGTTCACTCATAGAAAATCCTTTGCCAAACTCAATTCCTTTTACAGCTGGCACCGAAAACATTAAATGAGCTAATGTTGATTCAACTGAATCAAAGAATGGATCACCAATTCCTGCATCAATTCCAAGTACAGCACATTCAATAGTTCCACCTACTGAATCCTGCTCTTTTCTTGCTTCAAGAATAGTATTTCTCATTTCTTCTTCCTTTTCCGTTGCCAATAATGGCAATTCATTAACTTTTATTGTATCTAAAAGTTCATTAGTTAATTCCACATCAAAAAAGCTCTTATCTTTTACTTTTCCTATACTACTTACATGAGCTCCTATTTTTATCCCTTTAGATTCTAGTATTTGCTTACATACTGCCCCTGCAAATACTAAAGGTGCAGTTATTCTTCCTGAAAAATGACCACCTCCTCTGTAATCATTAAATCCCTTATACTTAATAAATCCAGGATAATCAGCATGGCCTGGTCTCATTAAGTCTTTAAGCTTTCCATAATCCCTAGAATGCTGATCACTATTTCTTATAATTGCACAAAGAGGAGTACCAGTTGTTTTGCCTTCAAAAAATCCACTTAAAATTTCAGGCATATCTGTTTCTTTTCTTGCAGTAGATAATTTACTTTTTCCTGGAGCACGCCTAGCCATTTCCTTTAATACTTCTTCCATATTTATTTCAAATCCAGATGGAAGTCCGTCAATTGTAATTCCAATTCCTACACCATGAGATTCACCAAATATAGATACTTTAAATTTATTTCCCCACATTCCACTCATCAAACTTACCTCCTAAGCTTTTGTAATCATCCCAAAATTGTGGATAAGATTTTGAAACACACTCATAATCTTTAATAATTATAGGTTCTTCACATACAGTTGAAGCTATTGCAAGTGTCATTGCTATTCTATGATCCTTATGACTCCACACTTCAGCTCCACCCTTAAGTTTTTTTACACCATTTATTATTAAACCATCTTGTTTTTCTTTAATATCTGCACCAAGTTTATTTAATTCACTTGTAACAGCTGCTAATCTATCACATTCTTTTATCCTAAGTCTCTCTGCATTTATTATTTCAGTAGTACCTTCACATATAGAAGCAACAAGCGTTACTACTGGTATAATATCAGGGCATTGTGAACCATCTATTATTGTAGCTTTTAATTGTCCATTAGATTTCCCTATAAGACTTGAATTTTTACTTTCAAATTTTACGCCTATTCTTTCTAATATATCTATTACTTCTTTATCTCCTTGAAGAGAGTCAAGTTTCAAATCATTTGCAGTAATTTCATTACCTAATGCATCTGCACATAAGAAAAATGCTGCTTGAGAGTAATCTCCTTCTACTCTATAATCTCTACTCTTGTAATTTTGATTTCCTTTAACAATAAATTCTTTGTAATTATTGTTGATTATTTCAACACCAAAATCCTTTATAGCACTTAAAGTTAAATCAATATATCCCTTAGACTCCATTTCAGTTGTTATTATTATTTTTGAATCCCCATCTAATAAAGGAAGTGTAAATAATAGCCCTGTTATGAATTGTGAACTTATATTACCTTTAACTTTAAATTCACCAGATTTAAGTTTTCCTTCTGTTCTTAAATCTAATATTCCTTCTTTATAACTATACTTTATTCCTTGCTCATCAAAAATATTGTAATAAGTATCTAATGGTCTTTTTCCTAAGTTTCCTCTTCCAATAAATCTATTAATTCCATCAAATAACGCTGCAATAGGTACTAAAAATCTCAATGTAGATCCAGATTCATTGCAGTCTATAAGTCTTTCTCTTTCTATATTGCTCTTTACTTTATTATCCTTACTGTTTATTCCTGTTACTTCAAGATAATCTTCCTTCTTTACTATGACCGCCCCAAGTGACTCCATTGCCTTTATTGTAGCTATTATATCATCTGAATAATCAATATTAGTAAGTCTGCTTATTCCACCACTTAATGAAGCACATATTACAGCTCTGTGTGCCATACTTTTTGAAGGTGGTATCTTTATATCACCATTTAATTTAGCTGGATAAACTTTATAATCCCCCATTTTCACACCTCCATAACATTATTTAAAAAAGTCTACACTTGTTTTTTCTAAGAAAGAATCACCTATTGATTTAAGAAGTACCACTTTAAGTACATTATCAATATTCTTTTTGTCTAAAGATATAGTATCTAATATAACGGATTTTTCATTAATTTCTACTTCATAAGGTAATCCATACTGAATTAAAATTTCTTTAATAGTATCAGCTGTACCTGTTTCTGTGATTCCTTTTTTCTCTGAAATTTTACTTATTTCATACATTCCTATTGATACAGCTTCACCATGACTAAACTTCTTAAAATCATAATATGCTTCTATAGCATGACCTAATGTGTGTCCAAAATTTAAAAGCATTCTTTCTCCAGTATCTCTTTCATCTTTTTCCACAACACACTTCTTAATATAGCAACAGTTGTGTATAATTTTTTCTATGTTGTTCATAACTTCATCTTTAGATTTTAAACTCTTTAAGAAATAGAAAAACTCTTTATCCTTTATACATCCGTATTTTATTACTTCCGCCATTCCATCTCTATAAAATCTATCATCTAGAGTATGAAGCACTTCTGGATCTATAAGTACTAATTTAGGATGATAAAAGCTTCCTACTAAATTCTTACCTCTATCTAAATCTACAGCAACCTTTCCTCCAACACTGCTGTCAACCTGTGCAAGAATAGATGTAGGAATCTGTACAAAAGATACTCCTCTAAGGAAAGTGGAAGCAGTAAATCCTCCTATATCTCCAATAACTCCCCCACCTAAAGTTATAATCAAATCACTTCTTGTAAGTTTAAAATCTAGAAGTTCATTATAAATTGAAGGAAGTGTATTTATTGATTTTGTTTCTTCTCCTGGTTCAAGAGCCATAAGTTTAACTTCATATCCAGCTTTCTCCAAGCAATTTACAACTCTTTCTCCATAATGTAATGCAACATTTTTATCACTTAAAACAAAAATCTTTCTCCCCTTAAACACTTTTCCTATTTCAATATCTATCTTATCTAATAAACCTTTTTCTATTATTATAGGATAACTTCTCTCTCCTAAATCAACTAACAATTTTTCCATTGGTATCCTCCTGACTTTTATATATAAAATAATTACTACTCATAAAATTAAAGCTCTCTTCCTACTGCATTAGCAATAACTTTTAGCTCTTCAACTAATTTAGCATAATTTTTAGGTTTTATAGATTGTGGACCATCACATAATGCATTAGCTGGATCATTGTGCACTTCTATTATAAGCCCATCGGCACCTACAGCAATAGCTGCTTTTGCAAGAGGTTCAACCATCCAGTACTTGCCTGCAGCATGACTTGGATCTACTATAACAGGTAAATGACTTAATTTTTTAACTGCTGGTATAGCACTTAAGTCCAAAGTGTTTCTTGTATAAGTTTCAAAGGTTCTTATTCCTCTTTCACATAGAATTACATTTTCATTTCCACCAGCCATAATATATTCAGCAGACATTAACCATTCTTCTATAGTTGCAGATAATCCTCTCTTTAATAAAATTGGTTTATTAATCTTTCCTAGTTCCTTTAGAAGTTCAAAATTCTGCATATTTCTAGCTCCAACCTGAATTACATCAACATTTTCTACAAAGGTTTCAATATCATAAGGTGACATTAATTCTGTAACTATTGGAAGACCTGTTTTTTCTTTAGCTTTCTTTAATAATTCTAATCCTTCATATTTTAATCCTTGAAATGCATATGGTGATGTTCTTGGCTTAAAAGCACCACCTCTTAAGAAATTAGCTCCTATTTCCTTAACCTCTTCTGCTATCTGTACTATTTGTTCTTCACTTTCTACTGAACATGGACCAGCTATCATTGCAATTTTCTTTCCACCTATTTTTACCCCATTAACATCAACAATTGTTGGATCCGGATGAAACATTCTATTAGCTTTTTTAAATGGTTCTTGAACATGCATCACATTTTCTACAATTTCACTTGCTTCTATAATTGAAGGATCTATTTGTGTTGTATCTCCAACTAATCCTAAAATACTCTTTTCAGTACCTATTACTGGATTTACTATAAGCCCCTTAGATTCAATTTGTTTAGTTAATTTATTAATTTCTTCTTGTTTTACATTTTGTTTTAATATTACGATCATTTATAAAGCCCCCTTAACTTATCTACAAAGAAAATACATAATTAATAGGTATAAGTAGTAGTCATTATTCTTTTTTTCTAATTATATGTTTTATCAGTTTCTACCTATAAAAAATAGAGCCCTTACATTAATGAGCTCTATCTTATACACTATCACTTAAGATTTTTACTATAAATTATTAAAACTTTAAACACTCATTAAAAGGTTATTATTATTCATTTTTTTGCAAAACAAATAGCCAGCGCTAAAATAAAAGCCCCAGAATATAAAACTAAAAAAGCTATAAAAATTTTGCATTGCTGATTTACTAATATCCTTTTTCATGTTTTTTCTCCATTCTTTGTAAAAATAATTGTTTTAATCATTATAACAAATCGAAATAAATTGTCAATATTCATTAACAATTTAATATCAAAATTTTATATTTTTTAATCATTTATCAATATTTTAGCTTTTTATTAAAATCACCACAAATAATTCATTAATAAATAATAAAGTGTTAATTATAAAAATTTATAATTCCTATAACATAACCTTACTTTTATAATATATATTTTTTATTTCTGGTTATTTAAATATTTTTCTATAAAATAGGTGATAATAACCTTATGATTGATTCCTTGATTTTTAAAATACCACTTCTACTTTCGTGCATTTCTTTAGTTATTTCATAACAATCTTCCATGTCTTTCATAAATTGCTCTTCACCATTTTTAGCAACTCTATCATCATAAATAAATGCATTGACCTCAAAGTTTAATTTAAAACTTCTTATGTCCATATTAGCAGTTCCAATACTCATAACAAGACTATCTGCTACCATTGTTTTAGCATGTATAAAACCTTTAGTGTAAGCATATACCTTTACGCCTGCTTCTAATAACTCTCCAATATATGAGCTTGCTGCCCATCCCATAAAGAAATGGTCTGGCTTACCTGGAATCATTATTCTTACGTCTGTTCCAGATAAAGCAGATATTTTTAAAGCTTCAAGCACTGGTGAATCTGGCACAAAATAAGGTGTTTCTAAATATACATTTTTCTTTGCATTATTAATTATTTTAATGTAAGCATTTCTTATGTATGGTTCCTCATGGTCTGGCCCACTTGTAACAATCTGTATACCAATATCTCCTACTTTTTCTTTTTCCCTTATCATATACTTTCGATAACTTTCTATTACTTCTCCAGAAGCATAACACCAGTCCATCAGAAATCTTGCATTTAAATCATCTACTGATTCACCATTAATTCTTACATGAGTATCTCTCCAAAAGCCTATCTTTTTATCCCTATTTATATATTCTTTTCCTACATTAAATCCACCTACATAACCATATTTACCATCAATAACAACTATTTTTCTATGATTTCTATAGTTGACACGAGTATTTAAATGAGGGATTATTCCTGGAAAAAACACAGCAAATTTTCCGCCTGCAGAAATATATTCTTTCAATGTTTTTTTAGTTAATTTCCTTGAGCCCATTGCATCTGCAAGAAGTCTTACTTCTAACCCTTCTTGTGCCTTCTTAGTTAATTCCTCAATTATTTGTTGTCCTAATATATCTTTCTTGAAAATATAGTATTCAATGTGTATATATTTTTTAGCATTTCTTATATCTTCTAAAAGTTGCTTAAATTTATCTTCACCGTTTACATATACGTCAATATCATTATTTATCCTATATTTTGATCCTGAATCATTAAAATTCATTTTTCTAAGATCAGAAAACTTTTCTCCCCCATCATGAGAAGATATACTAGATTCATGCATCATATCATTTAATATTTTTCTCTTTTTAGCATCACTTATTGTTTTTTCTTTGAATATTTTCTGTCTGCTTAAATTCTGACCGAACAATAAGTAAATTATAAATCCTATCCCTGGCAGCACAATTAGTATAAGTAACCATGCCCATGTTGTAGTTGGATCTTTTCTTTCAATAAAAATAAGCGAGAAAGAAAAGAATACATTTAATATTAAAACTATCAGACCTAAAGCTAATAGCAAATCCATCCCATCACTTCCTTTGTTAGTAATTTATAAATCCTAATATTCCTCTTATACTCGTATATATTAATATTCTTTAATATATCATATAATTCTCATTTTATCATATTATGTTTAAAATAAATTTTAACATTTTCTAAACATAATATAGCCCTTATATCTTCTATTATAATTTGTAGTTTTATACTACTTGAATTCTTGATTTATTAACAATTTTAATATATAATAGTTCTAAAATTGTATAAAAGCATTGAATAGAAGTAGTAGTAATATTTATATCTTAAGAGAGTTATTGGCTGGTGTGAAATAACGTTATATTATTATGAACTTGTCTAGGAGCTTATCTGCCTAAGAAACAGATACGGTAAACCCGTTAAAGTATTAAGTGAAAAGAATTTGTTATAATTCTTTTAATAAGAGTGGTACCACGGAAACTATGCTTTCGTCTCTTAATAGAGATGAGGGCTTTTTTTATACAAAAATAAGCTCAGTTAACAATTTGCAATAAGTGAAAAAATGCTTCAATAAAATAGAATTTCTATTTATAAAATTAAAAATTCATATATTGTTGACCAATTTTATATTAATTGTTAACTTTTATTTGCTAACTATTAACTGAAATATTTGGAGGTTTAAAATGGGAAATTACAGTACTAAAATCGATGAAAAATGGCAAAAGATTTGGGAAGAAAATGAAACTTACAAATTTGACCCTACAAACTTAGATAAGAAGCTTTATACTCTTGAAATGTTCTCTTATCCATCAGGAGCTCAATTACATGCTGGCCACTGGTTTAACTATGGTCCAACAGATTCATGGGCTAGATTTAAAAGAATGCAAGGATACAACGTATTCCAACCAATGGGATTCGATGCATTTGGCTTACCAGCAGAAAATTATGCAATAAAGACTGGCATTCATCCACAAGACTCAACATTAAAGAACATTGAAACAATGGAAAAACAATTAAAATCTATGGGTGCAATGTTTAACTGGGAAAATGAAATAATCACTTGTCTTCCTGATTACTACAAATGGACTCAATGGTTATTCTTAAAATTATATGAAAAAGGATTAGCTTATAGAAAGAAAGCTCCAGTAAATTGGTGTCCATCTTGTAACACAGTTTTAGCTAACGAACAAGTTGTTGATGGTGAATGTGAAAGATGTGGAACTGTTGTTACTAAAAAGGACTTAACTCAATGGTTCTTCAAAATTACTGATTATGCTGATGAATTATTAGATATGATTGATGGCTTAGATTGGCCTGAAAAAACTAAAGCAATGCAAAAACACTGGATCGGAAGATCTTATGGTGCTCAAGTTACATTCAAGGTTAAAGATTCAGATTTATCATTTGATGTATTTACAACAAGAGTTGATACTTTAAATGGTGTAAGCTATGTTGTTTTAGCTCCAGAAAATAAATTAGTAGATGAATTAACACTTCCTGAATATAAAGAAGCTGTTGAAAAATACAAAGAAGAAGCTGCTAAGCAAACTGATATTGAAAGACAATCTTCTTCTAAAGAAAAGACTGGTGTATTCACTGGTTCATATGCAATAAACCCTATTAACGGTAAAGTAGTTCCAATATGGATTGCTGATTATGTATTAGCTACATATGGTACAGGATGCGTTATGGCTGTTCCTGCCCATGATGAAAGAGACTTTGCTTTCGCAACTAAATTCGAATTACCAATTCAAAGAGTTATAACTGATAAAGTTGGAAATGAACCTGAATTACCATTCTGTGAACATGGTATCTTAGTTAACTCAGGAAAATTTGATGGATTAACTACTGATGAAGCTAAAAAGGCTATCGTAGAAGAATTAGAAAAAGATAAACTTGGTGCTATGAAGGTTAACTTCAGATTAAGAGACTGGCTTGTATCTAGACAAAGATATTGGGGAGCTCCAATTCCAGTAATCTACTGTGATGATTGCGGAATAGTTCCAGTTCCAGAAAAGGATCTTCCTGTTAAATTACCATACAATGTAGAATTTACTCCAGACGGAAAATCTCCATTAGCAAAATGTGAAGAATTCGTTAATACAACTTGCCCTTGCTGTGGTAAACCTGCAAAGAGAGAAGTTGATACATTAGATACTTTTGTATGCTCTTCATGGTACTATTTAAGATATCCAGACAATAAAAATGATAAAGAAGCATTTAACCCAGAACTAATTAATAAGATTCTTCCTGTTGATAAATATGTTGGTGGTCCAGAACATGCATGTATGCACTTATTATATGCAAGATTCATCACTAAAGCATTAAGAGATATGGGATACTTAAACTTTGATGAACCATTTAAGAGTTTAACTCACCAAGGATTAATTCTTGGACCAGATGGACTTAAAATGAGTAAATCAAAAGGAAACACTATCTCTCCAGATGACTACATTAAACAATACGGCGCTGACGTATTCAGAATGTACTTAATGTTTGGATTTGCATACACTGAAGGTGGAGCTTGGAGTGATGACGGAATTAAGTCTGTATCTAAATTTGTTGACAGAATAGAGAGACTTTTTGAAACTTCAAGAGATGTTATAAATTCTACTGAAAATACAAAAGCAACTATAGATGCAGCTGAAAAAGAATTAAACTTCTGGAAACACACTGCAATTAAAGGTGTTACTGAAGATACAGATAAAATGCAATTTAACACAGCCATAGCAAGACTTATGGAGCTTACTAATGCTCTTAATAAATATCTTCAAGAAGGTGTTAAGAATCCAGTATTCTTAAAGGAAACTATAACTGACTTTATTAAATTATTAGCACCATTTGCACCTCACTTTGCTGAAGAAGAATGGAGCTTACTTGGAAATACTACAAGTGTATTCAATGAAAGATTACCTAAATTTGACCCATCTGCTTTAGTTAAAGATGAAGTTGAAATAGCTATCCAAGTTAATGGAAAAATCAAATCAAAAATCATGATTCCATCAAACTTAGATGAAGAAGGAATCAAAGCTGCTGCTCTTGAAAATGATAATATTAAAGAAGCTACTGCTGGTAAGAATATCGTAAAAGTTATTGTTATTAAAGGAAGACTTGTTAATATAGTTGTTAAATAAGAGAAACGGATACTGAAATCTCAGTATCCGTATTTATTTATCTTAAAGCAATTCTCAGTATAGTTCTATATAATTTCCCTTTACTTATTATTAATAATTTTATTAATTATTGTGCATACTAAACTATGTAAAATAATCAAGGAGATGATATTAATGTTTTTTGTAGATAGAGATAAGTGTATTGCTTGTATGCAATGTATAAAAGACTGTCCTACTGACGATATATATTTAAAGGATGGAAAAGCACATGTAAAAAATGAAGCCTGTATAAAATGTGGACATTGTGTAGCTATATGTCCTGTTAAAGCTGTAGCTACTGATGACTATGACATGGATGAAGTAATTGAATTTGATAAAGAAACTTTTGAAATATCAGCTGAAAGACTTTTAAATTATATAAAATTTAGAAGAAGTGTAAGACGCTTTAAAGATAAACCTGTAGAAAAAGAAAAGATTGAAAAAATCATTGAAGCCGGTAGATTTACTCAAACTGGAACTAATAGTCAAGATGTTAAATATATAGTTATTTCTGATAAGTTAGATGAACTTAAAGAAATGACTTATGAAATATTAAATAAAAAAGGGCAACATATTTTAGATAATATGTCTCCTGAGCTAAAGCCTTTAGAAAGATATGCTAACTTATGGACTAAAATGTATTTTGCACATAAAGATGATCCAAAAAAGCATGACAGGTTATTCTTTAATGCCCCTGTTGTTATACTAGTAACAGCTAAGGATGAATTAAATGGTGCTTTAGCTTCCTCAAATATGGAACTTATGGTTGATACATTAGGTCTTGGAACTTTCTTCAATGGATTCTTCCAAGTAGCTGCTAAAGATAATAAAGAAATTATGGATTTCTTAAATATAAAAGATGAAAGAAAGCTAGTTACATGCATGGTAATAGGATACCCTAATGTAGTTTATAAACGAACTGTACCAAGAAAAAAAGCTGAAATAACATGGCTATAGTAAAATAGATTACATAAGATAAAAAATCTGTTACTAAACTATATACTATGATTGTTTAATAACAGATTTTATTCTATAAGATAATTTTATTAGCTTCCTGCACTTTCATAAGATTTCATTCCCATTATCCATATCTTATAAGCTATACATATTGAAACTATTGCAACTCCTATTGTAAGTAAAATTCCTATTTCAAACGACTCTCTCCCTAAAAAATATGCTGCTGGATAGTATCCTGTAAATATTAAATTCTATTCCAATTTTAGTAGAAGAATATATCGTAAGTATTACTCCAATTATTATTTCCCCTAACCCATCTGGCTGTACACTCTCTGATATTACTTGAAAAAGTGGATTTATAGGTCTTAAAAGATATCTATCAAACTCTCCTTCTACTATTGTTTTCCATGAAAAAATCCATAAATAATCTGTAAACACATGATCTATTCCCCTAGGTATCTGTGCCATGCCATATATAAATAATATTTCATAAAAAGACCATCCATCAAGCTTAGGAATTGCCTTAAAAATAAGTTCAATAAATATTATTCCAGTACATTGCACAAGTAAAAATCCTATAAGTCCCAACACAAAACTTGCTCTATATTCAATAAGTACTTTTACATACTGCTGAAAAAATTTTTTATATAGTTTAATATATTTCATCATTTTATCAGCCTCCTAATATAGTTAAATTTTTTATTAATGCTTTATACATCTTTTTCCCAATAACTATCATTATAACAACCCATACTACCTGTTTTACTAACGCTAGATATAATTCTGTTCCATTAAGTTTTCCTAAAAATATCATACATGGAGTAAATATTATTGACTTAAATGGAAAAAAGTCAAATATTTTTTGAATTAGTTGTGGAAAGAACACAAGAGGTATAAGCATTCCTGAAAACAGAGCTGTAACCGCCTCCATTATTTGACATACTCCCCACATATTAATCACCTTAAAAGTCAACAATCCCATTGAGTAATTATAGTAAAAATTAATAATGTATGATAATACTAAGCTAATAAAATATAATATTATATTTAAAATTCCTGGATATTTCCCATACTTAATTGATAATATTAAAATTCCTATAAATCCCCAAATAAATATTAAAACAAAACCATATATAGCACTTCCTAATCCTTCAAAAAACATTCTTTTTTCGTAACTTATAGGCTTTATTAAATTTGATGCAATAGACCCATTTCTAACCTCTCTTGAAACTGTATTGCTCACTTCTGTACTAATCACTAGTTGTGTTAAAAAAGATAACAGGACATATATAATCATATCCTCATAATAAAATCCATTTAATGTGCTATTAGACGAACTTCTATAAATTGCTTTCCATAGATAATAGGTTACTGCAATCATCATTGCATCGCCTAAAATAAACATTATAGTGTTTGCCTTATAGGCAAATTGCCTTTGTAACATATTTTTTGTAAAGGTAAAATATGATTTCATACTTGTCTTTCTATTCACATTTATACCTCTTTTCTATAAATTTTTTTAATTATATCGTCAATACTTGTGTCCTTTAATGAAAAGTCAATAATTTTATATTTATTAATATAAAATTGAATAATATCTGTTGCAGATATTTTATTCTTATTAAAATTAACAACTATTTTTCCCTCTTCAAATTGTGTATTTATATCTTCTATACTTAAATTAAAGTATTCATTTATATCTTTACGAGATGTTACTCCATTTTGTTTTATTTGAATGATTTTATTGCCCCACTGAAGCCTGGATACTTTTTATTCATTTTAAATTCCTTGGTCAAATTCTCTACTCTAATCAAAGCTTCTCCTCCCCCATTTAAAAATGTATTTAGTATAAGTAATCATATACAATAAGCTTATATCACTTCCATTTTTTGTATAAATCAATATGATTATATGCTTTTCGTAATTTATTCTAAATAAAAAAACTAATACAAGAAAAAATCTTCCTGTATTAGTTTCTTTATATTATCTCTAAAATTTTATATGTACCCTAAAACTTTTAATCTGCATTTAATACTTCTTTAAATTTTGCAAGTATTCTGCTTACCTTCTTTTCTCCTAGCGGTTTATAATATTCAATATACCCAGATGACTCTAGCTTTTCATATAAATTTTTGCACATTTCAACCCAGTTTTCAGGTATAAATACCCACAATAATTCCTCATAACTACAGCTTAACAAAAAGTGTTCCATTCCCCAAAATGAATATTCTTCAATATTATGTATTTCATTAAATTTTTTATAATCTTCAACAACCTTAGAAGTTAACTTATAGTTGTATATGTCAACAAAGAAAAAATCAAATGTTTCTCTTTCTGCTTTAAATGCATCACCTTGAATAATTTTAATTTTATCATTCTTCTCAAAATTTTCATTATACATTTGTATTATTTCGCTGCTTATTTCATAAACTACTACTTCTTCAACATTACTTTTACTTGCAATTTCCTGTGCAGTATATCCTAATCCAAGTCCTACGATTCCAACTTTACCTTTTGCAAAGTTTATAGCTTCATAGTCTCCTTGAATTTCTCTAAGATCTAATTTCATTATACATTTGTCATTTTGTTGAAGTTCAACAACATCCATATCATAATTTTCTTTTTCACTATACATATACCCTTTAAATTTTGCTTTTGGTATGCTACTTTTTACAATTTTATAATTTCCACAACTTCTTTCACATATTATATCTCTATACTTATCTATTTCTTTAAATAAGAAGTCCTTATTATACGGTTTCATAAATAATTGCTCCTTTATTAATCTTTCTTATGCTTACAATTTCTATATTCCCTAATTATCAATTATAACATACATATATATTCTGTGTAATTTTTCTAATAATTTATACTTTATTCATATATATCTAAGACATTTTTTGACTATCGATTAAATCCGACTAAAACACTTTGATATTTTTAAAATCATATGATATACTAAAATAAGTGACATTGTCATTGAATTTATATAAAGTAGGTGTTTTTATGAAAAAAATTACTATAAGTGAAGAAGCTTATAATGAATTTAAAGCTTTTTTAGAAGAAAATAAAATAACTGATTTTAATATTAGAATAAATTTCGCTGGTTATGCATGTAGCGGTCCAATATTTAACATATCTATTTCAGAAGGAACTGATGATGATGTTATTGAAACTGTTAATGACATAAACTTTATTATAGAAGAATCATTAATAGATCAGTTTGGTGGATTTATCATATTATCTTCTGAAGAAAATGAAGGTAATGGATTAAGCTTAAAACCAGTAATAGCTCCAGAAGGTGGCTGTGGTGGTTCTTGTAGTGGATGCCACTAATACTACAACTAATCGTTAAATAATATAATTTATTCATAAAAAAACTGCTGTATATCAATTTATTCAGCAGCTTTTTTTATTCTTCTAATTTTCTGCAGATTCAATATTCCATTGTATGTCTGCATAATCATCACTTATGCAATATATTCCATTCAACATATCAATCCAATAATTATTTTTAATTATTTTCTTTTCCTTATCTTTATCCGAACATCCTTTTAACTTTTCAGCATCAAACTCATTAAAATAATCATATATCTTTTTAGACATTTCATCCATAGCCTCAAAACACATTAAATTATCATCTTTTAATATGAGTTTACTTTTTTCATTCTTCATTTCTTTTGTTAATGTTGAATACATATACTCTTTTATCTTTCCATTAATATCATTTTGAATTATTTTATTTGTATCAATTTTTTTTGATAATAAAGTAATGGAATTATCTTTATACTCACTATATTGCTGCCATAATTCAATAATATCAGAAGACATTACATCGTAATTCTTATATAATTTTAATATTTCTTCATTTCTTATATTTTTACTATCGATACTTTTATTTAATATCTCCATATTACTTTCGTTTCTTTGTTTAATATCTTGAATTTTAATATATGATTCCTGTCCAATTCTATATTTATAATTTTCAATCTTATATATACTATATATATTGCCTACTATACTCACAATTAATATACATATTAGTCCAGTAATGATATCAGATTTCTTTAGTTTTTTCCACAAATAGTAACTCCCCCTTTTGTCTCATATATTTTATCATAACCAATTATCTTTGCATATTTTATTTTACAATAAACTTACTTTTGCGATTATACATATAAATACTTAATAGAATTATATTTATACTGCCTTCTATATTAATCTTCTTTATCTAAATAAAAAATCTATGTTTAAGTATAACCTAAACATAGTTTTATAATTAATCCTGATATTTTTCAATTTCTCTTTTAACTGAAAATAGAAGACTATTAAGCTCCCATACTTCTCCTTCTTCTATTAACTTGTTTAATGTTTTTTGATATCTTGCAGCTTCTGCTTCTTTACCTAATGATATTAACGTTAATAAAGAATTCATTATATTCGAAATCAGATGTGATTTTACTTCAAATAACTTTTGAGCATCCTTGATTTCGTCCTTTATTTCTAACATTTCTTCATCAAGTCTAAATGCTGCATCTGCAGAAAGCTTAAGTTTTTCTTTTAACTTTTCTGGTATATGTTGCTTATATTTATAATTTAGCGAATGTTCTATAGTTGCCCAGAAATTCATTGCCAGTGTTCTTATTTGGAACTCAGCTAAAATTTCTACAGGGCCTTCAGCCATATTAACAGGATATTTAATTATCATATGATAACTTCTATAGCCACTTTCTTTTACATTTCTTACATAATCCTTTTCATAAAGAATCTGCATATCTTTTCTTCCTCTAAGAAGCTCTACAACAGTGTCTATATCATCAACAAACTGACACATTATTCTTATTCCAGCGATATCTTCAAGTTCATACCTCACTCTTTCTAAAGGTATTTCAAATTTATTGGCTTTTTCAAGCATACTTGAAACTTCTTTAACTCTTCCTGTCACGAACTCAATTGGAGAATATTCATTTTTTCTTCTATACTCTTTTCTGATTGACCTTAATTTAACTTTCAGCTCATCAACCGCTTGTTCATAAGGCATCAAAAAATTCTTCCAATCATTAATTGCCATAGATACCACCCTTTATTAAATCATTCTCTATTTATTATACCAAAAACTTTAATCTATGTATAATAATAAAATATAATAATCTTATATATCCATATGTGATATAATTTAAATATATATTTACATAACATTATTGAGGTAATTTAATATGAATAATGACGTGATTAACTACTTGTTTACTAAAACTGTAACATGCCCTGTATGTGATTCACAATTTACAACTAAAGTAGTAAAATCAAAATCTCCAAGAATCGAATCCAGGGATTCGGATTTTTTTATCCGCTACTCTTCAAAAGTAAATCCTTATTTTTATGATATTTGGATTTGTAATTCATGCGGTTATTCCGCCCAAAAATCTGATTTTGACACAATTAAAAATTATAGAAAAGAACTTGTTTTTAGTAATATTACACCTAAATGGAAAGCAAGAGAATATCCTATAATACTAGATGAGAAACTTGCTATTGAAAGATACAAAATTGCTCTGTTAAATGCTATGTTAACTGATTCTCCAGATAGCACAAAAGCTATGCTTTCATTAAAAATAGCATGGATGTTTAGACTTCTTGAAGATACTTCTCAAGAAAATATATTTTTAGGACAGGCACTTGAAGGTTTTACAGCTGCCTACTCAAAAGAAATCTTTCCTATTTGTGGTCTACAAAGAGATTCTTTAATGTATCTACTTGGTGAACTAAATAGACGACTTGGTCATAATGATAAGGCTCTACTTTGGTTCTCAAAAACTATAGTAAATACTAATGCTTCTTCTAGAATAAAGGAATTAGCTAGAACTGGTAAAGATTTAATCAATAAATAATTATCAGAAACTAACTTAATATACAGAATAAAAAGAGAGTTTTCCAAGCTCTCTTTTTATTCTTAACTATTAATCAACTAATTTAATATTACCAACATTGCTCACTGTTGACCATGTCATTCCTGTTGGATCTGACCACATAGTAACCCCAATTCTCTTTCCATCTTCAGCATTATTAACTTGAGCATCAAATCCTAAGAATTGATTTACAGCAGCTTTATTTTGTAAAGGAATAGCAACTTCTACAATATATCCATCACCAGTAACTTTAGTTGCTGATTTGAATTTATCCATGTTTCTATTTCCTCCACCACTTTGTTTATTTTCAAAATTAACTCTGTACTGAGCATCATCTCCATCATATGAAGGTGTTCTGGCATTATTTTCATCAATAAATACTTCAACTGAATCTTGTTCATGATCCTTATCACTATCTTTATTTAAATTACTATCTTTTACTTCTAATAATGCATATAGATAATTTTCATCCCATAAAGTTCTTACTTTAGCTTTAGCTGCATCAGAACCTTCTACTTTTAAATCTGTATTAAATGAGTTAGCTGTATTCCAAACTTCATCTATTTCTCCATCCATATTTGGAGTTCCTTTTTTAGCTTCAACATATTTTACTTTACCATCTAATTGAATTTGGCCAAAGTTCTTTACTTCTGGAGCAATACCTGAATAATCATTCCATACTACAGTAGAATTTAAACCATTGCTATCTTGGTCTTCTACCTTAATATCAAAGCCTATTTTACCGCCTATTTCAGGATTAAAATCCTTAATTTCTTTTAAAGGAAGTTTCCATTGAACTTCATATCCATCATTATCAGATTTACATTTAGCAGATTCAGAATTAGAACCATCATTTCTACCTACATTATATTTTATTGCTCCGCCATTTCCATTATCAACATAGAAAGTAACTGAATCTTTATCACTTACAGTTTTATCTTTAACATTTGCTAAAACGTATAAGTTATCTTTATCCCACATAGTCTTAACTTTAGCTGTAGCACCATCAGTATTTTCTATAAATGTATTAACATCAAAAGCCTTAACCATAGACCATTTACTATCGGCATTTTCAGCTATTTTAGGAGTATCATTTATAGCTTTTACTGATTGTTTATATATATCTACTTTAGATGGATCTACTAAAGCATAATAAGCAGGTTTTGCATTTAAATCTCTATCAAAAAGCATAGGTGCATCTAATCTATTATGAACTGGGAAGTTATCTAACCATGTATCATCATCAGAGTTCCCCCATAACATAACTAAATCTAAGTTACCTTGTTTTTTCTCTTCTTTAAATACGTCAAATAATCTCTTATATTGTGCTGCTTGTTGAGCTAAAATTTCTTTTGTTGGTTCTTTCATTTGTTCTCCAGAACCGCTGTACATAGACATATCCATTTCAGTTACTTGAAGCACAAAGTCTCCATCCTTCTTAAATTCCTTTAAGCTTGCTAGCTTATCCATATTTTCCTTCACTACTTGTGCATCAGGACTATACATAGATACATGCATTTGTAATCCTATTCCATCAATAGGTACTCCTTTTTGTAATAATCTCTTTACAAGGTTGTACATTTCGTCTGTCTTTCTCTTGCTTGATTCTAATCCATAATCATTAATTATTAATTTACCTTTTGGATTAGCTTCTTTAGCATATCTAAATGCTAATTCAATGAAATCATCATCATATCCATCACCATCTACATCCCCTATAATAGATGCCCATTTTGAGTTTTCATCATTACGCCTTAATCCTTCCTTATCAGATAAAACTTCATTTACAACATCCCAATAATCAACATCATCTTTATAATGGTTTACTACTGTACTAATATGTGTTTTCATTCTTTCCATTAATAATTCTCTTGATGCTGGTTTTTCTGGATTATTTTTATCTTGGAAGAACCAGTCTGGAACTTGACTGTGCCAAAGTAAAGTGTGGCCCCTAAAAATCATATTATTTTCTTTAGCATAATCACGAAGGATGTCTGCATCATTCCAATAAAAATTTCCTTCTGTTGGCTGAAGAGCATCTACTTTCATGCAGTTTCCACCAACTATTGCATTATACTGATGTGCAATAAATTCTGGATGTATATCATCATATAATAGATCTGGATATATTGCTGCTCCTATTGGAAAGTAATCTTTATATTGATCACTTATTGATTTTAAGTTTCTTTGAAAGTCCTTTTCTGGCATATCACACTTTTCTACAGTAACACCATCTATATAGAAATCAACTTTATCACTATCTTCTGTTTGATCTTTTGGTTTATAAGCCATTTCTATATCCATTGCATATTTAGTAACAATATCTCTCTTAGGAATTCTATAATCACCTTCAATCTTAGCCCATTTTCCTTTTTCAGCTGTAACACTTCCTATTGTTACATATTTAGTACTTTCATTGACTTCATTTTGGAATTGTAAGTTAAAAGTTTGTTTATCTAATCCTTTTGGATCATCATACATTACATATGCAGTAAAATGATAAGCTTGCCCTTTTTCAAGAATATCAGTAAAATCTATCATTGGCCCATGCCATGTTTCTTCTCTATTAGTTATCTTTAATGATTTTGTTCCATCTTTATATTTTGATGAATCAACTACTATATCTGCGTTTCTTCCTGTCCAGTTATCTAAATCGTTTTCAAAAGACTGGAAATAAACAGCCTTTGAATTATCTTTTGTTTCAACACTTGAATCCTTACTATTATCAGTTGCTGCTAAAACCTTCCCCTGAGTAGTTATTGTACTACTTGCTATAATTACTGCTGCCATAATACTTAAAAGTTTAAGATGTTTTCTGTTTCTAATCATTCCTATTACTCCTTTTATAATAAATTATAGTTAAAGATATTAATTAATACTTTAACTTTATTTGACTCATTAATAGTTTAATTAAAATAGAATATCAGTAATTATGAATTTTATTGCATATATCCTTTAACTAATAGTACTTATATTGTTACGATTATAATCTTGAATAATTTAAATATAGAAAATCAGCATAATTACTGCTTTCATTTCCATTGCTAGATGCAAACATTCCTAAAGTACATCCTACAAATCCACCTGCAGTTTCTGTACTTAAAAATCTGCTGTCAACACCTTTAACTAATTCCTTATACTCTTCTCCGTCTAAGCTATAATAGAAATCTAGCTTTTGATTTCTTCCTATGATTTTCAAAAATAATCGTTTTGAAATTATATCAATTTTAGATATAACTTCATCATTTGAATCCTTAGTTGTTACTAATCTCAATATATTTTTATCTAGATTTTTAGTATATTCATATCTCAGATTATACTGGTTATTTTGAATTATTGCTAAACCAGCGCTTTCACCATTAAATTTAGGTTCAAACTCCATCATTGTTGTTAGCACATATTCATAGCTATCTTGCCTTATTCCAATATAACTTGGGCTACATAAATCTTTTATTGTATCCTTTGATAGATTAAGTCTTAAGAAGCCTTCTCTTGCCTCTAATGAATACATACTTTCATCTGGATTACGTAATCTTAAAAATCTATCATCTAGTTTATTTCCGTAAAAATGAAATGATGTACCTCTTTCTTCAAACTTATATTCTTCTAATGTAGTATTTCCTTCAAGTTCTATTTTTCCTATGCCTTCGTTAACAACAGGCCAACCATCCTGCCATGTTACCTTAGCTAAGAAAGTTTCTCTTCCAGTATTGCAATGATCCTGACACTTTCTAACTCCAAGCATAACCATATACCATTCACCATCTTTAGCTTCTACTAAATCTGCATGGCCTATATATTGTATTGGATATTTATTTCCTAAATGTCTATGAGTTAATATTGGATTTGCTTTACATCCTTCGAATCTATCAAAGAGAGTTTTACTTCTTGCTATCATAACGCTATGTTCATAAGCAGTTCCACCTTCTGCTATCATTAAATAATAATAGCCATCCTTTTTATATAAATGTGGTCCCTCTGCCCATACAGAATCTCTTAATGCTCCATTCCATATAGCATAGCTTTCTCCAACTAACTGCATTTTTTCTAAATCAAGTTCTTGAACCCATATTTCATTATCTCCATAATATTTAGGTCCTTCACTTCGATCACGTGTCCCTACATAATATGCTTTTCCATCATCATCGAAAAATAGACTTGGATCGATACCTTGAGCCCCTTCTAAGATATATGGATCTGACCATGGTCCTTTAGGATCTTTAGCTGTAACTATAAAGTTACCGTAGTGAGGTATATTAGTTGTTATTAAATAATATGTTCCATTATTATATCTTAATGTAGGCGCATATACTCCTGCTGAATGTCCTATTTTATCTAAATTTAATTGAGAACATCTAGAGAAAACGTTCCCTATCTGTTCCCAATTAGCTAAATCTTTACTATGAAAAATAGGTACACCAGGAAAATAAGCAAAAGTTGAATTTACTAAATAGAAATCATCTCCTACCGCACATATGGACGGATCTGGATAAAATCCTCTTAGTATTGGATTTTTGAATTCAGCCATATTTTCACCTCGTATAATACTATTTCCAAATCTTATATTTCCCACTTAATGCAAGAAAAGCAAATAAGTAAAGACAATTATCATAATATCTCCTATTTCCTGTTCTTAATGGAGTATTCCAGAGCTTTCTTACACACTCTTCTCTATTATTCCCCTTGCTTGCTGCAAGTGATGCCATTGCATTTGTTGCTATTATAGCAATTGGATGCATGGCCTTTTCATTAATTATAGTTCCATCTATTTCATATACTAAATCATCTTTATCTTTAACTGTTTTACAGAAGAATTTCTGAATCTTATCTACTATATCGGTTTCAAAGTTATCATTTCCAAACCATTCATAAGATAAGCCTAAATTAGCAGCCACTCTATACGAATCACTATAATATCTTTCTCTGTTGTCATATTTAAATGGACTTCCATCATAGAAAGAATATTCTGGTGCTAACCCAGTTTGGCTATGGCAGGCTTTTTTTAAGTATTCTTTACTATTTTCAGCTGCCTCTTTCCAAAATTCTTTATCTTCTTCATTACACCACAAAGCAAACAATTGATAAAAATGCGGTAAATGATATGATGGATCTGTCATTTCAAGACCTGGAACAAATTTTATAAGCTTATTTTCTTTATTCCACATAGGTTGTCCATTCTCTTTCTCTCCCTTATGAATGCAGGTAGATAGCAACTCTCTAGCTTCTTTTGAATAATTATATATTCCTTCTCCATCTCCCCATCTATGAGATGCAAAGAACAGAGCTAAAGCAAAATATTCTTCTCCATCTGGCGCAGGTCCATCTGCATTTTTAGTTCCATCTAACTGTACTGACCACGCAAAATAACCTTTATTAATTCCCTCTTCTAAATACATATATTTTTTTGCAAAATTCCAAAGAGAATCAAATTCTTTTTTCATATTATTCTGTACACACATCATCATTCCATATGACATACCTTCAGTTCTAGCATCGTTATTTCCAGTATCTACTATACATGCTGTTTCATCATCTAATATGTGATATATACACTCATCTTTTGTTCCATAAAACAAAGTATCATATATCAGCTTTAATTTATTTTCTATTTCATACTCTGTATATCCATATTCTTTAAATACATTAGAATACTTTGATGTTTCAAATGCATTCATAGCTCCAGCTCCTATTCTATAACATACTTTTTATATTAATATATCATTCTTTAACTCCACCAATTGTAAGACCTGTAACAAAGTATCTTTGTAAGAATGGGTAAAGACAAACTATAGGTAAAGCTGTAACTATTGTAATTGCTGCACGGATTGATGTTGGTGTTACCATAGCTGCATTAGCTGAATTCTTCATTACTTCAGCACTTGTACCTTGAGTTGTTGTTGATGATAACAATTTCATAAGTTCGTATTGAAGAGTAGTTAAATTCTTATTAGCTGAACAATAAAGCATTGAATCAAACCATGCATTCCATTGTCCTACTGCTATAAATAATGCTACAGTTGCAAGTACTGGTTTACATAATGGTAATACTATCTGAACAAATATTCTAAATTCTCCTGCACCATCAATCTTGGCAGATTCAATTAAACTATCTGGAAGACCATTTATATAAGTTCTTATAACAATCATATTAAATGCGCTTACTAATCCTGGTAAAATATAAACCCAGAAATTATTTAATAAGTGTAATTCTTTAATTAAAATATATCCTGGAATCATACCTCCACTTACATACATTGTTAACACAAACATAAAGGATAATTGTTTATTGAAAATATAGTTTTTTCTACTAAGTACATAAGAAAGCATTGCTGTTAAAAATAATTGTAAAAATGTTGCTATTACTGTTCTACCTACAGAAACTATAGCAGCTTGTTTTAAATTTTGGTTTTGGAAAACAGTCATATAATTCTTCATTGTAAAGGATCTTGGCCATAAATGGATTCCACCTTTTACTGAGTCCATACCATCATTAAATGAAACTGCAATTGTATTTAAAATTGGATACATAGTAACTATTAAGAATAGTATCATAAATATTGTTATACATGTATCTACTATAATATCTTCCCTTGTTCTCTTTAAAAACTTCTTATTACTCATACAATATTCCCTCCCCTAGAATAATCTTTCTTCACCTGCAGCTTTTGCTATCTTATTAGCTATAAATATAAGCGCTACACTTACTATACTCTTAAATATACCTGCTGCTGTTGCTAATGAATAGTTATTTAATCCTATACCATATTTCAATACAAAAATATCAATTGTTTGAGATACCTCTTGTACTAATCCATTTCCTAATAAATATTGAATTTCAAATCCAGCATTTAATATATTACCTACATTCATAATTAATAAAATGCATATTGTAGATTTGATTCCTGGTAATGTTACATGAAGTATTTTTTGAATTCTTCCTGCACCATCAATTTCTGCTGCTTCATATAAATCTGGATTTATTGCTGTTATAGAAGCTAGGTATATAATACTTCCCCATCCTACTTCTTTCCATACATTTGTAAGACCTACAATTCCCCAGAAATACTTAGGTTGAGCAAAGAAATTAATTGGCTGGCTTATAAAATGAAACTTAAGTAATAATTCATTAATAATACCTGTTGAAGGTGAAAGAACTTCTGAAACTATTCCAGTTACAATAATCCAAGAAAGAAAATGTGGTAAATACGATACTGTTTGAGTAAATTTTTTAAATAATACATTTTTAACTTCATTTAATAATAACGCAAATAATATTGAACACACAAAACTTAAAGTTAAATTAATTATACTCATACATAATGTATTTCTTAAGATTTTTAAAAAGTTGTCATCAGAAAATAAAAATTTGAATTGATATAATCCAACCCATGTTTGATCAAACAAGCTCTTAGCTGGATTAAATTTTTGAAATGCCATTAACCATCCAACTAATGGAGTGTAGCAAAATACTATTACATAAATTACAAATGGGATAGACATAAATATTAGACTCTTTTGTTTTTTGGCTCTTTCAAGAAAACTTTTCTTTTGATTTACATTTACATTTAAATTTGTTACTTTTGTTTGTAAGTTTCCCTCCATACTAATAACTCCCTTTCTAATTTTAAATTCTTATATTATATTTTAAAACCCAATAAATACATTAAATTTTTAATATTTAATTTAACCCCCTCGTACTGTTTTCGTTTACATTTAATGGGTGATTATGTATATAATCAATGCATAATTCCCAATGTCCCCCTTACAATATAATTTTATCATCATGATTTTTTGTCAACAACCATACAAATTATATAAAAAATACCATAAATTATATTATCATTTCAATACTCATTTCATCATGATGTATTCGTCTTCTATACAGCTAATATATAAAGGCATAATATACAAAAAACTGGCTCTCATATATAGTAAAGCCAGTTTTTTAATTCTTTTATTAATATATTATTAATTACTTATCTGAAAATTCTTTAATTCTTCTTTCAACTTCTTTTGTTAGAGCATCTAAGTATGCTCCAGTATCTGCTTGAGTAGTTAATGTTTTTGTATATTCGTCCCAAGTTTCTTCAAAATTTGATGGATCTGTCATTATAACTTTTGGAAGCCATTGTTTCTTGATATCATCCATCTTTGTATATGCTATTTTAGCAGGTGAATCTGCATTTAAGTTGTTAACATATGACCAGATTGGATACCATGGTTCATTTTCTTCATCTGAAGGATCATTCATAAAATCTGCAAATGTCTGATATCCATAAGCATCTAAAATTTTCTTATCTGTATCAGTTAATGTTGCACGGAATTCTCCTGGTTGTTCTGCTGGTGATATAGCATTCTTACCATCTGCCTGCATTCCTTTAAAATTAGGGAAATATGAATATGCACATAGATTTTGTCGAGCCCATTCTTGGTCTTTAGCATTATTTCTTTGTTCTTCTGTTCTATAAAATAAACCATTTTCATCTACTTTATAGTCTACATCTTTTTCTCCCCATGCTCTTAAAGCAACTACTTCTGGACTTAATAAATCATTTATGAACTGTAATGCACCTTCTACATCTTTACAGCTTGTAGTTATAGCAAGTCCAGCACCACCATTAAAATCTGGCTTAGTTCTATAATGAGGTTTAACATTTGCATCTAAAACAATTGGTAGTGGAACCCAAGTTCTTTCATCTTTGCCTTCTTGTAATAATGCATTAGTAGCATTATCAAATTGCCATTTTTGGTCTACCATACCAAGCACAGCTCCAGTTGATAACTTAGAAATATATTGGTCGTAGTTTGCTGTAAATGTTTCTGGATCGATTATACCTTTTTTGTATTCTTCTCCAAGTTTCTTATAATATTGTTTTGCTTCTGGTAATGTTTCATAAAGTTTTGCTTCATGAGTAGTTTTATCAATTACAGCTTTACCGTCGTTAGGATATCCAGCTAAGAATTGAGGTGGATTTTCTAAACAGAAATATTTAGTATCGTAACTTAATATTTCGAAACCAATTGTTGGTTTTCCATCGATTGTTGGATGTGCTTCTTTATATCTTTCAATTAAATCAAAGTATTCGTCTAATGTTGTAATCTTAGGATAGTTAGCCCATTCAAGTACAGCTTTTTGTATCCAGAATGCTTCTCCACCTTGAGTTGTATCAGTTACTTTTCCTTGAACTTTACTAAATTGAGGAATGTAATAAATCTTTCCATCTGCTTGTCTACAACGATTCCATTCTCCTTTAGTAAGATAATTTGTTATATTAGGATATTTTCCACTTTCTATATACTCATCTAATGGTATAAGAGCTCCTGCATCAACAAGTGATTGAGTACCATCTCCACCATCAATGAAATCTGGATATTCACCACCAGCTACCATTACACCTATTCTTTCTTTTGGAGTTTGTCCTGTAAGCCATGTTTCATCAACTTTAACTCCTGTTTTTTCAGCAATTAAATTCTTTACCCTGTTATTATCAGGTATTTCCTTACCAGCAGTTGCAAAAAATGCTGTAAAATGCTTGTACCCATCAGAATCTTTTGATCCACTTGATGCTGAACTTCCACCACTTCCTGCAGTACTTCCACATCCAACTAAGCAAGTTGTTGCTAACATTCCAGAAAGAAATAATGATAGTAACTTTCTTTTATTCATAAAAACTCCCCCTACAAATGTTTTCGTTTACAAAAGTTATATTTTGTTTTTTTGTTAATTTTTGTTTACAATAATAATTTTATCATTTTTATATCTTCTAACAACCATATAAATTATATAAAAAATACCACAAATTATATATTATGTATAAGTTTACATTTATATAGTTTCATTTAGGGCTACGCTCATCAAAAAAGAGAATTTAAAGTATCAATTGTTTTAATTGAACAATACTTGATCCTTATAAATCCTCTTTAAAAATTAAATATTATATTTTATTTTACTAACATAATCTGACCTGGTAATAATCTCATAAGTTTATTATTATTAATCAACCAAATAACCTGGCCTGTTGGGTTATAAACTTTATTATCATCAACATTAGTTACTACACTTCTAATTGCAGAAAAATATTCTTTAAATTCAAAGTTTGTAGTATACCAAACATCATTTTTTCCATGAAGCTTATCACATATCTGCTCAAATCTATCCCATGTATTCTCCCTATCAAATTCAAAACTATGCCCCCATATATAAAATAAAGATAACTCCCTATATGATGGTGGATTAAAGAAATCCTCAATCATTTCATCAGTTACATCATTATGATGACATGTTGGATTCCATTGCATAAAATCTCCTGGAATAAAGAAATTTCTTGTTGAATTTACAGTTCTTGAATATTGAATTCCTAAAACTTTTAGCTTATCAATTAATGATTTATTGTATTGTCCATATGGATAAGAATATCCTACAACTATACTATCATTATAATTTTCTAACACTCTCCTATCTTCAATTATTTCGCGTACTACAGCCTCATTATGAAGATCATTCATAAATTCATGATGCACTCCATGTCCAGCTATTTCATGTCCCTTATATAAGTCCTTTATTTCTTTCTTTTTAATAAATCCTTTTCCATCAAGCATTCCTGAATTTAAATGAAAAGTAGCCTTTAATCCATAATTATTGAAAATACTAACTAATCTTTTATCCGCTATATTCCCATCATCATAACTAAATGTAAGTGCTTTATCCTTTCCTTCTGGAAACGTAAACCTATAGCTCATATATTTCCTTCCTTTCCAATTTACATTGCAAGAATATTTTATCATACAAAAACTCCCATTATGATATGGGAGTCCTTATAATAAAATTATTTTTCAAATGGATTTTCAGTCTTATATAACATTCCTTTTGGTTGATTGAACCCAATATCTTCTACACCTAAATATCTAAATAAGTTGAATAAACTCTTTCCAAAATGTCCAAATGCAACAGCACCGTGATGTGGATAATTCTTTTCAACTAATACGTGTCTATAGAATCTTCCCATTTCAGGAATAGCAAATACTCCAATTGATCCAAATGAACGTGTTGCAACTGGCAATACTTCACCTTCTGCTACATATGCTCTAAGTTTAGCATCTGCAGTACTTTGTAATCTGAAGAATGTGATATCTCCTGGTATTATATCTCCTTCAATTGTTCCTCTTGTTATATCTGGTTCCTTATTTGGTTCAAGAGATCTATGCATAATTTTTTGATATTTCATAGTTGGATTTTGTAATTTACAAGTAGCTGTATTACCACAGTGGAACCCCATAAATGTGTCTTTTAATGTATAGTCACCATGTTTACCTTTAATTTCAGCATCATACATATCAGCTGGAACTGAGTTGTTGATATCAAGTAATGTAACAACATCTTCACTTATACAAGTTCCTATATATTCACTTAATGCTCCATAAATATCAACTTCACATGATACTGGAATTCCTCTTGCAGTTAATCTACTGTTTACATAGCATGGAACTAGTCCAAATTGTGTTTGGAATGCAGGCCAGCACTTATTTGCAAAAATAACATATTCTCTAGAACCTTTATGAGCTTCCATCCAATCTAATAAAGTAAGTTCATATTGAGCAAGTCTAGGTAAAATACCTGCCATCTTATTTCCTTCACCTAATTCTTGTTCCATATCGGCAACAACTTCAGGAATTCTTGGGTCTTCTTTATGTTCATTAAATGATGCAAATAAATCTAATTCTGAATTTTCTTCAATTTCAACACCTAAATTATATAATTGCTTGATTGGTGCATTACATGCTAAAAAATCTTGTGGTCTTGGACCAAATGAAATAATCTTTAATTTGTTAAGCCCAATTACAGCTTTTGCTACTGGAATGAATTCTTTAATCATTCCTGCTATATCGCTTGCAGTTCCTACTGGATATTCAGGAATATATGCTTTAATATTTCTTAATGCTAAATTATAACTTGCATTAAGCATTCCACAGTAAGCATCTCCTCTTCCATCTTGAAGATTATTTTGTGTTTCTTCTGCTGCTGCTACAAACATAACTGGTCCATCAAATTCTTTTGCAAGTAATGTTTCAGCAGTTTCTGGTCCAAAGTTTCCAAGATAAATAACTAATGCATTTACACCTGCTTCATTAACTTCTTTCAAGGCTTGTCTCATATCTTTTTCATTTTCTATAGTAGTCTTACATTCAAAGATATCTCCTTCATAAGCTTCTACAACTGCTGCTCTACGTCTTTCTGATAATTCCATAGGGAAGCAATCTCTACTTACTGCAACTATTCCTAATTTAATTTCTGGTATATTTTTCATATTAATTCCTCCAAACTAATCAAAACTCAATTTTTTATTCTCTATAAATCATTTTTTATATAAATTAATAATTCTTAAGATAAATATTTTCTCCCTTTAATCCAATAAATGCTCCTTGTTCACCTAAGTCTGTATCTTTATGACCAATAAGCCATTTATTTTTTGCAAATAATAATACGTCTTCATCTGATTTGTTGATATCCTTTTCTAATGGTAGATTTGTATTCTTTGGTAAAACTACTACACATCTAAACCCATTGTCATCTGCATTACATGGTGCATAATGAAGTGTTGTAGCATATACTTCAATTGCTGTTCCCTTTGGAACTAAGAATGCTTCAATTTTTGATGTATCATATGAAAAATCATCTTCTACATCCTGAAGAGATCCTAATAATAAAATCAAATCTGTAGCTGCTATATTTATTTCTGAAGTTCTATGATATTCAACTGCATTAAGTAAATTATTATTTCCATTACAGTATCCTATTTCAATAGGAAGACCTCCAAATTCTCTATTTTGTAATTCATTAAAAATATCTAAAGCTTCAAGCATTTTTACTGATGGTTCATAAACAACATCACTTGGAAGTGGTGTATCTCCCATCTTTTCAATTATTTCTTTACAATCATAATTTTTTAATACTCTTCCATACTTCTTAAAATCCGGATTGCAAACGTTTTTTACTTGCATAATATCACCTCTTCAAAATATTACTTATTGCCAAATGCAGCTTCCCAGTCTGCTTTAAATTTTTCAAGTCCAGCATCTGTTAATGGATGTTTAACCATCTGCATTACTAAGTTATATGGTACTGTTGCTATATCTGCTCCTGCTTTGGCTGCTTCAATTACGTGTATTGGATTTCTTACGCTTGCAGCTATAATTTCTGTTTCTATACCATGTACACTAAAGATTTCTGCTATATCCCTTACTAAATCCATTCCTATCATTGATATATCATCAACTCTTCCTAAGAATGGGCTTACATATGTTGCCCCTGCATTGGCTGCAAGTAATGCTTGATTTGCTGAGAATATTAAAGTTACATTTGTTTTTATGCCTTCTTTTGAAAGAACTTTTACTGCTTTTAACCCTTCTACTGTCATAGGAATTTTTACTATCATATTAGGATGAATTTTAGAAATTTTTCTTCCTTCTTCTATCATTCCTTCAGCTTTTTCACTTACTACTTCTCCACTTATTGGTCCATCTACTATTTCTGTAATTTCCTTAATTACTTCATTAAAATCTCTGCCTTCTTTAGCTACTAGAGATGGGTTAGTTGTTACCCCTGAAATAACTCCCATTTCGTTTGCTTCCCTGATATATTCAACATTTGCTGTATCTAAAAAAAATCTCATTTTATATTCCCCTTTTCATTTTATATATATTAATATACTTTTAAAAACTATTTTATTAAGTTGTTATATTCCACTGTAATATCTAAATTAATTTAGATATTACAGATTATTGTTTACTTTATTGTAAGAAACTCTTCTATGACCATTCTAGCTGCTCCAAGTAGATAAGATTCTTTAAATTTAGTTATTTCAATCTTACATTTTTTCCTGTCTGCAAATAAATTATTGTTATATATATTTTCTCTTAATGATTCTATATTTTCATCTAATAGACTTTTAATATCTCCTCCAATAACAATAGTATTAGGATCAAGTATAAGCATAAGATTCGAAATTCCTGTTCCTAATATGAATAAGTATTCATTTAATACTTCTAATGCTTGACCATCTTTCTTTTCACATAATTCTTCGAATTCTTCTATATCATTAATATCTTTAGAATATTTCGAATTATACTGTTTTATTAATGCATCTGTAGATGCATATGCTTCAAGGCATCCATCCCCACCACATTTACACTTCTTCCCACCTATATTTATTTTAGTATGGCCTATTTCACCAGCTGAATTATTGCTACCTCTATATATTTCACCATTAATGATTATTCCTGCCCCGAAACCATCTGTTATAGAAACATATAATAAATTGCTTATCATATCCTTTTTATTTAAATATTCATAATATGCGGATAAATTTGCTTCATTATCAACATAAATAGGAACACCTAAATGTTCAAATTCATTTTTTAAATTAAGTTCTTCTTTAATATTTAACAGATAACAATTTTTAATTATTCCAGCTTCTGAATCTACAGTTCCTGGAATCGAAATTCCTACTCCTAAAAGCTGAGTTTTATAATCAATATTATTACTATTAAGAATTTCTACAATACTATCTTTAACTATTTCAATTATTTCACTTATATTTTTATTCTCATGCTTAACTTTTAATCTACCAATTTCCTGGCTTTTTAGATTTATAAGAGATATTTTTATGTGTTTAGGTGTTAATGCAACCCCTATTGAATATTTACAATTTTCATTCAATTTTATTGCCATTGCTTTTCTTCCACCTGTAGATTCTAAAGACCTTACATCTTCTACTATTCCTAATTTTTTCAATTCTGCAATATTAGTAGATACTGTAGTTATGCTTATATCTAAGCTTCTTGATATGTCTAATTTAGTTATTTCATTCTTTTCTAATAATAATTTGATTATCTTATTCCTATTAGTCTCTTTTATTTTGCTGTGATTAACTTCTATCAATTTAAAAATTACTCCTCTCTAGGCCTTAACAGTAATATTATATTTAGTAATATAATATCATTATTATGTTCCTAGTTAAATATCCTTTATTCTTTCGTAAAGTGAGTTATAGACAGCATATACCTTTTCATATGTTTCCTTTAACTCAGTATTAGGTGTTACTTTATTATCTGCTTTTTCTATAATCCTTTCACATGCTTCTTCCACTGATGGATATATTCCTGCTCCAACTCCAGCAAGTATTGCAACTCCTAAAGCTCCGCCTTCTGAAGCCTTTACTGTATTTAATGGATATTGGAATATGTCAGCTAAAATCTGCCTCCATACATCACTCTCTGCTCCACCACCACTTACTCTGACGTCTTCAACTTTTACATTCATATCTTCTATAATATCTAAGCAATTTTTTAAGCTGAAACTTACTCCTTCAAGCACACTTCTTACAAAATCATTATGATTATTTATCAATGAAACTCCAAAAAATCCACCCTTTACATTTGGATCAAGATGTGGTGTTCTTTCACCCATTAAATATGGTAAATAAGTAACTCCATTTGATCCTGGTTTTGATTGTGCAGCTTCTTGTGTCAGTAAGTCATATACATCAACATTCTGCTTTTTACTATCTTCAATTTCTTTTGCACAGAATGTTTTCTTAAACCAGTTCAATGAAAGTCCAGCACCTTGAGTTACTCCCATTACATGCCACTTTCCTGGAATTGCATGACATAGTGTATGAACTCGTCCATCTTTATCAAACTTAGGCGTATCAGTTGAGGCAAATACAACTCCTGAAGTTCCTATTACTGTAGATATAACGCCTTCTTTTACTATTCCACTTCCAATAGCCCCTGCGGCCTGATCTCCTGCTCCTCCAACTACTGGTGTTCCCTCTGATAAATTAGTTAATTGAGCTGCTTCACTGCTTACTTTTCCACTTACAACAACTGATTCATATACATCAGCTAGTATATTCTTATCTATCTCTAAATCATTAAGAAGTTCATCACTCCAACTTCTCGTATTTATATCAATCATCTGCATTCCACTTGCATCAGAAACTTCTGTAGCAAATACATTTGTTAATTTAAATCTTATATAATCTTTAGGCAATAGAATTTTATTGATCTTTTTATAATTTTCAGGTTCATTATTTCTAACCCATAGTAATTTAGAAAGAGTAAATCCTGTCATTGCTGGATTACCTGTTATTTTAATTAATCTTTCCTTACCTATCTTTTCTGTAATATACTCACACTCTTTTTCAGTTCTTTGGTCACACCATATTATAGATTTTCTAATTACTTTATTATCTTTATCTAATAACACCAATCCATGCATTTGACCACTTAAGCCGATTCCTTTAATATCAATAGCTTGTACATTACTTTTATCTATTACTGCTCTTATTCCTTTAACACATGCCTCCCACCAGTCATCTGGATTTTGTTCAGCATATCCTACCTTAGGTTGAAATAAATCATATCCAAATGTTGCAGTCGCAATAGTTTTACCATCTTCATCAAATAATGCTGTCTTTGTACCCGAAGTGCCTATATCTAAACCTAATAAGTATCTCATAATTCCACTCCTCTTATTAAAATGTCTTTTAAATAAACTTTTTAAAAGTTATTTCATAAGCTAATATTATTCCTTTTTATGGAATAAGTCAATATTATTTTGTAAACTTTTTCAAATTTATTTTTAATTGTGAATATATACAAAATTAAATTTTAAATCTCCAAATAAATTTCTTAGTAAATTCTTTGCAAATAAAAAAATCATGATAATAGTTATACCATCATGATTTCTTTTATTTATCTATAATACTCTCTTGGGGTTAAAATTAATATAATCTGCAGAAGATAAAATATATTCAATTCCATCAACATATCCATTTAATAAATTTCCCATTAAAACAGGCCCATGTAAGTGTCCATATATTACTTTTTTAACATCAAATTCTTTAAATATTTTTATAAAATCTGATTCTTCAAATTTTTCATTAGTTGGTGGATAGTGAATCATTACTATTATATTTTCATATCCTGCTTTCTTGGCAGCTTCTAGTGATAATCTAAGTCTTATCTGTTCTCTTTTATAGATTTTCTCATCTTTTTCTGTATATTTATATTTATCTCCGCCAGGACACATCCATCCTCTTGTTCCACAGATAGCAAAATCATCATATTCATAAAAATTATTTTGTAAGAACTTTGTATTTTCATATAATTTATTTAGTTTTGATATACTTCCCCACCAGTAATCATGATTTCCTTTACTTATAATCTTCCTTCCTGGTAGTTCATCTATCCAATCTAAATCATATTTGCTGTCATCAGCTCTTAATGACCATGATATATCACCTGCAATAAGTACTGTATCATCATCATTGACTTTTTCAATCCAGTTCTTTTTTATTTTCTCAGTGTGATCTCTCCACTTATCTCCAAATATATCCATGGGTTTTTCTACATTAAAACCAAGATGCAAATCTGAAATAGTATAAAGTGCCATTACATTTTTTCTCCTTTTTATCTGTGAATTGTTCTCAATTGCAGCATAGCTGCTCTTTTTATCAGTGAGCTGTTGTTAGTATCAGTAGCACTGATGGCTTTAGCGGTGTTTATCTAAATCTGTGACAAACGCTATTACGTGAGCAACTGCTTCGTATAATTCTGAGGGTATTTCTTGGCCTACATCTACATTGCATAATAAATTAGTTAGTTCTTTATTATATACTATAGGAACTTCATTTTCTTCAGCTTTTTCTAGTATTTTATCAGCAATATGGCCCATTCCAGCTGCAGTAACAATAGGAGCATCACTATTAAATTCATATCTTAATGCTGCTGCTTTTTTTCTTTGATTCATATTAGTATACCCCCTTTAAATCAATAAGTCTAAATCACAATACAAGTTTCATTTTACCTTATAATCTTTATTTATACAATTTCAAATTTTCTACTATTTCTTACACCTTCGTATCTATAGCAGAAATTTTAACCTCACTAAAAAATTCTCTACAACTTGATATATCAACAGGTCTTTCTTTAGTTGATACACTTACATTTACTAACATTCCTAAACTATTTAGACCATTTAAGAGTTGTGCTTTGTGATTATTTATTATATCTGAAAATCCCCAATCACATTTCAGATTTACATCAAGTTTATTATTCCTCAAAGTAATATATCCATCTATATCACCTAAATTAATTGTTTTTACGCTTACAACCATCTTAGTATTTGTAGTATCTATCTTCTTTCCATCTTTTCTGTTATCTTTAATTATTAATTTACATGGATATTCTGTATTCTGCGTATTTACTCCAAAATTTAAATAATAATACTCATTGCTTATTGAGTTAAATACTCTAAAATCATTCATATTTTGTTTAAGAGTACTCATTACTTTATCTAAAACTGCACTATCTTGTAATTCTGTCTGATTTAATAAACCCTTTACTATATCCTTTACATTATTAATCTTCTCTTGTATATTTTCCTTAATAGCCTCTTCTCTATTAATATTAAATCCTGCAAACTTATCAGCCCCACTAAACTGTGTATTCATATTTTTTATATTAAATGTATTTAATGGCATTGACTTAGTCTTTTGAGGAAAAGCTTCATATGATGATTCACTTTTATATTTACTTACAGCTTCTTTTATCATCTTATATTCATCATCAGAAAGCTTTACTTCTCTACTTTCAACCCTGCTCAATAAAGCTTCTATTTTTGCCTTGTTAGTAGATTCTATAAGTGATGAAGCTTGAGTTTTAGGTATTTCTTCTGATGTATTTATGTTTCCAATTATTGATTTTACATCATTAAGAAAATTTTTATCTTGTAATCTATCAGTTAAAGATTTATTACTATTTTCAATTATAGTATTTTGATTAGCACCAAATACTGATTTACTTTCGTCACCACTATTGGAGGCTAATGTTTTAAGAAGATCTAAAACGTCTACCTTTGTATTCATGGGATTATTATCCGAATATATCTTAGATGCTAGTGACTGACTTGTAGTATCACCAGAACTTTTATTAATATTTGGGGATTCCTGATTATCTAATATACTTATTTTAGAATTTATAGCTTCCATAATATCTTTATCAAAATCAATATTATTAAGCTTTTCTTGAATATCCATAAGTACTTTTTCTATTGAAGAATTACCTTTAAAAAGTTTATTAAAACTTTCAATATTTTCTGCTGAAAAATCGATATTATTCTCAATAAATACGAATATATCATCTTCACTCATGTTCTTAAATTGCTCAAAGAATTTTGTCAAAGTATCTTGGATTTTTTTACCCTCTGCACTATTAATATCAATATTTTTACCTGTTGTATATTTTTCTATAAATTTATTTATCTCATCCGGATCAAAATTAACTTTCTCATTAAACTGAAGTATCCCTTTTATTTTGTTTATATTCTCTCTAGTTAATGGAATACTATAACTAACCATTTTCTTCAAAATGGGTACGTCTTCCTTTGAAAGCCCTTCTTTATCTATTATCTCTTTAAAATTTTCATCTACTTCTGAATCTTGTTTAGTTCCTTGATTTATAACTTTTAATTTAAGCTTTCCATTCTCAAATCCATCTACTTGAAATTTAACTAATTTTAGCTCTTCAAAATTTATATTTCCCTCAACTTCCGCAATAAACTGCCAACCATCTGAAAGTTTTATTGTAACATCCTTACCTTCACCTTTTGATACAACTCTTCCAGTAAATTTTTCGCCTATGTCAAAAGTTAATTTGCTAGAAATTTTTTTTGAATTGATATTATATCCATTATTTATATTCCAAATCCCTGGCATTATCGCGTCTCACCTCTAACTTTTATTCATACAATTATTTATCGAGTAATAGGCGTATAAATTTATAAAGAGCTCTGCAATATTAGCATTACAGAACCCTTTAATATATCAATTTATTTAACTATTTAACTTCAATCTTATTATAGTTTTTCTTACCTCTTTTAATTAAGGCAATTCCGTCTTCAAAGTCATCTTCATTTAAAGTTCTAACTACATCTGTAACTTTAACTCCATTTAAAGATAATCCACCTTGTTCTATTAGTCTTCTACCTTCTTTTTTAGATGGTACTATTTTATTAGATGCCATTATATCTAATAATGATGTTCCTACTTCTTCTTTAGAAATAGTTACTGTTGGAACATTAGACATATCTGCTCCACCTGCAAATAAAGCTCTTGCAGCATCTTGAGCTTTTTTAGCTTCTTCTTCACCATGTACAAGTTTAGTTATTTCATATGCTAATATTTCCTTAGCCTTATTTATTTCCGAACCTTCTAATGCACCTAATCTTCTTACTTCATCCATTGGTAAGAATGTTAATAAAGCTAAACATTTTTCAACATCAGCATCATCAACGTTTCTCCAGTATTGATAGAAATCAAATGGAGAAGTTTTATTTGGATCAAGCCATAAAGCACCACCAACAGTTTTACCCATTTTTTGCCCTTGGCTGTTTGTTAATAATGTACATGTCATAGCCATTGCTTGACCTTGAGCTTTTCTTCTTACAAGTTCAACACCAGCAATCATATTAGACCATTGGTCATCTCCACCTAATTCCATTTTACAATTATACTTTTGATTTAATACATAGAAATCATATCCTTGCATTAACATATAATTAAATTCTAAGAATGATAATCCTCTTTCTAATCTTTGTTTAAAGCATTCAGCTGTAAGCATTCTATTAACTGAGAAGTGAACTCCTACTTCTCTTAAGAAATCAACATAATTAGCCTTTAATAACCAGTCTGCATTATTTACTAAAATTGCTTTATCATCAGAAAAATCTATAAATCTTTCCATTTGCTTCTTAATACATTCAACATTATGTTCAATATCTTCCTTAGTAAGCATCTTTCTCATATCTGTCTTACCACTTGGATCTCCTACCATTGCAGTTCCACCACCAATTAAAGCTATTGGTCTATGTCCTGCTCTTTGCATATGAGCCATAAACATCATTGCAATAAAATGCCCTACGTGTAAGCTGTCTGCTGTTGGATCAAATCCTATATAAAAAGTAACCTTCTCATTTTCTAATAATTTTCTAGTTTCTTCTTCATGAGTAAATTGTTTTATGTATCCTCTTTCTAATAGCTCATCTAGTACGTTTGCCATTAATAATACCTCCTTAAATTATGCTCTTAAGAAAACAATTGACAGTGGACAATTAAATATTAATTGTCAATTGTCAATTACCATCTCTCTCTATATATAAATAGTATAGCTTCAAGTCATACTTTTGGCAATATTCATAGTATTTATGAATACTTTAATATAATATCAATCTTTATTACAATCTATTATTTTATTACATCCTGGTAATACCACTTTAAAGCTATGTTCAATTCTAGAATTTATAAATTTAACCTTACCTCTTCCCTTAAATGCTTCTCTTATTCTAGTAAATCCTTTTCCATTATTCAAAAATCTTCCTTTCTCATCCAAAGTGATGAGCTTTTCATAAAGCCATATATTTCTCTTATTATAATTTGTCCTTTCACCCTTTATATTCTCATCTATAAATTCTCCTGGACTTGAAATAACAATATTGTTATCATCTATTATTATTTCAACAATTCTATTCAAATCATAATATTCTCTATACAATACTGCATTTTTAACAGCTTCTACTATTGCATTTACTGGATAATCCTCTGGCATTATTTCTGTTAAAGTTTTTTCTGTTTTATCCACTATTTCAATAAGATTTCCTTGTATAACATAAACTTTTCCGTATATATTATCTATTTTATTAACTATTTTAATCATATTATTAGGAATACATATATGGTTTATATCAGAAAATACAAGCAAACCACCATAAGTACATTTTAATTTTGCTAACTCTCTATCTTTATATATAATTCCTGCACTCAAAAGTAAAAATTCTTTATTTTCATCAGTTAATGTAATTCCTTTATTTTTAAAGTACTTCTTTACTAAATCCATATTCAGCATACTTATATCACTTCTCATCACCGGACATGTTTCTATTGTCAAATTTAAATTTTCCTCAAGTAAAGCTATAAGTTCCTGTTTTCTCATAGTATCAGTAGTAGAGCCCCTCCTAATATAAAATGCTCCATTTTCTCTTACCTGATAAGGTCTTTGACCACCATCATAAATTGATATTACACCAATCTTTTTATTATCTATGAATAAAAAATCAATCTGTAATGGAATTGGAGGTTCACACCTTGAAGTTATTATCTGCTGAATTTGCTCTTCTGTAAAAAGATTATTATCATTTATTCCAAATACTTTTTTAGTTTTATCTTGAACACCAACGATAATATATCCTCTGCCTCCATTTGAATTTGCTATGGCACAAATATCTTTTGTCAGCTCTTTCTTTCCAATTTCATTTGTAAGATCTAGCTTAAGTTTAAAATCAAGTTTAGGGCCCTCTTCTTTTCTAATTAAAGATAGAAGTTTCTTTCTATCCATAGATTACTTTCCGTTACTGAAAACTTATAAAAATCTATAAAAAATTATAAAATCTTATGTTTCATTCCTTTTTCAATGTATCTGCTT
>NZ_JABAGC010000015.1 GCF_012843905.1 Clostridium sp. SM-530-WT-3G
TTCTTAATTTTCTGAAAAATTAAAGCTGAAATTAAGAAGATTTTAAACATATAAATAAATTTACTCTTTAAAGCTGAAGAGAAATTAATTAGATTTTAATATTTATACAAGATATGATATAATTTTTACTGAGAAAACATTTTCGTAATTGTTATAAATGGGGAGATAAGATGGAAAAAGTAATAAAAGATGTCTGTGATTATACTATAAATAATTATAGATATGCTGTACAGAATTTAAGATATGATGGTGATTATATAAATCATTATTCTGCACTTGTGAATGGATATTATAAAAAATCCATTAATGATAAAGAAGTTAAGGAAATAAGAACATATATAAGAAAAAATACTCATAATATGTCTGTACTAAGAGGGGATATACTTTACATAGTTTCATTTTTAATAGAATTATGCAATGGAGATAAGATTGAAATATGCAATGAAATAATAGAAACATTAGAAATGCTTACTGATTATGGTTTTAAGGAATGTGGTTATTTAGCATTAGTATCATATTCTATAGTGAAATATTGTGATAGAAGTAAGAGAGAAGAGGTAATAAAAAAGACTAAGAACATTTTCATGGCTATGAAAAAGAAATATGGTAATTTAACAACAGAAGATGATTATCTTTTATGTGCATTATTAGCTATAAGCAATATAGATTTTCAAAATATATTAGAAAAGGAAGATTATATATTTAAAAGAATGCATAATTTGAAATTATTCTCAGACAATGGAGTTCAGTGCCTGACTAATTCAATGATACTCAATACTAAGAAAAATATAGCAGAAGATGTATCAGAATTTCTTTTAAATCTAAAAGATAAAGGAATAAAAGTTGGACGTCAATTTTTACAATTAATAGGTATAATGATTAAAGACCAAGATTTAGAAAAAAGTATAGAAGATTTAAATGAAGTTATAGAATATTTATGTAATGAAGAAAGTGAATATGGCTTTTATATTGATAAAGGCTTTAGAAATATGATTGCTTTTATGATTGTATTTATGGATTATGATAGGCATGAAATAAAATATGTAGATGAACTTCTTGCATTTGGAACATATTCATTTTTACTTAGTAAGAATCAAGGACTTTTTAATGAAGTATTAGCATAGATATATACTTTAAAATTTTGACTAGATAATTAATAGTGTTATCTGGTCTATTTTTTTATAAAAATATTTATGATAAAGTATTGTTAAGAATAATATGTTATGTAGAGGTGTAGAATTGTTATGGATAATAATATCTTACATGTTGATATGGATGCTTTTTTTGCATCAGTAGAGCAAAATGATAATCCAGAGCTTAGGGGTAAACCTGTTATTGTTGGAGGAATAAGTGAAAGAGGTGTTGTTTCTACATGCTCCTATGAAGCTAGAAAATATGGAGTACATTCAGCAATGCCTATATTTATGGCAAAAGAAAAGTGCCCAAATGCAGTATTTGTAAGTGGAAGATATGGGAGATATACAAAAGTTTCTCAAGATATATTTAAGATACTAAATGAGGTAACACCAATTATAGAACAAGTATCTATAGATGAAGGATACTTAGATATCTCAGGGAGTAGATTTACAAGTGGACTTGAAGCAGCTAGATATATTAAAAATAAGGTATATAGAGAAGTTGGATTAACCATATCAGTAGGTATTTCATATAATAAATTTCTTGCAAAGCTTGCTTCAGATTGGAATAAGCCAAATGGTATAAAGGTAATATCAAAAGATATGGTACCAGATATTTTATTACCTCTTCCAATTTCTGAAATACATGGCCTTGGAAAAGTATCAGTAGGGAAGCTTAATAATATGGGAATATATTATATCCGTGATTTATATAAAATGCCTAAAGAATTTTATATTGAGTATTTGGGGAAGAATGGATTAGAAATATATGAAAGGATTAGGGGCATAGATAATCGGAAAATAGAAACTGTACGTGAAAGAAAATCTATCGGAAAAGAAAGAACATTAAAATTTGATACAAATAATAAAGAAGAATTATTAGAATATATAAAAGAATTTTCCTATGAAATTGAAGATATTTTAAGTAGAAAAAATATTTCGGGAAAGACTGTGACTCTTAAATATAAAACAAAAGATTTTGAAAATCATACAAGAAGTAAAACACTAAATCATTATTTATCTACCAATAAGGAAATATATAATACTGCTAAAGAAATATTGGAAAATGAAGAGTTTGAAGAAAATGTAAGGCTGATAGGAGTGAGTATATCTTCATTTAAAGAAACTCAAATTGAGCAGATGACTTTGTTATAAAATATATAATTTAATTTATTTCTAAAAAAAGTATATCTATTTTAGCACTTAAAGAATATTAATATTATATACTATTAATTTAAGGAGGAGACTACTTTGGAAAAATGCAGTTGAGTTTTGGAAGAATAAATTCAAAGTAGAATAAATTATGAAGAGAGAATTAACTCTAAATGAAATTATTTTTTCAGCAGCGTGTAATGATGTAACAATACAAACTGATATTAATAGAATACCCAAAAATAAGACTACATTAAATAAGATTAAAAAAGCTTTAAGTGTTGAAAAAGATGGATACAATATTTATTATGTTGATTCTTTTTCTAAAGAAAAATTAGAAGATTTGATTAATTATATTGAAAGTATATATGAAAATAAAGATAGACCGCAGGATATATGTTATGTAATAAGTGGAGAATATAGTAATCCTTTACCTTTGTTTGTCCCAAATGGTAAGGGAAATCTTCTAAAGGAAATGTTGGATGACATAAAGGAAAAGTATATAGATTGTATAAGTGATTTTTATAGTAGTAGCTCTGATGAAGAGAAGGAAGGAATAATTGAAGAAATAAGTGAAAAAAGAAATAATTATATAACAAGTCTTATGAATATGGCTAAAGCTAAGAATTTTGACATTAAGGCTACAAGTAATGGATTTGTATTTGTTCCTTTAAAAGACCAGGGAAATGAGATGACTAAGGACGAATACAATAATCTTGAAGGAGAAACTCAAGAAAGTATTGAAAAGCAGGCAAGTAATTTAAAAAAAGAAGCAGAGATAGTTCTAGAAAAATTAAAAGAAATTGAAACTGATTCAATAGGAAAATTAAAAAATATATATAAAGACTATTTAAGTCAAAATATGCAAAAATATAAAGATGATTTTTTATTAGAATTTATAACTGAGGATAATGTTTATAGATATCTAGTTGAAATATTTGCTGCTATAGATGATGAAGTTGTTGAATGTTATTCTATTAATCTTGAAGATGATGAAGAGGATATTCAAGATATATTTAAAAAATATGATGTTAACGTAATTGTGGATAATTCAGAGATAGAACATCCTAGAGTAATATATGAAGAGGACCCTATTATTTCAAATTTAATTGGAAATATAGAGTATAGGAATACAAATGGATCATATACCACTGATATTTCATTAATTAATGCTGGAAGCCTTATTAAAGCAAATGGTGGATGTTTAATATTAAGATTAAGTTCGTTGGTAAGTAGTGGTAGTAGTTATTATTATTTAAAAAAAGCACTAACTCATGGGATTGTTGATTATAATTATACTAAAAATTACCTCGATGTGCTTTCGATTGCAGGCTTAAAACCAGGAAGCATTCCTGTTGATGTTAAGGTAATACTAATTGGTGATTATGAAAGTTATGAAATATTATTTGATAAAGATGAAGATTTTAAAAGAATATTTCCTATAAAGATAGAAGCAGATACAGAAATAAAATATGATAGTTTTTCTAGAAATTCAATTATATCTATGATAGAAAGCAAGATAAAAAAGGATAAATTATTAAAGATTAATGATGATGCAGTTGATGAAATAATTAAGTACCTAGCAAGAATTGCTGGAGATAGAAGAAAGATATCAGTAGATGATTATTATTTAAATAGGATTTTATATTTAGCCCATAATAATGCCCAAATAGAAGATAGAAAAGAGATAACAAGAGAAGATATAATTGATATTGCTTATGAAGAAGAAAAAATATTAGATGAAGTAATTGAAAGTTATAGAAGTAAAAAGATTTTATTTACTACAACTGGAGAAAAGGTTGGAATAGTCAATGCACTGGCAGTTGTGGGAACTGGAAGCTACAGTTTTGGAAAACCTATGAGAGTGACTTGTCTTGCACTTCAAGGGGAAGGAAGGATAATAGATATTCAAAAGGAATGTAAACTGAGTGGAAGTATTCATGAAAAATCTATTTCAATATTACAAGGATTATTAAGTAGCCTTTTAAGTCCTTATGAAAAACTACCTGTAGATTTGCAATTAAGCTTTGAACAGACCTATGGAATGGTTGAAGGTGATAGTGCATCAGTTGCAGAAATAATATGCATATTATCGGCATTAAGTAAAAGGCCTATAAGACAGAACATTGCAGTTACAGGATCCATAAATCAGTTTGGAGAGATACAGCCTATAGGAGGTGTTAATGAAAAAATTGAGGGATTTCATAGAGTTTGTAGGGAAATAGATACAATTGAAAATAAAGCTGTTCTTATTCCAAGTACAAATGTAAATGAACTAATTTTAACTGGAGAAGTAGAAGAAGATATTAGAACAGGTAAATTTCATATATATACTATGGAAAATCTTGATGATGCTATTGAAGTATTGATTTTAAACAAGGGTGAGTCAGTTAAGGGCTTTTTTAAAGAAATAGATGATGAATTATCTAAATATAGAAATAATAAAAAGAAGAAATAGTGGTCTAAAACTCAGTGATAAGTACTATTTTTCGCTGAGTTTTTTGCATTATAAAATAAATTTAAATTGTAATGAATAAAATAATTGACGTTGCACTGAAAAATATGTTAATATATGGTAAAAAGATCTTATGTAAGGAGGTGAATGGAGTATATCTCAAGTGTTAATATTATATTAATTGGGATACTTCTAAGTAAATGTATATAGGGTTTGAGAAAAAGAATGATATTTTAATTGTTAATTTAAGTGGAGAACTTGATCACAATAGTGCAGAATCAGTACGGGTAAAGGTAGATAATAAGATTGATGAAGATAACATAACAAAAATTATATTAAACTTTTCAGGCGTTACTTTTATGGATAGTTCAGGAATTGGTGCTGTTATAGGACGCTATAAGAAAGTTTCTAATATAGGAGGAAAGCTTTGTGTAGCAGAAGTAAATAAAAATGTTGATAAGATATTTGATCTTGCAGGTTTATATAAAATAATAAAAAAATATAGTAATGTTAATGAAGCTGTGATGAGTATTTAGAGGAGGGGGCTAATCATGTCTGAAAATAAAATGAATTTGGAGTTTTTAAGTAAATCTCAGAATGAGGGATTTGCTAGAGTTGCTGTTGCCGCTTTTGTAGCTCAGTTAGACCCAACAATAGATGAGATAAGTGATGTTAAAACTGCTGTGTCAGAAGCAGTAACTAATTGTATAATACATGGATATGAAAGCAGAGAAGATGGAATAATCAGAATTGAAACAGAAATAAAAGATAGAGAGGTTATTATATCTATAGAAGATAAAGGTAAAGGAATTGATGATGTAGCACAGGCTATGGAACCTTTGTATACTTCAAGGCCTGACCTTGAGAGATCAGGAATGGGATTTACAGTAATGGAGACATTTATGGATGACTTAAAAGTTGAAAGCAAAAAAGGAATAGGCACTAAAGTAGTAATTAAGAAGAAATTCAACATGGTAAGTTAGGTGAATAATATGGAAAAAGAGAATATTAAACGAGAAGACTATAATTATAATCAAAATGGTGAATTGTTATCTTTAGCTAAAAAAGGTGATAATGATGCTATGAATAAATTGATTGAAATGAATCTTCCTTTAGTTGCATCTATAAGTAAAAAGTTCTTAAATAGGGGATATGAATATGAAGACATATTTCAAATTGGTTCAATTGGCTTAGTTAAGGCAATTAATAATTTCGATTTAAATTTTAATGTTAAGTTTTCAACTTATGCTGTTCCAATGATAGTAGGAGAAATAAAGCGTTTTTTAAGAGACGATGGAATGATAAAAGTAAGCCGTAATGTAAAAAGTCTTGCAAGGAAAATTCATTTTTATAAAGAAGAACTTACAAATAAATTGAAGAGGACACCTACAATAGAAGAATTGGCAGAATATGCTGACGTAGAAAAAGAAGAAATAGTATTTGCAATGGAATCGTCTAACACACTGCAATATTTATATGATACTATACATCAAGATGATGGTGCTCCAGTTTTACTAATAGATAAATTAAGTGAAAAGAGTTCTGAAGATACTAATTTGATTGAAAAGATAGCACTTAAGGAGGCATTACGTAGCTTAGATGAAAAAGCAAGGCAGATTATAATGCTTCGTTATTTTAAGGATAAAACTCAAGTTCAGGTAGCTAATATGCTTGGTATAAGCCAAGTTCAGGTATCGAGAATAGAAAAAAAGGTTCTCCGTCAGATGAAAAAGAAATTGGAGGAATAACTATATTAAAAATTAATAGAAAACTATAAGAAAAAATAATGGAGTTATATATGAAAAAGAATGTAATAAATTATTAGAAGAAGCTATTTATATAAGAATAAGTAGTTTCTTTTTTTATACTTAAAGTTTTGTATTTATATAAGTAAGCTTTTGAATTAAAACTATTAAATTAACAAATAATAAGCTTAATAAAAGGAGAGTGAGTGTATTGAGTAGTAAGAGTCAAAGAAGGGAAGATAATTTAAAAAAGAAATATGAAACTATGGCAAATGAAATTACTCCAAAATCAAGGATATTTAAGGATTGTTGGCAGGCCTTTTTGGTTGGAGGGTTAATCTGTGATATAGGACAATTTGTGCATAATATTTTTTCAAACCTTGGTTTTCCAGAAGAACAGGTAATGAATATAGTGCCTATAATAATGATTTTTTTAGGCGCATTACTTACTGGAACTGGTACATATAGTAAACTTGCGAATTTTGGAGGTGCAGGTACAGTAGTACCTATAACAGGTTTTTCAAATGCTGTGGTTTCTCCCGCAATAGAATTCAAAAAAGAAGGATTTATATTTGGAGTAGCTGCAAAGATGTTTACTATTGCTGGTCCTGTTTTGGTATATGGTATAGGAAGTTCAGTAATAATCGGAATTGTCTATTATATAGTTTTGTTAATTCAAAGATAAAAGGAGAGTTATATTATGGCTACGATGAAAAAGAAGAAGATTGGAACACAGACAGTAAAACTAGAACATCCTCCTAAAATAATAGCAACTTACTCAATAGTTGGTCCCAAAGAAGGTGAAGGACCTTTAAGTTCATATTTTGATGAAATATTAAGTGATGACACGTGTGGAAAAGATAGTTTTGAGCAGGCTGAAAGTCAGATGATGTTTACAGCTATAAGTGAAGCAATTAAAAAGGCAGGTTTAGAAGAAAATGATATAGATTATTTATTTTCTGGAGATTTATTAAATCAGATAATTTCTTCGAGTTTTGCGGCCAGAGAATTTAGTATACCTTTTTTTGGACTATATGGAGCATGTTCAACAATGTCAGAGTCCCTTAGTCTTGCATCAATAATTATGGATGGTGGATTTGCTGATCATGTTGTTGCAACTACATCTTCACACTTTAGTTCAGCTGAAAGACAATTTAGATTTCCTTTAGATTATGGTTCTAAAAGACCTCAGACATCTCAATGGACAGTAACAGGATCGGGAGCAGTTGTTTTAGGTCATGAGGGAAACTACCCTGAGGTTACATATGTTACAACAGGAAAAGTAAAAGATTTTGGGCAAAAAGATGCTAATAATATGGGAGCTGCAATGGCACCTGCAGCAGTAGATACAATAGTAAATCATTTTAAAGATACGGGAAGAAAACCAAGTGATTATGATGTAATTGCTACTGGTGATCTTGGAAAAATAGGTCGTGAATTATCAGATAAATTAATTATAGAGTATGGATATGATATAAGGGATAATCATATTGATTGTGGAGAAATAATATTTGATAATGAGAAACAGAATACAGATGCTGGAGGAAGTGGATGTGGATGTTCAGCTGTAGTTTTTACTGGATATTTATATAAGAAACTTTTAAAAAAAGAAATAAAGAAAGTGCTATTAGTATCTACAGGAGCACTTATGAGTACAACTTCGTCACTTCAAGGCGAAACAATACCTGGAATTGCACATGCAGTTGCTATAGAAATGAATTAAATAAATTTAATTAAAAAGGAGTTTTTTTATGGATTATATAAATGCATTTATAGTTGGGGGATTAATTTGTGTTATTGCACAAGTATTAATTGATCTTACTAAATTGACAGCAGGAAGAATACTAGTTGTGTTTGTAACTCTAGGTGCTATATTAGGTGCATTTGGATTATATGATAAGTTAGTAAGTATAGGAGGAGCAGGTGCAACAGTACCACTACCAAGTTTCGGGAATGCATTAGCTAAATCAGCTATAAAAGAAGTTAAGGAAATAGGACTGTTAGGAGCTTTTACAGGTGGTATTAAAGGAGGAGCAGCAGGTATAACAGCATCTGTATTTTTTGGATATTTAATGGCTCTTATATTTAATCCTAAAACAAAAAAGTAAAAACTTAATTAAGTTTGAATTATTTATTACGAAAAATTATGGTGACTTATGTTTTGCTTTTTATAGCATTAGTACATATAATTACATTGAAATAGAGAAGAAAATACATAGGATGGTGGGGGTTTTGGAAAAGTATTGTAATAATTCGTGGAGTCGGATTGTTGAATTGCTTGAGAGTGATATTAAAAAGGGAATAAAGGAAGAAAGAGTGCCTATATCAAAAAGAAAATATGGCAGTAATAAAATAGAAATTCATAATAAAAAAACATATAAATATATTTTAGATGAAATAATACAAAAGTATACATTATTATTTATTATAATATCTATTGTATTATTTGCATTTAATAGTTATATTTATGGATTTATATGTGTAGCTATATTGCTTATAAATATATTTTTAAGTATGTTTTATCATACAAAAAGAGATAGTGAAATTAATAAACTTAAGAGTGTGGTTTCTGGTGAAGCCATAGTTATAAGAGATGGAATACAAAAATGTGTAAGTAATGATGAACTTGTGGTTGGAGATATAGTTCTATTATATAAAGATTGTATTGTTCCTGCAGATATAAGAATAATAAACGCTGATAATCTTAAAGTTAATGAAAAAAATATAACTGGAGACAAGAAATTAAAAACTAAATTTTCTGATACCATAATAGGAACAGTTTCTGATCTTAAAGAAATGGAGAATTTATTATTTAAGGGTTCGGTAATATCTTCTGGAGAGGCTTTAGGAGTAGTAATTGCTGTTGGTGGAAATACGCAGATTGGAAAGACTCTGACTATGCTTATGTATTCTAGTATTAAAAAACATAGTTATGGAAGAATGGTGAATTCTAATTTTGAAAAATATCTTTATGTTTATACGAGTATTGTGGCTGTACTTAGTATATATTTTTTGTATTGTGGACAAGGAGTACAGAAAGAGAATGCTGCTTTAGTAATGTTTATATTGGGATGCTGTCCATTTTTTGTTGTTAATTTACTTGGTGTTATGGGTGTTACAAAGAAGTTTTTAAAAGATAAAATAAAAATTATTAATTTTTCTGTATTTAACTTAATTGAGAATATAAATATTTTATTTTTAGATAAAGTTGGTTCTATAAGTAAAAACGAAATGGTAGTAAGAAATTTATATTTAAATGATGAACTGATATCTACAGATGATCCATATGTTAATGAGGTTACATTTGATAGAATAATTGAAATAGCTCTTATATGTAATAATGCAGAATACAATTCTGAAAGTGACATTGGAATTGGTGAAATGGATGAAGTTTCATTATTAAAGTATGCAGCAAGGAAAAAGATATATAAGTCATCTATAGATAATAGAAGTAAAAAGATTATTGATCTTCCTAAAGATAATGATAAAGCATTTTCTACTATTGTTTGTAAGCTTAATCGAGGTTTTAGAGCAAATTCACGTGGTAATGTTGATATAGTTCTTGAACGATGTACTCATATAATGATAAATGGTATTGAAAGAGAACTTACTGATGAATATAGAAATAAAATAAAAGAAATAGATATGAATTTATCATTTAAAGGGTTAATTACACAAGGATTTGCATATAGAAATTTTAATTATGAACCATCTAAGGATGGAAATATTGAAAGTAATATGGTGTTTGTGGGAATAATTGCCTTTGAAAACCTACTTAAAGATAATTTGAAATATAGTTTAAATAAGATAAATAACGAGGGATTAATACCTATAATTTTTACTGAAGAAGGAAAATTAAGTGCTATAACAAGTCTTAAGAAAGCAGGTGTAATTAAGAATAGTACTCAAGTTGTTGCTGGAATAGAATTAGATTCGCTGAATCATCATGAACTTAAGGAGCTTTTGTGTAGAGCAAGAGTATTCTGCAGAGTTACTCCTGATATTAAATCTAAGATTGTATCATTATTCGTAAAGGATGGGTATAATGTTGCGACTACTGGAGATAAATTAAGTGATATGAGAGCGCTTAATTTATCAGATGTAGGCATAAGTAAAGGAAATGCATCTTCTATAGTTCAAAAAGTTTCAGATGTATTCATAGAAGAAAATTATCTTGATGGATTCTTTAAAATAAGAAATTTTTCTAAAGTGCTTAAGAAAAATATAGATAACACATTGAAAACTTATTTTATGATTATACTTTCAGAACTTCTTATATTGTTGATTAATAATATTATTGGTCAAAATTGTACTTTAGATATGTGGGATATTTTGACTATAAATTATTTTATGTTTATACCTTTATCACAAGCTTTATTATTAGGAAATGGAGTGGGAATGAGAAAGAGGGATTTTCTTATAAGATCAGTTGTATTAGCTACTCTTAGTTGTATTTCTATGTATAAAGTAGAGGGGCGAGAAGCCTCTATTATTCCTCTTGTTATAATTTCAATAGGTGCTATTTTTTACACATTATTTTCAAGCAAAATATCTTTTAAAAGGTTTAGCAATGAACTTTTAATGTGTTTAATATCTTTATTGATAGTATGTGTAGCAGTAGTAGTTATTATTATAATGAATAATATAGTACCAAGAGACATAGTTATTATAGAAATAATAATTTGTAGTATATTTTTATTTATATTTGAAATTTTATATGGAAAGTGGCAAAACTCTTTAATGAGGTGAGCCTATGTATAAAATAAAAAAGATTAATCAAGTAAACAATCCAATAATATATTTATTTCTAGCTTTAGGTGTTAGTTCTATTTCTTATGGAATAAATAATGATTTAAGAGAACTGTCTGTTTTTTTAACAGTTCTCTTTTTTATATGGATTTTTTTATTATGGGGAGTTAATTTTACTATAATTTCAGTAATATTTTTTGCTGTAGGATTATTTATAAATTATTCTTACTATAAAATTTCAAATGAAATTTATGACGAAGTGAGGATAGTAAAAGTAAATACATATGAAACTATAGGTGATCTTAAAGGTAAAAAGCTATTAATTGAAAATTATAGCAAATATAAGTTTGAAGTAGGGCAATTATATAATATGTATGGCAAAATTGATAAAGGAGAACAAAATAAATACAATGGGGTAGTGGGGCAGCTGAAAGTCAAATCTATAAATAAGTGTAATGATGATTTTATAACTAAATTATATAAAATAAAGGACAATATTTATGATAGACTTAAAGAAAACTTAGGAACAAGAAAAGCTGGTTTCTTATCATCAATAGCATTTGGATATTCTGATATGCTTGATAGTAGTGATAAAAATGATATGAAAAGATTTGGTATAGTTCATAGTGTTAGTGTATCTGGTCTTCATGTAGCTGTTGTTTATGGATTTTTAAGAATATTTATGAGAAATAAATTAGGACTTCTATTATGTTTTATATATGTTATATTTACTGGGAGAAATTATTCAAGTATAAGGGCATTTATAATGCTTGGAACTATTGAAGGTGCAGCAATAGTTAAGAGGAATAATAACTCAATTTCTTCACTTTGCCTTTCAGCCATGATTTTAACAATTTATAAACCTTATAGTATATTTGAAATATCTTTTCATTTATCATATTTAGCAACATTGGGAATAATATTGATGAATAAAAAAATTAATAATAAGTTATATAAGTTTCCAGAAAAACTAAGAGAGGGACTTTCTGTTACTTTAAGTGCTCAAGTTTTTACAGTTCCATATTTATTATTGATTTTTAAAGATTTATCTCTGAATTTTATTATTGGGAATTTGTTCTTGGTTCCTTTTGTGGATTTATTTGTTATTTTAGGAAATTTACTACTTATATTTTATAGTTTCAATAATTTATTTGATTTTATAAGCTATTTAATATTAAAAGGTATAAATATATTTGACATAGTATTAAGTAATATTGATAATTTCTCTTTACCTATTTTTTATGGAAATGAATATTTTGCTATGATGTATTTAGCAATTATGATTAGTATTTATTTTGTACAAAAAGGATTTAAAAAGATTATACATATGCCTATTGCAGTTTTGTGTATAATAATAATTCAATTATACAGCCCAGTACCAAGTATTAAATATTATAATGAAGGAGCTATACTTATTTCTTATAAAGGAGATAGAGTTCTTATATCTAATAAAAAACAGATAGATATGGATAGGCTTGCGAAGATTTCAGAAGCAGATAAAGTTTATACCAATATAAATAAGGTGGATTTATACAATAAATGTATAATAAAAAGCTTAGGGAAAAATTATTTATTAGAAACTCCTTATAAAAAATATTTATTAAAAATGTCTGGTAGTGAAAAAGGTAATGGTGATTATGATATAATAAATTTTAAAGATGGACCGTTCAATAAGATTTATATATGGAATAATGATATAATAAAAACTTGTTCATAAAAGTTATTTAGAAAATTAACATTTGCTGTGAGAGGATAATTGTTTTGATTAATTACGATGTTTATGAAAAAGAGATAGAAAAAGGAAATATTAAAAATGGATATATTTTCTCCGGATTAGATGAGGAACTTATTAAAGATGGGATTCAATTAATAGTGCAAAGAGAAATTGCAGAAGATTTTAAAGAATTGAATTTAATCAGAATTGATGGAATGAATACAAATTTTGATGAAATTATGAATGCATGTGAGACTATGCCATTCATGTCAGAAAAAAAGGTTGTAATTATATATAGAGCTAATTTTCTTCAGGAAAAAACTGATTCATCTGGAACTAAAATTTATAATGATATAAAAAAATATGTTGCAGATATGCCACCATATACAACCCTTATAATGTATTATTTATGCAAGGATAAGAGAGATAAACCAAATAAAAATAAAAAGTTGACACCTATAGAAAAATATTTTCCTGTAGTCTATTGTGATAAATTAAAAAGAGATAAGTATCTTAAAAAGGTTGATGGAATATTTAAAGAAAGAGGAAAAGCTGTTGGAAGGACAGAGCTTGCATATTTCTGTGAAAAAGTTCAGAATAACTTTGATATTATTAAAAGAGAAGCTGATAAACTTGTAGCTTATACTGAAGGAAGAGAGATAAAAAAGAGTGATATAGATCTTCTTATTTCAAGCTCAAGTGAAGAGGATGTATTTGATCTTGTAGAGCTTATTGCACATAAGAAAATTGATAAAGCTATTGATCTTATAAGGGAAATATTAGTTAAATCAGATCAACATATGCTTATAATAACTGCAATAGAAAAACATTTTGCTAGATTATATGAAATAAAAGTAGGTGTATCTCAAGGGAAAAGAGTAAATCAATTTATCTCAGAGCTTAGGCTTCCTCAATTTGTATGCGAAAAACTTATGAGTCAAAGTAGTAGATTTACAGAAAAGCAGTTATGTGAATTAGTAAAACTATGTGTTAATACAGAAACTAAATTGAAATCATCTGGCGTAGATAAAGATATGGAGATGGAATTTCTTCTTATAAATACACTTACAGTAAAAAAGTAAAGTTATAAATGCAATTTTGAAGAGATATATGTTTAGTAATAAAAAAAGAAGCGCAGGTGCGCTTCTTTTATATATATATACGAAAATAACCCACCAACAAAGTGGCGGGTCAATCAAATTATGCCATAGCGTTTAACTTAGCAGCTAATCTTGATTTCTTTCTAGCAGCCATGTTCTTATGAACAACTCCCTTAGAAGCAGCCATGTCTAATGACTTAACTACTGATGTAAATAAAGCTTTAGCTTCTTCGTTGTTTTTAGCTTCTACAGCAGCTTCAAACTTCTTTATTGCAGTCTTTAAAGCAGATTTGATCATTCTGTTCTTTAAAGTCTTAACTTCAGTAACTTTTATTCTCTTTTTTGCTGATTTAATATTTGCCATTCTTAATTCACCCCCTTAGATTTTTATAGGGTCTCTTGCAGTTTTTTGGGGAAATCTGCGTTCGAGTTCATATTCAACAAACCTTATTATAACATCACAACTTATGTAATTCAAGTATTAAATTAATGTATACAGGAAAAAATAGATTTAATCAGAAGATAAAGAGACAAATCAGTTGAAATATTAAAAATATGTAATGAAAACATAAATTGTAAGTATGAATTTGACTTATAAATTATAGTTTGTCATAACGACTTATTTGCTGTTGAATATTAGGATAATTTAAAAGTTGATTTATTAAAATAAGAATATAACTTTAAGATTATTAACTGTTAAGTATAAGTTGTTAACGAAGAAAGGTGTTGTTTATATGATTAATGTAAGAACAGATTTAGCATTGGAAGCAAGGGAAATTTATAAAGAAAGTCATAAAGATGAAAGAGATATAGATGGAATTGAGGTTTTAGAAGAAACTGATAAGGATATAAAGGTTACTACAGTAAAAGTAAAAAATGATGATGGAGCTAAAAAATTAGGAAAACCAAAAGGAAATTATGTGACTATAGATATACCACAGTTTACCGCTTATGATGGTGAAACTATGGATAGAGTATCTGAAGTTGTTGCTGAAGTTTTAAGTAGGATGATTGAGATAGATGTTGAAAAAACAATATTAGTTGTAGGTCTTGGTAACTGGCAGGTAACACCAGATGCATTAGGTCCTAAAGTTACTCAAGGAATTATGGTTACAAGACATTTAAAAACTGTTATGCCTGAAGCCATTGATAATTCTGTAAGGCCTGTATGTTCTATATCACCAGGAGTATTAGGGGTAACGGGAGTAGAAACTGTAGAAATAATAAAAGGGGTAGTGGAAAGAGTTAAACCAGATATGGTAATATGCATAGATGCTTTAGCTGCTAGAAGGGTAGAAAGAGTTAATAATACAATTCAAATAGGCGATACGGGAATATCTCCAGGAGCAGGTGTTGGAAATAATAGAAAGCAAATTAATGAGGAAAATTTAGGCGTTAAAGTTATAGCTATAGGTGTTCCAACTGTAGTCGATGCAGTAACAATAGCTAATGATACTATTGACTTAGTTGTAGATTCATTAATACATAATTCAAAAAGTGGAAATGAATTTTATGAAATGCTTAAGAACTTAGACAAAAATGAAAAAGGAGCATTAATAAGAGAGGTTTTATCATCGAAGGCATTAGGTGAAATGATAGTAACACCAAAAGATATAGATAAGGTTATAGAATCTTTAGCAAAAATAATTGCAAATGGTATAAATATAGCTGTTCAACCTAATATGGATATGGAAGATATAAATAAGTTTATGAATTAAGAGAATAATTATGTAAATCTATTAATATAAATATATAAGTAAAGCAAAAGCTGGTACGAGGAAATCTAAATGTAAATGTCCGTAAAAATAGAGATTTCTTAATAGATATCAGCTTTTAATTTTATAAAACTGTTAATTGTTATATGCTTTGAAGAATAGGATTTGAAGATATTAACTGTTAACTGAATTTTGGGGGATTAAAATGATATATATGAAAAAGCCTAATTGTGCTTTAAGAAGAAATGGGATAAGAGGTAAACCTTATATCAGTATGAAGGTATTGATACTTGTTTTCTTAATAATTGTATTGTTTATACGCTTTGCAATAGTATTGAAAAACAATAAGGAGCGAGGTGCGTTTTTCTATGTACAGCTTTTAAATTTCAGCATGCCTGTAGTTGAAAATCAGATATATGATGAAGCAAACTATTCAGAAAATAAACTATCAATTGAAAATGTATTGTTACAGGTTATGGGATTGGATAATATAACTTACAAGGGAATAATAAAAAATGAGATTCCATTGGTAGGATGCGTAAGCACAGATATTTTAGAAGGAGCAACTAATGGGGAGGGTGGTAAATTAAGTTTCAACCCATTTGTAGTTAATGAAGATAGCATTAGTAAAACTACACCTGTTACAGCAGATAGTAGTAATACTCAGATATATAATCCAGCATTGAAAAAGACACTTGATAATTCAAAGCCTGAAGTACTTATATATCATACTCATACCAACGAAAACTATAATGCTAATGCACCAGATAGTTATAATGAAGAAACAAATGTTGTTGGAGTAGGTGATGTTCTTGAAAGGGAACTTGAAGATAATTATGGTATTTCTGTTATTCATGATAAAACAGATCATTGTAAGTCATATAATGATAGTTATAAAAGGTCTAATGAAACTGTATATAATTATCTAAGCAAGTATGGGGATTTTAAAATGATAATAGATCTCCATAGAGATTCTGTTGACAATAAAGCAGCTACAACAACAGATATATATGGAATGAGTGCAGCTAAGATAATGTTTGTAAATGCAAAAAATAGTACTAGATATGCTAAAAATAAGGAATTGACAGATAAAGTTTATAATAAGACATCAGAATTATTTCCTGGTCTTGTAAGGAAAATAACTACTTATAATAGAGGTAAAAATGCATTTAACCAGAGTTTAAGTGATGGATGCATATTATTTGAAGTTGGATCACATACAAATACACCAGAAGAAGCAAAGGTTACTGCCCAGTGTATGGCTAGAGTAATTGCAGAAATCCTTAATGGAAACAATTAAGAATAATATTTAATAAAAAGAACGCTATATTGTTTATGTGATAAGCGTTCTTTTTATGTAAGATTCTATATGTATACTGATTAGATTAAATATTTTATGGAAATACTATAACAAAATCTATAAATTATTTAATAGGAAGTGTATATTATTGAAAAGTATTAAAAAGAGATACATATTGAGAAAGGTTATACCCTCTATATTCCTTTTTATTGCAGCATGTGCAGGGTTAATAAAAATTAATATAATAAATACTAGAGCATTATCACCAATTGGTAATGGTAAAGAAAATTATGAAATTGTAAGTGAGGAATTTGGTGAAGATTTTTCAAAATTTATTAAAGATAATTCAGTATTGAAAATATATTGCAACAAAGGAGAGGATATTTTAGTAAGGATAAAAGAAAATGATTTTAAAATAAAAAGTAAATTATCTTTTATAGATGATTTTAAAAATAAAATTGATGAATTAGTAAACCAGGTTAAAAATATATAAACAAGTATGGTAAATACGCAACATAAGAATTTAGGATTACTTAAATTTTCATAGCCATATTAAAGGGTTATATGTTATAATTTAGCTGATTTAATTATAACGGGGGTGAAAAGCTAAACTTTTAACAGTTGAGAGTTGAAAGTTGAAAGTGGAGAATTTATATGATGAAATTATTTCATAATTTCTAACTAATAAGTATATTACGAAAATCTCAGAGGGATTTTTTCTTTACTATCAATTATCAGCTATAAACTATCAACTGAATAAGTTAGTGTAATATGAAAAATGACAGACAACAACATATAAGAAATTTTTCAATAGTAGCACATATTGATCACGGTAAGTCAACCCTTGCGGACAGATTACTTGAAACTACAGGAACCTTAACTAAAAGGGAAATGGAAGAACAAGTTCTAGATAATATGGAGATAGAAAGAGAAAGAGGAATTACAATAAAATCTCAGGCAGCGAGACTTGTATATAGAAGAGACGATGGCGAGGAATTTATTCTGAACTTAATTGATACTCCAGGGCATGTAGACTTTAACTATGAAGTTTCAAGAAGTCTTGCAGCATGTGAAGGTGCAGTACTTGTAGTAGATGCTACTCAAGGAATACAGGCTCAGACTTTAGCAAACTGCTATCTTGCATTAGATAATGATTTAGAAATTACACCTGTAATTAATAAGATTGATTTACCTTCAGCAAGACCTGATGAAGTAAAACAGGAAATTGAAGATATAATTGGTATAGATGCAGAAGAAGCACCACTTATTTCAGCAAAAACAGGTTTAAACATTAAAGATGTTTTAGAATCTGTAGTAAATAATATACCTGCTCCTACTGGAGATGAAAATGCTCCTCTTAAAGCGCTTATTTTCGACTCATATTATGACAGTTATAAAGGTGTTGTATGTATAGTTAGAATAAAAGATGGTAAAGTAAAAGTTGGCGATAAGATAAAACTTATGGCAACTGAAAAGGTATATGACGTTACAGAAGTTGGAGTATTTACTCCAAATGTTTTACCAATAGGTTCTTTAAGTGCTGGTGATGTTGGATATATTACTGCATCAATAAAGAATGTAAGAGATGCTAGAGTAGGTGATACTATAACAGAAGCTGCTAGACCTACAGAAGAAGCACTTCCAGGTTATAAACCAGCTATTCCAATGGTTTATTCAGGTATATATCCAGTGGATGGATCAAAATATGATGAATTAAAAGAAGCATTAGAAAAATTACAAATAAATGATGCTGCATTAAGCTTTGAACCAGAAACTTCTATTGCATTAGGATTTGGATTTAGATGTGGATTCTTAGGGTTATTACATATGGAAATAATTCAAGAAAGAGTTGAAAGAGAATTCAACTTAGATATAATCACTACTGCACCATCAGTTATTTACAAAGTAATAAAGACAGATGGTGAAGTACTTGATATTACAAATCCAACAAATCTGCCTCCAATGACAGAAGTTGACTATATGGAAGAGCCAATAGTAAAAGCATCAATCATAACTCCAAAAGACTATGTTGGTGCAGTTATGGAATTATGTCAGGATCGTAGAGGAACATATATTGATATGCAGTATATTGAAGAAACAAGAGCTGTTGTTAATTATGAAATTCCATTAAATGAAATAATATATGATTTCTTTGATACATTAAAATCAAAGACAAGAGGATATGCTTCTCTAGATTATGAATTTAAAGGATATACAAGAACTAAGCTTGTTAAGCTTGATATATTATTAAATGGAGATATTGTTGATGCATTATCAATGATAGTGCCTGAAGAAAGAGCTTATCATAAAGGAAGAGGAATAGCGGAAAAATTAAAGGAAATAATTCCAAGACAAATGTTCGAAGTTCCAATTCAAGCAGCTGTAGGTTCTAAAATTATAGCGAGAGAAACAGTAAAAGCTATGAGGAAAGACGTATTAGCTAAATGTTATGGTGGAGATATTTCAAGAAAGAAGAAACTTCTTGAAAAACAAAAAGAAGGTAAGAAGAGAATGAGACAGGTTGGATCTGTTGAAGTTCCACAAGAAGCATTTATGGCTGTATTAAAAGTAGATTAATAAAAATTTTAATTAAAAGGCTGACCTGTATAAGGTCAGCCTTTTTGAATTTTAGGAGGAAATTTTAATGAAAGAAATGTCTTTATATATACATATTCCATTCTGCAAGCAAAAATGCTTTTATTGTGATTTTTCATCATATGCAGGAAAAGAATCTTTAATGAGTGAGTATATAGATGCTTTAAATAAAGAAATATTAGAAAAAGCTTGTGGATATAAAATTAGAAGTATATTTATTGGTGGTGGAACACCTTCATATCTTGATGCACAAAGTATGGATAAGTTACTTGGTACCATAAATAAATTATCATTTGCAGATGAGATAGAATTTACAATGGAATGTAATCCAGGAACTTTAAATGAAGAAAAGCTTGTTATAATGAAGAAAAATAACGTAAATAGATTGAGTCTAGGGCTTCAATCTACAAATAATTCACTTTTGAAGGATATTGGAAGAATTCATAATTTTAATGAATTTAAAGAAAATTATATTCTTGCAAGGAAGCATGGCTTTGATAATATAAATGCTGATTTAATGTTTGGTCTTCCTGGTCAGACTATATATGATTGGAAACAGTCTTTGGAAGATGTAATATCATTAAATGTAGACCATATATCAGCATACAGTCTTATTATTGAAGAGGGTACATATTTTTATAATCTTTATGAGAAGGATAAGCTTAATCTACCAAGTGAAAATGATGAAAGAACTATGTATGCAATGACTAAGGATATATTAAATAAGCAAGGATATCATCAATATGAAATTTCTAATTATGCAAAGGAAGGAAAAGAATGTTTTCATAATAAAGTATATTGGCAATGTGATGAATATTTAGGATTAGGAGTTTCAGCAAGTTCATTTATAAATGAAAAAAGAATTAAAAATATAGATAATATAAAAGAATATATTAATAAAATAAGCAATAATGAAGAAGTTTCAGAAGAAATACATTGTAATGATTTAAAAGATGATATGGAAGAATTTATGTTTATGGGACTTAGAATGATTGAAGGAATAGATATTAGTAATTTTAAGAAGAGATTTGGAAGAGATATATATGATATTTATAAAGAACCAATTGAAAAGCATATTAAAGATGAACTATTAATATGTGATTCGGGAAAATTAAGATTAACATCGAAAGGTATTGAACTTTCTAATTATGTTATGAGTGACTTTATATTATAAGAACTATTGAGTATAAATTTAGTAATAAACTTATGTTACATTACTTGAGATGATTAAAGTATACATATTTTTAATATTAAAAATGAAATGAATAGAAAAGCAAAGAAAATTATAGTATATGGCAGATAATGTTGGAAAAACAATTAAATATGCTGGATACAAGTCAAAAATAAGAGATATTAGAATTGACAAAAATCCACATTAATAATATATTAAAAACATAGTCATTAGCACTCAACATTAACGAGTGCTAACAAAGAGGTGAGATTATGAGTATTGATGATAGAAAAATAAAAATTCTTCAAGCTATTATCAATGATTATATTCGTACTGGAGATCCCGTAGGATCGAGAACTATAGCTAAAAACTATGATTTAGGTATAGGACCTGCAACTATAAGAAATGAAATGGCTGATCTTGAGGATATGGGATATTTAGAGCAACCTCATGCTTCATCAGGAAGAGTTCCATCAAGCAAAGGTTATAGATTATATGTTGATAAGCTTATGCAGAGTCAAGATTTGACTGTAGAAGAAGATCTTAAGATTAAACAGTATATAATTGATACAGCAATGCTTGAAGTAGATAAGATTGTTAGACAGACAAGTGCTCTTTTATCAGAATTAACAAAGATGACGTGCATAATAGAAGCACCATCAGTAAAAAAGAGTTTTGTAAAGTCTATTCAGCTTATAAAAGTTGATGAGCATAATCTTGTGTCAGTATTTTTAACGGATACAGGACTTATAAAAAATCATATTTTAAAACTTAAAGGGATTGTTCCTACATCAGATGTTTTAAATAAAATAAATGAGGTCATAAATGCAAGACTTGTAGGTCTTTCAATTCAAGATATAAACTTAGAGGTTATAAATAACCTACAAAGTGAAATTGGAGATTATGATGAAATATTCAATGGAATATTACCTCTTTTATATGAAGCATTAAACACATCTGATTCATCAGAAGTATTCATGGAAGGTGCAACAAATATATTTAACTATCCAGAGTACAATGATATAGATAAAGCTAAGGAAATGTTATCATTATTAAATGATAAAGATTCAATAATGGAGTTATTAAATCCAAGTGATGATATAACTATCAGTATTGGAGATGAAAATTATAGACCACAGGCTAAGGACTGCAGTATTATTTCAGCAGAATATTCTCTCGGGAATAGGCCTATTGGCAAGATAGGACTTATCGGACCTAGAAGAATTAATTATTCTAAGGTAATAACGATAATGTCTGAAGTAGTTAAAGAATTAAACAATATACTAAATAACCAACAGATATAGTTTTATATTTCGAGAGATGAGGTGTAGTTAAAATATATGGAAGAAAATAAAAATGTTAATACTGAAGAAGCAAAAGAAGATAAAGCATGTGAAGTTAATTCTAATGAAGAAGTAAAAGCAACAGAAGAAGCAAATGTTGAAAATGCTAGTGAAAATTCAAAAGTTGACTCTATAGAAGAGGATGAACTAGCTGTGATGAAAGAAAAGAATGAAAAGTTACAAGAAGAATTAGATGCAACTAAAGATAGGCTTCTTAGACTTACGGCAGAATATGATAACTATAGAAAGAGAACTGCTAAAGAAAAAGAAGGAATTTATGGTGATGCATATGTAGATGTTGTAAAAGAAATTCTACCAATCATAGACAACTTAGAAAGAGCTGTTGCAGCCGAAGGAAGTATTGAAGACCTTAAAAAAGGTGTAGAAATGACAATGAAAGGCTGTAAAGATGCATTTGCTAAATTAGGCGTTGAAGAAATAGATGCCAATGGAGAATTTGATCCTAACTTCCATAATGCAGTAATGCATATAGAAGACGAAAATTTAGGTAAAAATGTAGTTGCTGAAGTATTCCAAAAGGGATACAAAAAAGACAATAAAATAATAAGACATACAATGGTTAAAGTAGCTAACTAATAGCAAATCATTGATAAGTTAAATAGCTAAACACTAAAATATTGTTAATATAAATTGAAAATAAACTTGAAAAGTTTTTAGGAGGGAATATATTATGGCAAAGATTATAGGTATAGATTTAGGAACTACAAACTCATGTGTAGCTGTTATGGAAGGTGGAGAACCAACAGTTATCACTAACTCAGAAGGTGCAAGAACTACTCCTTCAGTAGTATCTTTCCAAGCTAATGGAGAAAGATTAGTAGGTCAAGTAGCTAAAAGACAAGCGATTACTAATCCAGATAGAACAATTATCTCAATAAAGAGACATATGGGAACATCTTATAAAGTTAATATAGATGGAAAAGAATATTCACCACAAGAAATTTCAGCAATGATTCTTCAAAAAATCAAAGCTGATGCAGAAGCATACTTAGGTGAGCCAGTAAATCAAGCAGTTATAACTGTACCAGCATACTTCAATGATAGCCAAAGACAAGCAACTAAGGATGCAGGTAAGATAGCAGGTCTTGAAGTATTAAGAATAATCAACGAACCAACAGCAGCATCACTTGCTTATGGTTTAGACAAGATGGACGAAGCACACAAAATCTTAGTATATGACTTAGGTGGTGGTACTTTTGATGTATCTATCCTTGATTTAGGTGATGGAGTATTTGAAGTATTATCTACAAACGGAGATACTAAACTTGGTGGAGATGACTTTGATGAAGCTATCATGAAATATATAGCTGACACATTCAAAGCTGAAAATGGTATAGACTTAATGCAAGATAAGATGGCAGTTCAAAGATTAAAAGAAGCTGCTGAAAAAGCTAAAATAGAATTATCATCTTCTCAACAAACAAACATTAACTTACCATTCATCACAGCAGATGCAACTGGTCCAAAGCATATTGATTTAACATTAACTAGAGCTAAATTCAATGAATTAACTCATGATTTAGTACAAAGAACAATTGAACCAATGAAGAAAGCATTAGCTGATGCTAAATTATCATTAAGCGATATAGATAAAGTAATCTTAGTTGGTGGATCTACAAGAATCCCAGCTGTTCAAGAAGCTGTTAAGAACTTTACAGGAAAAGAACCATCTAAGGGAGTTAACCCAGATGAATGTGTTGCAATGGGTGCTGCAATTCAAGCTGGAGTACTTACAGGAGAAGTTAAAGATGTAGTATTACTTGATGTTACTCCATTAACATTAGGAATTGAAACTGCAGGTGGAATAGCTACTCCATTAATAGAAAGAAATACAACTATTCCAACTAAGAAGAGCCAAATCTTCTCAACTGCTGCTGATAACCAAACTTCAGTTGAAATCAACGTAGTTCAAGGTGAAAGACAAATGGCTATGGATAACAAGTCATTAGGACAATTCACATTATCAGGAATAGCTCCAGCTCCAAGAGGAATTCCTCAAATCGAAGTAACATTTGATATAGATGCTAACGGTATTGTTAAGGTATCTGCTTTAGATAAAGGAACTGGTAAAGAAGCAAATATCACAATTACAGCTTCAACTAACTTAAGCGAAGAAGAAGTAGATAAGGCTGTAAAAGAAGCAGAAAAATTTGCTGAAGAAGATAAGAAGAGAAAAGAAAAGATTGAAACTCAAAACCAAGCTGACCAAACAATCTATCAAATAGAAAAAGCTTTAACTGAAGCAGGAGATAAAGTAACTGCTGATGAAAAATCAAGCGTTGAAGCTAAAATTGAAGAACTTAAGAAAGTTAAAGATAGCGAAGATGTAGAAGCAATCAAAGCTGCAATCGAAGCTGTTAACCAATCATTCTATCCAATAGCTACTAAGATGTATCAACAAGCTGGTGGAGCTGAAGGTCAAGGATTTGATCCAAATGCTGCAGCAGGTGGAGCACAAGGTCAAAGTGCAGCACATGATGATAATGTAGTAGATGCAGATTTTAAAGTAGATGAAGATAAATAATAGGGTTTACTAAAATCTGATTTAAGATATAATATTACAGGGAAGGCAAATTAGTCTTCCCTTTTCTAAGATAAAAATATAACATTTGATAAGGTGTAATTGACAAGGTATAATCGAGAAGAAAATATAGAAATTAATATATTCTAATATGTAATTAATAATGTTTAAAGAAATTCTATGAATTTCATCATCAAACTGTCAATTTTCAACTTTCAATTGTCAATTAAATTAATGGTGGTGAAAATCAAAAATGGCAAGTAAAGACTATTATGAAGTGCTTGGACTTAAAAAAGGTGCAAGTGAAGATGAAATAAAAAGAGCCTTTAGAAAATTAGCCGTAAAATATCATCCAGATAGAAACCAAGGTAATGCTGAAGCAGAAGAAAAGTTTAAGGAAATAAATGAAGCATATCAAGTTCTTTCAGATCCTGAAAAGAAAGCTAAGTATGATCAATTTGGATCTGCAGCATTTGATGGAAGCGGAGGCTTTGGCGCTGGTGGATTTGGTGGATTCGATGGCTTTGATATGGGAGGCTTCGGAGATATTTTCGAATCATTCTTTGGAGGCGGTGGCGGAAGCTCTGCAAGAAGAAATGGTCCAGTAAGAGGTAATGATATTGAATATACTCTAACATTAACTTTTGAAGAAGCAGTATTTGGTGTAGAAAAAGAAATATCTGTTACTAGAAATGAAAATTGTGAACATTGTAATGGTTCAGGAGCAGAACCGGGTACAGATGTTAAAATTTGTCCAACATGTGGTGGATCAGGTCAAGTTAGAGTACAAAGACAAACTCCACTTGGAAGCTTTGTATCTACTTCAACATGTAACCACTGTCATGGAACTGGTAAGATTACTGAAACTCCTTGTAAGGAATGTAAAGGTAAGGGCCAAGTAAGAAAGACAAGAAAAATAAAAGTTAATATACCAGCAGGTGTTGATACTGGAAATGTAATGCCTTTAAGAGGACAAGGAGAACATGGATTAAGAGGAGGAAGTCCTGGAGATCTATATGTTAAGATTAATGTTACTCCATCTAAAACATTCACAAGAAAAGGAAATGATGTTTATATAGATGCACATATTTCTATGGCTAAAGCGGCTTTAGGTACAGAAATAAAAGTTGCAACTGTTGATGGAAATGTTAAGTATACAGTACCAGCAGGAACTCAATCAGGAACAATGTTCAGATTAAAAGGTAAGGGTATACAAAAAGTCAACTCAAGTGGTAAAGGAGATCAATATGTAAAAGTTATAGTTGATATTCCTAAATCATTAAATAAAGAACAAGAAGAAGCATTATATGCATTTATGAAAGCTTCAGGTGAAGAACCAGATGCTGCAACAGGAACTCATAAGAAGAGATTCTTTGGTAAAAAATAAATAGAATATAAAAAGAGCTGTTTATGAATGAAAATAATCATAAACAGCTCTTTTGATTTGTATTTTTTCTTTAAAATATATAAATACTAACTACGAGTATATTATTTTAAAGTGAAGGTGATTAGGTGAGTGAATTAAAAGATGAATTGTTAGGTGAAATAGATCAACTTAGAGAAAATGGAATACGTTTTTTAAATGGTGATATTTCAAAAATGGAATTTAAACATATATCATGTGGTTTTGGGGTATATGCAGAACGTAATAAAAAGACTTTTGTAGTCAGACTAAGGATACCTTCAGGAATAACAGATATAGAAGAATTAAAATGGGTATATGAGAAAGCAAAAGAATGTGGTTTAGAAAAGATTCACTTAACTACAAGAGAATCAATTCAATTTCATAATTTGTCTATAGATGATGTGTGTTCTATTATTAGGGAAGGTATTAAAAGAAATATTTATACTAGAGGTGCAGGAGGAGATTATCCAAGAAATATTGCAATGTCACCACTTGCAGGAGTAGATAAGTTTGAAGCTTTTGATGTTACTCCATATGCTCTTGCAGTAAATAATTATTTTTTAAGAAGAATCACTTCTTATAATCTTCCAAGAAAAATAAAAGTATCATTTTCAAGTAGTAATATGGATTTAGGGCATTGCAATGTAACTGATTTGGGATTTTTAGCAGTAAATAAGGATGGAAAAGAATATTTTAAAGTGTATATGGGAGGTGGACTTGGTCAGAATTCTAAGCTTGGAATTGAGTATGATGAATTAATAGAGCCCAAAGATGTTTTATACTATATTGAAGCGATGGTAAGATTTTTTATGGCAGAAGGTGACTATAATAACAGGGCTAGAGCAAGAATAAGATATATAGCAGATAGAATGGGAAAAGAAGATTTTGTTAAGGAATATAAAAAGTATTTAAATGAAGTTATAGAAAAAGAGGATCTTACTTTAAATTTAGAGCCTAATATATGCACTAAAGAAGGAATTGAAACAGAAATAAAAAATAAAAGGCTTATAGAACAAAAGCAAAAAGGTTTATATAGTGTATATTTTCATCCAATAGGAGGACAATTTCAATTAAAGGATTTAAAAGAAATATTAGATGTAGTTGAAGAAGTTAAGAATATTGAGTTAAGACTTACAATGACTGAGGGAATTTATTTTAGAAATCTTAATGGAAAAGAAGCAGAGAAGTTACTCAAACTTACAGAAGGACGTGGAGGAGAAACTCATTTAGAGCAAAGTGTATCATGTATAGGAGTTCCAATATGTCAGATGGGTCTTTTGAATTCTCAAAAAGTATTAAGAGATATTATAGATTACTTTAGAGAAAAAAGAATGACCAAAGATATTATTCCAAGAATACATATTTCAGGTTGTATGAATTCATGTGGAATTCATCAGGCATGTCAGCTTGGACTAACAGGGAGAAAGAAGAGAGTTGATGGTGAACTTTCTGATGTATATGAATTACATGTTAATGGTTCATTTGAAGATGGTAATGCACGACTTGGAAAGATATATGGAGAAATTCCAGAAGCTGAAATACCCAAATTCTTATATGAATTAGCATTGCTTATTGAACCTAAAAATATTAACTTTAATGATTATTTAGAAAAGTATGAAGAAGAGTTTGATAAATTAGTGGGGAAATTTGTTAGATAGTATATAACAACAATAAATTAATAATTACTATATGAAAGATTAATTATAACTTTAAATAACTCATGAGTATTAAGTAAAGAATGTTCATGAGTTTTATTTATGAAAATAAATTATTAGCTATGATGCAATAAAATTTTGCAATATAGATTTATATATGTATAATTATTATGAATGATAAAAGATGGAGTGAAGTGAAATGAGACTTAGGAAAAAACCATGGGCAAGACCTGAACTTGAAAGTTGTGATTTTTTTATAGTTAATCCTAAAGAGTATAAGGGTAAGTGGAAAGAACTTTTCGGAAACGATAAACCTATATATTTAGAACTTGGATGTGGAAAAGGCACATTTATGGCAGTGCATGGTTCACAAAATCCTGACATAAATTATATTGCAATTGACATAAAAGATGAGGTATTGGTACTTGCAAAAAGAAATATAGAAAAAGCATTTGAAGAAGCAGGAAGACCTGTTGTAGATAATGTTAAGCTAATGGCTCAAGAAATACTTATAATAAATGAAATTTTAGGTGAAGATGACTGTATTGATAGAATATACATAAATTTCTGTAATCCATGGCCAAAGGATAGACATAAGAAAAGAAGATTAACACATAATAGACAATTAGATCAATATAGAACTTTCTTAAAGGATAAGGGAGAAATATATTTCAAGACCGATGATGATGAATTATTTGAAGAATCTCTTGAATATTTTAAAGAAAGTAAGTTCACAATTAAGTATATAACATATGATTTACATAATAGTGACTTTGAAGGAAATGTTCCTACAGAGCATGAAAATATGTTTACTGAACAAGGAATTAAAACTAAATTTTTAATTGCGGTTAAGGAAAATTAATTTATTTTATATGCTAAATAAATATAAGAATATAAGAAAGGAATTCGAAAATGGAAGGTATTTGGATAGAAGTAAGTGTAGTTACAAAAAGTGAGGCTTTAGAAGCAATCTCAGGAATATTTTATGGATTAGGATGTCCTAATGTTGCAATTGAAGATCCTCAAGATTTATTATCAAGAGATCAAGGGCCTTTAACTTGGGATTTTGCAGATATAAATATATTAGAGCACAAAGGTAAAGCAGCAGTTGTTAAAGCATATTTTTCACAAGATGATAAAGTTGAAGAAATCGTTGAATATACAAAAGAAAAGCTTGAAGAATTAAAAGAAATGGGATTTGATATAGGTGAAGGTGAAGTAACTTATAAAGAAATGCATGAAGAAGACTGGGCAAATAATTGGAAGAAGTATTATAAACCAGTGAAAATAACTGATAAGATTGTTATCAAACCAATTTGGGAAGAATATTCAAAAAATGATGGTGAATTAGTTATCGAATTAGACCCAGGAATGGCATTTGGTACAGGAACACATGAAACTACAAGAATGTGTATTCAAGCCTTAGATAAATATGTAGAAAAAGATACAACTGTATTTGATGTTGGATGTGGTTCTGGTATTCTTGCAATAGCTGCAGCTAAACTTGGAGCAAAACATGTTGTTGGTGTAGATTTAGATCCAGTAGCCGTTGATTCTTCAAAAGAAAATATTGGATTCAACAATTTAAATAATATTGAAGTATTAGAAGGAAATTTACTAGACGTAGTTGATGGAAAAGCAGATATTGTTGTTGCAAATATAATAGCTGAAATCATTTGTGTCTTAACTCCAGATGTTAAGAAAGCATTAAATGAAGGTGGTTTATTCATAACTTCAGGAATAATTCATGACAGAGTAGATATGGTTGTAGAAAAATTAAAAGAATGTGGATTTGAAGTATTAGAAATAAATAAAGATGGGGAATGGAACTGTATAGTTGCTAAAGCTATAGGTTAGGACAGGAGGTAATCTTCAAAGTGCATAAATTTTTTACATCTCAAAATAATATTACTGATACTCAGGGAATAATCTTAGGAGATGATGTTAAGCACATTTATAAGGTACTAAGACTAAATGAGGGCGAAAAAGTAGTATTAAATGATTGTGAAGGAACAGAATATTTAGGGAAAATAAATACTATAACTAAGAATGAAGTTGTAGTAGATATTATAGAAAAACTTGATATAAATAATGAAAGTAGAGTTAAAATACATCTTTATCAAGGTCTACCAAAGGGACAAAAGATGGATCTTATAGTTCAAAAAGGAACTGAACTTGGTATATATAAATTTATTCCTACCATAACATCAAGGGTTGATGTGAAACTTAAAGGTGAATTCAAGAAACTTGATAGATTAAATAGGATAGCGCTTGAAGCTTCAAAGCAGTCGAAAAGAAGTATAATTCCTAAGGTAAATGAAGTGATAAATTTTGATGAAGCATTAAATGAATTAAAAAATATGGACCTTGTTTTGGTTCCATATGAAAATGCTGAAAACTTTGGGATAAAAACTTTAATGAAAAAACTTAATGATGAAAAAGTAGACTTAGATTCAATTAAGAACATAGGAATTGTTATAGGGCCTGAGGGTGGATTTGAAGAAAATGAAATAGAAATATTAAAAGAACAAGGCGCATACATAATTACTCTAGGAAATAGAATATTACGTACTGAAACGGCTGGGTTTACAGCAACAGCCTTAGTTCAATATGAATTAAGTGATTTAGGAGGTACACTTGCGTAATGGATGAAAACAATATAAACATAGTAAGAGCAAGTAGTGAAAAAACTAAAATTAAAAATTCACCTAAAATATCTATAAGCAAAAAAAATACAGAAGGTAAACAGCTTGTAGCATTTTCAACATTAGGATGTAGGGTGAATCATTATGAAACTGAGGCTATGGCTGAAAAGTTCATAAGAGAAGGATATGAAGTTACTGATTTCAATAATTATGCAGATGTATATGTAATAAATACCTGCTCAGTAACTAATATGAGTGATAAAAAATCAAGACAAATAATAGGTAGGGCAAGAAGAACTAATCCAGAAGCAATCATTGCAGCAGTAGGATGTTATTCACAAGCTTCACCTGATGAAGTTGCAAAAATTGAAGGTGTAGATGTAGTTCTTGGAACTAGAAATAAAGGAGATATTGTTTATTATGTAAATAAGGCTAAGGATGAACAAAAACCTCAAATGATGGTTGGAGAAGTTTTAAGAAATAAACAATTTGAAGATTTAAATATAGAAGAATTCCAAGATAAAACAAGAGCGTTCTTAAAAATACAAGATGGATGTAACAGATTTTGTTCATATTGTGTAATACCTTATACAAGAGGAACAACTTGTTCAAAAGATCCAGAAAAGGTTCTTAATGAAATAAGACAACTAGCTGAACATGGATTTAAAGAAATAATATTATCTGGTATACATACTGCTTCTTATGGAGTGGATTTAGAGGGAGATATTACTTTAGTATCTTTATTAGAGGAAATTGAAAAGCTAGATGGAATCGAAAGAGTTAGAATTGGCTCTATTGAACCATCATTTTTTACAGATGAAGTTATTGAAAAGATTAAAAACATGAAGAAGCTTTGTCCTCAATTCCATTTATCTTTACAAAGTGGATGTGATGCTACATTAAAGAGAATGAATAGAAGATATACTGCAAAGGAATATGAAGAAGCAGTACAAAAGATTAGACAAAATTTAAAGGATGCATCTATAACAACAGATGTTATTGTTGGATTCCCTGGAGAAACAGATGAGGAATTTAACGAAACATATGAATACTTAAAGAGATTAAAACTTACAAAAACTCATGTGTTTAAGTATAGTCAAAGAAAAGGAACTAAAGCTCATGATATGCCAAATCAGGTGGATGGAACTATTAAAGAAAAGAGAAGTAAGGCTTTAATTGAACTTAATGATAAGAATGAAGCTGATTTTAGTGAATCTTTAGTAGGAAGAGAAATGGATGTCTTGGTTGAACAAGAAGTATCTAATAAACCAGGTGTATTTGAAGGATATACTAGAAACTATGTTAAAGTAGAAATTCCAGGATGCTGTCCAGAAAGTGTCGGAAAAATAGTTCAATGTAAAATTGAAGAAGCAAATGGTGATTACGTAACTGGAAAATTATTATAATATTTTGATATAATAAGTTCTGATAGTGTATGGAAATAATAGATTATAAACGAAATTTAATTTATTGTTACACGTAATTATAGAAATTATTCGAAGGAGGTGAATTCATGGAAGATTGTATTTTTTGTAAGATAATAAAGGGAGAAATTCCAAGCAGTAAAGTATATGAAGATGATAAAGTATATGCTTTTAAAGATATAAATCCAGAAGCTCCTGTACATTTATTAGTGATACCTAAAGAACATATTGAGAGTGCTAATGCCTTAAATGAAAATAATATTGAAATAGTTTCACATATATTTAAGGTTATTAATAAACTAGCAGTAGAACATGGTATTTCCGAAAATGGTTATAGAATAGTTAATAACTGTGGGGAAGATGGAGGACAAACTGTAAAACATTTACATTTTCACGTGCTTGGAGGAAGAAACCTTCAATGGCCTCCAGGCTAATAGTCAAAAAATAGTGAGAAATCTGTATAGATTTTTTCGTAATTTCTTGACAGTAATTATTTAAATATTGTATAATACAATATGTGTTATTAAGCCCATAGCTGAGTTAATTTAAGCTAGCGGAGGGAGGGATATTAAATGTCAGAAATCAAAGTTGGAGAAAACGAAACACTTGAAAGTTCATTAAGAAGATTTAAGAGAAAATGTGCTAGAGCTGGTGTTATTTCAGAAGTTAGAAAGAGAGAACACTACGAAAAGCCAAGCGTAAAGAGAAAGAAAAAATCAGAAGCTGCTAGAAAGAGAAAATTCAAATAGTAGATAATGATTTCCTTTGAAAGAGGGTTTAAATATGTCAAGTATTAAAGATAGATTACAAGAAGATTGGAAAGCTGCTTTAAAGACAAAGGATAAATTTACAGCTAACGTAATTAGTACTGCTAAATCTGCTGTATTATTAGTTGAAAAAACTGATAATAGAAAGCTAGAAGATGATGAAGTTATAACTATATTAGCTAAAGAAGTCAAGCAAAGACGTGAGTCTATGGTTGAATTTGAAAAAGGAAACAGACAAGATTTAGTTGATGCGTGTAAAGCTGAAATAGAAATTTTGTTAAAATACCTTCCTCAACAGTTAGGTGAAGAAGAGATAAAACAAATAGTAAAAGAATCAGCTGAAGAAGTGGGTGCAAATAGCATTAAAGATATGGGAAAAGTTATGTCAGTTGTCAGACCTAAAGTAGTAGGAAGAGCTGATGGTAAACTTGTAAGTCAAATCGTTAAAGAATATTTAAATAATAAATAATAGAAGAACTCAAGTTTTCTTGAGTTCTTTTATTATTTATTATTATTTTTATGTAAAATAAACCTTAAATTTATATGTTGTGCATTAAATCAACAATCCTATCATAAATTACAATGAAGAAGTTTATGTGGGAGGATTAATATGGAGGAAAGATTTCGAAAAAATAGGGAAAAGATATTAAATAAACTTGATTTTCCAAGTGATATATCTTTAGACTTACCTAAAATAATTGTAATAGGAAATAGAGAAATTACAATAGAAAATCATAAAGGTATAATGGCATTTGAAAATAATATGGTTAAGATAAATTCTAGAATAGGTCCTATAATAGTCAAAGGAGAAAAATTTGAAATATTATTTATTGGCGAAACGAGTATGACTATAAATGGAATCTTTAAGGGAATTTCATATGAAGGGTAATGGTTAGAATGTTTGATAAACTAAAAAAAGGTGAAATTGCCATAGAAATAAGTGCCTTAAATCCTGAAAGAATTTTAAATGCTCTGTGGAATAGAAATATTTATACAGGGCATGTAATTAAACTAAACTTAACAACTATTAGGTTTATAATAGATTTTAGTGATTATAAAGAAACTGTAGATGTTATAAAAAGATTAAAAGGAAAATTTAAAGTTGTAGATAAAAGTGGAGGGATTCTTTTATTTATATTATTGAAGAGAAGAATATCCCTAATAATAGGAGGTATATTGTTTTTTGTAGTAATTTATGTTATGTCTAATTTTATATGGTCAATACAAATAGATACGAAGAATAATATATCTCCATTTGAAATAAGACAGCAACTTAATGAAATAGGAATTAAGCCAGGGCTTAAAAAGACAGACTTAAATGTATATGAAATAGAAAGAAAAATGGAAAATTTAAATGATCAAATAATGTGGATTAGGACAAGAATTGAAGGCTCTACATTAAAGCTTGTAATAGAAGAGAAAATTAATCCTCCATCATTAGAGGAAAATGAAAATCCTAATGAAGTAGTTGCAAAAATGGATGGAGAAATACAGAGGGTATATACTTATTCTGGGAATGCAGCAGTGAAACCTGGAGATATAGTTAAAAAAGGAGATACATTAATACTTGGAGTTCAAGGAAGAGAAGGGTTTGAGAGAGAAGTAAAACCTAAAGGAACTGTTATTGCTAATACATTTTATGAAAAAGATATGGAAGTACAGATAAATGGTGATAAACTTACTAGAAGTGGAAACAAGAAAAATGAAATGTATCTAAATGTTTTTGGTAAAAAAATTTACTTAAAAAAAGTTTTAGATAGATATAAATATTATGATAAAATAGAAGAAAACAATGGATGTTTTAACAAAACAATATATTTTGAAAAGAAGCCTGAAAAAGTAAATGAGGATAAAGACAAAGCAGTTAATGAAGCTAGCAGAAAGTTAGAGCAGTCATTGAGTAAAACATTAAGCAACGATAGTAAAATAATAGATAAAAAGATTACTATTGATAAAATTGATGAAAATAATATTATGGTAAGAGTTCTATTTACTGTACAGCAAGATATTGCAAAGGGAATTTCATAATGTATTTGATGTAAGATGAAAAGGTGAGTAACATGAATAATAAAAAAAATAGTGTTAGAAAAATAAGTGATAAATTTAAGCGGAATTTATTATTTATAGGTGTTTTTGTGATTGCATATATATTAATTGTAACTGCAGTAACACCAAAGCAATATAGCTTAGAAGTCGGTCAGATACCTATGCAGGACATAAAGGCTCCTAGGGATACAATTGATGAAGAAGCTACCAGAAAGAAGGAAGAACAGGCTGTAGCAAAAGTAGATAATCAGTATACTCAAAAAACAGAGGTGAAAAATACAGCTGAAGATAATATAAAAGATTTATTTTCAAAATTAGTAGAATTGAGCGATAGTAATGCCTCACAAAGTGATAAGATATCTCAGCTAAAAGGAGTGGGAGGTATTACATTATCAGATAATCAATATGCGATATTGTTAGCTATACCTAAAGAAGATTTAGATGGTATACAACAAAAGATTATTAATATTATTGATAATGCATATAAAAAGAATATTGGTGAAGATGAGGAAACTGAATTAAAACCGGCTAGAAAAAATGCAGTAAATGAAGTAGAAAAACTTAATCTTAATGCAAATCTTATTGAAGTATTAGGTGAAGTGGTTGAAAAACAAATTAATCCTAATTTTTTCCTTGATGATGAAAAGAAACAAGAAATGATTAATGAAGCTAAAAAAAATGTTACTAAAGTTATGATAAAGCAGAATCAAATAATTGTTAAAGAAGGTGTTCCAGTTACACAAGAACAATTAGATATATTATCAGATTTGGGAATGCTTGATAATGATAAAGAGTCAAAATATGCTTATGTATATATAATTTTAGTTTTGTTCTTATCATCAATATTGTTTTTACAATATAATTATATATATAGAAATTATAAAGATATTTACAATAATACTAAAAAACTTGTATTAATAAGTGTAATAAATTTAGGATCATTAGTATTAGCAAGAGCTATTGGAAGTTTTTCGCCATACCTTATTCCATTTGCATGTGCACCAATGCTGCTTACATTGTTGTTAAATTACAAAATTTCTATGTTTGTAAGTATATTAAATATAATACTTATTAGTGCAACAAATAGTTTTGATGTTCAGGTTATAATAGTTGGAGTAGTAACTTCGTTATTAGGTGCAACTTTACTCAAGAAAATGCAGCAGAGAAATGATTTGATTTATTCTACAGGATATATAGCTATAGTGGGTTCAGTACTTACATTATCAACTGGAGTTCTTATATCAAGTGATTTTGTTGAAGTTCTTATGAAGAGTGGTTTTGCATTTATAGGTGGAGCACTTTCGGGAGTATTAGCACTTGGAATTTTACCATTTTTAGAAGGATCATTTAATGAAGTTACAACATTAAAACTTCTAGAACTCTCAAATCCTAATAATGTATTACTAAAGAAATTATTGATGGATGCACCAGGAACATACCACCATAGTATGCTTGTAGCAAATTTAGCAGAGATGGCGTCAGAGGAAGTAGGAGCAAATTCAGTTGTGACAAGAATAGGAGCTTACTATCATGATATAGGAAAGACTCAAAAACCATATTTCTTTGCAGAAAATCAGATAGGGGGAGATAATCCACATAATAATCTTGATCCAGAACTAAGTGCAAAGATTATTATTTCTCATGTTAAAGATGGTATTGAGCTTGCTAAGAAATACAATATACCAAGTGTAATTCAAGATATTATTGCTCAACATCATGGTACTACACTTGTAAAGTATTTTTATTACACAGCTAAAAATAATGCTGAAAATCCTGATGATATTAAGGAAGAAAATTTTAGGTATCCTGGACCTATTCCAAATAGTAAAGAATCAGGAATAATAATGCTTGCTGATAGTGTTGAGGCAGCAGTACGTTCAATAAAGGAACCAAACGAAGATAAAATAAAGGAAATGGTTAATAATATAGTTAATGACAAATTATCTTCAGGACAACTAGATAATTGTGATCTTACTATAAATGATATCCGAAAGATTAAAAAGTGCTTCCTTACAGCATTAAATGGAATTTATCATCACAGAGTTGAATATCCAAAGGAAAAAATAAAAGAATTAAATAATACGAAGGAGAATGAAAAGTAATGATTTATGTGGATAATAGACAAGAAAAGATAGAAGCAGATGAAGAATTAGTTTCTTTATTGAAAAAGGTAATTGAATTTACCCTTAAAGAAGAAGAAGTTGAAGTAGACTGTGAAGTTTCATTGCTTTTTGTTGATAATGACGAAATAAGAGAAATAAATAATGAGACTAGAGGGATAGATAGGGCTACGGATGTTTTATCATTTCCAATGCTTGATTATGAAAATAAGAAAGTGTTTAAAGAAATATACAAAAATTATGAGTTTTCACAAAGTGACTGCGATGGAGAAGAACTTGTTTTAGGAGACGTTGTTTTATCTTTAGAAAGAGCATTAGAGCAGTCAAAAGAGTTTAATCATTCCTTTGAAAGAGAAGCTTCATATCTTGTAGTACATTCTATATTGCATTTACTAGGATACGACCATATGGAAGAAGACGATAAGGTTGTTATGAGAAAAAGAGAAGAGGAAATTTTAAATAAATTAAATATAACAAGAGAAGATTAAAACAGTTATCAGTTAACAATTAACAGGTAACAGTTTCAGGAAAAAACAGCGAACTGTTTTTTAATATAAATTACATAAGATATTCTTTTGAATATCTTATGTAATTTTTTGTATAAGGAGTATAATAGTAATAAGTTACTTATGATATAGATGTATGGTGTAAGGTATATTATAAATAGTGGTTAATGGGTATGAGTTAATTGTTACTTGATAACTATTAACCGAAAAGTTGGGTGTTTAAGATGAAAATGAAAAAAGTTTTAGATAGTTTCAACAATGCGATAAATGGAATAATAGATACAGTAAGAACAGAAAGAAATATGAGAATACATTTAGTAGTGTGTTTAGGGGTACTTGTTGCTTGTTTTTTCTTTAATATAACAAAGTATGAGTTTCTTGCCCTTGCAATGACTATAACTATGGTTATAAGTGCAGAGCTTGTAAATACAGCTGTTGAAGCTACAATTGATATGACTACTAATTATTATCATCCTCTAGCTAAGGTTGCAAAAAATGCTGCGGCTGGTGCAGTGCTTGTAACAGCGTTAAATGCTGTACTTGTAGGATATGTGATATTTTGGGATAAACTAAGCTATATTTCATATTCTTTGATTAATACAGTTAAAAGCTCTGAGCCATATACAATATTTATTGTATTAGTTATAGTATGTATTGCTACAATAATTGTAAAGGCAATTTTTGGGGAAGGAACGCCGCTTAAAGGTGGAATGCCTAGTGGGCATAGTGCTTTAGGATTTTCAATAGCTACAGCTATTTCTCTTATTACTGAAGAACCAACATGTATACTTTTAAGTTTTATCTTAGCTGTAATAACAGCTCAGAGTAGGGTTGATTCTGAAGTTCATACAGTATTTGAAGTAGTGGTAGGAGCAGTGTTTGGAATTCTTCTTACGTTATTTATCTTTACAGTGTTTAGATTATAGGAATTTTAACTCACATATATTGTTTTTTGAAAATTAAAAAACTAATAATTTTAAAGATATGCTTAAGGTGTATCTTTTTATTTTTGTATATAGTTTAGATAAATTGAAAAAGTATCAATTTAATAATTACAATATATAATAAAAAAGTAATGATTATTTTTCAATTAGAAATATATTATAGTATATGTTAGTAACTAACTAATAATATTAGATTACCTAGTTAGTAATTGTAAATTGTAAATTGAAAATAAATAGAGTATACTATTTATAAACTAGCATAATATAAAGATTAAGAAGAAATATAAAATCTTACAAAGAAGCTTAACTTAATTTGATAAGAAAAAGCTATTTAAGGAGGAAAAATGTTTAAATCAGGATTTATATCTATAGTGGGCAGACCGAATGTAGGAAAGTCTACTTTATTAAATTATATAATGGGTGAAAAGTTATCAATAGTTTCAAATAAACCTCAAACAACAAGAAATAATATTCAGACAATATTAACTGGTGATGATTTTCAGATGATTTTCGTTGATACACCAGGAATACATAAGCCTAAGCATAAGTTAGGTGAATTTATGGTTAATTCAGCTAAAGAATCAACAAAAGATGTTGATTTAGTTTTATTTTTAACTAATCCAGATGATGAAATAGGAAGAGGAGATAAATTTATTTTAGAAACTCTAAAAAACAAAAAGTGCCCAGTATTTTTAGTTCTAAATAAAGTAGATGAAAATACACAGGATAGAGTTGCAAAAAGCCTTGCAATGTACTCAGAAGCATTTGAATTTGATGAAATAATACCTATATCAGCAATAAAGGGTAAAAATGTTGATACACTTCTTGAATTGATGAAGAAGGCTATGCCAGAAGGACCTAAGTATTATCCAGACGATATGATAACAGATGTTCAAGAAAAATTTGTTGTATCTGAAATTGTAAGAGAAAAAGCATTAAGAACATTAAGAGATGAGGTTCCTCATGGAATAGCTGTAGATATAATTCAAATGAAGCAGAAAGAAAATGGAACATATCATATAGAAGTAGATCTTATATGTGAAAAAGATTCACATAAAGGAATAATAATAGGTAAAAATGGTCAGACACTTAAGAGAATAGGTGAAACTTCAAGATATGAGCTTGAAAGATTTCTACATGCAAAAGTAAATATAAAGATATGGGTTAAAGTTAGAAAAGAGTGGAGAGATAATCAGCTCTTATTAAAGGAATTAGGATATAAGAAAAATAAATAGGAGATGGTTAATCTGGCAGTTTTTGAAACTAAGGCTGTTGTGATAAAAACTCAAGATTATAGAGAGAATGATAAGTTAGTTTGGTTTTATACTGAAAAATTGGGAAAGATAAAATCAATAGTGAGAGGAGCTAAAAAGAGTAAAAGTAAATTTTTAGCTCTTACTTTGCCTTTATGCTATGGTGATTATATGGTTTTTCAGGGGAAAAATCTATATACTCTACAGGAAGGAAAGATACTCAATTCATTTCAAGGACTATTGGGGAATTTGGATAAACTTACTTATTCATCGTATCTATGTGAATTGATTGATATTGCATGTGTAGATAATGAAACTAATGTACAGTTATTTAGGGATTTTATCACAACATTATATCTTCTTAATACTGATGCTCTTGACTATGAACTGCTTGTAAGGGCATTTGAGTTAAAATTATTAAAAGCAACAGGATACAATTTGATATTGGATAATTGCAGTATATGCAAAAAGAAAATATCTGCTTCAAATTATATAAGTCTTTCTTATTATGGTGGAGTATGTGAAGAGTGCCCTAAGGAACATGGTTTATATATATCAAAAGGTGCATATAATGCCTTAAGATTTTTAAAGAATATGAATATGGATAAACTTTATAGACTAAACTTAAATAAGGAGATAAAAGCAGAGATTGAAAAAGTTACTACATTTTTGATATCTAATAATTATGCTAAAAAACCTAAGAGTTTAGAGATGCTGAAATTTATTAAGGAGTGATGTAGAATGGAAAAAATAACTTTAGAAAAAGTTGATATGATTAGAGAAAGGACAAAGGTAACATATGCTGAAGCAAAAGAAGCGTTAGAAGCATGTGATGGTGATGTATTAGAAGCATTAATTTATATTGAAAAGAATAATAAAGATAAAATTGCTGTAAGCAATTCTTGTAATGATTTTAAAGGTGACTGTAAAACTGCTATATCTATTGAAGAATTAAAAGCTTGGTTTAAAGAATTAATTGCAAAAGGAAATGTAACAAGAATAAAAATCAAGAAAGATGATGAAGAATTAGTAGATATTCCTGTAACTGCAGGAATAGCAGCTGGAGTGATTGCAGTAGTAATACCACCAATACTTGCAGCTGGAATTATAGCAGCTATAGCAACTAAAATAACAATAGAAATTACAAGAGAAGATGGAACTGTTGAAGTAATAAATAAATATGTATCAAAAGTTACAAATGAAGTTAAAGCTAAAGCAACTGATTTAGCCGATAAAATGAAGAATAAAGTCAATGAAGTAAAAGAAGAAAATATATGGAATAAGAGTAACACTAAAACTAATGGTAAAAGTGCAGATGAAGGTGTTGTATATAGTTATACAGTAAAATTTGATGATGAAGATCAGGAGAAAAATGATAATTCTCAAGATGGAAAATAAATTGAATTCTTAGGAAATATAGAGATAAAAAACTAAAAAAATAATATAAAATTACTATATAAGAAATATTTGTGAAATTTGTTTGATTTTTCTGAAAATTTAATCTAGTAAAACAATAATTACATGATATAATAAATTTGTAATCCAAATTAAAGAATAAATTACAAATATTTCTTGTATGTATAGAAAGAGGGATTAGGTTGAAATTATCACCTAGACAGGAAGAAATAATAAACTTAGTAAAAGAAAATCAGCCAATAACGAGTGAATCATTGGCAGAAAGACTTGGGGTTACAAGAGCAGCGCTTAGAGCAGATCTTGCAGTTCTCACAATGATAGGAACATTAGATGCTAGACCTAAGGTGGGTTATGTGTATTTAGGAAAGTCATCTAGTGGTTTGGTTTACCAACATATAAGTAAAATAAAGGTATCTGAAATAATGTCAAAACCAACTACAGTAAGTGAAGATACAATGGTGTATGATGCAATCGTATTCTTATTTTTAAATGATGTGGGAACTCTTTTTATTGAGAATAATGGAGTACTTACAGGTGCTGTATCAAGAAAGGACTTTTTAAAAATATCTATAGGAGGAACGGATATTCATAAAGTTCCAGTAGGTGTAATTATGACTAGAATGCCTAATATAATTTGTGCTTCTAAAGATGATAATGCATATGATTTAGCTAAAAAAATAATAGAGCATGAAATAGATAGTATACCAGTAGTTGAAAGAATTAATGATGAAGAGGGAAAAGAACAGGTGAGGATAATTGGTAAGGTTTCCAAGACTAATATTACAAAATTATTTGTTAAACTTGGAAGCAATGGGGAATAAAAAAATAAAAAATGGGAATTATTTATTAGGGTAGCTGCAATGTATAAAAAGCATTGTTAGTATATATTGAGAAATTTATAAGAAAAGAGGGAGTATTGAGATGACAAAGAAATACGTATATCTTTTTAGTGAAGGAAATGCTTCAATGAGAAACTTGCTTGGAGGAAAGGGCGCTAACTTAGCAGAAATGACTAATTTAGGAATACCAGTTCCTCATGGCTTTACAGTAACTACTGAAGCATGTACAAGATACCATGAGGATGGCAAGACAATTTCACCTGAAATTCTAGATGAGGTATATGCAAGTTTGAAAAAACTTGAAGAAGCTACAGGTAAGAAGTTTGGTGATAATACAAATCCTCTATTAGTCTCAGTAAGATCTGGTGCAAGAGTATCAATGCCTGGTATGATGGATACTATATTAAATTTAGGATTAAACGATGTAGCTGTTGAAGCTATGGCTGGTTTAACAAACAATCCTAGATTTGCATATGACTCATACAGAAGATTTATTCAAATGTTCTCAGATGTTGTTATGGGAATAGATAAGAGATTATTTGAAGATAAAATTGATGAAATGAAAGAAAGTAAACATGTTCAATATGATACAGAATTAAATGCTGATGATTTAAAAGCATTAGCTACTGCGTTTAAAGAAATATATAAAAAAGAAAAAGGTGAAGATTTTCCACAAGAACCAAAAACTCAATTAGTAGAAGCCATTAAGGCTGTATTTAGGTCATGGGAAAATCCAAGAGCAATTGTTTATAGAAGGTTAAATGATATTCCTGGTGAATGGGGAACAGCTGTTAATGTTCAACAGATGGTTTTTGGTAATAAAGGTAATACATCTGGTACAGGAGTTATATTCTCTAGAAACCCAGCAACAGGTGATAAAGGTATCTTTGGTGAGTATTTAATGAATGCTCAAGGTGAAGATGTTGTTGCTGGTATTAGAACACCACTTCCAATAGGAAAATTAGAAGAGCAAAATCCAGAAATATATAAACAATTAGTTGGTATTATTAATACACTTGAAAATCACTATAAAGATATGCAGGATATGGAGATAACTATAGAAGAAGGAAAGTTATATTTCTTACAAACTAGAAATGGTAAGAGAACAGCTCCTGCTGCATTAAAGATAGCTGTTGATTTAGTTGCTGAAGGAATGCTAAGCAAAGAAGAAGCTATTTTGAAAGTAGAACCAAAACAGTTAGATACATTACTTCATCCAGCATTTTTAAGTGAAGATTTAAAGAAAGCAGAACCTATTGCTAAGGGGTTGCCTGCATCACCAGGAGCTGCATGTGGTAAAATTGCATTTAGTGCTGATGAAGCAAAAGAGAGAGCTGCTGCTGGTGAAGATGTAGTTCTTGTAAGATTAGAAACATCACCTGAAGATATTGAAGGTATGATTGCTGCAAAAGGAATACTTACTGTAAGAGGAGGTATGACTTCACATGCTGCAGTTGTAGCAAGAGGAATGGGTGCATGCTGTGTTGCAGGATGTGGTGCAATTAAAGTGAATGAAGAAGCAAGAACAATTGAAGTTGCAGGAAAGACTTATACTGATAAAGATTTTATATCGTTAGACGGTACTACTGGTAATGTATATGGAGAAAGAATAAAAACTGTTACTCCAGAAATTTCAGGACATTTTGCAACATTTATGTCTTGGGCTGATGAAATAAGAAAATTAAAAGTTAGAACTAATGCAGATACACCAAGAGATGCTAAACAGGCAGTTGAATTTGGAGCTGAAGGGGTAGGACTTTGTAGAACTGAGCATATGTTCTTTGCAGAAGATAGAATTATGGCAGTAAGACAAATGATTACATCAAAAGATGTAGATCAAAGAAAAGTTGCATTAGCCAAGATTCTTCCAATGCAGAAATCTGATTTTAAAGGTATTTATGAAGCTCTTGAAGGAAGACCAGTAACAATTAGATTATTGGATCCACCATTACATGAATTTTTACCAAGTGTTGATGAAGATATAGAAGCTTTGGCTAAAGAGATGGGTATTACTTTTGAAGAATTAAAAGCTACTGTAGCAGAACTTCATGAGTTCAATCCTATGATGGGTCATAGAGGATGCCGTCTTGCAGTAACTTATCCAGAAATAGCAGAAATGCAGACTAGAGCTATAATGGAAGCTGCTATTGAAGTTAATAAGGAAAAGGGATATAGCATAGTTCCTGAAATAATGATTCCATTAGTTGGGGAAGTAAAAGAATTAAAATATGTTAAAGATGTTATAGTTACAACTGCTAATAAGGTTATTGAAGAAAATAACGTTGATATGAAATATAAAGTTGGTACTATGATTGAAATACCAAGAGCAGCTCTTACAGCTGATAAAATAGCAGAAGAAGCTGAATTCTTCTCATTTGGTACAAATGATTTAACTCAAATGACATTTGGATTCTCAAGAGATGATGCAGCTAAGTTCTTAACTTCTTATTATGATAGTAAGATTTATGAACAAGATCCATTTGCTAAATTAGATCAGATTGGTGTTGGCCAATTAGTTAAAATGGCTGCAGAAAAAGGAAAAAAGACTCGCCCAGATATACATCTTGGAATTTGTGGTGAGCACGGTGGAGATCCATCATCAATTGAATTCTGTCATAATATTGGATTAGATTATGTATCTTGTTCACCATTTAGAGTTCCACTTGCAAGACTTGCAGCAGCTCAAGCACAAGTTAAAAATCCAAGATAATATTTTTTGAATATAATAATTTAGATTATAAAAGCCTATGAGAGTTAATAAAATCTCATAGGCTTTTTATATTATATATTTAATGTCAAATTTGAATTGAATGCAAGATTTATTTCCTTAAGAAGATTTACAGAAAATTCATATTGATTGTTAGTTCTTTTGATAGAGGAATTTAGTAGAGTTAAAAATGAGGATTTATTGCATTTGTGTATGTTTTTATAATAATCTCTTGATATCTTCCAATATTTTTGAGGGAATGAAATATATGATAATATATAGTAAAAATCTGATTGTGTCATTGGAGATATACTGTTATATGTTTTTAAAATCGACATTGCAAGTGGAATATCCCATTTTGTATTTTCTCTCTTTAGTATTCTTCGCATAAAATAGCCTAAGTCTTTCATTGAATAATCTGTTTTACATTTATCAAAATCAATTATCCATGGATTTAAATCTTCAGGGAAAAGTAAATTTTTATTTACATAATCCCCATGACATAAGGAACGGCTTAATTGGTCATGATGAATTTTGGAAGCAAAATCTAAAGATAGCTCAGCAAGTTTTATACTTGTATCGAAGCTTGAAATAAACTGTCTTGAAAATTTATCTCTATATTTAAAGGCTGAATTAGATGTTTTTAATAAATCCTCAAAATGTTTAAGGGTAGATATGTAGTAATCATCAAATCCTTCTCTTGAAGAGCTACCTAAAATAGGTCTAAAAGATCGTGTCTTTGAATGTATTTCAGAAAGCTTCTGTATGGCAATAATAACATGGTCCATATTATCAAAACTGCAACGGACTCCATTTACCCATGGAGATAATATAAAAAGCATATTATTATAGTTTACAAAACGGTTTTGGTCAGTTGTAGGAAGTAGTTTGGGAACACGTATATTATTTCTGTAAAGCCATTCACATGCAGAATAAACATAAAGAAGGTCTTCTTTGCTGTAATATACTTTTTTTAAGCAATAACTTAAATTATTATAGTCTACTCTATATACTGCTCTTTGTTTTTCGGTATCTTTAAATTTTATTGTAGAAACTTCAGCGTTATATAAATTATATTTAGGAAGTACAGATTGCTTTATAATTTTAGGAGAAAGGCTTGTTTTATTTGATGGAATAAAATTTGTGCTCATAAATACACTCCTTTTCAAATTGGTAGTGTTAAATAATATTAGAAGTTTTCATTAATAATAATATTAATAATAAGGGATTAATATACGTATAGAATTAAAGAAAAATGTTAAAAAACTGAGTTTTTATATATTATTTTTGTAATTATTGCAAATAATAAAAATAGGTCATAATTAGAGGAATATAGTGATAAATATAGAATACATAAAAAGAGGTGATATATATGAATGTGAAAGAAAAAATTGAGAACTTTGAAAGCTTGACATTAATTAAAGAAGCTTCTTTTTCAGCAAAATCTTTAGGGCGTGAAAAAAAAGAATTAGATGATGAAATGCGTACTTGTTATATGGTAGACAGAGACAGAATTATTCAAAGTAAGTCATTTAGAAGATTAAAACATAAAACACAGGTATATATAAAAACCTCTGGTGATCATTATAGAACAAGACTTACACATACACTTGAAGTGTCACAAGTTGCTAGGAATATTGGAGTTGGAATTGGATTGAATGAGAATCTGATTGAGGCTATAGCACTTGGACACGATTTAGGTCATGTAGCTTTTGCTCATACAGGTGAAGAAGTATTAAATGAATATTTGGAAGAAGGCTTCAGACATAATGAACAGAGTGTTAGAGTAGTTTCAAAACTTGAAAATGGAGGAGAAGGATTAAATCTTACTAAAGAAGTTATAAATGGAATACTTCATCATAGTGGTCTTGGAACTATAAATGATATAACAACTCTTGAAGGTATTGTGGTTAAATATAGTGACAAGATGGCGTATCTTAATCATGATATTGATGATTCAATAAGAGCAGGACTACTTGATTTAAGTCAAATACCTAAGGATATTATAAAGGTTCTTGGATATTATTCTAATCAGAGGCTAAATACATTAATAAGTGATTTTATTAAAACATCAACTCATAATTTAGCTCAGGGTAAGAGAGAAATTGGGTTAAGCAATGAAATAAATGAAGCTATGATTGAACTTAGAAAGTTTATGTTCAAAAATATATATTTAGGGGATACGTTAAAAATTGAAAGAAATAAGGGAAAGTTCGTACTTTATGAACTTATTGAGTATTTTGAAAAACATCCATATGAAATGCCAGAGCTTTATAGTAATATAGTGGAAAAAGAAGGATTAAAACGAGGTGTGACAGATTATATTGCTGGAATGAGCGATGATTATTGCTTGTTATTATTTAATAAGTTGTTTATACCAAAAGTAATTATTGATTATTAAATATTATTATTAGGCATAATAATATCTATAGTAAAATAAATTTTAAAAATTAAAGAGGATTTTATAATAAAAAAAAGAATAAATAGAAATAGCGTGAATATATTATTATTTTAGGACTGCAATTTATATGCATAAATTTATTATGAATTTTTCATATAAATAAGGAGGAAAAAAATTTATAATGTCGAATAATATATATTTGTTGAAAAAACAGTGGGGAGGGAGATGACTCCTTGCGGATACAAGAAGAAGTAATAGAAAAAATCAAAGAACAGAATGACATTGTTGATATTATTTCAGAAAATGTAAGACTAAAAAAAGCAGGAAGAAATTTTACGGGATTATGTCCATTTCATAATGATAAATCTCCGTCATTTAGCGTTTCTCCAGAAAAACAGATTTATAAATGTTTTTCATGTGGAGAAGCAGGAAATGTTATTACATTTGTAATGAAATATAAAAAACTTACATTTCAAGAGGCAGTAAAGCATCTAGCTGATAAAGCAGGAATCCCATTAGAAATAGGAGGACATGAAAACAGTAAAGCATCTAAAAAAAGAGATTTATTATTTAAGGTAAATGTAGAAGCAGCAAGGTATTTTTTTGCAAATCTTCAGAAAACAAAAATGGCTAAAGATTATTTCTTACGAAGAGGAATAAAAGAAGAAGTTATAAAAAGGTTTGGTCTGGGATATGCATTTGACAGCTGGCATGGATTAATAAATTATCTTCGTAATAAAGGGTTTAGAGATGACTTATTACTGGAAGCAGGTCTTATTTTAAAAAGTGAAAAAAGCGGAAACACTTATGACAGATTTAGAAACAGGGTTATTTTTCCCGTGTTTGATGTTAGAGGAAGAGTTATTGGATTTGGAGGTAGGGTTTTAGATGATTCAAAACCAAAGTATTTAAATTCACCAGAAACAATGGTGTTCCAAAAAGGAACAAATCTGTATGGGTTAAATTTCGCTATAAAAAATAAGCTTGAAGAAGATTACATTATCATAGTTGAAGGATATATGGATTTAATTTCTCTTCATCAGCATGGAATTACTAATACGGTAGCTTCACTTGGTACAGCATTAACTGTTAATCAGGCAAGGCTTTTAAAACGTTATGTCAGTAAGGTAATAATATCTTATGATGCGGATGTTGCTGGTCAAACTGCTACATTAAGAGGTTTAGAGATTTTACGAAATACTGGATTTGATGTAAAAGTACTAAAAGTGCCTCAGGGAAAGGATCCTGATGAATTTGTAAGAAACAATGGAAAAGAAGCATTTTTAAAATTAGTTAAAAATGCATTACCTTTAATTGAATACAGAATAAAAAGAGCAGCTGACGGAATTGATTTTAAAGATGGGAGCCAAGTTATTAAGTTTGCAGAGAAGTTTGCAGAAATATTAGCAGAACTGAATCCCATTGAAAAAGATGTTTATATAAAGAAGATTTCTGAAGAAACATCTATAAAAGAACAGGCTTTATATGACCTTTTATCAGAAGTTATGGCGAAAGGTCAAAAAGAAGATATTTTCATGAATAAAAAGGAAGAAAATGGAACAAAATTATATGTAGAGCCAGGTTATTTAAAGGCTGAAAGAGCATTGCTTAAATTGATTTTAGAAGATGATTTTTATGATGAATTAAAAGAGGTAATAAAAGAAGGAGATTTTATAGTAGAATCTCATAATAAAATTTATTCTTTAATATTACAAGGCAAAAATGAAAATACTAATAATATAATATCTTACATAGAAAGTCGTTGTGATGATGTTGAAAGTTCTAAAGAACTGATAAAAATTAAAGAACAGAATATTTTAGACTTAAGTAATAAGGATAAATTGATAAATGATTATTTAAAACAACTTGAAAGTTTTAAAATTAAAAAGAAAATTGATGAATTAAAAAAGAAACAAAAACAGCTAGAAAAAGAAGGAAAGTTTGAAGAAAGTATTCAGATAGCTAGAGAACTGCTTGCTTATCAACATAGATAAAAGGGAAGAGGTTAAGGTTGTAACGGAAGGAGGCAATTTAGAATGGAACAAAAAGTAAAAGCAAAAGCAACTAATTCTAAGAAAAATAATAATGATAAAAATGATAAAAATGCCAAAATGTCAGCGGTTAAAGAATTACTAGATAAGGGTAAGAAAGATGGTTCATTGACATATAAAGAAATTATGGAGACTATGGATCATATAGATTTAAGTCCAGAACAAATAGAGAAAATATATGAAGTTCTTGAAATGATGAACATTGAAATTGTAGGAGAAAACCCTGAGGTTGAAGCAGCACAAGAAGAAGAACTAGATTTATCTGTTCCAGAAGGAATAGCTATAGATGATCCAGTTAGAATGTATTTAAAAGAAATTGGTAAAGTGCCTCTATTATCTTCTGAACAAGAGATAGAATATGCAAAACAGATTGAAGAAGGAAATCAAAGAGCTAAGAAAAAGCTTGCAGAAGCAAACTTAAGACTTGTAGTAAGTATAGCAAAAAGATATGTAGGAAGAGGTATGCTTTTCCTAGACTTAATTCAAGAAGGAAACTTAGGTCTTATAAAAGCTGTTGAAAAATTTGACTATAGAAAGGGATATAAATTCTCAACATATGCTACATGGTGGATTAGACAGGCAATAACAAGAGCTATAGCAGACCAAGCTAGAACTATTAGAATTCCTGTTCATATGGTTGAAACTATAAATAAGTTAATAAGAGTTCAAAGACAATTATTACAAGAACTTGGTAGAGACCCATTTCCAGAAGAAATATCAAAAGTTATGGATCTTCCAGTAGATAAGGTTCGTGAAATTCAAAAGATAGCACAAGAACCAGTGTCTTTAGAAACACCAATAGGTGAAGAAGAAGATTCGCATTTAGGAGATTTTATACCAGATGATGAAGCACCAGCACCAGCTGAAGCTGCAGCATTTACAATGTTAAAAGAACAATTAATAAATGTTCTAGATACATTAACTCCAAGAGAAGAAAAAGTATTAAGATTAAGATTTGGTCTTGATGATGGAAGAGCAAGAACTCTTGAAGAAGTTGGTAAGGAATTTAATGTTACTAGAGAAAGAATAAGACAAATTGAAGCTAAAGCTTTAAGAAAGTTAAGACATCCTTCAAGAAGTAAAAAGTTAAAAGATTACTTAGACTAGGCACCTATTTTTTAGGTGCTTCTTCCTTATTTGATAAACAAAAATAACTGTTAACTGTTACCTGTTAACTGTTAACTGAATAAAGTGGTGGTAGGTAAAAATGGATTTAAGCAGAAGATTAAAATGGATAGTAGATAAATTAGATAAATGTGACGTTATAATGGACATAGGTACAGATCATGGATATATACCTATATATTTAATAAAAAACAACATAGCTAAAAAGGTTATAGCATCAGACATAAATAAAGATCCTTTAAAAAAGGCAAAGATTAATGCAAGCCTTGATGGAGTAAGTGAGTTTATTGACCTTAGATTAGGAGGTGGATTACAGCCATTAAATAAAAATGAAGCTCAAGGTATAATAATTGCAGGTATGGGAGGAAATCTTATACGTGATATATTAGAACATGATTTTGAAAAAGTAAAGAAATTAGATTATCTTATATTACAGCCAGCTCAAAATCCTGAAGTGTTAAGAGAATATTTATATACTCATGATTATGAAATAATAGAAGAAGATGTGTGTGTAGATGAAGGAAAATATTATGAACTTTTTAAGGTTAGATATAAAGAAGGAGAGTACACTAAATTAGAACCTATATTTTATGAAATAAGTCCTTATCTTTTAAATAATAAAACTAGTGAATTTGAATCTTATTTACAAAATAAGGTGGAACATTATAGTAAGATAGTGGGATTTATTAAAGATGATACAGAGCATGCACAGCTTAGAAAAAAAGAACTTCAAGATAAAATAAATATGATTGAAGATATTCTTAAATCTTTTTAGGAGGAAATTCAGTGAGTAAAGTAAGAGAAATTATTAAAGAAATTGAAAAAGTAGCACCAAAATTTCTTAAAGAAGATTATGATAATGTTGGGATGATGGTTGGAGACGAAGATACTGAAGTGAAAAAAGTACTTATGGCTTTAGATTGCACTAAAGAGGTGATAGAAGAAGCATTAAGTTTAAAATGTGAATTAATAATAACTCATCATCCTTTATTCTTTAGAAAGCCTAATAGCATAGTTAAAGGAAATCTTACTGGAGATAAAGTACTTAAACTTATAAAGAATGACATAAATCTTTATGCATGCCATACAAATCTTGATTCGGCCGAAAATGGAATAAATAAAGCAGTTGTAGATATGCTTGGATATAAAAGCTCTTCTATTATGGATCCAAATAAAAGAAAAGGTTATGAAAACTGTGGTATAGGGAGAATAGTTAAGCTTGATGAAGCAGCTGAATTAAATGATGTTATAGACAATGTGAAAAAGAAATTAAACATTAAGAATTTAAGAGTAGCAAGAGGCTGTGAAAAAGTTAATACTATAGCAATAATAAATGGAAGTGGTCAAGATTTTTTTGGAATGGCTAAAAGTATGGGGGCAGATTGTATAATAACAGGTGATACTACTTATCATTTTGTATCTGATTATAAAGAAATGGGTATAAGCATAATTGATGCTGGGCACTTTGGTACAGAATATTCTGTATTTTTAAAAACTTTAGAATTTCTAAAGAATGAGTTTAAAGATGTAGAATTTATTAAGTCAAAAGAATCAAAAGACCCATATGAATTTATTTAAAATAATCATTAAATAAGATAGTAAAAGGAAATGTTCAGTAAGAGCATTTCCTTTTTTTATGCAAATAAGCATATATAAAAGCATATAAATAATTATGGTAAATATAAATTGAAATTTGACCCAATAAATAAAAAAGGGGTGAACTGATGGGAAAGGCTTATAATGATTTAAGAAAAAGGATAAAGAAAATGAATAAGCATATAAAAAAATCAGTATATGGAATGTTTGGAGATAAAGAAAACTGTAAAAGAGGAAATCCATGTGGAAATAATGGAATGCCCCCAAATGGGTGGTTTCCACCTTTTTATAAAGGTAAGTCTCCATGGGCTATGATACTATTGTGTCCAAAGGCAATTATTCTTTATATAATCTTAATAGTGTTATTATTATGTGGAGTAAGTCTTTATGGTTTGGTTATATTAATCTTACTTACAATAATTTTCATTTTAATATAAGTAAAAATTATTTGCGCAAATAAAGAAAATATGATAATATAATTTTTGCGAGTAAGACGTGCAATCGCTGCTAGACTAGATTTAGGAGAGGAAAGTCCGGGCTCCACAGGGCAGGGTGCTGGATAACGTCCAGTCAGGGTGACTTGAAGGATAGTGCAACAGAGATATACCGCCTGATTTATCAGGTAAGGGTGGAAAGGCGAGGTAAGAGCTCACCAGCGTGATGGCGACTTCACGGCTATGTAAACCCCACTTGGAGCAAGACCGAATAGAGAGGCATATAGGGGCTGCCCGTCCCGCCTCTGGGTGCGTCGCTTGAGCTTATTGGTAACAGTAAGCCTAGATAGATGATTGCTTAGTACAGAACCCGGCTTATGGCTTATCTCGTATATATGAAAAACACTAGGTTAACGCCTAGTGTTTTTCTTTTATATAAATAAATTAGTATTGGTATTTAATTTGATTGCATAAAGTAGAATAATTTCTAACATATAAAATTAATATTTAAACGAACCTATATTCATATAATATAAGACAGTATGTCATGAGAACATTATATTCTAAATCATGAGTACTGTTTTTTGTTATATATAAATTATAAAGTTAATATTAAATATGAAAATTTTATATATTCTTACAAAAAAAACAAGATGGTTTTGTGAGTATTTAATATGGATATTAAAGGATTACATGGTGTAAAATAGTTACATAAAGAAAGATAAGACAGACAAAGATGGACAGTAAAGGTTGAGAGAAATTAAATAATTAGTATATTTATGGAGGGAATAAAAATGGCAGATTTATCATTAAGACATATTTATAAAATTTATGATGGAGGCGTTACAGCAGTAAAAGACTTTAACTTAGAAATTGAAGATAAAGAATTTATAGTATTTGTTGGTCCTTCTGGATGTGGTAAGTCAACAACATTAAGAATGATTGCAGGTCTAGAAGAAATATCTAAAGGTGAATTATATATTGGTGGAAGATTAGTTAATGATGTAGAACCTAAGGAAAGAGATATAGCCATGGTTTTCCAAAACTATGCATTATATCCTCATATGACAGTGTATGATAATATGGCATTTGCATTAAAATTAAGAAAAGAACCTAAAGAAGAAATAGATAGAAAAGTTAAGGATGCTGCAAAGAGACTTGATATTGAACATTTATTAGATAGAAAACCAAAGGCTTTATCAGGAGGTCAAAGACAAAGAGTTGCTCTTGGACGTGCTATTGTAAGAAATCCTAAAGTATTCCTTATGGATGAACCTTTATCAAACCTTGATGCAAAACTTAGAGTTCAAATGAGAACAGAAATATCTAAATTATATCAAAGCTTACAAACAACATTCATATATGTAACACATGACCAGGTAGAAGCATTAACAATGGGTACTAGAATTGTTGTTATGAAAGACGGTATAATCCAACAAGTTGATACTCCGCTTAATATTTATAATAATCCAAGTAATTTATTTGTAGCAGGATTCATTGGAAGTCCTCAAATGAATTTATTAAGTGGTATTGCTATAGAAGAAAAAGGAAAATTATATTGTAAAATTGAGCATAATAAAATATTATTACCAGAAGCTAAGGCTAAAATATTAAAAGATAAGGGATATGTAAATAAAGAAGTGATTTTTGGTATAAGACCAGAACATTTAAGTGACGAACAAGAATTAGTATCAGAAAATCCAGAAACAATAGTATCAGGTGAAGTAGAAGTAGTTGAAAGAATGGGAGCAGAAAGTTACATCTACTTTAAATCAGGAAACAATAACATGACTGCTAAAGTTGAAGGAAGCACTAAATTTGAAAGTAGAGATAATATAACATTACATGTACAAAATCAAAATATCCATATATTTGATAAAGATTCTGAATTAAGAATATGCTAGTATAAAATGCAGAAACGTAAGAAAATATATTGAGGTGAAGTTATGAATGGATTAGCTAAATATTTAGAAAATATATATATTAGTTGTAAAATTCCATTTGAATTATATATAGACAATAATAGAATATATACAGCTGATCCTAAATTATTTAAAGGTGAAGTTCTAGAAACAAATTTTATTGTAGGACACAGTAATTATACATTACGTGTATCAGAAGGGCATGATGATTTTGTCAATTTAATAAAATTTTTTATTAAGGACAAGTTTGTAGAAAGTAATACTAATTCTGAAAAGGTCCTGCTTAAGATATTAAATAACAACGATGTTTCAAAAGAAAGTATAGAAGAGTATATACCTTTACGTTCAGAAACATTTATGATTGTTGTAAATGTTTCTGAGAAGCTCAATGAAGCACTTGAAATAATCAAAAATATATATTCTAGTACAAAAGCATTAGTTGTATCAAATAATGAATATATAATTTTGTTGGGGAATTTTGAGAATATAGTAGAACATACATCTAGTATAAATGAAACATTATATACTTCTATATATGAAAAATGTTATATAGGATATCTTAATATAAAGTCGTACGATCAAATAAAAGGATTTTATGATGAAATGGTTCATGATATAGAGTTAGCTAAGAAGTATAATATATCTAAAATGATTTTAGATGAGAACAGTCTTATTTTTGAAAAATTTATGGATGGGTTAGATGAAAATATAAAAAAAAGTATAGCGCTTAGTTTTGATGAGGGATTTTCGAAGTTTGATAACGACATGATAAAAACAATAGACGTATTTTTTGAACTTGATCTTAATTTGAGTGAAGCAGCTAAAAGTTTATATGTTCACAGAAATACCTTGATATATAGATTAGATAAGATTCAAAAGTATACTAAATATGATATAAGAAAATTTAAAGATGCAGTTATATTTAAAATTGCATTTTCTATATGGAAACAAAGACATAATAAGTAATTTAATCAACGTATGATTCAGCCAGTTATTGAGAAAGATAGCTGGTTGATTTTTTTGCATAATAATTAATATGTTGAGTATATATTTTTAAGTTGCTTACTAACTTGTTATAGTATGATATTAAAAAATATGCAATTAAATCATTAACAAATAATATTTAGAATATATTTATTATATATATTCTAAAGTTTTATTATATTATTTATTTTAAACAAAGAATAAGTATTTTTATTAGGAAAAAGGGGAAGAATAAAAATCTATTGTATTAATAAATATGGAGGTATATAAGTATTGAGAATGGATAGAGGTAGTGGCATAATCATGCATATTACATCTTTGCCAGGGAAATATGGTATAGGAACATTTGGGAAAGAAGCATATAAGTTTTGTGATTTTTTAAAAAAGTCTGGGCAAAAATATTGGCAGATACTTCCCTTAGGACCAACGAGTTATGGAGATTCACCTTATCAATCATTTTCAGCTTTTGCAGGAAACCCTTATCTAATTGATTTTGATATGTTACAAGAAGAGAAATTATTAAAAGATGAAGATTATAAGGATAGAAATTTTAGCAATAATCCTGAAGTTATAGATTATGGATTAATGTTTACAGAGAAAATGAACGTATTAAAAATTTCATTTGATAATTTTTCAAAGGAAATTCATGAGGACTTTGAAAAGTTTAAGGAACAAGAAAAAGATTGGCTTGATGATTACAGCTTATTTATGTCAATAAAATATAAATTAAATTTTAAACCATTGAATACATGGGATAAAAAGTTAAAAATAAGAGATAATGATGAAATAATTAAATATAAATATGAGCTGAAAGAAGAAATAGAGTATTGGAAATATTTACAGTATGAATTTTTTAAACAATGGAATAAGCTGAAAGAATATGCAAATAAAAATGAAATAAATATAATTGGAGACATACCTATATATGTAGCAGAAGATAGTTCAGATGTGTGGAGCAATCCTAAAGTATTTCTTTTAGATAAAAATACACTAAATCCAATAAGTGTAGCAGGATGTCCACCTGATGCATTTTCTGAAGATGGTCAGCTTTGGGGAAATCCAGTTTATAATTGGCAGTACTTGTATGAAACACAGTATGAATGGTGGGTAAAAAGAATTAAGCAAAGCTTAAGGCTTTATGATGTATTAAGATTAGATCATTTTTGTGGATTTGAATCGTTCTGGGCAGTTCCAAATGGAGAAAAGACAGCTAGAAATGGAACGTGGTTAAAAGGACCAGGAATGAAATTGTTTGATGTATTAAATAAACAATTTAAAAATTTAAAAATAATAGCTGAAGATTTAGGTTTTCTTACAAAAGAGACAATAGAACTTAAAGAAAAGACTGGATTTCCAGGAATGAAAGTATTGGAATTTGCTTTTGATGGAGATTCAAAAAATATATATTTACCTCATAACTATAAAAATAATTGTGTTGCTTATACAGGAACTCATGATAATGATACTGTAAGAGGATGGATTGAGACTACAGGAAATAAAGAACATGTAGAGAATGCAAAGGAATATTTGAATTTGACAAAAGAAGAGGGATATAATTGGGGAATTATTAGAGGGGTATGGAGCAGTGTAGCTGATATTTCCATAGGATTAATGCAGGATTTTTTAAATCTTGGTAATGAAGCACGTATGAATATGCCTTCAACCTTAAATAATAATTGGAGTTGGAGAGCAAAAGACGATGTATTTACAGATGAGCTTGCAAATAAAATTTATAGGATGACTAAAATATATGGAAGGTGTGAATAGAAGTGGACAAACAAAAAATAAAGGAAGGGATTGAGAGATACTTAAAGGTAAAGCATGGAATTTCTTTGAAAGAAGCAAAAGATTATGAAATATTTAATGCAGTATCATTAACTATATTAGAAAGTATAATTGATAATTGGAATAAAACAAAGGAAACATATAGTAGAGGAAGAATGGCATATTATTTATCAGCAGAATACCTTATGGGGAGAGCACTCGGTAATAATCTTATTAATTTAGGACTTTATGATGAAGTGAAGGAGGTTTTAGAAGAATTAAAAATTGACATAAATAAAATAGAAGAGGTAGAAGAAGATGCTGGACTTGGAAATGGAGGTCTTGGAAGACTTGCAGCATGTTTTGTAGAGTCATCAGCAACATTAGATATGCCACTTATGGGGTATGGAATTAGATATAGCAATGGATTATTTAAACAAAATATAGAAAATGGATTTCAGACTGAATGTGAGGATACATGGCTTAAATATGGAGAAGTATGGGGAATTAGAAAGGACGATGAAACTCAGATAATAAAATATTCTGATATGACAGTAAAAGCTGTGCCATACGATATACCTATAATAGGATATAGAACAAAAAATATAAATACATTAAGGCTTTGGCAGTGCGAAGCATTAAGAGAATTTGATTTTAATTTATTTAATAATCAGCAGTATATAGATGCTGTATCTGCAAGAAATAAAGCAGAGGATATTTCAAGAGTATTATATCCAAATGACACTGCAGAAGCAGGAAAGATATTAAGACTTCGTCAGCAATATTTCTTCTCAAGTGCATCTATGAAGGACATTATAAAGAAGTATAAGCAGAAGTTTGGAAGTGATTTTTCAGAATTCTCTAAATATAATGTAGCACAATTGAATGATACACATCCGACTATATCTATTCTTGAATTTATAAGAATTTTAGTAGATGAAGAAAATGTTGATTTCTGGAATGCTCTAAATATTGCAAAAGAATTCTTTGCATATACTAATCACACAATACTTGCAGAAGCATTAGAAAAATGGGATGTTAAATTTTTTGATAGGTTATTCCCAAGATTATTACAAATTTCATATCAAGTAGATGATGCACTTATGAATGAGCTTAGGCAGAAAGGTTATGATGAAGGTGCAATATGGAACTTTAGAATTGTTGCTGATAATCAAATAAGAATGGCTAATTTAGCTATATTTGTTGGAAGGGCTGTTAATGGTGTTGCAGCACTTCATACAGAGATATTAAAAAAGGTTGAATTGAAACAGTGGTATAATGTTTATCCTAATAAATTTCAGAATAAGACTAATGGAATTACACCAAGAAGATGGTTAAGGCTATGTAATAAGGAATTATCAGAATTTATTACTGAACTTTTAGGTACGGAAGAATGGGTAAAAAAATTGACACTACTAAAGAATCTTGAAAAGTATAAAGATGATGAAAAAGTACTTAGGAAATTAATGGATATAAAGCATATTAAGAAAGTTCAATTAGCAGCATATATAAAACAAGAAGAAGGAATAATAATAGATCCTGATTCATTCTTTGATATTCAAATAAAGAGGCTTCATGAATATAAGAGACAGTTATTAAATGCTTTATATATCCTGGATTTATATTATAGGATAAAGGAAAATCCAAATTTAGATATGCCTAAGACAACATTTATTTTTGGAGCAAAGGCATTCCCAGGGTATAGAAGGGCAAAGGGAATAATTAAGTTTATAAATGAAATTGCAAGATTAATAGATAGTGATGAAGAAGCATCAAAGAAGATGAAAGTTGTTTTTGTTCATAATTATAGAATTTCTTATGCTGAAAAACTTTTCCCAGGGTCAGATTTATCAAAGCAGATTTCAACTGCAGGTAAAGAAGCATCTGGTACTGGAAATATGAAGTTTATGTTAAATGCTACTCCTACATTTGGTACTTATGATGGAGCAAATATAGAAATAGTTCAGCAGAGTGGTGAAGAGAATAACTATATATTTGGGCTAAGAGTTGAAGATATTGAAAGAATAAATCATAGTTATGATCCAAAAGGATTATATTTACAAAATCCATCAATAAAGAGAGTTGTAGATACGTTAATTAATGGTACGTTAGATGATGGTGGAACAGGGTATTTTGAAGATTTATATAATGCATTAATTGGGGAAATAGATCAATACTATGTATTAGCAGATTTTGATGCATTTAAGCAGGCAGAGGAAAAAGTATTTGAAGATTATAAAGATAAAAAGAAATGGGCACAGAAATGCCTTGTAAATCTTGCAAATGCAGGTACATTCTCTAGTGATAGAACTATAAGACAATATGCAGATGAAATATGGGATATAAAGCCAGTATCAGTTGAATAGGATTATATTTGAGAATAATATTGTTATAGACGTAATTTAAATTTTAGACCTATATGAAGTTTGGCTAGCTTCTATAGGTCTTGTATTTTAATAAGTTATATTATGGCCTATCATTGAAGTTTGTTTCAAAAGTGATTAAACTATAATTTGTAGCATATGAGTATTATATTTATTATGCATAGGATTATGTTTAGAAAAGAGGGGCTTTTAACTGTTAAAAATAATCTATAAAAATATATAAAAATATATTTCTATTTATGATATAATCTTATTGAGG
>NZ_JABAGC010000016.1 GCF_012843905.1 Clostridium sp. SM-530-WT-3G
GCAGATACATTGAAAAAGGAATGAAACATAAGATTTTATAATTTTTTATAGATTTTTATAAGTTTTCAGTAACGGAATAAAAATGACCTTAGAACAATACGGAGATTATTTTTACCTGTATATTTTAATTATTTTCTTATTGCCAGCTGTGATTTTAGGAATATTAGAGAAACCTATTAAATACTATGGATTATTTTTATCTATAATCATGATACCGATACTGATGAGACATAATTTTAATGAAATATATCCTATGTTTATACAAGGAAATATAAAGGGCGTTATTAAATCTGGGCAAATGGAGTTTTTATTATTTTTAATTTTCTTATTTGTAGAGATCCTAGTAATTAAGGGGTATTTAGAAATAAGAAAAAGAACTGATAATAAGTATATTTATTATATATTTCTATTCTTATCTATTTTACCAGTGCTTATTGCTAAAATAACTTCAATAACTTCAATTGGAGCCGTTGGTTTTTTGGGATTATCGTATCTGAATTTTAAGGTAATACAGATGGTAATAGAAATATATGATGGTGTACTCAATGAAATAAGCTTGATAAAAACATTATATTTTATTATATTTTTCCCTACATTAAGCTCAGGGCCAATAGATAGATATAGAAGATTCGATTCAGATTTAAATAGGAGAATAGAAAGAAAAGAGTATATAAATGATTATCTAATTAAAGGGATTGAATACATATTTCAAGGAATATTATATAAATTCATTATTTCAGCACTTATAAATGTACTTTGGATTGATAAAATACCTAAGGATATTTCTTGGTATCATGGAATTAAATATATGTATTCATATAGCCTATATTTATTTTTTGACTTTGCTGGTTATAGTGCATTTGCTATAGGAACAAGTTATATATTAGGGATAAAAACTCCTATTAATTTCAATAAGCCTTTCTTAAGTAAAGATATGAAAGAATTTTGGACTAGATGGCATATTTCATTATCTAGATGGTTTGGAGATTATATTTTTTCAAGATTTGTATTAAATTCGATGAGAAAAAAGAGATTTAAAAGTAGATTTACTGCATCCCATGTGGCACAGATTTTAACAATGCTTATTATGGGGATATGGCATGGATTTGAAGTATATTATATTATTTATGGTCTATATCAAGGAATTGTATTAGTTCTTACAGATATTTTTCAAAGAAAATCAAAGTTTTATAAGGCTCATAAAAAAGAAAAGTGGTTTCAATGTGTTGAGATAATAGTTACTTTTAATATAGCATGCTTTGGACTATTAATTTTTTCAGGATATGGGTTTAATAAATAATATATTTTAAGCAGACATTTGTTGAAAGTCTGCTTTTTATTAATTATTTTTAAAAACAATAAAAATAGTGAAAGTATTATGTAGTTATTATAAGTATAAGTTTTGGGATTAATAAAAAAAGTGTGGCATATACTATAAAAAGCACGTTATAATTGTTTTATTATAAGTAAAATTAAATTAAATTAAATTGTGAATAGTTAGAAAGAAAATGGTGATTAAATGAATAAAAATAATTCGACAATAAGGAGAAGGATTAATGTGCTGATTCATCTTATGATAAAAATAAAGAATGACGATGTTGTCGCATTATCTTCTCAATTAGCATATTATCTGATGTTATCATTTTTTCCGTTTATTTTATTTTTAGTAACTCTTGTGGGATTTAGTAAATTAAATTCTTCTGAAGTACTTAATAGCCTTAATGGGTTACTTCCTCAAAGTATAGTAGAACTTACACAATCAACGGTTATGGAAGTTTTCGATAACCAGCATACAGGATTATTAGGGGTATCTATTCTTCTTATGATATGGACTTCTTCATCAGGATTTAGGGCAGTAATAAAAGGAGTAAATAAAGCTTATAATTTTAAGGAAAATAGATCATTTATAGTAAGAGCTGGTATTTCTATGATGGGAATATTGGCATTGGCTATAATAATTATTTTATCTTTATCTATGCTAGTTTTTGGAACTATAATAGGAGACTTTATTAAGAGAATTATACCAATATACAGCTCATTTTCATTTATATGGGATATGTTTAGGCATGCTTTTATATTTATTGTAATGGTGTTTATTTTTTCAGGAATTTATTGTGTAGCACCATCGAAGAGGCTTAAAATAAAAGAAGTAATACCAGGTGCAGTATTTAGTACTGTGGGATGGATAGTTATGTCGTTTGCATTTTCTTTTTATGTAAATAATTTTAGTCATTATTCAAGATTTTATGGAAGTCTTGGAACTGTATTTATTCTAATGACATGGTTGTTTTTAATTTCAATGATTTTTATTTTAGGTGTTGAAATTAATTGTGTTAGATCTCAGATGAAACAAAGGAAAATCATAACTTAAGATATTTAAAGCATATTTTATTTTTGATATTATTTTTTCCTCTGTAATGTGTATATATTTGCTTAAAGTGGGTATTACTTAAGAAGAAATATACTCAGGAGGTAAAAAATGAATAAAATAATTTTATTAGGTACATTAACAAAAGATCCAGAGTTAAAACAAAGTGAAAATGGAGAAAAAACATACACTCGTTTTGTTATTGCAGTACAAAGGAATTTTAAATTACCAGATGGAAGTAGAGAAGCTGATTTTATACAAGTTGTTGTATTTGGAAAAAAGGCAGAAATAATTTGTAAGTATTTAAGAAAGGGAAGTATGCTTACATTAAGTGGTAGATTAAGAACAGGGAGTTATGAAGATAAGGATGGAAATAGGAGGTATGTTGCAGAAGTAATTGCCGAAGATTTTAAGTTCTTAAATTATAAAAAGAGCAGTGATGAAGACGAAATAAGCTGTTAATATATACAAATTTTCCTTATAGAATAAAAATAATAAAATGTAAAAAAAATGTGCTATAATTGTGCTGATTATATTTAAATGGGCATAAATTTCGATTATGGTTAAAATAAGAGAAATTATGAGACAAAAAAGAGCGAAAGCTCTTTTTTTATTTAAATCATTTTACATAGTTCGGCAAGATTTAAAGAAATATAGTAATAATATTTATTATTGTATGTTGTAAAAAGTAGATTAGCATCTTATATTGTCAATAAAAAAAATATGATTATTAGAATATTAGTACATACTTTGACATTTTATTAAAGAACTATGTGCTAACATTTAGATGTAAACTTAACATAAAGGGGAGTGGAATTTATGAATATTCTTGAGGAGTACAAAAGTGTCAACAAACAAAAAAATATAGAATTTCGATATTATTATAGACTAATTAATAAGAAATTTAATGGGGTAACAGCATATGGGATTGAAGTAGAACGAAAAGATTATATTGGATCAAAAAATGTAAATCTAGAGAGAGATAAGATAGATGTCATTTCTCCAGAAAAAGAAGATGTGGAAAAAATGCTTGTAAAAATATGGAGCAATCAACTTTCGCCAATACATTTAGTTGATGTATTAGGAGCTTATGTTGATGATAATGTATGTAAATTTAATATTTAATTAAATCACTGAATAGCACAAGATAAAAAAGTAAATATTTATTAATTCATTATGGTAAGATGTTACTAAATGGAGGCGATAGTATGATTACAGGAATTGGAACAGATATAATTGAAATATATAGAATAGAAAATGCAGTTAAGAGAACAACCAGTTTCATTGATAAAGTATTTACTTGTAAGGAAAAGGATTATTTTAAAAGCAAAAATTTTAAAGCTGAAGTAATGGCGGGTAATTTTGCAGCAAAGGAAGCTGTAAGTAAAGCTTTGGGAACAGGATTTAGAGGATTTGGTTTGTTAGATATTGAAATTTTAAGAGATGAAAAGGGAAAGCCTATTGTTAATTTAAGTGATAAAATTTGTGAAATATTATCTTTAAGTAATTTTAAAATTCATGTTAGTATTTCACATAGTAGAGAAAATGCAATAGCATATGCAATTTTGGAGGTGATAGAATGATTAATGTTTTATCATCAGATCAATGTAGTGAAATGGACAGAAACACCATAAACAATATTGGTATTCCAGAAATAGTGCTTATGGAGAATGCAGCTTCTGAGGTTTACAAGAAAGTTAATGACAAAGCTGAATCTTTTTTAATATTGTGTGGAAAGGGTAACAATGGAGGAGATGGATTAGCACTAGCTAGAAAACTCATAGTTAAGGGAAAGAAAGTTAAGGTTTATATAATTTCCAAAGACAATAATTTTACAGAAAGCTTTAAGTGCAATTTAGACATATTGATTAATATATCTAATGGTGAAAATATTATTTTTATAAAATGCGAAGAAGATATTGATGATAAATTCATAAGTGATTTAAAAAATTATGATTTTATTGTAGATGCAATATTTGGAGTGGGTTTAAACAAGAACATATGTGGGATGTTCGAGAATGTAATTGAGAAAATAAATAAATATGGTAGATACATAGCAGCAATAGATGTACCGTCAGGTTTAAACTGTGATACTGGAGCAGTTATGGGGATATCAGTAAAAGCAGATAAAACATATACATTTGAAGCAATAAAAAAGGGGTTTTTAAATTACAATGCTTTTGAATATATCGGAAATGTAGAGATCTTAAACATAGGTATACCAAACAATATAAAACAAGACTTGGGAAAGGTTATCAATATATTAGAAGAGGATGAATATAGAGATTTAGTGCCTAAAAGAAGGTTGTATGATCATAAGGGTAATTATGGTAGAGCTATAATTGTTGCTGGAAATAGTGGATTTACTGGGGCAGCATTTATTACAACAGAATGTACTGTCAGAGCAGGTGCTGGATTAACTACTTTAGTATGCAGCTCAAAAGAAGTTCAAAATGTCCTTGAAAATAAACTAATAGAAGCAATGACTATAACTATAGATGATGAAAGAATTGTTGATATTATAAAGAATGCTGATACTATTGCATTTGGGCCAGGAATGGGAACTGGAGTTTATCAATATAATATCCTAAAGAAAATTATCAGCATGAGTAGATGTCCTATTGTTATAGATGCAGATGGAATAAATATCTTAGCAGATAATAAGGATTTATTATCTGAATTAAAAGGAAGATGTATTATTACACCACATCCTGGTGAGATGGCTCGTTTTATTAACAAGAAAATTAGTGACATAGAGGCTAATAGAATTGCAATTGCTGAAAAAACAGCAGAAGAATATGGGATAATTATTTTATTAAAAGGCTATAACACTATAATTACAGACGGAAAAAAAACATATATAAATCCTACTGGAAACAGTAAAATGGCATCTGGTGGAATGGGAGATGCACTTACAGGTATAATTAATGCTTTTGTTTCACAAGGAATGAATTTAATGGATTCAGCTCTTATTTCAGCTTATATTCATGGAAAAATAGCAGATGACTTAAGTAGTGAAAATTACATAATAAATGCAAGAGATATAATAGAAAATCTTCCTAAGAAAATAAATGAAATAGTTAATTTTATTTAGAATAAAAATTTATAGAGTTTCATAATAGTATTACAGTAATAATAATTTACTGGGGGATTTATGAATTTAAACTCTAAAACAATAAATAATAAATTCTTGATAGGTGCTTTGATTACTATACCTTTATTAATTATTTTAATAATTATAGTATGCAGATATATTACGGCTCCAACTAATCAAGATATTGTTAACAATTTAAAAAACATGAAATGTTACACTTCTTCAGTTGAGTATGAATTTAAAAATCAAAAATTAGATTATAAGGAAAATACCAAACAGTATTACGATGCTGAAAAAGGTGTAAGAATTGAATTTAAAGATGAGGGAGATAGAGTTAAGGTATACAAAGGTGGAGAGATAAAAATACAAGATAATGATGATGAATATTCTCTAGATAAGGATATGGATATAATATATCCATTAGCATTTTTAGAAAATATATTTTCAAATAGTGATGCTAAAGAAATACAAGAAATAAAGCCAGAATGGAGCGATGAAATATATTTAAAGCTTGATATAGATTATAATTGTAAAAATAAGCATTTAAATAATGCACAATTTTATATCAATAAAAATACTGGGAACCCTGTATTGCTAAAAATATATGATGTAAATAAGAAAGAAAGAATTATTATTAAATATAATGAATTTTTAGAAGAGAAACAATTGAACGATGAATTATTTTAATGCAAGAAATAGAGTTTCTTTTTCAAAATAAAAGAAACTCTTAATTTAAAATATATTTAGATAAACAAATGAGGTAAATTGGATTAATATATAAAAATATATTTCAAGCTAAATAGACAGAGTTAACATTAGTTATTAACATAAATTGGTACATATTTATATGGTATAAAGGGGTATATTGACAGATAAAATTAAAAGTCTTTGTTATAATTTAATTGGTAAAATAAGAGAATTAATCCTTTGACAAATTGACATATTTTGCAATATAATGATATGTAAATGAAACTTTTTACTACTATGGAGGCGAAATTATGTCACTATTAAATCTAAGAGATAATTGTAAGAAAAAATTAGAAAAAAACAGTAGATTTATAGAAGGGTTATTAATAGAATATAGTGATGAAGAACTTTTAAAAGACTTTGTCAAACAAATGGAAAAGGGTTATAAAGAAATGGCTGAAATAAATTTAGAGTATTCTAAATTAGGCTCTGAATATGTGTTAGATGATGTTAATGAGTATGAGGCATGGATTTGCGGAGTGTGATTATTTGATATGGCAAACATTGTGGTAAAAAGAGGGGAAATATTTTATGCTGATCTAAGTCCTGTTATTGGGTCAGAGCAGGGAGGAATACGACCTGTTATTATAATACAGAATGATATTGGAAATAGATATAGTCCAACAGTTATAATTGCAGCAATAACTTCTCAGATTAATAAGGCAAAATTACCTATTCATGTAGAGATATCGTCTGAAGAGTATGGTCTTAACAGGGATTCTGTTGTGCTTTTAGAACAGATACGGACTTTGGATAAAAAAAGATTAAAAGAAAAGATTGGACATATGACAGAAAAAGATATGAAAAAGGTTGATAAAGCATTAGCTATCAGCCTTAGCTTAAAATAATCATAAAAACAGCTTGCATTAAAATTGTACAAGCTGTTTTTATATTAATAATAAAGTGTAGCACATTTATAAATAGTATATACAAAATCTAAAATATGTGATAGAATAAATATAACAAAAAAACAACATAATATATGAGAAAAATTAATTTACTAGGGGGTTCTACTAATGAATAATAAACAAGAGCTTGAAAATATTTCAAAGCTGATGAGAAAAGACATAATTACTATGCTTACAGAATCAGCATCTGGTCATCCAGGAGGATCACTATCAATAGTAGACATAATGTCTGTATTGTTTTTTGAAGAAATGAATATAAATCCTTCAAATCCTAAAGATTCTAACAGAGATAGATTTGTTTTGTCTAAGGGGCATGCAGCACCAGCATTATATAGCGCTTTAGCAAGAAAAGGCTACTTTGATGTAGAAGAATTAATGACATTAAGAAAGACTGGTTCAAGATTACAGGGGCATCCTAATATGAATGATTTACCTGGAATAGATATGTCTACAGGTTCATTAGGACAAGGAATTTCAGCAGCAGTAGGTATGGCATTAGCAGGAAAACTAGATAAAAAAGATTATAGAGTATATACAATTCTTGGTGATGGAGAATTAGAAGAAGGTCAAGTATGGGAAGCAGCAATGTCAGCAGCTCACTATAATTTAGACAATTTAACTGCTTTTGTTGATAATAACGGATTACAAATTGATGGTGATATTAAAGATGTAATGAATCCAGCGCCTATCGATAAGAAATTTGATGCATTTGGATGGAATGTTCTAAAAATTAATGGTCATAATTATGATGAAATAAGAAATGCAATAGAAGAAGCAAAGAATAAAAAAGGACAGCCAACAGTTATAATTTGTGATACAGTAAAAGGTAAGGGCGTATCATTTATGGAAAATAATGCAGGATGGCATGGAAATGCACCTAGTAAAGAACAATGTGAACAGGCATTAAAAGAAATCGGAGGGGAAAACTAATGAGTAATAAAATAGCAACTAGAGAGGCTTACGGAAAAGCGTTAGTAAAACTTTCAAATATAAATCAAAATGTTGTTGTATTAGATGCAGATTTATCGAAATCAACTAAGACTGCAGAATTTAAAGCTGTTGCTCCAGAAAGATTTATAAACATGGGGATTGCTGAAGCTAATATGATGGGAGTTGCAGCAGGACTTTCAACATGTGGAAAAATACCATTTGTAAGTACATTTGCTATGTTTGCAGCTGGCAGAGCATTTGAACAAATAAGAAATTCTATATGCTATCCTAATTTAAATGTTAAAGTATGTGCTACGCATGCAGGATTAACAGTTGGAGAAGATGGAGCGACTCATCAATCTATTGAAGATATATCATTAATGAGAAGTATACCAGGAATGACTGTAATAAATCCATGTGATGCAGTAGAAACAGAAGCAGCAATCCTTGCGATTGCAGATTATGATGGACCTTGCTACGTTAGATTAGGAAGACTTGCTGTTAATGTAATCAATGATGAAAAGAACTATAAGTTTGAAATAGGAAAAGGTATAACTTTAGCAGAGGGTACTGACGTTACTATTATTGCTACAGGAATGATGGTTGAATTAGCATTACAAGCTAAAGAAGAATTAGCTAAGGACGGAATAAATGCTAGAATAATTAATATTCATACAATTAAGCCTATAGATAGTGAACTATTAATTAAGGCTGCAAAAGAAACAGGAGCTATTGTTACAGCAGAAGAACATAGCATAATTGGTGGATTAGGTTCAGCTGTTTCAGAAGTTGTTTCAGAAGAATGTCCAGTTCCAGTATTAAAGGTAGGTATTCAAGATACTTTTGGTGAAAGTGGAAAACCAAATGAGTTATTAGAAAAGTATGGATTAACAGTACAATCAATAGTAGAAAAAGCTAAAAAGGCAATTACATTAAAATAATAATGTTTTTATTTTAAAAATTTTATTAAGCATAGATATATGTGTTATATTGCATGTGTCTATGCTTTTTTATATAAAATTACTTGTAATATTTTGGTATTTAAGTTATAATTTGCGGGGTATGCACAAGAAAATATTAAAAAATCGTTATAAAATGGAAAAATATATATAAGTATTAGCTTATAAGTGAATAATATATATAAATAATTAAAAACTAATAGTAAATACGAGATTTGTAGAGTTTTATAGATTATATATACTTATATCAGCAATATGCAAAGGGGCGATTTATAGCAATGAAAAAAATTAAAGAATATGGAATAATAACATTTGGAATAATATTAGTGGCAATTTCAGTAGAATATTTTTTCTCGCCTAATAATTTAGCAGCAGGTGGTGTCACTGGAGCTGCAATAGTAATAAATGCATTATTACCTCAATTATCAGTTGGAATACTAACTTTTATACTAAATGCAGTTTTGTTTGTAGTAGCATTTATGTTTATTGATGGGAATTTTGGGGTTAAAACTATTTTTGCAAGCCTTGGGCTATCTGTTGTATTGTGGATTATTGAAGAGTTTTTGAATCCTGTAGCTATAACAACAGATCTTACTATGGCAACTGTTTTTGGGACTTTAATATCAGCTATAGGAATGGCAATTGTTTTTAATGAAAATGCATCTACTGGAGGAACAGATATATTAGCTAAAATTCTAAATAAATTTTTTCATTTAGATATAGGAAAATCACTTCTTATAGTTGATTTTATAATTACATTTGCTAGTGCTCTTGTATTTGGAATTGATGCGGGACTATATGCAATGGCAAGTGTTATACTACTTGGAATAACAGTAGATAGATTTATAGATGGATTTAATTCTTGTAAGAATGTATTTATAATTAGTAAAAAGAACCATGAAATAAGTGAATTTATAATGAATGAACTTGATAGAGGATGTACATTCTTAAATTCGGTTGGTGCGTATAGTAAAAGTGAAAATAATATTTTGTATGCAGTAGTAAGTAGAAAGCAGTTTATATATTTAAAGAAATATATAAAAGAGATAGATCACCAGGCATTTATATCTGTTGGAGAAGCACATGAAGTATTAGGTGAAGGCTTTAAGGATATAAAGCAGGATTAATGTTGAAACAAGGTTGAATAGTGTCTGAATTTATATTTTTTAATATAAATTCAGACATTTTTTTTGAGATAATTATTTTAATTTAAATTTATATTATGGCCAATTTAATAAATTTGTATAACATTAGAAACTGTTCTTATGTTATAATAATTTTGTAGGTTTTGCAGTAATTTTGCAAAATATACATTGAAAGAAGGAGTGTTAGAATATGATTGAATTTAGAGGAGTATCTAAGATTTATGACAATAATGTAAAAGCTCTGTCAAATATTAATGTAGAGATAGAAGCAGGAGAGTTCGTTTTCTTAGTAGGTCCAAGTGGGTCTGGTAAGTCTACTTTTATAAAGATGCTTCTTAAAGAAGTTGAACCAACAAATGGAAAAGTTATAGTTGGGGACAAAGATTTATCAACAATAACAAGAAAGCAAATACCTTATTATAGAAGAAAAATAGGAATGGTATTTCAAGATTTTAGATTAATACCTAACCTTAATGTATATGAAAATGTTGCATTTGCAATGAGAGTCGTTGAAGCATCACCAAAAGAAATAAGGAGAAGAGTTCCAATGGTATTATCACTAGTTGGATTGTCTCATAAATACAAGATGTTTCCTAATGAATTATCTGGGGGAGAGCAGCAGAGAGTTTCCCTTGCAAGAGCATTAGTTAATAATCCTTCAGTATTAATAGCTGACGAACCTACTGGTAACCTTGACCCAGATACAGCAAGAGAAATAATGGAACTTTTAGATGATATAAATAAATCTGGAACTACTGTTTTAATGGCTACACATGCTAAAGAAATTGTTGACTATATGAAGAAGAGAGTTATAGCAATAGAAAAGGGCGAAATAGTAAGAGACGAGAAAAGAGGTAAGTACGAATATGAAAATTAATACCATTTCTTATTTTATTAAAGATGCTTGTACGAGTTTAAAGAGAAATAAAACTATAAGTATAGCTTCAATAATTACAGTTCTTATTACTTTCTTTGTATTAGGAATATTTACTTTACTTGCAACAAATATTAATAATGGAATACAAGATGTGCAGAATAAAGTTGAGATTAAAATTTACTTAAAAGAAGGAATTAAGGTTATAGACCAAAGAGAAATTGAACTTAAACTTAGAGAAATTGATGGTGTAAAAGATGTTATATATTCTTCAAAGGAAGACGAATATAACAAAGTTCAAGAAACTATAAATGGAAGTGAAGGATTATTAAAAGGATATACATTTGAAAATAATCCATTCCAAGCAGCATTTACTGTTAAGCTAGAAAGTCCTGAATATGCTTCAAATGTTTCAGAAGCAGTAAAGGGTCTTGAAGGTGTTGATTCAATTAGTGACCAACAAGAAATGGTTGATAAGATAGTTGGATTTGTAAAAGGTTTAAGAATAGTTGGATTTGTATTATTTATAATACTAGTTGGTGTTTCAATATTCTTAATAATGAATACAACAAAGTTAACAGTTTATTCAAGAAGAAGAGAAGTTGGAATAATGAAATTTGTAGGAGCTACAGATTGGTTCATTAGATGGCCATTTGTTATAGAAGGAATGGTAATAGGATTAGTTGGATCATTTTTAGCATGTATAGCTCTATACTTTGCTTATAAAGGTGTATTTGGATGGGCAGCTTCACAATTTGCTTTCTTAAGTTTAGTTAATCCAATATACATATTAACAGCTGTTTTATGGAAATTTGTTATAGGTGGAATCGTAGTTGGTGGAATTGCCAGTGTAATTGCATTAAGAAAATTCTTAATAGTATAATATTGACGAATAAATGTAGAATAAATGTGTTATTATTATATAGAATGATATTAACACTATAAAAATTAATTTTAGCTTCAGATTAGCAATGTAATGTGTTATATCTGGAGCTAATTTATTTATATGGAAATTAAAATAATTAAAATTTAGAAAGGGAGGGGTATGAATGAGTAAAAGACTGTTTAAAGAATATAGCAATAAGAGAAAGTGGTATGTTATATCTATTATTTGTTTTATTATTATAATATGCTCTTCAACATTATTTTTAGGAAATTACATGGCTACAAAAGGTATATTTTTGTTTAAAACTTCTGATACAGTAAAGAATACTGCAGTTCAGAAAAATAATGTAGATAAATATTCATCATTATTTTTAGTAAGAGATACACTTATGGAAAAATATGATGGTGAAATTGATGATGATAAGCTTCTTGAAGGTGCGATTAAAGGAATGACTAGTGCATTAGATGATCCATATACTGTGTTTATGAATAATGAAGAATTTGATAAACTTATGAAACAGAGTAATGGTTCTATGAATGGAATAGGAGTTACAGTTGCAAATGTAGATAATAAGATAACGGTTTTATCTGTTTTAAAAGATTCTCCGGCTGAAAAGGCTGGTCTTGAAAAAAAGGATATAATAGAAAAAGTAGATGATACTGAGTATACAGGTGATCAGTTAAGTGAGGCTGTGAGCACAATAACATCATCAGGAGAGAGTGGAGTTAATCTAACAATAAAAAGAGGAGAGCAGGAAACATTTAATGTAAATGTTATACCTGAGGAAGTTAAAATAACTGTTATTGACGGTCAAATGATTGATTCAGACCTTGGATATATAAGAATAAAATCATTTATGAATGAAAATACTGCTGAAGATTTTAAGAATAAGATTAGTGATTTAAAAAATCAAGGGATGAAAGGATTAATACTTGACTTAAGAGAAAATCCAGGGGGGCTTCTTTCACAGGCTGTAGGAGTAGCATCTCAATTTATACCAGCAGGAAAAGTAATTACATATACTGTTGATAAATATGGCAATAAAAATGAGTCATTATCTGTTGGTGGTATAGCTGAAGGAATGCCATTAGTTATATTAGTTAACGGAAATAGTGCTAGTGCATCAGAAGTAGTAACAGGTGCCTTGAGGGATTATGGAGCAGCAACAATAGTTGGAAATACTACATTTGGAAAGGGAATAGTTCAACAGACATTAAAATTTAATAATGGAATAGGTGGAATAAAAGTTACTATTTCAAAATATTACACTCCTAATGGAGAAAATATTCATAAAATTGGTATAGCGCCAAATTATGAAGTTTCTACACCAATTGGTATAGATGAATCTGGTTACGACAGAAAAACAGATAATCAATTGAATACAGCAATAGATAAGCTTAAGGAAAAGGTTGAACAGGGGGATCAATAGTGGAGTTAATAAATTATACTTTAAGAAGTATTTCAAGTGCAATTATATCACCTCCATTGGTATTTATATTAGTAATATTAATGTTTGTGTTTTATTTTAAGAATAAGAAGATACAAACTATGCAAAGTATAATAATTGGAGGAAAGGGTGAGTCGGCTTTAGAACTTACTCTTTCCCAATTTGTATTTGGCATTATGGGTGGCACTGTTGGCAGTATAATACTTACAGAACTTGGGGTTAGATTTAATTATGAGTCGGGAATACAGCTTTTATTTTTTGTTTCTATATTATTAATGTTTGTTAAACCCAAATACATATGTTTTTCTTATTCGGCTGGGATATTAGGAATAATAAACATATTAATTGAAACTTTATCAAGTGTATTACCAGAAACAATTAATAAAGAATTGTTTGAAATTAATATTGTATATCTATTATTATTTGTTGGTATACTTCATATTGTGGAAGGAATACTTGTAATGTTAGATGGCAACAGAGGTGCTATACCTGTATTTAAAGAATCAGAAAATAAAATTATTGGAGGATATACTTTTAAAAGATATTGGCTTCTTCCTATAGCTATGATATTTATAAATATGGCACCTGAAATATATAATTCAGTTGAACTATATATTGATACGCCTCATTGGTGGCAGTTGATTAACAATACAGGTTTAGCTGCAATTGGAATTGTTGCAATTATGCCCTTTTATGCAGTTATAGGATATTCAAGCGTAACATTTACAAAAACTAAAAGAAAAAAAGCATTAGTTAGTGGATGTTATATATCATTTTATGGAATTTGTGTTGTTATGGTTGCGCAGGTTGCTAGATTAGGAATAGCAGGAGAATTATTTGCTGTAATTTTTACTCCAGTAGCACATGAATTTATGATTAGAATTCAAAGAAAAGCAGAGAAGACTAATAATCCACTATTTTTAAGTGATGATGGATTAATTATTTTAGATATAAGTAGAGATTCGCAAATGAATAAATATGGATTAGAAATCGGAGATAAGGTTTTAGCCATTAATGGAGACAATGTAGATTCGGAAAAAGAAATATATAAGATTTTAAAGAAAAGCCTATATAGAGTTAATATTAAAATTAAAAAGAAAAATGGGGAAATAGAAGAATTTATGCATATTCATGATAAAACTAAGCGTCTTGGAATACTTCTAGTTCCTAGAAAGATATTAAAAGATGAAACTACAGAAATAAAAGAAAACTCATTTCAAGCAATATTAGAAGAAGTAAAAAGGGTAAATGAGTTTTCAAAAAGTAGTTAATAAAAAACTAATAACAATAAATTTAAAAAGATAGAAAAAAAGAAATTCTATCTTTTTTTATAATTTTATATGATGTAGGCTTAGTTTTAAATTTAATGAAACAGTTTTTATATAGCAATTTACAATTGATTTAAGATGGAATTGATATATATTTATATAAATATGTTAATAATAAAGGAGTATATAATTGTTGTTGATTAAGTATAGATATTGAACAGATATTGACTTAGAGTATAATGAAAAGTAGAATGGAGATATAAGCGAATATCTGTTCGATAAGGAGGGATTAGTATGGGAGAGTTTAAAATTCATTCTAAATTTAAGCCTACAGGAGATCAACCACAGGCTATAGAGAAACTTGTAGATTCAATTAATGAGGGGCATAGAGGTCAAACTTTACTTGGAGTAACTGGTTCAGGTAAGACATTTACTATGGCCAATATAATAGAAAAACTTCAAAGACCTACTATAATACTAGCTCATAACAAAACACTAGCTGCGCAGTTATGCTCAGAATTTAAAGAATTTTTCCCAGATAATATAGTTGAATATTTTGTATCATACTATGATTATTATCAGCCGGAAGCTTATGTACCACAGACAGATACATTTATAGAAAAAGATGCATCTATAAATGATGAAATAGATAAATTGAGGCATTCAGCTACATCAGCATTATTTGAAAGAAGAGATGTAATAATAGTAGCATCTGTTTCATGTATTTATGGTTTAGGTAATCCAGATGAGTATAGAAAATTAACCATAAGTTTAAGACCTGGAATGATAAAAGATAGGGATGAAATTATAAAAAAACTTATTGAAATTCAATATGAAAGAAATGATATTGATTTTTCAAGAGGTACTTTTAGAGTAAGAGGAGATTCGTTAGATATAATTCCAGCTTCATATTCAAACAAAGGAATCAGAATTGAATTTTTTGGTGATGAAATTGATAGAATAAGAGAGTTCGACGTCCTTACAGGAAGCATTTTAGGAGAGAGAAAGCATGTAGCTATTACTCCAGCTTCTCACTTTGCTACTTCAAAAGAAACTTTAGATAGAGCAATAGGTCAGATTGAAGGCGAACTTGAAGATAGATTAAGAGAACTTAATGCACAAGATAAACTACTTGAAGCTCAAAGACTTAGACAGAGAACAAATTACGATATAGAAATGATTAAGGAAATGGGTTATTGTAGCGGTATAGAAAATTATTCAAGAATATTAGATGGAAGAGCAGCAGGAACTCCACCAAAGACACTTCTTGATTACTTTCCAGAAGACTATCTTATGTTTATAGATGAAAGTCATGTTACTTTGCCACAAGTAAGAGCAATGTATGCAGGAGATAGATCGAGAAAAAATACTTTGGTAGATTATGGATTCAGACTTCCATGTGCGTATGATAACAGACCATTAAAATTTGAAGAATTTGAAAAGAAAATAAATCAGGTTGTATTTGTAAGTGCAACACCAGCAGAATATGAAATTGATCATTCAGATGAAATTGCAGAACAAATAATAAGACCAACAGGTCTTTTAGATCCTGAAATAATAATAAGACCTATAAAGGGACAAATAGATGATCTTTATAGTGAAATAAATAAAACAACAGAGCGTGGCTTTAGAACATTAATAACAACTTTAACTAAGCGTATGGCGGAAGATCTTACTAAATATTTAACAGAACTAGGTGTTAAAACAACTTATATGCATTCTGATATTGATACAATAGAAAGAATGAAGATTATAAGAGATTTAAGACTTGGAGAATATGATGTTTTAGTTGGAATCAATCTTTTAAGAGAAGGACTAGATATTCCTGAAGTAGCTTTAGTAGCTATATTGGATGCTGATAAAGAAGGATTTTTAAGGTCTGAAACATCATTGATTCAGACTATAGGAAGAGCAGCCAGAAATGCTGAAAGTAAAGTTATAATGTATGCAGATAATATAACTAAATCAATGGATAAGGCAATTAAAGAAACTGAAAGAAGAAGAAAAATTCAAACAGAATATAATGAAAAGAACGGAATAATTCCAACCACTATTATTAAGGATGTACGTGAAGTTATAGAAGCCACAAAAGTATCAGAAGAAGTTGTAGAATATAAGGTGGATACTGAAAATAATAAACTTACAAAGAAAGAAAAGGATAAGTTAATTAAAGATTATACAGAAGAAATGATGGCTGCAGCTAAGAATTTACAATTTGAAAGAGCAGCAGAATTAAGAGACATTATTGCTCAGTTAACAAGTGACAGTTAATAATTAGCAGTTGGTTAGACAAATTCCTTTGGAATTTGAACTACAAACTGTTAATTGCTAACTGTTAACTAAAGAAAGGGTGTTACTATGAACGATAAAATAGTGATTAAAGGAGCTAAGGTTAACAACTTAAAAAATGTAAGCCTTGAGATACCTAGAGATAAATTAGTTGTACTAACAGGATTATCTGGTTCAGGTAAGTCTTCATTAGCATTTGATACTCTTTATGCAGAGGGTCAGAGAAGATATGTTGAATCATTATCTTCATATGCAAGACAATTTTTAGGTCAGATGGATAAGCCTGATGTTGAATATATTGAAGGATTATCACCAGCAATTTCTATTGACCAGAAGACAACAAGTAAAAATCCAAGATCAACAGTTGGTACAATTACTGAAATTTATGATTATTTAAGACTTTTATATGCAAGAGTAGGGGTTCCACATTGCCCTAAATGTGGTAAGCTAATAAGCAAGCAGTCTGTAGATCAAATTGTAGATCAAATTATGAAAAATGAAGAAAGAACCAAGCTTCAAATATTAGCTCCAATAGTAAGTGGAAGAAAAGGAACTCATGATAAGGTATTAGATAATATAAAGAAAAATGGTTTTGTCAGGGTAAGAATAGATGGTGAAATTTATGATATTACTGAAGATGAAATAAAATTAGATAAAAATAAGAAACACAATATAGAAGCTGTAATAGATAGAATAATAATTAAAGAAGGAATAGAAAGTAGATTAGCAGAATCTATTGAAACTTCATTAAAAATGGCTGATGGTCTTGTTATAGCAAGTGTAATTGGTGGCGAAGATACATTATTCAGTGAAAAATTTGCATGTCCTGATTGTGGAATAAGTATAGATGAATTAGAACCTAGATTATTTTCATTCAACTCACCTTTTGGAAAATGTGATCACTGTGATGGTCTTGGAACATTAATGGAAATAGATGAAAAGCTAGTAATACCTAATAAAAATCTAAGCATAATGGAAGGTGCAGTTGCAAGCTGGGGAAGTGGAAGACTTAAGGAAGATTCTTGGACATATGCTATTTTACAAGCATTAAATAGAGAATATGGACTTGAACTAAATACTCCAATAAAAGATTTGAGTAAAGAACATCTAAATTTATTATTGTATGGTACTGATGGAGAAAGAATAAAGGTTGACTATACAAAGGATGGCATAAGAGCAACATATAATTATGCATATGAAGGTGAAATTAATGCCTTAAAGAGAAGATATAGAGAAAGTAATTCTGATCTTATAAAAGGTGAAATAGAACAATATATGAGCGATGCTCATTGTCCTAAGTGTAAAGGTGCAAGACTTAAGAAAGAAGCACTTGCAGTAACTATAGGAGATAAAAACATATATGAATTCACTGTAATGTCTATAAAAGATGAGCTTGACTTTATAAATAGTCTTGAATTCTCAGAAAAAGATAGAATGATTAGTGAACAAATAGTTAAAGAAATAAAGAATAGGCTACAGTTCCTTATGGATGTAGGATTAGATTATTTAAGTTTATCAAGAACTTCAGGAACATTATCAGGTGGTGAGTCTCAGAGAATAAGACTTGCAACTCAAATTGGATCATCACTTATGGGAGTTTTATATATATTAGATGAACCTAGCATTGGACTTCATCAAAGAGATAACGATAAGCTTATTCGTACATTACAAAATTTAAGAGATGTAGGGAATACAGTTATAGTTGTTGAACATGATGAAGATACTATGAAAGCAGCTGATTATATTGTTGATATTGGTCCAGGTGCTGGAGAACATGGTGGAAATGTAGTTGCTGCAGGGCCTTTAGATGAGATTATGAAATGTGAAGAATCTATTACTGGTCAATATTTATCTGGAAAGAAAGAAATTAAAGTTCCAGAACAAAGAAGAAAGGGTAATGGAAATATAATTAAGGTTGTAGGAGCAAAGGAAAATAACCTTAAGAATTTAAGCGTTTCATTCCCACTTGGAACATTTACAGCAGTTACAGGAGTTTCAGGTTCAGGAAAGAGTACATTAGTAAATGAAATACTTTATAAAGGATTAAATAAACTTGTAAATAAGAGTAAGAATCCAGTAGGAAAACATAAAGAAATAATAGGATATGAAAATATAGATAAGATTATAGATATTGATCAAAGTCCAATAGGAAGAACCCCACGTTCTAATCCAGCTACTTATACAGGTACATTTGACATAATAAGGGAATTATTTGCTCAGACAAATGAAGCTAAAATGAGAGGATATAAACCAGGAAGATTTAGTTTCAATGTTAAAGGTGGAAGATGTGAGGCCTGCTCTGGTGATGGAATAATCAAAATAGAAATGCAGTTCTTATCAGATGTTTATGTACCATGTGAAGTATGTAAGGGAAAAAGATATAATAGAGAAACATTAGAAGTTAAGTATAAGGGTAAAAATATTGATGATGTATTAAATATGACAGTAGAAGAAGCTTTAGAATTCTTTGAAAATATCCCAAGAATTAAAAATAAAATACAAACATTATATGATGTAGGGTTAGGTTATATAAGACTTGGGCAACCATCAACACAGCTATCAGGTGGTGAAGCTCAAAGAATAAAACTTGCATATGAATTATCTAAGAGAAGTACAGGAAAAACTCTATATATTTTAGATGAACCTACAACAGGTCTTCATATTGATGATGTAAGCAGACTTGTTGATATCATACAGAGATTAGTTGATGGTGGAAATACAGTTGTAGTTATTGAACATAACCTTGATATGATAAAATGTGCAGACTACTTAATTGATTTAGGGCCAGAAGGTGGAGATAAGGGAGGAACTCTTATTAAAGCTGGAACACCTGAAGAAATATGTAAATGTGAAAAATCATATACAGGAAAGTATTTAAAGAAAATTTTAAATTAAACTATATTTAATTTAATGCATAATAATTAATAAATTTAGATTGATGATTAGATGCAAATTTAGTCATTAATCTAATTTATTGTTTAATAAATTATTATTGTTTAAGAAATAATAGAAGTAGTAATGATTATTTAATTCACAATTTATGATATAATTGTGAAATGATTATTACAAAGTAGTGTTTTTCATGATATATTTGATTTTTTGTTGTATAATCATTAATATGATATAGAAATATATATTGAGGTGAAGATATGAGTTTTTCAAGAATGATAGCTGGAATGTTTGGGCTGATTTTTATAGTTATATTGTACGTAATAATTTATTATGCATTAAAAATAATGTACAAGGATGTTAAAAATGGTGGCAAAAAAAGAAAACCAGTTAGAACTAGTGGGAGCTATGGTTTGGAGATATTAAATTCAGGGAATGGAAGAGATCTTAAAGAAGGCTCAATTATTCCTATAAGGTCAGATTTGTCAATAGGGAGGAAGGATAATAATTCTATAATATTATCAGATCAACATGTTTCAGGGAATCATGCTAAGATTGTTGTGAGAAATAATGGATTATTTTTAGAAGATTTAAATAGTACAAATGGTACTTATTTAAATGGAAAGAAAATATCAAGCAGAATCAAGTTATCAAACAAGGATGAAATTCAAATTGGAACTGCAGTTTTTAAGATATTAAGCTAAAATTTTATTTACTACAAGATATGAATTGCCACTTTTTATAATATAGTGGCTTAATAATTTTAATTTAATAAATTAGTAACTTATAAAAATTTCTGATTTGTTATAAAAACTTTTAAGGATTATATGAAATATGTTTTGAGGTGGAAAAGTTGAAAATAAAAAAGGATGAGGTAAAGTTATTAATACTGACATATATATTATGTATGGCTTTATTTTTAAACTTAGCTATTCTAAAGGATCCGATAGATAAAGGTGCTATATATATGGGACTTATAGTCTGTGCACTTGTAACAGCAACTCAGGTATTAATACGTAAATTTTATCCTCAAGGGGATAAGTTTTTGATTACCTTTGCCTGTATTCTTTCGGTAATAGGAATGGCCATAATGTATAGGCTTAATTCGTCTGTATCTATTAAACAGTTTATATGGTTTTCAGCAGGAATTATAATATTTATAGTTCTTGTAGTTGCTATACCGGATATACGGGAAATGTATAGATTTAAGAAGACTTATTTAATACTAACAATACTTATTATGCCAATGGCTCTTATTTTAGGTAAGGAAGTAAATGGTGCGACAAACTGGGTTACAATAGGAGGGTTTGGTTTTCAACCATCAGAATTTGGTAAGATAACATTTGTTCTATATTTAGCGTCAGCGTTAAGAGAATACGAAGATAAAAATAATATAAAAGAAGATATTAAGCAACTTTGGCAACCTGCTTTAGTTATTGCATTTTCTCTTGGTTGCTTAGTTCTTCAAAAGGATTTAGGTTCAGCACTTATTTTCTTTGGTATTGCGCTTACAATGCTTTATGTTGCGACAGGTAAAAAGAAATATGTTATTATAACATTTATATTATTTGCAGTAGGTGCATTTGCTGCATATCATTTATTCCCTCATGTAAAATTAAGAATAGATGTGTGGAAAAATCCATGGGATTATCCAGATACAGGAGGATATCAAATAGTTCAAGGATTATATGCTATTTCCTCAGGTGGTATGTTTGGTAGTGGATTAGGTCAAGGATATCCAGGATTTGTTCCAGTAAATACATCCGATTTAATTTTCGCAGTTATTTGCGAAGAACTTGGAATGGTGTTTGGACTTGGAATAATGGTAATCTATTTCTTATTCTTCTATAGAGGTATGAGAGCAGCATTTAGAGTTAAGGATAGATTTTCTCAGCTTACTACAATAGGATTTAGTGCAATGATAGCTTGTCAGGTTTTAGTTATCATAGGAGGGGTATTTGCTGTTATTCCATTAACAGGTATTACACTACCTCTTATAAGTTATGGAGGTTCCTCTATGCTTACAATGTTTTTTGCACTTGCAATACTTCAAAAGATATCAGAGGAGGGCTAAAAATTGAAGAATATATCGGATAGCGTAAAACAAGTAATGGTAGTTTTTCTATTTTGCTTTGTAGCTCTTATCTCTTATATTGCGTATTTTCAGGAATTTAAAGCTCCAGAAATAGCAGCTAAGCAGACTAATCAGAGACTTTGGGCAAAGAGAAATGAAGTGCTAAGAGGAACTATCTACGATAGAAATGGAACAGCATTAACAACAAGTGAAAGAGTTAGTGCACTTACACAAAAAAGAACATATACTCAAGGCGATTTATATGCTCATGCATTAGGGTATGTTGATCCGAGATATGGACTTACTGGCCTTGAAGCTAAATATGATACTGAACTTACAACATATAGTAAGCTTACTAATAATTTTAGAAATCTTATAAATGATTTTAGCATAGAGAAATTAAAGTCTATGTTTGAAACAAGAAAACAAGATGAAATTCAAATCGGTAATGGAGTTATTACTACTTTGGATCCATCTATTCAGAAAGCAGCTTATGATGCTTTAGGAAGTAATAAAGGTGCTGTAGTAGCTTTAAATCCAAAAACAGGTGAGATATTAGCTATGGTTTCAAAACCTACATATAATCCAAATGATTTAGAAAATGAAATTACTAAGGCTAATAAAGAAGCAAATAATGATAGCCCAAGTCAGTTATATAACAGAGCAACTGCAGGGTTGTATCCACCAGGTTCAACATTTAAAACAATAACATTAAGCAGTGCTTTAGAAAATATGCCGGGTGTTACAACTAGAATATTTGAAGATGATGGTAAGATTATATTTAATGAAAAGCAGTCATTAAGTAATGATAGCAATGCTGTAAATGGATCAATTGATTTAAAAGATGCCTTTAGAGTATCTAGTAATGTTGTATTTGGTACATTAGCTATGGAACTTGGAAATGATAAGCTTAAAGGAACAGCTGAAGCTTATGGATTCAATAATTCAATAGAAACAAATGGATTTACTCTTGAAAACAGCAGATTCCCAACTTTAAAATCAAGCGAAAAGGGAAGTATTGCTCAGACAGGAATAGGACAGAGCAGTATATTAGCTACACCAATGCAGATGGCTCTAGTATCAAGCACTATAGCTAACAATGGGAAGATGATGGAACCTACACTTGTAAGTAAAGTAATAGATAAGGATGGAAATACAGTTAAGACTATTGATCCTAAAGTTCTTAAGCAAGTAATAAGTGCAAGCAATGCAGCAACAATAAAAGATTATATGAAAAATCTTGTTGATTCTAAAGTGAATGGTAAATGGAGTTACTTTAGTGGTACTGATGCTGCAGGTAAAACTGGAACAGCAGATTATAACTTACCAAACGGCACACCAGCTAAACCACATTCATGGTTTATAGGATTTGCACCAGCAGATAATCCTCAGATAGCAGTTGCTGTAATAGTAGAAAATGGTGGTTATGGTTCTACAGCTGCAGCTCAGGTTGCAGGAAGTGTAATAAGAACAGCTGTATTAAGATAATAAATTATAATATGTAATATTAGGATATTCTATTATGAATATCCTATATTTATATGCTAAATTATTTGTTATTATAATATTAACTATATGATAAATGAAATAAAAATAGGGGAGTGATTTGATGTTTGATTTTAAGGCACAATTAAAGATATTACCTGATAAGCCTGGTGTTTATTTAATGAAAAATAGTCTTGGAGAAATAATTTATGTAGGTAAAGCAAAGATTTTAAAAAATAGAGTAAGACAGTACTTCCAAAATTCAAAAAATCACTCTGAAAAAGTTAAAGCAATGGTTAAGAACATTGCAGAATTTGAGTACATAGTAACAGATTCAGAAATGGAAGCACTAATATTAGAATGTAATTTAATAAAGAAATATAGCCCTAAATATAATATATCCTTAAAGGATGATAAGTTTTATCCTTTTATAAAAATAACAACTAATGAGGATTTTCCAAGAGTTTTTATTACAAGGAACTTTGCCAAAGATGGCAATAAGTATTATGGACCTTATCCAAATGCTGGCGCAGTTCATGAAACAATTAATCTAATAAGAAAAATTTTTCCTTTAAGGACATGTAAAAAATCTATTATAGAAGGAGAAAATTTTACTAGACCATGTCTTAATTATCATATAAAAAAATGTAATGCACCATGTGAAGGTCATATTTCAAAAGTAGAGTATAGAAAAATGATAAATGAAATAATGGATGTATTAAGCGGAAAAGACAAAACTCTTCTTAACCAGCTTAAGGAGGAAATGCAGATTGCATCTATGAAGCTTGAATTTGAAAAGGCAGCATCACTTAGAGATAAGATAATAGCAATTGAAAATATTGCAGAAAAGCAGAAGGTTTTTAAATCTCAAGATAATGATGAAGATTTTATTAATTTATATAAAGATGAAAAGGACTGCTGTGTACAAGTGTTTTTCTTGAGGGATGGAAAGGTTACTGGAAGAGAGCATTTTATGATTTCAAATAGTGCAGATGAAGATGATAAAACCATAATATCTCAGTTTATAATTTCATTTTATGGCGGAACACCTAAGGTACCTAAGAATGTATATATACCTGAAGAATGTGAGGATATAGAAGCATTAGAAGAATTTCTTACAGTAAAGAGGGGAACTAAAGTATATATTAAGATTCCACAAAAGGGTGAGAAGAAAGATATGATGGAACTGGTAAAGAATAATGCAAAAGTAACATTAGATCAGTTTAAGGATAAAATATTAAGAGAAAAAGAAATAAATAGAATATGTCTTGAAGAAATTCAACATTTACTAGATTTAGATTCGCTTCCATTAAGGATAGAAGCATATGATATATCAAATATTCAAGGTGTTGATTCTGTTGGATCTATGATTGTTTTTGAAGATGGAAAAGCTAAAAATAGTGATTATAGAAGATTTCGTATAAAAACTGTTAAAAATGCTAATGATTACGATAGTATGAGAGAAATATTAGAAAGAAGATTTACGCGTGGATTAAAGGAAATTGAAGAAATCCAAGAGAGAAAAATTGAGTTTTCAAAAGGAAAATTTTCGAATTTCCCTGACCTTATTATGATGGATGGAGGAAAAGGTCAGGTTAATGTAGCGTTAGAAGTTTTGAATAAACTTGGAATAAACATACCTGTATGCGGTCTTGTTAAAGATGATTATCACGCTACAAGAGGAATAATCTATAATAATAATGAGATTATTATTAATAGAACATCTAATTTAATGCAGCTTATAAGAAGAATTCAGGATGAAGTACATAGATTTGCAATAACCTATCATAGAAGTTTAAGAGATAAGAAAACATTACATTCTATATTAGATGATATACCTAATATAGGTCAGAAAAGAAGAATGTCTCTTCTTATGAAATTTGGAAGCATAGATAATATTAAGAATGCTACAAAAGAGGAACTTCTTCAAACTGAGTCTATTGACAATAAAGCTGCTGATAGCATTTTAGCATATTTTAAAAAAAATGAACAAAGCAATTAAACTATGCTATAATAGTACGGTATGAATTTTGCTTGAATTAAAGTGGATAGATAAAAAATTACTTGAATTACTTTAATACTTGGATTATTCTATATGAGGTGAATAAATGAGATTAATATTAGTGTTTGAGGAGTTTTAGCATGAATAATTATAAGAAATATAAAGACTTATTCAGCAAAATATATGATGAGTCACAAATTCAATTAGATGCGAAAATGAGTGAACATATATACTTTAGGGTTGGAGGGCTAGTTGATATACTTTTAACTCCAGATAAAGTGGAACAATTAAGAGATACTATAACTATTTGTAAAGATAATAATATTCCATACTATGTTATTGGAAATGGATCAAATCTTTTAGTTAAAGATGGTGGTATCAGAGGCGTTGTTATAAAATTATGTGAACTTAATAAAATAGAATGTAATGAAAATAAGATTAAAGCAGAATGTGGAGCTTTATTAAAAGATGTATCTTCAGCAGCAACAAAGGCTAATCTTTCAGGATTTCAATTTGCATGTGGAATCCCAGGAAGTGTAGGTGGAGCTGTATTCATGAATGCAGGTGCATATGATGGAGAAGTTTCATTTGTTATTGAAAGTGCAGAAGTTTTGAATGAAAATCAAGAAATTGTAGAGCTTTCAAAGGAAGAGCTTAATTTAGGGTATAGACAGTCAGTAGTAATGCAGAAAGGATATGTAGTAATAAGTGCTACATTTAGCTTAACTCCTGGAGATCATGATAAAATACAAGGCAGAGTTGATGAGCTTACTCATAGAAGAGAAGAAAGACAACCACTTGAATATCCTTCAGCAGGTAGTACTTTCAAAAGACCTGAAGGTTATTTTGCAGGAAAATTAATTGAAGATTCAGGATTAAAAGGATATACAGTAGGGGGAGCATGTGTTTCAGAAAAACATGCAGGATTTGTTATAAACAAATCAAATGGAACTGCTAAAGATGTATTAGATGTAATACGTCATGTTCAGGAAGAGGTTAAGAAGAAATTTGGAGTAGAACTTCAGACTGAAGTAAGAATTTTAGGTGAAGATTAATAAAAATAGAAGCTATTGACTTTGGTAGAACTCAAAATACATATTTTGAGTTCTATTTTTATCGTTAGGAATATACATAAATTGATACTAGTTTTACTAAAAACTAAATAAAAAGATATTCTATATATTTATCGTAGTTATTTTTATAAACTTGAATTTAGAAAAGTATTTTATGTTTTAAATATGATAGTATGTTATAATTTTGATATTGAAAAATATCAATGAAAAAAAGGAGTGGGTAATGTGAGATTTGTTATAGTAACAGGATTATCAGGAGCTGGAAAAACGCAGGCTACAAGAACATTAGAAGATTTGGGATATTTTTGCGTTGATAATCTTCCACCAAAGTTGATACCTAAATTTGCAGAAGCATGTACTCAAAGTGGCGGGAATATTGAAAAAGTTGCTTTAGTTATAGATATAAGAAGTGGGGTTTTCTTTGACGACCTTTTTGAAAGTATAGATTATTTAAAGAAGAATGAATTTAAGTATGAAATTTTATTCTTAGAAGCAACAGATGAAGTTTTGATAAAGAGATTTAAAGAAACTAGAAGAAGCCATCCGTTATCACCAGATGGAAGGGTGCTTACTGGTATAACTGAAGAAAGAGAAAAGCTTAAAGAAATAAAAAATGCAGCAGATATAATAATTGATACATCTAAGTATGAAATAAGACATTTGAGGGAAAAAATAAATGAAATTTATGGAGACAATAAGTTCCCAGAAAAGCAGTTATCAATTACAGTACTAAGCTTTGGGTTTAAGTATGGAATACCTGTAGACTCAGATTTGGTATTTGATGTAAGATTTATACCAAATCCATTTTATATTCCAGAATTAAAACAGTACTCAGGGAATGATGTACCTGTAAGAGATTATGTATTGAAGCAAGAGGAAACAAAAATATTTATAGAAAAATTAATAGATATGCTTAAATATTTAATACCTAACTATATTAAAGAAGGTAAGAGACAGCTTATCATATCTATAGGATGTACAGGTGGAAGACATCGTTCAGTAGCAATTGCTAATGAGGTTTATGAAAGATTGAATAATGAAAATTATAATACAAAAATTGAACATAGAGATGTAACTGAAGATCTTCATAAAGGGGAAAAGAAACTATGAGGATACGGGATTGGCTAAAACCTGGAATTAGGGTTAAGCGATGGCTCGCATTTGGTGTATTTGGAATACTTTTAATTGCATTCGGATTTACAGAATTAGTTACTCATAGAGTTTATGATTTATATTATCAACTTTTTTATATATTTCTTAATATTACAGGAATATTTGTATTATATATATCAGTTACAGAAACTATGAAATCTGTAATAGCGCTTTTTAATAGAGGATATTTAAAGGTTTCATTAGACAGTAGAAAAATAGAAAGTTTAATATATGAAAAAAGACTTCTTGTAAAAGGACCTAAAATAGTAGTTATTGGGGGAGGAACAGGCCTTTCAACAATGCTTAGAGGACTAAAATATTATACATCCAATATCACAGCAATAGTTACAGTTGGTGATGATGGAGGGGGTTCTGGTGATTTAAGAGAAGATTTAGGTATGCTTCCACCAGGTGATATAAGAAACTGTATATTAGCATTAGCAGATACAGAACCTATAATGGAAGATTTATTACAGTATAGATTTAAAGATGGAAGGTTAAAAAATCAGAGTTTTGGTAATTTATTTTTAGCAGCTATGGATGGAATTTCAGATAATTTTGAAGAAGCGGTTCAAAAAATGAGTTCAGTACTTGCAGTTACAGGCAAAGTAATTCCAGTTACCCTTGATAATATGCAGCTTGTGGCAAAACTTAAAAACGGAAATACTGTAATTGGTGAATCACAGATACCAGAAGAGGCTATAAAGCAAAATTCAAGAATAGAGGAATTAAAAATAATTCCTGAAGATGCAAAAGCATTAAAGGAGGCTCTTACTGCATTAAAAGAAGCAGATGCTATTGTTATGGGACCTGGAAGCCTTTATACAAGTATAACATCTAACCTTTTAGTAAAAGACATAGCTAGAGCTGTAAGAAGAAGTAGCGCGTTAAAAATCTATATTTCTAATATAATGACGCAGCCTGGAGAAACAACAGGATTTAAAGTATCAGACCATCTAAAAGTATTACTTAAATATGGCGGAAAAGATATAGTTGATTATGTAATTGTAAATACAGGTGAAATTACAGATGAATTAAAAGAAAAGTATCGTAAAGATGGTGCGGGAATTGTTGAAATTGATGAAGAGCGTATAAACAGCTTAGGAGTTAAAATAGTTGGTGAAAACCTGGTTAAAATAAAAAATGATACAGTAAAACATGATCCAGATAAATTAGCAGAAGTACTTGCTGATACTATTATGGAAAAGAAACTTTTATATGATAAGAAAAAGATCATTGAGTATATGTATTTATCACAACGTATAAAAGAAAGAGTAAGACAAGAAAAAGGTGAAAAAGAGTAGCTTTTAAGATTAAATATTAATAGATAAGGAAGGAAATATGATGTCATTTTCATCAAAAGTTAAAGGAGAAATATGTAGATATGTTGATATTTCTAAGGGTGAGGCGCTGGCAGAAATATCAGCTATAATGAAAGTAAGTGGAACGTTAGCTTTTAGTGGAAGTGGACTTAGTTTTAAGATGACCACAGAAAATCCCGCTAGTGCTAGATTGATATTTACTCTTTTAAAGGATCACTTTAATATCCATTCAAGATTAATGGTAAAGAAAAGTAATTCTCTAAAAAAGAATAATATATATATGGTAGTTATTTCTGAAGAAATGGGAGTAAGAGATTTACTTAGTGAGACTGGAATCTTAAGAGAGATAGATGGGATTATGAGTCTTGACTATAGAATAGAACCTCATATATTCGAAGATGATAACCTTAAAAGAGCATATATAAGAGGTGCATTTATAGGTGGTGGAAGTATAAGTAATCCAGAAAAAACCTACCATTTAGAATTTGTAACTCATAGTGAAGAGTATGCAAGAGATTTAAGTAGTCTTGTTAATACATTTAAGTTGAATTCAAAAGTTATTCAAAGAAAGAATAGTTTTATAGTTTATATAAAGGAAGGCGAACAGATAGTTGACCTTCTTAATGTCATAGGAGCTCATACATCTTTATTAGAAGTTGAAAATATAAGGATTATGAAGGAAATGAGAAATAACGTAAATAGACTTGTAAACTGTGAAACAGCAAATTTATCTAAGACAGTAAATGCAGCTGTAAGACAAGTAGAAAGTATAAAGCTTATACAATCACAAATAGGTCTTCAAAGACTGCCTGAAAACCTTAGAGAAGTAGCAGAATTAAGATTAAATTACCCAGATGAATCATTAAAAGAATTAGGTGAAATGCTTGATCCACCAGTAGGAAAGTCAGGAATAAACCATAGATTAAGAAAAATAGAAAAGATAGCAGAAGAATTAAGAACAAATTAATAACTTTAAAATGGAAAAGGTAATTGAATTTCATGTAGAGAAAGTTAAAATGGTTATAGAACCATATATAGAATATAGTAAAACTTTAGATTTTATGTTTTGAAGATATCATAAGTGATATCTTCTATTTTTTATAGAAAATTTACATATATAAATTTAGAAAAAGTAAAGCAAATTAATAAGGTAAATATGTAAATTAAAATCTATATAAAAAAAATATATAGATTGGTATAATGTAAAAGAATAAGTATAGAGTATTATGCTAAAAATAATATATTAAAAGTATAATAAATAAAAATATGAAGGGAGGAGTCATATGGAAGATAAGAAGAAATTCGTCCATCTTCATCTTCATACGGAATATAGTCTGTTAGATGGTTCTGGTAAGATAAAAAAGCTTATGAAACAAGCAAAAGAACTAGGAATGGATAGTATTGCAATAACAGATCATGGTGTAATGTATGGGCTTGTTGATTTCTTTAAGGCTGCTGAGGAAAATGGCATAAAAGCTATTTTAGGTTGTGAAGTTTATGTTGCTAAAAAATCTATGCATATAAAACAGCCAGATAAGGAAAATTCAACTCATCATTTAGTTCTGCTTGTAAAGAATGAAACTGGATATGAAAATCTTATGAAGATAGTTTCCATGGCTTCAATTGAAGGATTTTATTATAAACCAAGGATTGATCATGATTACTTAAAAGAGCATAGTGAAGGTATTATTGCACTAAGTGCATGTTTAGGTGGAGAAGTTCAATCATATGAACTTAATGATAATTATGAAAAAGCAAAGGAAACAGCACTTTTATATAAAGATATATTCAAAGAAGGATTTTATTTAGAAATCCAAAACCATGGAATGGAGGAACAGAAGAAAGTAAATGAATTTAATATAAGGATATCTAAAGAAACAGGGATACCTTTAGTTGCTACTAATGATGTTCACTACATAAAAAGAGAAGACTCAAAATCTCATGATGTTCTTATGTGTATTCAAACTGCAAAGACAATAGATGATCCTAATAGAAGAAGATATCCTTCGGATCAGTTCTATTTAAAGTCTCCGGAAGAAATGTGGGATATGTTTTCGTATATTCCAGAAGCTCTTGAGAATACTGTCAAAATTGCAGAAGAATGTAACTATAGATACAAGTTCCACGAATCTAAGCTTCCTAAATTTCCACTTCCAGAGGGGGAGGATGATTCATATAAGTACCTTAGAGATACATGTTATATGGGACTTATTGATAGATATGATGTATTTAAAGAACTTAGAAATAAGGATTTAGATTATGATGAAGTTAATAAAATTGTGGAAAACTCTTCAGATGCAAAGGAATTTGTGGATAGATTAGAGTATGAATTAGGAGTCATTAATCAAATGGGATATGTTGATTATTTTCTTATCGTATGGGATTTTATTAAATTTGCATATGATAATGGAATACCAACAGGTCCTGGAAGAGGATGTTTCTTAGGCGATACACAAATATTAATGAGTAATGGAAGTACTAAAGATATTAAAGATGTTAAGCAGGGGGAAGAAGTAATAACTGCTTTTGGAAATAGGTCTTTAGTTGAAACCTTGATGAAATATGATGTAGAAGAAGAAATTACAGTTATCGAAGGTGCAAATGAGAAAGTTAAGTTAACATCAGACCATAAGATACTTGCAGTAAAAACTTCACCATGTACGAAGGAATGGAAAGATAGAAGTAAACTTCCGGTAATATGTAGGAAAGAGTGCTCAATAAAGAAAAAATGCATAGATGCTCCATTTAATTCATATAAACCTGAATGGATTGAAGCTAATCAGCTTAAAGAAAATGATTTAATTTTATATCCAAGAGTAAAGGAAAATTATGAAGAAGTAGTTTATGATTTGTTAGAGTATGCTAAGAATGATGATTATTTAAAATATGATGAAAATAGCATATGGTATGAAATTGGAGCCAATAAATTAGCAACAACTAAAATAAACAGATTTATAAGATTAGATAATAATTTATGCAAATTATATGGATACTTTATTGCAGAAGGATGGACCCATATAAATGCCAAATGTAGAACATATAAATTTGGATTTGGATTTAATAAAAAAGAAACTAATTATATTGAAGAAGTTCAGGCTTTAGTTGAAAAGATATTTGGAATACAGGGATATGTATTTATGCATAAAACTAAGGAATCTGCATCAGTAGAATTTAATTCTAAAGTAATATGTGAATTTCTGAGAAGCCAATGTAATAAAGGAGCTAATAATAAGATAATACCATATGATATTATGTTAAAAGCATCCAATGAAGATTTAAAAGCTCTTATATCTAATATGTTTAGAGGTGATGGAAGTTATTCTGATATAGAATGTAAATCATCATCATTTAGAATAAAATATACAACTACATCAATGGAACTTACAAGACAGCTTAGAATGGCACTTAGTAGATTAGGATATTGGTCTACATTTAAAACTAGATTAAAAGAAGATGAAAATATGCATGATGAATACTCAGTTTTAGTGTCAGGAAAGCAATTATTAAGATGGAATGATGATTTTAAAGATTATCAAATACCAATAAGAAAACAAAAATTTTATAGAAATGATAGCTTCTATATGGATGACAATTATTTTTATATAAAGATTAAGAGTACTAGAAAAGAAAAATATAAAGGTAGAGTATATGATATATCTGTTCCAGGTGATACATCTTATGTAGCCAATTCAATGGCGGTACATAACAGTGCAGCTGGATCGATTGTAGCTTACACTTTAGGGATTACAAAGATAGACCCTATTCAATATAGTCTTATCTTTGAGCGTAAATTATTAAGATGCGCTGTTTAAATTGGGTGAATTGCTGGAAAGCTAAACTATAATAGCATGCTAATCAGCAGCCAAACCTAGGAATAGTAAATAAGTACTAGGAAGGTTCAGAGACTAGAGAAATGAGTAACTAAGCAATAATTTTCTCCACGAGTGCCCAACATATTAAATAAGTTTTATTTTGTTATGAAAAGAAAAGGAGTTTATTTAATATGATGATATAGTCCAAACTGAGATAGAAATGACTATCTGATGAAAATGAGGGAAACCTCCAGAGCATGGAATAAAGAGTCCATGGTTAATAACTAATGTTCTTAAATCCTGAAAGAGTAAGTATGCCGGACATAGATAGTGATTTTTGCTACGAAAGAAGGCAAGAAGTAATTGATTATGTTGTACGTAAGTATGGTAAAGATTGTGTATCTCAAATAATTACTTTCGGTACAATGGCAGCAAGACTTTGTATAAGAGATGTAGGAAGAGCTATGAATTATAGTTATTCTGAAGTTGATAAAATAGCAAAAATGATTCCAACTATGCTTGGAATTACAATAGAAAAAGCTCTTGATTTAAATCCAGAATTAAAAGCCGCTTATGATAGTGATGAAAGAGTAAAAAATTTAATAGACGTTTCAATGGATTTGGAAGGTCTACCACGACATTCATCTACTCATGCAGCAGGTGTTGTTATATCATCTAAACCTCTTGTTGAGTATGTACCACTTCAAAAAAATGATGAAAGTATAGTAACTCAATTTGGCATGACGACACTGGAAGAATTAGGACTTTTAAAGATGGACTTCTTAGGTCTTAGAACACTTACAGTTATGAATGATGCCATAAAGATGGTAAAGAAAAATAGAGGAATAGATATAGATTTAGATAAAATAGATTTTGATGATAAAGAAGTCTACAAGATGATTGGCGATGGTGATACAGCAGGAGTATTCCAGTTAGAATCTCCAGGAATGACTAATTTCATGAAGGAATTAAAGCCGGATAATCTTGAAGATATTATTGCAGGAATTTCTCTTTACAGACCAGGTCCAATGGCTGAAATACCAAGGTATATAGAGTGTAAGAGAAATCCAGATAAAGTAGAGTATGAAACTCCGGAGTTGGAAAGTATACTAAATGTTACCTATGGAGTAATGGTTTACCAGGAACAGGTAATGGAAATTGTTAGAAAACTTGCTGGATACTCTATGGGGCGTAGTGATATGGTTAGAAGAGCTATGTCTAAAAAGAAACATAAAGTAATGGAAGAGGAGCGAAAAAACTTTATTTATGGTATTGAAGAAGATGGTAAAGTAGTAGTTCCAGGATGTATTAGAAATGGTATAAGTGAAGAAATCGCAAATAAGATTTTTGATAACATGATGGATTTTGCAAGTTATGCATTCGTAAACTAAATATTTATTATATTTAAATTGGATAATGATAAAAATATATCATGAGGTGTATTTTTATTTATGACTAAGAATTATAACGAATTATCTAATGAGGAGAAAAATAAAATAGTTGAATATTATTATAATAATAAAAATGTAAGTATGGATAACATTTCAAAAGAGATTAATATTTCTAGAAGAGCAGTTAGTAGAGTATTGAGGGAGAAAGGTATAAATACTAGATTAAAAAATAGATATTTATTAAATGATAATTATTTCAATGAAATTGATACGGAAGCAAAGGCATATATTTTAGGATTTATTTATGCTGACGGTTTTGTTGGGGATGAAAAGTATAATAATATTGTTATTTCAATAAATGACTACGATATATTACAGTGGATGGCTAAAGAAATAGAGTTTACTGGAACTATACGAAATACTAAAAAGGGTGGATTTGAAAACTCAAAAAGTGGATATTCATTAAATTTTTCATCTAAAATAATGGCTAATAGATTAAGAGAAATAGGGTTATATCCTAATAAATCTCTTACAATCTCAGAGCTACCCAAAATATCAAATGAATTAATGAGACATTTTGTTAGAGGATATTTTGATGGTGATGGAAGTATTTTGTTGTCTCACAATTCTAGTTACTATAGAAATGGCAATATAGTGAAGAAATATATTTATCCAACGTATAATTTTAGTATTTTAGGAACAGAAAATTTTCTGAAATCAATTGCTAAAGAAGCTAATTTTAACTATGCTAAAATAAGAGATACTAAGACGAAAGAAATTAAAAGTTTAAATATATGTGCTAAAAAGGAATTTGATAATATATTTAATTATCTTTATTTAAATTCAACTATAAAATTAGAACGAAAATATAATAAATGGAATGAAATAAGGAGTGCCTTTGCAGAGCAATCTGTAAAGAAAATGAGGTGAATTGCGGGAAATGCCTTAGAGCCTTGAATACTAACTTAACATAGTGATATAGTTAGGGGCTTAGAATAATTAACTAAGGAGAAGTAAAAACGTCAAGGATTGGTTAATCCGCAGCCAAGTGACCTGGAAACAGGTTAAAGGTTCAGAGACTAGATAAAGTAATCTAAGTGAAAAATAGATAATCATATGATGAAATATCCAAGAGTGCCTCATATCCTAATTATTTAGGATAATGATATAGTCCGATCTTTATAGAAATATAAAGTTTAAAGAGTAAATATCTTTAATACAACGTAAATGTCAACAAATCCCATGCGGCTGCATATGCAGTTGTAGGTTATCAAACAGCATATTTAATGAAATACTTCCCAGTAGAAATGATTGCTGCAATGCTGAATTCAATAATGGGAACAACTGAAAAAGTTGCTCATTATATAAATATTGCAGAAGGAATGGGAATACAGGTGCTTCCTCCTGATGTAAATGAAAGTTTTTCAAGGTTTACAGTAAAGGGAGATAAAATAAGATTTGGAATGGCTGCTATTAAGAATGTAGGTGGAAATGTAGTAGATGCCATAGTAAAAGCTAGAGAAAACAAGGGGAAATTTGATTCACTAGTAGATTTTATAAACAAAATGGATCCTTCTGCTATAAATAAGCGTGCAGTTGAATGTTTAATAAAAGCTGGTGCATTAGACAGATTTGATGTTTATAGATCAAAAATGCTTGCAGTACATGAAAAACTTATTGATAATATATCAAGTGATAAAAAGAGAAATATAGATGGACAAATAAGTCTTTTTGGAACTGAAGAGTTAAAGAATCCAGAAGTAAGATATCCAAATATAAATGAATTTGATAAGCGTAATCTATTGTCTATGGAAAAGGAAATGACAGGTCTTTATATTACAGGGCATCCATTAGATGAATATGCAAAGAGCTTAAAGATTCAAACTACAAATGAAATTTCAGATGTGTTGTCTGAACATGAATCATTGGATGAACAAATAGATACTTCTATAGATTCGTATAATAATGCAGAATTATTTAATAAAAATTCAAATAAACTTCAGGATAATGACCGTGTAATATTAGGTGGAATTCTGTCTTCAGTAAATCAGAAAGTTACTAGAAATAATACTATAATGGCATTCTTAACATTAGAAGATTTAAGTGGAACTATTGAAGTAATAGTATTTCCTAAAACTCTTGATAAGGTCAAAGATTTATGTGTTACAGATAGTCTTGTAGTGATTAAAGGAAGAGTAAGTATTAAGGAAGATGAAGCACCTAAGCTTATATGTGAAACTATAGAGCCTTTAGAAAAAATAGATAATTCTAAAGTATACTTGAGAGCTGAAAATGAAATTGAGGCAAAAGAGTTAAATAGGCAGCTTAAACTACTTATAATAGATGAATATAAAGGCGATACGCCTATATATTTATGTGCAGTTAAAGAAAGACAAAAGTTTAGAGTACCGAGAGATAGATGGGTATCTCTTAATAGTGATGTTGTAAATGTACTAAAAGAAAAATTTGGAGAAGACAGTGTAAAAGTGTCGAAAGAATAAAAATGTAGGAATTTAATTCCTACATTTTTTTGCAAATAAACAAAAATATTAAAAAACTAGGACTATAAAAGTTTGAGTGTTTTATATAAAAATATGTTCTATTGGTTATAATAAAATAGTACCATAAGTAAGCTTAATAATAATTAAATAGTATATTACATTAAATACATTTGAATACCCTATTTAAAGAAAGAATATAGCACATAATAAATATTTAGAAAATTATGAGATTTTATTTTGGAATTATATTAAAAGTTGTTCAAATAACATTGATAATTAACGGATTTTTATGTACAATAATTCTTGATTAATAAATTATGGTTATATTATGTACACAAGGGATTATTTTTGTCCCTCACCGGTATTTAAGGAGGAATATATTATGAAGAAAATAGCTGTATTAACAAGTGGTGGAGACGCACCAGGAATGAATGCTGCAATTAGAGCTGTTGTAAGAACTGCACTAAGTAAAGGCATTGAAGTAATGGGCGTACAAAGAGGATATAGCGGACTTATTAATGGGGAATTATTCAGCATGGATAGAACTTCAGTATCTGATATAATCCAAAGAGGTGGAACAATTTTAAGAACTGCTAGATGTCCAGAGTTCAAAAATGAAGAGGTAAGAAAAAAAGCTGCTAAAATATTACAAGCTTATGGAGTAGAAGCATTAGTAGTTATTGGTGGTGATGGATCATTTACTGGAGCAAAATTATTATCAAAACTTGGAATAAAGACAATAGGTCTTCCAGGAACAATTGACAATGATTTAGCTTACACCGATTTCACTTTAGGTTTCGATACAGCATTAAATACTATTGTTGATGCGATTAACAAGATAAGAGATACTTCAACATCTCATGAAAGAGTTTCAATAGTTGAAGTTATGGGAAGAAATTGTGGAGATTTAGCTTTATATGCAGGTATTGCAGGAGGAGCTGAATCTGTAATACTACCTGAACTTGATTTTGATAAGGACGAACTTTGCAGAACTATTATGGAAGGTAAAAATAATGGTAAAATGCATAATTTAATTATCCTTGCAGAAGGAGTTGGAGGAGCATTTGAACTTGCAAAAGAAGTTGAAGAAGTTACTGGCATTGAAACAAGAGCAACAGTATTAGGACATATACAAAGAGGAGGAAGTCCAACTGCAACAGATAGAGTTTTAGCTTCAAGAATGGGAGCAAGAGCAATCGAAGTACTATTAGAAGGAAAGACTTCAAGAGTAATTGGTATAAGAGATAATAAGATTATAGATCAAGATATTGATGAAGCTTTAGATATGGAAAGAAAATTTGATGAAGATCTATATAAAGTAGCTCAAACTCTAGCATAATAATTAATTAGCTTATAGTTTATTTATATAAATTTTATAATAATACAAAAAAGAGGAGTGTTAGTTTAAATGAGAAAGACTAAAATGATTTGTACTATTGGCCCAGCTAGTGAAGATTTAGAAACACTAAGAAAAGTAATATTAGCAGGAATGAATGCTTCAAGACATAACTTTTCACATGGTGATCATGAAGAACATAAAGGAAGAATGTTAAAAGTAAGACAATTAGCAAAAGAACTTAACAGAGAAGTTGCTATAATACTTGATACAAAAGGACCAGAAATCAGAACTGGTAAATTCGATCCTAAGAAAATTGAATTACAAAAAGGTTCAGAATTCACAGTATATGCTGGAGATATGGACTTAGTTGGAGATGCAACTAAATGTGGAGTTACATATGCTGGATTAGCTAATGATGTTAAACCAGGTAACACAATCTTAATAGATGATGGTTTAGTAGGATTAACTGTTAAATCTGTTGAAGGAAACGCTATTAAATGTGAAGTTCAAAATACAGGTTTCGTTGGAACTTACAAAGGTGTTAACGTACCAGGAGTTTCAATTAAATTACCAGCATTAACTCCAAAAGACGAAGCTGATTTAATATTCGGATGCGAAATGGAAGTTAACATGATTGCTGCTTCATTCATCAGAAAAGCTGATGACGTTAGAGCTATCAGAAAATTATTAAATGAAAACGGCGGAGAAAGAATATTAATCTGCTCTAAGATCGAAAACCAAGAAGGTGTTGATAACATCGACGAAATCTTAGCAGAATCAGATGCAATCATGGTTGCTAGAGGAGACCTTGGTGTTGAAATCCCAGTTCAAAACGTACCAGCAGTACAAAAAATGATCATCAAGAAGTGTAATGAAGCAGGTAAACCAGTTGTAACTGCAACTCAAATGTTAGACTCAATGATCAGAAACCCAAGACCAACAAGAGCAGAAGTTTCAGACGTAGCTAACGCTATCTTAGATGGAACTGACTGTATCATGTTATCAGGTGAAAGTGCTAACGGAGACTACCCAGTAGAAGCAGTAAGCACAATGGCTAAAATTGCTGAAGAAACTGAAAAGACATTAGAATACAAAGTAGCAGTATCTAAAGCTAAATCACATATACCAGCTATCTCAGGAGTTATCTCAAGAGCAGCAGCTAATGCAGCTAATGAATTAAAAGCATCAGCTGTTATAACTTCAACTCAAACAGGAGCTACTGCTAAGAGAATTTCTCAATGCAGACCAGAATGCCCAATCGTAGCTGTTACTCCAGACGTAGTAGTTGCTAGACAATTAGCATTCTCATGGGGTGTATATCCAATAGTTGCTGATAAGATGGCTTCAACTGATGAAATGTTAGAAAAATCAGTAGAAATCGCTAAAGCTAACGAATTCGTTAAAGATGGAGATACAGTTGTATTAGCAGCTGGAGTACCAGTAAACGAAGTTGGAGCTACAAACTTATTAAAAGTTAGCGTTGTAAAATAGTTTTTACAAACTTATAAAAATATAATAAGCGTTTAATGTATATTACTATTAAAGCTTAATTTATAGTTATGGACACTTTAAGATATTTAGGTATCTCGAAGTGTCCATTTTTATAATTAATATATAATTATATTTTTGCGAAAAAACACGTATTTTAATGGAATATTATTAGCAAAATAAAATGTTAACAAAAAATTAACATTTACTTATGCTATATTTAATATATAATGTATATTATAGCATTAAAAGCGGGATACTTATTTTATATGGAATTAAATGGCAACTGATTCTGTATTAGCACCTTAGGGTGCTTTTTTTATAGCTATTTTTATAGTTTTAATAAAATGTGTTGTAGGCTATAATAATTATTAGATTATCATAATACAAAGGACGTGTGGCATTAATGCTAGAAAAGGATAAAGAATATATAGTTAACATAGAATCATTAGGGTATGAGGGTGAAGGTGTTGCAAGAATAGATGGTATTCCAGTATTTATACCAGGTGCCCTTATAAATGAGCAAGTTAAGATAAAGATAGATAAAGTAAAAAAGAATTTTGCATTTGGTAAATTAATTGAGGTGTTGCAGGAAAGTGAAGAGAGAAGAAAGTCTGAATGTAACAATTTTAAAAAATGTGGAGGATGTACACTTCAACATTTAACTTATAATGGACAGTTAGACTTTAAGTATAATAGAGTAAAGGATTGTATAAGAAAAATTGCTGGATTAGATGAGAACATAGTTAAATATCCTATTGGAATGAATAATGAGTTCAGATATAGAAATAAGGTACAGTTTCCAGTTGGACTTGTTAATGGAAAGGTAGCAATAGGATTTTTTAGCGAAAAAACTCATGAAATAATAGATATGGATACATGTATACTCCAAGATGAGGAATCAGAAAAGGTTGTAAGATATATTAGAAGTTGGATTAATACATATAACATAATACCTGCAAGAAAAGATGGAAAGTTTTATAGTAAAGGACTACTAAGACATATTGTAATAAGAAAATCATTCAAAACAAATGATATTATGGTAGTATTAGTAACAACAGATAAGGATATACCACATAAAGAGGAATTAATAAATATACTTACTCAAGAGATTCCAAGTGTAAAAAGTATAATTCAAAACATAAATAATAAAGATATAAAGTGGGTAATGGGAGAAAAATGTATAACTTTATATGGAAAAGATTATATTTCAGATTATATAGGTGAATACAAATTTAATATATCAGCATTATCGTTTTTCCAAGTAAATCCTGTTCAGACAGAAGTATTATACAATAAGGCATTAGAATATGCTAATTTAAGTGGTAATGAAGTTGTATTTGATGCTTATTGTGGCACAGGGACAATAACACTATTTTTATCTCAAAAGGCTAAGAAGGTCTATGGTGTTGAAATAATTGAACAGGCAATAGAAAATGCAAAAATAAATGCTAATGAAAATAATATTTCCAATGCAGAATTCTTTGTAGGAAAATCAGAAATTATTATTCCTCAGCTTATAAAAGATGGAGTAAGACCTGATGTTATAGTCGTAGATCCACCTCGTAAGGGTTGTGATGTAAAATTATTAAATGCAATAGGAGAAGCTTCTCCTGAAAAAGTAGTATATGTATCATGTGATCCTAGTACATTAGCTAGAGATTTGAAGATTTTAGAGGGCAAAGGATATAAGACTGTAGAAGTTCAGCCTGTAGACATGTTTCCAATGACTAAACATGTGGAGTGTGTTGTCTTGATGTCAAGGGTTGAGAAATAAAGTCTATTCAAAGTACTGATAAATAAAGGATTTCCGAGGTTGGAAGATTTTCTGTCTGATGTCTGGCAGTGCCTTTCAATCTTGAAAATCCTTGTTTTTGTTTATTGAGGAAACAGGTCGACTGTAATAAAGTGCGTGGGGTTGAGTTGACAGATTAGATAACTTCATAGGGTTGTGGAGAGAAAATGACCGCCGCACCCAAAACTGGCAAATCCAATTAAACAGGGCTCAGGCTGAACTAAATCTTATGGAGCGTGAACTTGAACAGTCCACAATTGAAGCGGATAATCTCGGTGAAGAGTTAGAGGATTCAGGTAAAAGTGCAGAGGATGCTGGTGGCAGATTTGAAAAGCTTGGCGGTGTACTAAAGGGAATTGGTGTGGCGATGGGGGCGGTTGCTGTTGCAGCCGGAGCCGCTGCTATTAAGTTAGGTAAAGAAGTAGTCACTCAATTTGGAGAGCTGGAACAAAACCTAGGCGGATCGGAGGCGGTTTTTGGAGCATATGCTGCATCGATTCAGAAAACTGGTGAGGAAGCCTATAAAAATCTTGGTGTTTCCCAAAGTGAGTATCTTGCAACCGCCAACAAAATGGGTGCATTGTTACAAGGTTCTGGTATACAGCAACAGAGGAGTCTTGAGCTAACTGAAAAGGCCATGCAACGTGCGGCAGATATGGCATCTGTTATGGGTATAGATATGTCTTCTGCTATGGAGGCAGTCACTGGGGCGGCAAAGGGTAACTTTGATATGATGGATAACTTAGGTGTTGCGATGAACGCTACAAACATCGAAGCCTACGCTCTTGCAAAGGGCCTGGATTTTACTTGGAATACTGCAACACAAGCGGAAAAGGCTGAAGTAGCAATGCAGATGTTCTTTGAGAACACGGAGCAGTATGCTGGAAATTTTGCGAGAGAGTCAACTCAAACAATTTCTGGCTCTATTGGATTATTACAGGCTGCACTTGGTTCTTTTACAGCCGGACTTGGTAATGCCAATGCGGATATGACAAATCTGACTGAGAATCTTGTGGAGGCTTTTGAGGCAGTTGTTACTAATATCGTACCGGTCTTGGAAAATATCGTAGCCGCATTACCAACAGCAACGGGCGCAATATTAGCAGCGGTAGCAGACTTGCTTCCAATGCTTCTTGAATTAGTTACAAATATATTCACGCAGGTACTGGAAACAATTTTGAGCCTTTTACCCGAACTTATTCCAGCTACGGTAAGTGCTCTAATGACGATTGTCGGTGCATTAATAGATAACCTTCCATTGCTGATAAATGCAGCAATCGAATTAGTAACAGCGCTTGTGGAGGGTATCGGCATAGCTTTACCACAGCTCATCCCTGCGGCTGTTTCTGCTGTTACGCAGATTGTCAAAGGATTGATGGATAACCTACCACTTATTTTAGATGCCGCTTTGCAGTTGATTATAGGGTTGGCAAAGGGATTGGTCGATGCAATACCCCAGCTTACTTCAGCCTTGCCTGTCATTATCAAAGCAATAGTGGATTTTATCATTGAATCCATTCCACAGATTATTGAAGCAGGTATTCAATTATTGACCTCACTGGTCACAGCTTTGCCTACTATAATTACAGCAGTTGTGGAAGCAATCCCGCAAATTATCGACAGTATCATCGGTGCTGTTATTGGGTCGATTCCTTTAATAATTGATGCAGGTATCCTGCTTTTAGTAGCGCTCATTCAAGCCTTGCCGCAGATTATTACTACTGTTGTAGGTGCCATTCCCAAGATTGTAGCTTCGTTGGTAAATGCCATTATTGGTAACATCGATAAGATCATTTTAGCGGGTGTTCAACTGTTCGTGGCACTGATTGCAAATCTACCAAGGATAATCGTGGAGATCGTTAAAGCAGTACCACAGATTATATCTGGACTGGTCAAAGCCTTTACGGGTTATATCGGTCAAATGTCTCAGGTGGGTGGCAATCTGATTAAAGGGTTGTGGAAGGGGATTTCAGACGCTGGGGCATGGTTATGGAGTAAAATTTCTGGATTTTTTGGAAATGTTGTATCAAGGATTAAAGACTTCTTCGGTATTCGCTCCCCATCAACTCTATTTGCTGGAATTGGCCACAACATGGGTGAAGGTATCGGTGTAGGTTTTGAGGATGCAATGACAGCAGTTTCAAGGGATATGCAAAATGCAGTACCAACCAGCTTTGATTTTAATTACAGAGGTGTATCTGGGCAAGGGAATGCTACAGGTGCAAGTATTACTCAAAATATTTCAGTTGTGACACCTAAGCCTCTATCAGAAAAAGAACTAGCACGGGAGTTTAAGAACCTATCCCGTAAACTGGCACTGGAATTGTAAGGGAGGTACGGCAATGGAACTAACATATACAAATAGAGATGGAGAGAGCATTACGCTTAAGCAAAGCCGACCGTACTTTCTTACGAAGGTAGACGGCACTGGCAATATGCGTCAAACCGTCAACACTTTCAAGGCGCCAGATCAGGATGGCGCTTTTTATATTTCCTCCACGTTAGATATGCGAAACATAACAATTGAAGGTACGGTTGTTGCTGATACCCCCGATGAGGCCTATAAAAGGAGACAGCGCTTCCTTCAAATATTCAGTCCAAAGTTATTAGGGACGCTTCAATACCGTGAGCGACAGATATCCTGTGTGGTGGAGGAGGCAGGTTTTAGTGTTTCTAATCGGCAACGAATACCAAACTTCTTTGTCAGTCTACTCTGCCCGTCCCCTTTCTTCGAAACATTAAACGAGGTGCGAGAGGAACTGGCATCATGGATACCGCTATTTGAGTTTGAATTAGAAATCCCAATGAGCGGGATGGAGTTTGGAATGCGTCAGCCTAGCCAGATCATTACGGTAGAAAATATCGGGGATGTATCTTGCGGATGTGAGATTGTGTTCCGAGCTTTAGGTACTGTGTCGAACCCTGAACTTTTAAATATAGACACAGGAGAATATATCCGGCTTCTCACTACAATGAACGCTGGGGATGAACTTCGTGTATATACCCATTTCGCTGGTAAGCGTGTAGTCCAGATTGATGGGTCAACGATTACAAATGCATTTTCACTGTTAGATACGAATTCGGTGTTCTTTCAACTAGCGGCAGGTCTAAATACACTGCGTTACGATGCTTCTGTCAATATGGAATTGTTAGAGGTTAGTATTTACTTTCGTCCGCAGTTTCTGGGGGTGTAAAAATGGAACTGTATATCTACAACTCAAACCGAGAGCTTGCGGGCATTGTGGAATCCTTCGAGTACTTGCGCTGGACGAGGCGCTATTCCCAGTGTGGCTCATTTGAATTAAAAGCGATTGCAACTCCGGAGGATACAGAACTCTTAAAGGAAGGGAATATCATCTGGAAAAATGATGATGAGGAAGCGGGGATCATCGAGCATCTGGAACTTTCTCAAACTGAGCATGAAATTATTACTGCAAGTGGTCGCTTTGCAACTTCCTTCCTTTCCCGCCGCATTGTATGGCAAACGGAGAAACTCTCTGGTGACATTTCTGTATGTGTAGAGCAGCTGATAAATAATAATCTTATCAATCCTTCTGATGTAGCAAGGAAGATTTCGAACATAACCTTTTCTGCTCCAAACTTAAATGTTCCCATTAGCACACAGGTATCGTACCGAAATTTGATGGATGCTGTGACGGAACTATGTGTTGCATCGGATGTTGGCATTAAGACTGTGTTCACTCCTGCTACAGGGGTTTTTACCGTAGCGTTATATATGGGAACGGAATCACAAGCTGTATTTTCTAAGGAATATGAAAACCTTACAGAACAGATTTATACAATAAGTGCTGGAGATTATGCGAACACTGCCCTTGTTGGTGGTGAAGGAGAAGGTCCAGACAGAACTTTTGTTGCAATTACAAGTGGCTCTGGTGAGACAAGGCACGAAATTTTTGTGGATGCTAAGGACTTACGGGCAGAAGACTTTGGTTTAGATTACATTGATACACTAATCTTTCGAGGTCAAAGTAAGCTGAGTGAGCAGGCAATACGCTATTCATTTGATACATCAGTCAATCCACACGGTAATTTGAAATATAAGATAGACTTCGATCTTGGGCAGACCGTCAAAGTCATTTCCAAAGCATGGGGTGTATCCATGACGACACGCATCACCGAAGTCGAAGAAACCTATGACGCAGATGGCCAGAGTATCAGTGTAGTATTCGGAAAAGCTGAATTGACAATAGCGCAAAAATTACACTCCGACTTGAGCGAGGTGAAAACAGCAATATCGGCTCCAACTGGCATATCTGAAATTGCACAGGCTTTAGGAGCAGTGGAGGATACGCTAGTAACAGTTGAGGAAACCTTAGGCGACTTGACGGAGGTAGATTCAAAGATTCAAGGAGACAACGTAGCATCTACTATCAACAATCTGTATGGAAAACTACCTGCGCTCGAAATCAATGTTGGCGGAGGAACTATATCGATTGGACAATATGCGTTGTATTATATGAAACCTGGAGATGCCTTTTATTTCACATCATGGAGTGGCAATAAGTTTAGTGACCAGCCAAGTGACGACGGTCATGTCTTTTTGATAAAACATAGTGGGGACAATACGGGAAATGGATATCAGCGAGCAATGGGTTTCTTTATTTCTCGCAATACGCTGACATTCTATGTGATTTCTGTTTTCGTATTTAATAACCCTTCTGGACAAGCAAACTGGCTTAATATCAATAATGAACCTGTAACTACTGCAAGAATTGCCAATGGAGCAGTTACAGGTTTAAAAATTGCAGACCGTACAATTACAGCTACTAAAATGGTTTCTTCTTTTAGCGACTATTCAACTACAGAACAAAACACTGGGCGACTATGGATAGATGGTAAGACGATTTATCGCAAGCAAGTGAATCTTGGGTCACTTACAAATACGACACCGAAAAGCGTAGCTCACGGCATATCAAACCTCAGCACTATTGTCAGTTTAACAGGCTTTGCGACAAATGGGACCGTATTCTTGCCACTGCCCCTTGCCCGGTACAACAACTTCGCATCGCAAATCGGACTCTTCGCAAATAAGACCGACATTGTAGTCGAACCAGGCAATGATAGAACTGCGTATACAGGCTATGTAGTAATAGAGTATACAAAAACGGAATAGAAGGAGGAGTGATTGATGGAAAAAAGCGGATTTTTCAATTCATCCGATGGTGATAGAGTCTATGATGCAACGGACTTCGCTGCATATTTTGGAAGCCTTGTCTCGAATGGTGTATTTTATGTGACACCAACAAACTTACTGGTATCTCCTGGGATTGGATTAGCAGTAACCATAGCACCGGGCAGTGCATGGATTAATGGTTATAGATATGAAAATACGGATGTTTTAAATAAACCCCTTGCTACAGCAGATGGGAGCAATCCTCGCATAGACAGGGTTGTGGTTCGTTTAAGTCAAATTACGAGAAGCATTCAGCTCGCCATTGTTACTGGTACTCCAACGGCATCGCCCATAGCTCCGGAGTTGACAAGAACAAGCGATGTCTATGAACTTGGTATTGCTGATGTTCTAGTACCTTCAGCTGCTACATCGATTTCAGCAAATAACATTATTGATACTCGGTTGAATACTAGTCTTTGCGGGTTGGTAAACTCGCTAGTTTCTGCGGTTTATGAATAGGAGGTGAATATAAGTGGCGGATATTAACGGCATCACCCTGCAGGCGGGTTCCAGCCCGACCGTTTATTACACGATTACTTATACTAAAAGCCGACCTAATAATAGCCAAATGACATACAATTTTACCATATCCGCTGCATTGGGTTCATCAGGTTCCTTCATCCATAATGGTTATGCATTGCTTTGTACAATGACTGTAAATGGATCTTCTTCGCAGGTGAGAATCAAAGCGGCGGACGGGGATAACTGGGATGGAACTACACCAAGACTCAGGTATGTTTCGGTGACCTGTGCTTCTAATACAGGTAATGCAACCCAGCCAGTCACATTCAAAGTGGTATCTGATGGACGATTGCCATTATCCTCTGGTGTAATTACCAATTCGAGTTATACGGTATTAAGCTCTCCTTTGCTTACTACAGCGTGTGGAGCACCGACATCTTGTACGGTTTCCCCAACACTTGCGGAAGGGAATGTGACTCTTTCTTGGAGTGGGGCTTCTGGGGGCATCAATAATACGATTTCCAGTTATGAGATTCAATATAGTGATTCTGCCGATAACATCACATGGGGAGCATGGACTGCTCTGACAACGGTGAACACCACAGCATCAAGTGGCAGTGTATCAGTAGCACCGCCCTTAACGCGAGGTAATTATCGAAGATTTCAGGTAAGGACGCGTGGTACAGCAGGTGCTAGTTATTACTCTATCTGGAAAGTATCCACAAACAGCGTCCGCAGAAATACTGTGCCAAAGCCAGCAACGACTGCTGTTGCTTCCCCAGCAGCATATAGTGATGAGATTATCACGCTTACTTGGAGTGGAGCGTCAAGTGGTACTAGTCCAATTAAGGGATATCAAATTGCCAGCCGCACATCCACAGATAACAGCACATGGAGTGCATGGAATGTGTTAACCATATTGACATTGGCGGCAAGCGGTGGTAGTTATAACCCAACTGTATCGAGGGCTCCAGGAACATACACACAATTTGGTATTTGGACAATCGACACATTGGATGTTTACTCAATAGAGACAATTAGCAATAGTATCTATTGTAATGTAACAGCTTGTGCAGCACCGACCGTTTGTACGGTAAGCGCAACATTATCTGAAGGAAATGTTACCCTCTCTTGGAGCGGAGCGTTAGGTGGTGCGGGAAATCCTATCACTTCCTACGAAATACAGTACAGTGATTCGCCTGATAACAGTAATTGGGGTGCCTGGATGGCATATGCTATAGTCAATACATCTGCAACAAGCAGTATTTTAAATGCCAGTCCACCTGCTACACGGGGCCATTATCGTCGTTTCCGAATAAGAACCCGTGGTACGGCTGGAGAGGATTTTTACTCAGACTGGACTATATCCAGCAATACTGTACGCAAAAATATACTACCCATACCGCCGACTACTTTTGCCGCAAACCCTCCTATATATGAAGCTAACACAATAAATCTTTCATGGAGTGGAACAGTACCTGGGACCAGTGCCATTAAGCAATATGTCATACAACAGGCTACATCGACAGATAGTGTGAATTGGTCGGCATACGAAGCACTGACAACTATTGTTTCAAACAATTCTTCAGGTAACCTTCAGGTAAATGCGTCACAGATAGCCGGTAGGTATACCCGTTATCGAATAAGCGTTACGGATGCACTTGATGCAGTTTCTGCTTTTGTAGTTAGCAACACGGTAAAGAAAAACAGCCCACCTGCAGCACCGGTAGTTGACTGTCCAATGTCTGGTAATTTTACTTATAACACCATACCACGTTTTATGATCACAACAGGTATTGAACCAGATGGACAACCACAAATAGTGGAGGTAAGGATTGATTCTGGTCCATGGCAAAACAGCGTAGACAATCCTGAGAGGTTTTCCATAAGCGGCTACCTTGGTAACGGGGTCAGGACCGTTTACCAGGCTGAGCCGCTGTCTGTAGGAAGCCATACAGTTACTTTCCGTTGTCTTGACAGTGATATCGAATCAGCAAGCACAGAAGTTGTTCGTACCTTCACGATTTTAGCATTACCTTTTGAAATCATCACTGCTAATGTAACACACGTAAAGGCAGCGCATATTCAGACGCTTCGAACTGCTATAAACAGGGTGCGTAGCTATTACAACCTATCCCCTATGACTTGGAAAGAGGAGATTGTCGTAGGAAAGACCACTGTTAAGAATTGGCCATTTCATATCGTTGAAATGCGCAAAGCAATTGATGCGATTATTATGATGATTAATAGTTTTGATTTTTCCCAGACATTCGATATACCACCTGTCACATGGTTGCCTATCGGTACAGGACGACCCAAGGCAGATGTAATGCAACAAATTCATGACCTAATAAAAATAATGTAAAGGTAACATTCAGCGCTCTTGTAATTTGCAGGGGCGCTTTTCTATATGGAAATACACGAATGGAGGTGTCTTTAATGAAAGAGATTTGGAATTGGATACAACTGGCTATTGCCACAGTCGGTGGATTTCTTGGGTGGTTTCTCGGCGGTTATGATGGATTTCTTTATGCATTGGTAGCCTTTATTGTCATCGATTATGTGACGGGAGTGCTCTGTGCCATTATAGATAAAAAGTTGTGTAGTGAAATAGGTGCCAAGGGAATTTTCAAAAAGGTACTCATCTTTGCAATGGTAGGTATCGCTCATATTATTGATACACAAATTTTAGGTAGCATTGGAGATAATAGTGGAGCCTTACGCACAGCAGTAATCTTTTTCTATCTAAGTAATGAAGGAATATCCATTTTAGAGAATGCTGGTCATATTGGGCTGCCTATCCCAGAAAAACTAAAATCGGTTCTTCAGCAATTACATGGACGTGATGAAGAACCTCGTAAGCCGGGTGATGGAATATGATTGACTTAACGAAAGCGGTAACGGTGTTCATAGGTCGCCGAGGTGAACATCACTATCGAAATATTGAATTTGATGTATCTAGCTTATTGGAAGAAAAATACCCCAGTGCCTCTTTGAATGCAATTTTCAAAAGACCCGATGGTATTGCCTATCCAGTGGTCACAAATTACGCTGACGGGGTTCTTGCCTGGTCGCCTAGTGCAACGGATACATCTATTGTCGGTGTTGGACGTCTTGAAATAAGGGTTACTTATGGAGAGGTGGTCGGAAAAAGCATTCAGATACTAACCATTGTAGAAGATGCCCTTGTTGATGGGATTGTCGAGCCGCCCGAACCTCCTGCTCAAGAATGGCTTAATCAGGTTCTTTCTACATTAGCTGGACTAGATATTAATGAAATAAATAATCTACTAAATCTCATCTACAGCCTGTTAAATAATAACTATGATTTGCTGAATACCACACACGGCCTAGTCGAGGATATGCGAGACACACTATACACTCGGACTGGAATTATCCTTAACCATTTACACCCGATAGAAACTGCTACTGCACCGGACATGGTAAGCCGGAGAGCATCCATCACATTTACGAGCATAAATAGCGGCAACAACGTAGTACTTGGCACGGTAACCTATACATTTGTTACATCTTTGGGCAGTCCCACAGCAAACAATGTGCAGGTGCTAATTCAAGGCACTCTCCGCAATACTGTAAAGAAACTTGCCGAAGCCATAAGGGGAATTCAAGATGTAGCGAACATAGCCTATGGCATAGGGACAGCCCCGAACCCAACTTGTATGGCTTATTGGACGAGTCGAGTTTTCTCCATTGGTGATGTTACTGTTCCTTCCGGTGAGAGTCTATTCTTATTGGAAAGAGCTGAAAATGCTACGACACCATTGACCCTAACCTCTACCGCAACAGCTACTATCAACGCATTTACCAGAGCAAGCTATTTGAGATATGTCTTAAGCGGTAATGCTACAGGTGGGAGCGGTATTAACAGTGTTCGAGGCCCTTTGCACACATTATTGCCCATTGGTAGCGTGGTTATAGGCGGGCAGGGTGGATTGCTTTATCCAACAGCTTATGATTGTCATTTAGTTACGCTTTGCCGCCAATCGGATACAAGTGAAAAGGAACTAGACCTATATATTTCAAATGATGAAGTGAACTTTACCAGAATCTCACGTAGCACACCTATAGGTGCTGATAGTTCAAACGCTGGGATGCATATTCATATTCAAATGCGTCAAAGCCGGGTGCCTTCTGGTTATGGACTGTATATCAGCATGGGAAGTGATGGTACATCGGCGAGTGCTTTTTGTGATTTGAAGTTTACCTATCATCTCTACCCTGTGGCTCTTGCATCTGACACAAACTCTTGATTAGTGGGGTGATTTTAATGAAGTTACGCAAGCTAATACTTACGAACAATGCCTGCTTCAAAGCGGGTAAAACCATAATACCAAAGGGCATTATGGTGCATTCAACAGGGGCGAATAATCCAAACCTAAAACGCTACGTTGGCCCAGACGATGGCTTGTTAGGAAAGAACGAGTATAACAACCATTGGAATCAAGACAAACCTGGAGGCCGCCAAGTATGTGTTCATGCCTTTATTGGTAAATTAGCAGATGGCTCCATTGCCACCTATCAAACATTGCCTTGGAATCACAGAGGTTGGCATGCTGGAGGAGATGCAAATAATACTCATATTGGATTTGAAATCTGCGAGGATGGTTTGACCGATTCCTCGTATTTTAATGCAGTTTATAAGGAAGCTGTGGAGCTTTGTGTATATCTTTGTAAACTCTATGGGTTTAGTGAGAAAGATATCATCTGTCACAGTGAAGGGTATAAACTGGGCATTGCAAGTAATCATGCGGATGTGATGCACTGGTTTCCTAAGCATGGTAAGAGTATGAATACCTTTCGAACAGATGTGAAGAAGTTACTAAACACAGAAAATAAACCACCAGAGCCAGTGAAAAAGAAATATTATCGTGTACAGATTGGTGCATATTTGGACAAAGCAAATGCTGAGGCACAGCTTGCCAAAGCTAAAAAGGCAGGCTTTACGGATGCATTTATTAAGTATGATTAATCAATTGGCAAGCTAAATAGCGGCATTCCTTGAATTTCATCGGGTTTCCCAAGCAAAATATTAAACTATTAGATTTATGCAGCCTGTGGGGGTTCTTCCCTTGCAGGCTCTTTTTTTATGCTCTGATTCACATTAAATTTTACAAATCCTCAACTTCGACCTGTTCCCACGGCTATTAGGTAGGAGGTGATTCCTAGTGAATCAGCACGAGGATAAAAAAGTTACAAAGATTTCAGACGAGATTATAGACAAAAGTATTGAATTAAAGAGGGTATCACAGGAACAGCTACAGCGTGAGTTTGATTATATCCAGGCAGAAAAAATGCTTAGAAAGATGCTCGGAAAAGGCTTAATAACTGAGGTGGAATTCAACAAGATAGACGCACTAAATCGCCAAAATTTCTCCCCCTTTTTAGCGGAGATAATGCCCTGAAATCGTTGATATATAAGGGTTTCAGAGGTAATATGTGACCTACCAAGAAGGAGGTGAGAGGATGAAAAAGATAACGAAAATAGAAGGAAATACGGCCAATTCTTTTAAGCCAAAAGATCGAGTAGTTGCCTACTGCCGAGTTTCTACAGGTAGTGATGAACAGCTTGTCAGCTTGCAAGCACAAAAGGCCCATTATGAGAGCTATATAAAGGCGAATCCAGAATGGGAATACGCAGGCTTATATTATGACGAGGGTATCAGCGGCACGAAAAAGGAAAACCGCTCTGACCTACTTAGAATGTTATCAGACTGTGAAACTGGAAGAATTGACTTAATCATTACAAAGTCAATTAGCCGATTTGCGAGAAATACTACAGATTGCTTGGAGATGGTTCGAAAACTGATCGCCCTTGGGATTCATATCTATTTTGAGAAGGAAAACATCAATGCGGGTTCAATGGAAAGTGAATTGATGCTCTCCATTTTAAGTGGACTTGCTGAAAGTGAGTCAATTTCAATTTCTGAAAATACGAAATGGGCAATTCAAAGACGATTCCAAAACGGAACCTTTAAAATTTCCTACCCACCATATGGCTATCAAAACATTGACGGTCAGATGATAGTAAACCCCAAGCAAGCTGAAATTGTGAAGTATATTTTTGCAGAGGTATTATCGGGCAAAGGCACACAGAAGGTTGCTAATGATCTTAATCAAAAGGGTGTCCCTTCAAAAAGAGGAGGTCGTTGGACGGCTACTACTATTCGAGGGATTCTAACCAATGAAAAATATACTGGCGATGTTATTTTGCAAAAGACGTATACTGACAGTCATTTTAACAGGCACACCAATTATGGTGAGAAAAATATGTATCTAGTAGAAAATCACCATGAGGCCATTATCAGTCATGAAGATTTTGAAGCTGTAGATGCCATTCTCAATCAGAGAGCAAAGGAAAAAGGCATCGAAAAGCGCAACAGTAAATATCTAAACCGATATTCTTTCTCCGGCAAAATTATCTGCTCGGAATGTGGCAGTACCTTTAAAAGACGGATTCATTCATCCGGTCCAAGAAAATACATTGCTTGGTTCTGTAGTAAGCATATAAGCAATATAACGGAATGTTCTATGCAGTTCATTCGAGATGAAGATATAAAGACTGCATTTGTTACGATGATGAATAAACTCATATTTGGTCAGAAGTTCATACTAAGACCACTTTTGCAGGGGTTACGTAACCAGAACAATGCAGCGAGTTTTCGTAGAATTGAAGAGTTGGAAACTAAAATCGAAAGCAACATGGAGCAGAGCCAGGTACTGACAGGTTTAATGGCCAAAGGGTATCTGGAACCTGCCCTGTTTAATAAAGAAAAGAATGCACTGGAGGCAGAAAGAGACAGGCTTCTTGCCGAAAAGGATCAACTTACTCGTTCCGTCAATGGCGATTTTGCAAAAGTAGATGAAGTTGACCGTCTGCTTAAGTTTGCCACTAAGTCCAAAATGCTCACAGCTTATGAGGATGAGTTCTTTGAAGATTACGTAGAGAGGATTATTGTCTTTTCACGGGAGGAAGTAGGTTTTGAATTAAAATGTGGAATCACATTGAAGGAAAGGTTGATGAATTAGATGGGTCACACACCCTATGGATATAGAATTGAAGATGGAAAAGCTGTTGTGGATGAAAAGACTTCTGAGCAGGTAAAAGAATTATTTTCCGGATACTTGGCAGGCCTTTCTTTGAAGGAAGCTGCTAAAAAGGCTGGGATAGATTGTTATCATGCCACAGCAGGTAAGATGTTACAGAACAAGCACTACCTTGGCGATGAATTTTACCCACCCATTATTGATGAGGAGACCTTTGAAAAAGCCAGGGTGGAAAAACGAAAAAGAGCAGAAAAGCTTGGAAGGATATGGGAACCTAAAGATGTGCCGGAAACGACTTATCCTGTAAAGTTCAAAGCAAAACCTCTGGTGCAAAAATATGAAGATCCATACAAGCAGGCCGAATATGCCTACAGTTTGATAGAAAGTGAGGTGTAACAAGTGGCAGTGAGTAGGAATGTCACAGTGATTCCGGCAATTAAACGTGTCGGAAGCAATAAGAGCAGTGAAAGAAAACCCAAAATACGAGTGGCTGCTTACTGTCGTGTTTCAACGGATAGTGAAGAGCAGGCTTCAAGTTATGAAATTCAGATTGAACATTATACAAATTATATTAAGAAGAACAAGGAATGGGAATTGGCAGGTATTTTTGCGGATGACGGTATCACAGGCACAAATACCAAGAAGCGTGAAGAGTTCAACCGCATGATTGAAGAGTGCATGGCAGGAAATATTGACATGATCATCACAAAATCCATCAGCCGATTTGCCAGAAACACGTTGGACTGCCTAAAATACATCCGTCAGTTAAAGGATAAAAACATCGCTGTTTTCTTCGAGAAAGAGAATATCAATACCATGGATTCCAAGGGTGAAGTCCTACTAACCATTATGGCTTCACTTGCCCAACAGGAAAGCCAATCCTTAAGCCAGAACGTTAAGCTAGGCATTCAGTATCGATATCAACAAGGTGAGGTTCAGGTCAACCACAAGCGTTTCCTTGGATACACCAAGGACGAAAACAAGCAACTGGTGATTGACCCAGTGGGTGCTGAGGTTGTAAAACGGATTTACAGAGAGTACCTAGAGGGAGCCAGCCTTTTACAGATAGCAAGAGGACTGGAAGCTGACGGTATTCTTACAGCGGCAGGCAAAGCCAAATGGAGACCAGAAACACTGAAAAAGATATTGCAGAATGAAAAGTACATCGGTGATGCCCTTCTACAAAAGACTTATACGGTTGATTTCCTTTCTAAAAAGCGGGTCAAGAATAACGGCATCGTTCCCCAGTATTATGTAGAAAACAGCCATGAGCCGATTATTCCAAGGGAGCTTTCTATGCAAGTTCAAGAAGAGATGGTTCGGAGATCCAACCTGCGTGGTGGGAAGGGCGGTAAAAAGCGAGTCTATAGCAGCAAGTATGCTTTATCGAGTATTGTGTACTGCGATCATTGCGGCGATATTTACCGACGGGTACATTGGAATAACCGAGGTTACAAGTCTATTGTTTGGAGATGCGTCAGCCGATTGGAGGAAAAAGGGTCTGAATGCACGGCCCCTACCATAAACGAGGAAACATTGCAGACAGCAGTGGTCAAGGCCATTAACGAACTTTTGGCTAACAAAGAACCATTCCTCTCAACCTTGCAGAAAAACATAGCTACTGTGTTTAATGAAGAAAATGATAATGCCACCAATGATATTGATAGCAAATTGGAAGAATTACAGCAACAGCTTCTTATACAAGCAAAGTCCAAGAATGACTATGAAGATGTGGCTGATGAAATTTACCGCCTTCGAGAATTAAAGCAAAATGCACTAGTTGAAAATGCAGAGCGAGAAGGAAAAAGGCAACGAATAGCTGAAATAACTGATTTCTTGAATGAACAATCCTACGAGTTGGAGGAATATAATGAGCAGTTAGTAAGGCGTCTCATTGAAAAGGTTACGATATATGAAGATAAGCTCACCGTTGAATTCAAATCAGGAATCGAAATTGATATAGAAATATAACCTTTGTGTTAAAACAAAACTAAATTTACTTGATTTTTATATCCCTCCATGCTAACATAAAAACAAATGAATATTTTGTTTTTATGTTTTTATATGGAGGTACATTATGTTATGGCTAAATTTACAGAGTTAGAAAAAGAAAAAATTCGAAAGGAATTGCTTAAAGTTTCCTATCGTTTTTTTTATAGATAAAGGTTTTAAAAGTACATCTCTTGAGGATATTACTTCATCAGTCGGCATTGCAAAGAGTTCTTTTTATATATTTTTCGAATCAAAAGAAATGCTATATATGGAATTGTTAGCGCATGAGGGAGAACAAATTGAAAAGCAGGTTTGGCCAAAAGTTTTGGCTGCTAATGATATACGTTCAGCTATAAAGATATATTTAAATGAGATGGCTTTAGAACTAGAAACAAAGATTTTAACTCAAAGACTGGTTTACGACATTGAGGAGTATAAACTTGTTTCAAGAAAACTAAATCCAGAGTATGTTGGTTCGGAGCATCTAAGAAGTATTGTTCCTCTTATGGAGTTTATAAAGTCGCGTCAAAACTCTAAGGAGGTTATCGATGAAGACCCAGGCGTTATAGCTGGAGTTTTAAGATCGGCATTACTAATAGGCTCTCAAAAAGGAGATTTGCAGCAATATAATTATGAAAAAATTAGAGAGTTATTATTCGAGGCGGTTACTAATCAAATTACTCGACCTTAATGGGGTATAGGTAATGATAATTTCAGATGAAAGTAAGAAAGTGGTGATATTTATGACGGAAAAAATAATTCACTTTAATAATGTTCATATCTGTACTGAGAGCTTTGGAGATATTAATAATCCAACAATCTTGTTAATTATGGGAGCTACTGCATCAATGATCTATTGGGAAGAAGACTTTTGTAAGAGATTAAGCAATAAAGGGTTTCATGTTATACGTTATGACAATAGAGATACAGGTAAATCAATTACTTACGCATATGGTCATCCAGAGTATACTTTTGAGGATTTGGCTGATGATGCAATTGAGGTACTAGATGCCTATAAGGTTGATAAGGCTCACATAGTTGGTATGTCTATGGGTGGAATTATTACGCAGATAATAGCTCTTAAACACCCAGACAGAGTTCTAACCATTTCATTAATTATGACATCAAATTTTGATTCTAATCTTCCTAAAAAGGATAGTAAAGTAACAGAAGCCTTAGGTGAGCTTAAAATTAAAAATTGGCAAGACAAAGATGAAGTGATAGAATGCTTTATTAAAAAAAGTAAAGTTCTTGTCGGGTCTAAAAATATATTTGATGAAGAGAAAATAAGAAGGCTGAATGAAGAGGAATTTAATAGAGCTAGTAATTTGCAGAGTATAGATAATCATGGATTTATTAGAGGTTGGGGTTTGTATTTATCTAGAACCAGCGAAATTAATGTTCCTACACTTGTAATTCACGGAACAGAAGACCCTATTATACCCTATGAGCATGGAGTTTATCTTTCTGAAGTTATACCAAATGCTGTATTGGTTACCTTAGAGGGTGCTGGGCATGAGCTTCACTATAATGATTGGGATAAGATTATTAATGCAATATCAAAGCGTGTATCGAGTTTTATAACTGAAATTTGAAAAAAGTTTTTAGATAGGAGTGATTTTAATGAGTAAAGATATGAAACAAATTAAGGAAATAACTAAAAAACATAATATTATTCTAAAGGAAGAAACAATGCAGTTTAATGAATCCGGGCTTGATTTTCAAGTTGTATTTGCACAAGATGAAAGTGGAATTGACTGGGTTCTAAGGTTGCCGAGGCGGGAAGATGTTATGCCTAGAACAAAGGTAGAAAAACAAGCATTAGATTTGGTTAATCAGTATGCGAAATCTTTTCAGGCACCAAATTGGATTATTTATACGGATGAGCTAATCGCTTACAAGAAGTTATCTGGTGTGCCAGCAGGAACTATAGACCATAATATAGGAAATTATGTTTGGGAAATAGATATTAACAATATTCCAGAATCATTCCACAAGTCTCTTGGTAGAGTGTTAGCAGAGCTTCATAGCATACCTAGTGATAAGGCTACAGAGCTTGGACTAGTAGTGCAAACCCCAGAAGAGGTAAGAATATCAATGAAGCAGCGTATGGATGATGTAAAAGCAAAGTTTGGTGTTGGTGAGAACCTATGGAACAGATGGCAGGCATGGATTAATGATGATGAAGTGTGGCCAATGAAAACTGGATTGATTCATGGAGATATTCATGCTGGCCATACTATGATTGATAAAGATGCTAATGTAATTGGATTAATCGACTGGACCGAAGCAAAGGTTACGGATATATCAAATGACTTTGTTTTTCATTATAAGGCTTTTGGAGAAGAGGGGCTAGAAGCTCTGATTTTTGCTTATAAAGAAGCTGGTGGATATTACTGGCCTAAGATGAAAGAGCATATTATTGAATTAGTTGCTGCATACCCAGTTTCAATTGCTGAGTTTGCAATTGTATCTGGTGTTGAAGACTATGCTCAGATGGCGAAGGAAGCGTTGGAAGTATAAGAGTCATTAGTGATGTAATGTAGTTATCGATATGTTCCCGTCTACCGATAGCCCCAAAAACGCAGTGGATATGTTTCCGAGAACGGGCATACTCAAATGACATTTATTCTGTCCTCTCGAGCCATGTGGAGACGGTCGTCTTGATGTCAAAAGTGAACCCAGGCAAATAGAATAAACGTTGATTTCAAAGGGTTTATTCAGGTGCTATCGTTAAACGGTAGATAAAACCTGCAATAAGCCTTTTGTTTTTAGCGAAAATCTGCTGCGTGGAAACTGGTCCACTGGCTAAGGTCGACACGACACTGGTCTTATGTCAATATATTGGACACAAAAAGTCAAACTTTTTTATGATACACCTCTAGCTAATAATTCACATTGATCTGGTGTCATGTAATTAATAGAAGAGTGTATCCTTTTTCTGTTATACCATCCCTCAATATATTTAAATATAGCTATATTAGCTTCTTCGAAGGTACGGTATGTGTTTCTATAGATTTCTTCTTTTTTTATTGAAGAATGGAAAGATTCTATGCATGCATTGTCATATGGACAACCCTTTTTACTAAATGATTGTATAATACCGAGTTTTCCACATAG
>NZ_JABAGC010000017.1 GCF_012843905.1 Clostridium sp. SM-530-WT-3G
TAAGCCTCAAATGTGATTCGTGTACCTCAGACCAAGGTTTTGCCTCAGGCTTCCTTCAGATTCCACCTCACGATGGATACCCTTGCCGTTGGCTATGCGGTTGGCACTATCAGCCCCCGTAACGGACTTTCACCGATTAGCACGTGCCCATGCTGGGCACACCAAAACAACGGCTTAAGGAAAATCCTTAAACCGTTGCTATCTCTAAGCTATTGGCTACCGAGGTAAGACTCGAACTTACAACATGCAGAGTCAGAGTCTGCTGTTCTGCCAATTGAACTACTCGGTAATATTTGTTCATCTACAATAAATATTTTACTGTAATCTTTTTAAAAAATCAAGCAAAAATTTTACTTTTTTACATAAAAAAGTTTTTTAAAATATACCTCTTAATTAATGCTCATTATTATATTTATTAAGAAACAATTCATATTTTAAAAGAAGATGTTATAAGTAATTAATTTCTTTAAAAAATTTATAACATCTTAACTGCTATATTTATTAATTAATATATTTTATTTTTATTATTTTTTATTTAGTACAAATTATAATAATTCTTCTAAAGTTTTTCTTATAGACTTTATAAACTCAAAAGTATTTACTTTCTTAACATTATCATGAACAGCTAATGCAGCTAAATCTCCAGTCATTACACCATCTTCAATAGTTTTTAATGATGCTTTTTCTAACTTATTTGCAAAATCAACTAACTCATCAAGTCCGTCAAGTTCTCCTCTTTTTCTAAGTGCTCCTGTCCATGCAAAAATTGTAGCAACTGAATTAGTTGAAGTTTCTTTTCCTTCTAAATAATCATAGTATTGATCTTGAACTGTTCCATGGGCAGCTTCAAATTCATAATTTCCATCTGGTGATACCAAAACTGAAGTCATCATTGCAATTGATCCAAATGCTGCAGCAATCATATCGCTCATCACATCACCATCATAATTTTTACATGCCCATATCATTCCACCTTTTGATTTTATAACATTAGCAACTGCTGAATCTATAAGCATATAAATATATTTAATTCCTGCTTCTTCAAATTTCTCCTTATATTCATTTTCATAAATATCAGCAAAAATATCTTTGAATGTATGGTCATATTTCTTGGAAATTGTATCCTTTGCCCCAAACCATAAATCTTGTTTTAAATCTAACGCATAATTAAAACAGCTTCTTGCAAAACTCTCAATGGACTTGTTTAAGTTATGCATCCCCATAACAACTCCATCTTCTTTAAAGTCATGAACTAATTCTCTTCGAACTTCACCAGATTCTGAAGTAAATACAAGCTCACATTTTCCCTTTCCCTTTATTTTCATCTCAGATGCTTTATAAATATCTCCATAAGCATGTCTTGCTATTGTTATAGGCTTTTCCCAAGTCCTTACATAAGGTTTAACTGGATCAACTATAATTGGCGATCTGAACACAGTACCATCAAGTATAGCTCTTATAGTTCCATTAGGACTTTTCCACATTTCTTTTAAATCATATTCTTTAACTCTTGCTGCATTTGGTGTAATAGTTGCACACTTTACTCCAACCCCATACTTCTTAATAGCCTTTGCAGATTCTACTGTCACTTCATCATTTGTTTCATTTCTATTTTTTAATCCTAAATCATAATATTCAGATTTTAAATCAACAAATGGTTCTATTAATTCTTTTTTAATTTCAGCCCATACTATTCTTGTCATTTCATCTCCATCAAGTTCAACTAATGGAGTTTTCATTCCTATCTTCTTCACAAATATTGCCCCCCTATATTGCGTATCTTAATTTGTCTTATTAATTGTCACTATAAATTATACATTAAATACCACTTTTTATCAATTTTTGTAACATCGAATTATCTACTATATATAAATAATTATTAATATAGTAACAAATAAAAAGTGAGATATAATTAAGAAAAAACTCTTATATATCTCACTTTATTTATATATGTAATTTATATTAAACAAATATTTTAATTAATACTATGGCCATTATCACCTGACATGTTCCAACTAAAATTCCATATGCCATTGATTTTGGTCCTTCTTTAACTAAGTCTGCAAATTTAACTTTTAATCCTATTGCAGCAAGAGCAATTATTTCAAAGTTGCTACTTACAGCTTTAAATGTATGTTGAACTACTGTAGGAATAAAACCAAAGCTATTTAATACACAGAATATAAAGAATCCGATTATGTACCAAGGAATACTCACTTTAGATTTCTTTTCTCTTTGTATAACTTCTTCTTTTGAAACATGATCTTCATGTTGCACATTAATTCTTGAAAATGCCATAACTACAACTACCAAGAACATTATTCTTATTATTTTATATACTGTTGCAAGTGTGACTACATCTTCATTAACAAACTTTGCAGAAGCAATAACTTGACCTACAGATTGTAATATTCCTCCCATCATTGCTGATGTTTGTTGAGTTGCATGTCCGTATAAAACTGATGTTAAAACTGGAAGTACAAACATTAAAATTGTTCCTGTTAAATTTACTACTGTAACTGAAATAGCTTTATCTTTATCACTTGCCATAATACTTGGTGCAGTTGCTGCTATAGCTGATGAACCACATACTGCATTTCCTGAACACATAAGTAATGAATACTTTTGTGAAAAGCCTAATTTTTTACCTATAAAATATGCAACCAATATAGTAAAGGTCATTTGAAGTGCTATAAATAATATTCCATTAAACCCTAAAGATGAGATTTCCATAAAGTTTATAGTCGCTCCCATAAGAACTATAGAATATGATAATAAATCTTTTTCTGAGAAATTAAATCCTTTATTATACTTAGGTTTATTAAAAACTGTATTTCCTAAAATTATACCTGCAATAATAGCAAAACTGGCAGCTCCAAAGCTTGGAATAAAAGCTCCTAGAATCTTTCCAATAATACCTACAATAATTGCGATAATAAGACCTGGTATAATATCTTTAATCTTGTTTTTCATAAGACCACCTCTAATTTACTTTATATATAAAACCTTATAATTTATATAAAGTTTAAATAAGTTTTATCTTCTGTACAAGATTAATTATAAACACTTGTTGTATATAAGTGAAATACATTTTCATATATATATTCAATAGGCAAATAGTTATATATATTTAATTAAATTATATATAATAGAAAGTTAATATTATTAATTTATCAAATAAATTTTACATCCTTTCTTATGTAAGTTCTATACAATTTTTAATGTATTTAATACTGCTTCGAATATTCAATAAATTTTTTTATATTGTTACTTAAAAATTTATCTTTATGATATATAAGACTTAACATTCTAGTTATTCTTTTTCCTTTAATTCTAAAACCTTTTAGCTTTCCACTTTCTATTCTTTCAATAACACTTCTCTTTGATAAACAACTTACTCCCAGATTTGCTTCAACACTTTTCTTAATTGCCTCTGTATTTCCAAGCTCCATAAATATAGAATAATCTATATTATTATTTTCTAAAAAACCTTCTACTACTTCTCTTGTTCCACTTCCTATTTCTCTCATTATAAGTTTTTCATGAGCAATATCTTGCTTTTGCAACTCTTTCTTTTTATTCCATTTATGATATGCACTACTTATAAATATAAGCTCATCTTCCCACATATCTTCTTTAATTATTTCATCTGAAAAAGCTCTTCCTTCTATAAATGCAAAGTCTACTTGATTTTCTAGTACCATCTTTTCAATCTCTTCTGAATTATTAACACTTAATGAAACTTCAATACTTTCGTAATTTTGCAGAAATTCTTTTATTATATCAGGTAAAATGTATATTCCAATTGTAGTACTTGCACCAATTTTTATTCTTCCCTTTTCATTTTTACTCATATCGCTTATAGTTTTTAAACCTTCCTCATAAAGATTTAATATTCTTCTAGCATATGATAGGTATATATTTCCTTCCTCTGTAAGAAATAATTTTTTTCCTATTCTATCAAATAATATTACATCGAGTTCTTCTTCAATTTCATGAATAGCCTGACTTATAGATGGCTGGCTTATATACAACTTTTTAGCTACCTTAGTCATATTTAACTCTGTTGCAGTTTCATAAAATATCTTTAATTTTCTAAAATTCATATACTATATCTCCTATTTTAAGTTTAATTAATTATAGTTTAATCCTTTAATGTATAATTATCTTAACTATTATCTAATATTAAAGGCAGAATTAATTATAAAAAATTAATCCTGCCATAATATCATATAAGCTATTCTTATTTTTAATAAGTAACCTATTTGTTATCTACATCTTCATAATCTACATCAATAACTTCACCATTAGTATAGTCTTCTGGGTTGGTTTCATATACATTTACATTTATATTATTTTTATATGATGATTTATCATAAGTATTATTTTTTAACTTCTTTTGTTCTCTTGAACTTTTTATCTTTGAAACCACATAAACTATTCCACCAACTACTATAAGCCATGGAAGAAGCTTTATAAATAATTTTGCTACCATAACAAAAATACCGACACCTATTATTATATATATAAGTCTTTTAAAATCTCTATTCATCTTCTTAACCTCTATGTCCATTAATTTATTTTATTATACATTAGTAAATTTTAATTTACAATGTTATATAAAAGCAAAATTTTCCATAATATTAATCTAATAATTTGTCTAATTCCACAAATTCCATTATTTATTTTTTTATTTTATTAATATTACACTTATAAATATAATAAATGATTGAAATCTTATATTATGATTACAAAATTTAACTAACTAAAATAAAAATAAAGAATTTAGACTTAAACAAATCTAAATCCTTTATTTTTAAATGATAAGCTATATATCACACACTTTATATTATTCTCTTAAGAATTTATCTATAGCTTCTCCAGCTGCAATTCCATCAGCAATAGCCCTTACTACTAAACTTTGACCAGTTCTAGCATCTCCTGTTGAAAATACCTTTGGTATATTAGTATTGAATGAGCCATATTCTGCTTTAATATTACTTCTAGTATCAGATTCTACTCCAAATGCTTCTTTTATATAATTTTGCGATCCTACAAATCCCATTGCAAGTAATATTAATTCAGTTTTATAGTTCTTTTCAGATCCCTCAACTGGAATTGGTGCAAGTCTTCCATTTTTATCTTTTTTCCATTCAACTTTTACAGTATCAACGCTTCCAACATTTCCATCTTTATCAGTATTTACTTTAGTTACTGTAGTTAAATATTCTCTTGGATCTTTTCCGAATAATTCAATATATTCTTCTTGGCCATAATCAACCTTAAGAACCTTAGGCCACTCTGGCCACGGATTATTAGCTGCTCTTTCTTTTACTGGTTCACCCATTATTTCAAATTGAACTAATGACTTACATCCATGTCTTAAAGAAGTTGCAACACAGTCTGTACCAGTATCTCCTCCTCCAATAATAATTACATTCTTATCCTTAGCAGAAATATATTCACCATCTTCATGATTTGAATCCAAAAGGCTCTTTGTATTAGCTTTCAAGAAATCTACAGCAAAATAAATTCCTTTAGCATCTTTTCTTCCTTGCACTACTAAATCTCTAGGCTGAGAAGCACCTGTTGCAAGTACTACTGCATCAAATCCGTCTAAAATTTCTGAAGCTTCATAGTCATGCCCAACATCAGCATTACAAACAAATTTTACTCCTTCTTCAGCCATTAGGTGTATTCTTCTAAGTACAACTTTTTTATCAAGCTTCATATTAGGAATACCGTACATTAATAATCCACCTGGCCTATCATTTCTTTCAAATACTGTAACCTTATGTCCACATTTATTTAACTTATCTGCTACAGCAAGACCTGCTGGTCCAGAACCTATTACAGCTACAGTTTTACCTGTTCTATTAGCTGGTGCATTAGCTTTAACATCTCCGTTTTCAAAAGCTGTATCTATAATTGCTCTTTCATTTTCTTTAATGTTAACTGCTGGTCCATTTATTCCGCATGTACATGCAGCTTGACAAGGTGATGGACATACTCTGCTTGTAAACTCAGGAAATGGGCTAGTTTTGCTTAATCTTTCATATGCTAATTTCCATTTACCTCTATAAGCTAAGTCATTCCATTCAGGAATTAGGTTGTGCAAAGGACAACCTGTAACCATTCCTGAAATTACAATTCCTGACTGACAAAATGGAACTCCACAATCCATACATCTAGCAGCTTGAATCTGTTGTTCTTCTAGGGTAAGTCTTGTATGGAATTCATCATAATCTTTAAGTCTTTTTTGAATGTCTCTATTTTTACCTTCTTTTCTTTCATATTCTAAAAATCCAGTTGGTTTACCCATGATTATCTCCGCCTCCTATTTACCTCTTACTTCTTTGAATGTTTTGATTAATGCTTCCTCTTCATCACATCCAAGGTTTTTATACTTTTCAACAGTTTCAACTACTCTCTTATAATCTCTAGGAATTATCTTTATTAATTTAGCTTTTTCTGTTTGAAAATTAAATAATATCTTGTTGGCCTTAGGAGATCCTGTAGCATTTACATGTTCTTCAATTAATGATTTAACTTCAATTTCATCATCTAAACTTAGTTCTTCTAAAAGAATCATTTCTTCATTGATGTTTGTTCTGAAGTTTTCATCTTCTCTGTAAAGATAAGCAACTCCACCACTCATGCCAGCTGCAAAATTTATACCTGTTTTACCTAAAACAACTACTTTACCACCAGTCATATATTCACATCCGTGAGCCCCAACACCTTCAACTACAGCAGTTACACCTGAATTTCTTACACAGAATCTTTCTCCTGCAATACCATTTATATATGCCTTACCTGAAGTAGCGCCATATAAAGCAACATTACCTATTAATATATTTTCTTCAGCTTTAAATGAAGATTTCTTTGGAGGATAAATTATAAGCTTACCACCTGATAACCCCTTACCAAAATAGTCATTAGCATCTCCTTCAACTTCGAATGTTAATCCATTTGGAATAAATGATGCAAAACTTTGACCTGCTGCTCCATTACATTTAATAGTAATAGTATCTTCAGCTAATCCTTCATGACCATTAATTTTAGTTATTTCTGATCCTAAAATAGTTCCAAGAGTTCTATCTGTATTAGTAATATCTACTTCATATCTAACCTTTTCACCATTTTCTATAGAATTCTTAAATTTATCTAAGAACACTTTTTCATCCATAACTTTATTTAGCTTAAAGTCATATTTCTTTTTAGGATTAAATCTAACAACTTTTCCTTTATATTTATCTGGTACATAAAGTATAGAACTTAAATCAATATTTTGAGCCTTCCAGCCATGAACATGTTTCTTTTGTTTAAGTTTATCTACTCTACCAATCATATCATCAACTTTTCTGAATCCAAGCTTAGCCATTATTTCTCTTAATTCTTGAGCTATAAAGTACATAAAGTTAACAACATATTCTGGTTTACCTTTAAATCTCTTTCTAAGCTCCTCATTTTGCGTTGCTACACCTACAGGACATGTATCTAAGTTACATAATCTCATCATTACGCATCCTAATGTTACAAGTGGTGCAGTAGCAAATCCAAATTCTTCTGCTCCAAGAAGAGCTGCTATAGCAACATCACGCCCACTCATAAGCTTACCATCAGCTTCTATTCTTACTCTTTCTCTTAATTCATTAAGAAGTAAGGTTTGATGAGTTTCTGCAAGACCTAATTCCCAAGGAAGCCCGGCATTCTTAATTGAATTTCTTGGTGCAGCACCTGTACCACCATCGTAACCTGAAATTAAGATTACTTCAGCACCTGCTTTAGCAACACCAGCAGCAATTGTACCCACTCCACATTCTGAAACTAATTTAACTGAAATTCTTGAACCTGTATTAGCATTCTTTAAATCGTAAATTAATTGTGCTAAATCTTCTATTGAGTAAATATCATGATGTGGTGGTGGCGATATAAGACCTACACCTGTAGTTGAGTGCCTAGTCTTAGCAATCCAAGGATAAACCTTTCCTCCTGGTAAATGTCCACCTTCACCTGGTTTAGCACCTTGCGCTAATTTAATTTGAAGTTCATCTGCATTAACTAAATACTCAGAAGTAACACCAAATCTACCTGAAGCTATTTGTTTAATTGAAGATCTTCTGCTGTCTCCATTTTCATCTAAAATCCATCTTTCTCTGTCTTCTCCGCCTTCACCAGTATTAGATTTTCCTCCAATTCTATTCATAGCAATAGCTAACGCTTCATGAGCTTCTTTTGAAATTGATCCATAAGACATAGCTCCTGTCTTAAATCTCTTAACAATTTCTTCAACTGGTTCAACTTCTTCTAATGGAATTTCTTTAGAAGTATAGTTGAATTCTAGTAATCCTCTTAAAGTAACTTCTGCTTGTTCATCATCAATTAAAGCTGTATATTCTTTAAATAATTCATAGCTATTTTGTTTAGTTGATTGTTGTAATTTATGAATAGTCATAGGATTATATAAATGTTCTTCCTGACCATTATTACCTGATCTTAATTTATCATATCCTGGAGTATCTAATGTAAAGTCAGCAGCATAAGTTTTAGGCCTAAAGCCATTTTCATGTCTTATTTCTGCTTCTTTTTGTATTTCTTTAAGACCAATACCACCAATTCTGATTGTAGTATTAGTAAAATACCTATCTATAACTTCTTTACTTATACCTATAGCTTCAAATATTTGAGCTCCTTGGTAAGATTGAATTGTTGAAATACCCATTTTTGAAAGTATCTTAGTTATTCCACTAAGTACAGCATGATTATAATTTTCAACTGCCTTATCATAATCAACACCTTCAATTAACCCTTCTTCAACTGAACCTCTAATACATTCATAGGCCATATATGGATTTATTGCAGATGCACCAAATCCAAGTAATGTAGCAAAATGATGTACTTCTCTTGGTTCACCAGTTTCAAGTATTAATCCTACAGAAGTTCTAGTACCTTTCTTAACCATATATTGATGTAATGCTGAAACAGCAAGTAGTGAAGGTATTGGAACTTTTTCCTTAGACACACTTCTATCAGATAAAACTAACATTGTATATCCCTTTATATAAGCATCTTGAGCTTTTTCAAACATTTCATCTAATGCATCTTCAAGGGATGTACCCTTATCAAATACAATATCTATGACCTTTGTTTTTATATTTCCCTTATTATATTCTTTAATTTTAGCTAATTCTTCGTTTGTAATTATTGGTGAATCAAGTTTAATAACTTCACAGTTTGAAGGTCTATCTTCTAATATATTTCCTTCTGGTCCAATATACACATTTGTAGCTGTAACTATTTCTTCTCTTATTGCATCTATTGGTGGATTTGTAACCTGTGCAAATAGTTGTTTAAAGTAGTTAAATAGAGGATGAGCTTGTCTAGATAATACAGCAAGAGGAGTATCTATGCCCATTGCTCCTAATGGTTCAGAGGCAGTTTCAGCCATTGTAGCTATTGTATTTTTAACTTCCTCATAAGTGAAACCAAAAGTCTTTTCTAATCTCTTTCTAGTTTCTTTATCATATTCAATCTTATACTTTTTGCTTTCTTCCATTTTATCTAAAGTAACAAGATTTTCTTCAAGCCACTCACCATATGGATGCTCTGTAGCATAAGCATGCTTTAATTCTTCATCACTTATAACTTCTTTTTTAGCCGTATCTACAAGAAGCATTCTTCCTGGCATTAATCTATCTTTCTTTTCAACTAATTCTGGAGCTATATCTAATGCACCTACTTCAGAAGTAAGTATTAACCTTCTATCTTTAGTAATATAATATCTTGAAGGTCTAAGACCATTTCTATCTAAAACTGCACCAACCTTTTCTCCATCAGTAAATACAATAGAAGCAGGACCATCCCAAGGTTCCATTAAAGTAGCATTATATTCATAGAAATCCCTTTTTTCTTTACTCATAGTCCTGCTCTTATACCATGGTTCTGGAATAAGCATCATAACAGCTCTGCTTAAGTCCATTCCATTCATATATAAAAATTCTAAGTTATTATCGAAAATAGCTGAGTCCGACCCTTCTTTATTTATAATTGGAAGTACTCTGTTTAAATCCTTACCAAGAACTCTCGACTTAACGTTAGTTTCTCTTGAATAAACCTTATTAACATTTCCTCTTAATGTATTTATCTCACCATTATGGATCATAAATCTGTTTGGATGAGCTCTTTCCCAGCTTGGGAATGTATTAGTACTATATCTTGAATGAACTAGAGCTAAAGATGTAACTAGTCTTTCATCTTCTAGATCCTTATAAAATTCTCTAAGCTGTGTAGATAAAAGCATTCCTTTATATACGATTGTCTTAGAAGAAAATGATGCTATGTAGAAGGTTTCATTCAAGAATTTTCCTATCCATCCAGCTCTTTTTTCAATTATTCTTCTCACAATATAAAGTTCTCTCTCAAAATCTTTTCCCTTCTTAGTTCCATTTGGTCTCTTGACAAAAACCTGCATTATATACGGCATTGCTTCTAAAGATGCTTTACCAAGAATTGATGGATTTGTAGGTACCTCTCTCCAGAAAATAACCTCCATACTTTCTTCTTTACATATATCTTCAAAAAGGCGCATAGATTCTTCCCTTGCCTTTTTTTCCTGAGGCATAAATAACATACCAACTGCATAATCACCTTCTTCTGGTAATTCTACATACTTGCTTTTTAATTCTTCTCTGAAGAATTCATCTGGTATATTAAACAATATACCAGCTCCATCTCCTGTATTTTCATCTGCACCAGTTCCGCCTCTGTGCTTTAATTTTTCTAATATAGTAAGACAATCTGATAAAATTTCATGAGATTTCTCACCATCAATATTAACTATAGTTCCTATGCCACATGCATCATGTTCATAGTACGGGCTATAAAGCCCTTGTTCATTTGGAATATACTTTTCCATGTAATTTCCCCCTCTAAAATATATCTTTGCTATATTGCTTATGAAAAATTTTTATCTTTTTACCCAAACTAAATAATCGTACTTGTTTAATCAAAATATTTTCTAAACTTAAGCTAATTCTTCTAATATAAGATCTGCAATATCTTTCATTCTTTTGCCTGAATCCATACTCAGCTTCTGCATATATCTAAAAGCTTCATTTTCAGTAATTCCTGAAGTTGTCATAAGCTTTCCTTTTGCTTTTTCAATAGCCTTCCTATCTTCTAAAGTATGCTCTAACTTTTCAACCTTCTTCTTTAATTTTTCAATTCTCCTTTTACTTTGAAAAATTAAATCAATAGCATTAGTCAGTAGAATATTAGAAATCTTTGTACCTATACAATAAATATCTGTATCCTCTTCTATATAATACCTATATGGCTCATTTACTATTGCAAGGAAATTAGTCTGATCATATAGTGTCTCATATACATCTAAAAGGCTCATATCTTTATATTTATAACCAACTAATGCAAGGTCTGGGGAATATTTAATAACAGCTCTTATAAGTTCATTACCAGAACTACATAATGCCACAATTTGATAACCTTCTTGACTTAACATAGCTTTTAATTTTTCTGATGTATCCACATTATTTAAAGCTATAACAATCTTTTCTCTTTGCTCCATTGCAATCCCCACCTTAACAACTGATTAAAGATACAATTCTAGTATCTATTTAAATAATGTTCAATTTCCCAGTCATGTACCTTTGTTCTGTAATCATCCCATTCAGCTTCTTTAGCTTCAATGTAATTATTAAAAATATGGTCTCCTAATGCTGTTTTAGCAATTTCACTATTCTTCAAGAAATTTACTGCTTCATATAAGTTATTTGGTAGGTTTTCAATTCTAGCTTCTTTTCTTTCCCTATCTGTCATAGCAAATATATTATCAACTGTTTCATCTTCTACTTGTAATTTATTTTTAATTCCATCCAATCCTGCCTGTAATAATACTGCAAGTACTAAATATGGATTTGCACTTGGATCTGGACATCTAAGTTCTACTCTAGTTCCTTCACCTCTAGATGCTGGTACTCTAATTAATGCTGTTCTATTACTACAAGACCATGCTAGATAAACAGGAGCTTCATATCCAGGAACTAATCTCTTATAAGAGTTTACTAATGGATTGGTTACAGCAGCTAATCCTTTAATATGTTTTAATATACCAGCTATGAACTGATATGCTATTTCACTTAATCCATTTTTATCACTTGAATCAGCAAAAGCATTCTTTCCATCTTTAAATAATGACATATTAATGTGCATTCCTGAACCGTTTATTCCGAATATTGGTTTTGGCATAAATGAAGCATATAATCCATGTCTCTGAGCAATAGATTTAACAACTAATTTAAATGTCATTATTTTATCTGCTGTTTCTAGAGCTGGACCATATTTAAAGTCTATTTCATTTTGTCCTTCTGCAACTTCATGGTGAGAAGCTTCTATTTCAAATCCCATATCTTCTAATGCCAAAGTTATATCTCTTCTTACATTTTCTCCTGAATCTGTTGGTGCTAAATCGAAATATCCTGCATTATCCTGAGTCTTAGTAGTAGCATTGCCATGCTCATCTGTTTCAAATAAGAAGAATTCACATTCTGGACCTACATTCATTTCATATCCAAGGCTTGCAGCATCCTCAAGAACTCTCTTAAGTGCATATCTTGGATCACCTTGGAATGGTTGGCCATCTGGTCTATAAATATCACATAATAATCTTGCTACCTTACCCTGCTGTGGTCTCCATGGAAAGATCGCAAAGCTGTCCAAAATAGGTCTTAAGTACATATCTGATTCTTCAATCCTAACAAACCCTTCAATTGAAGAACCGTCAAACATAATTTCATTATTAAGAGCTTTTTCTAATTGCTTTTCAGTTATTGCTACATTTTTTAATGATCCAAAGATATCTGTAAATTGAAGCCTTATAAACCTAACACCATTTTCTTCAACTAGCTTTAAGATATCTTCCTTAGTATACTTTGCCATTAAAATTCCCCCTTTAATATAAAAAAAAGCGCACAATAGATATGTCAGTACCAAATCTATTGAACGCCATTGCTCAATCATTTTTATAAATTAATTATATATTTATTTTTTTCAAAAATCAAGAATTATTTAAAAAAATAAGTATTTTTTACATTTTTTATTAACACAATAAAGTTCTAGCACTAAATTTATTTAAAACTAAATATTTTCAATTTTCCTACAATCAACAAAACTCATAAATCTTATTAAATTAACTAAATATCAATTACATTAAACTTTCAACTCCACTCTCATAAATTATTTTCATTATTTATGAGTCTTTAAAACAAATTTCGTTACACAAAAATAAAAAAACTTTTAGAAATATTTTCAATAAATATTCCTAAAAGTTTTTGATTACTTCCTATCATAATTAATTTCACTCATTTAATAAAGCATCTTTTCCTGTAGCACCAGTCCTTATTTTAATTACATCTGTTACATTATATACAAATATTTTACCATCTCCTATTTCACCAGTTCTAAGTACTTTTTGAGCAGCTTCAACTACCTTTTTAACAGGAACTTCACATACTACTATTTCAACTTTTAATTTAGGCAAAAGCTTCAATTCCATTGGAACTCCTCTATAATATTGAACATCACCTTTTTGAGTACCGCATCCTAATACCTGTGTCACAGTCATACCCATAACTCCTATTTCATTAAGAGCATTTTTTAATTCTTCAAATTTACTTTTTCTTGTCACTATATCTATTTTATAAATATTATCTGCCATAATCGTCCATCTCCTCTTCAATTGATCATTGAAAATTGATTTATATATTAATATCTATACTTTGGAAATCAGCATAGCTACTCTCTAATCCATGTTCTTCTAAATCAAGACCTCTGATTTCTTCTTCTCTAGTAACACGAAGACCTATAGTAGCTTTAATTACTTTAAATAATATAGTTGCTGTTACAATAGACCATATTGCTACAACTAAAGTACCTAAGCATTGAACTCCAAGGAATTTAAATCCTCCACCATAGAATAATCCTCCATCCATAGCAAATATACCTGTTAAGATTGTTCCAAGAACACCATTTATACAGTGAACTCCAACTGCACCAACTGGATCATCAATTTTTAATACTCTATCAACAAATTCGATTCCATAAACCATAGCAAATGCTGAAGCTACACCAATTATTGCTGCTCCTGCTGGAGAAACCATATCACATCCAGCTGTAATGGCTACTAATCCTGCAAGTACACCATTTAAAGTTAAACTTACATCAGGCTTACCATATTTAAGCCAAGTTAAAATCATAGTTACGGCAGCCGCTGCAGCTGCTGCAAGATTAGTTGTAATAAATACTCTTGAACTCATTTCTAAAGCTTCTGGAGTAGTTATACTTAAACTTGAAGCAGGGTTAAATCCAAACCAACCCATCCAAAGAATGAATACACCAAGAGCACCAAGAGTTAAACTATGTCCTGGTATAGCATTTGATTTACCACCTTTAGTGTATTTACCAATTCTAGGTCCAAGAATATAAGCACCAATTAAAGCACACCATCCACCAATTGAGTGAACTGCAGTAGATCCAGCGAAATCATGGAAACCAAGTTGAGCTAACCAGCCGCCACCCCAAATCCAATGACCAGCTATTGGATAAATAACAGCACTTATTATGGCACTATATATACAATAAGAAATAAATTTAGTTCTCTCTGCCATAGCACCAGATACTATAGTTGCTGATGTTGCACAGAAAACTGTCTGGAAAAATAGAAAAGCATAATTGTTTATTGAAGTTGTAGCATTTTCAGCTACTCCATTAGTAAAGAATGATGGAAGCCCAATAATTCCAGCCTTATCTGCACCAAACATAATTCCAAAACCTAAAATCCAATATATTAATGAACCTAAAGCAAAATCCATTAAATTTTTCATTATAATATTTCCTGCATTCTTAGATCTAGTAAAACCTGTTTCAACCATTGCAAAACCAGCTTGCATCCAAAATACTAATATTCCACCAATCAACACCCAAAAGGTATCTATAGCCATGTTTATATCCATAAAAAATCCCCCTTAAGAAAATAATCTCGTTTAATGTATAAATACTGCCATAGCACATATACTCCTATCCTAATTACTTTCAATATTTTTTATTAAAATTACTATTCCAGATTACTATCCTATAAATTCTGCAGAAAATTATTTGATAATAAAAAAACGAAGTCATATGAAAAAACTCTTCTATGACTTCGTTGTCTATATATTTAATTTATGTACTAATTATATTCCCCTTAATTTTCCATGTCAATAGCTTTCGAAAATTTTTTCTTAATTTTGGAAAACTGCTAATATTTTTTTCTTTTTATTAGTTAACTTTTTTTATTGCATCAGCATGTCCTAAACTAGCTGCTCTATTTAAGTATTCATATGCCTTAACTAAATCCTTTTGAACACAGAATCCTTCATAATAACACATGCCAAGATTATATAAACCATCAGGATTATTATTATTAGCCATCATTGTATATAATCTTATTAACATTGCTTTAGCCTCAACATTTCCATTAATTGCAGCTTTTTTATACCATATTAATGCTTTATTTAAATCCTGCTTTATTATTTTACCTTCCAAGTAGGATTTTCCAGCAAGAATTTGATATTTTACTAGTCCTTTCTCTGCTAGAATACTATAAATCATTATTATTTTAGAATTGCACTCAGTACTTCCATTTCTACTTCCAATTTCATAATACTTTAGTGCCTTCTCTAAATCTTGATTAGTATTTAATCCTTTATAATACATATCTCCTAACTGTAAGCAGGCTCTTATATCACCATTATTAGCTGATTTCTCAAGAAGATTTATTGTATTATTTATTCCTGCACTTTTTGAGTTATTATTAATATTAGAACCCATATGCTGGTTTATTCTTTGATTATTTTGATTTATAATTTCCTTTAAACTTTTATTTTCCTCTAATAAATTATTTATCTTTTGTTCAAGCTCACATATTTTATCATCTATATTATTTAACTTTTCGAATTTTTTATTAAATTCATCTTTATCTATAATATTATTACTTAGCCCTTCTATATTTGTTTCTATCTTTTTATACTGATTATTAAATGCATCATTTAACTTATCGTCCAATTCTGAAAATAATTCTTTAAAATTAGAGTTTACTTGCTTAGGGATTTCAATGCATAGTTCGTCAACAGTACCTTTAAGTTTTTTAAAGTTCTTTGTTGTATCAAATGAAAATCTTTCAAACTTTTCATTTAAATTTTTATATTTCTTTTCTTCTTGTTCTTGTAATCTTATATTCTCATCTATTAAATAATTTAATTTATCATATATATCCTTAAAATTATTTTCAAGACTTTTATTAATATTTTTATCTAATATACTCATTGATTCAGATAACTGTTCAATCTTTTCAATAATACAAGAATATTTCTTTTCATTTTTACAAACTACATCATGAATTCTTTCTAATGCATCACCAAAGTTTTCAATTAATAATTCATTAATCTTATTTATAGTTTCATCCTGAGACTCGCTCATATTATTTATAGTCTGAATTATTTTTTCATAATTATTAGTAATAATATTTTTTATAGCATCATCACTTGTACTTGAATCACTCTTGATTGTATTTATCAATTCATCCAATGCATTATATCTAACTTTTAGCTCTTGTCTAAATTCATTTGTAATATTCTTATTTTCTTTAAATTTCTGCTCTAACTTTTCACTTATACTTTCCCTTAAAGTATTATTATAAATATCTACTATACTCTTAATGCTCTCTTCTACAAAAGTATTACTATCACTTACAACATTTTTAATATTTTCAACTATATCATTAGAATTGTTTTCTATGATATTTTTAAATACTTCAGTATTATTTTCATATTCAGAACTAATCTTATTGAGATTTTCATTTATATAATCATATTTTTGGTTTACAAATATCTCTATTTGATTCTTTTCATTAAGAATTTTCTCTGAAATCTCCAAGATAATTTGACTTAAAAGTGAAAATTTATTTTGAATTACTTCTTGAATATTATTATTCTGTTCTTCATTATATTTACATATATTACTTACAGTATTCTCAGCAGATTTAATATTTTCAGTTATAGCTTCTGTTTTTTCTAAAATAGAGTCTACTGAATCATAAACTTTATCAAATGATTTAATTTTTTTCTCAGCTTTATCTATTAACCCGGCATCATTAACTTTGTTATCCAAATAAGATATATTCCCTTCAAATACATCTGCAAAATTCTTAATTTTTTCTATTGATTCATATAATGCATTTATATTTCCATTAATATTATAACTTTCTATGCTACTTATATTTTCGTTTATTTGTTCAATCTTTAATCGAACATCATTTAAACTATCAAATTCTAAGCTTATATCCTTAATTTTGTTTTTTATAATGTCCGCATATTCTTCTGTTTCCTTTGAAAGTTCTTGAATATTATTAATTTCTAAAGATTCACACACATTCTTGATTTTATTAAGCATATCTGCAGCAACATCATTGAATGAATTAATTTTTCTTTTTATAATATTAAAATTATTATCATAATTATCAATTTTTTTGCTGTGATAATCTGCAATTTCCTCAAAATTAGCAACGGCATCTTCTACACTTTTTAAATTACTATTTTTCAAAGATTCCATTTTACTATTTAACAAAATTACTGCATCACTTATCATCTTTACTGAACTTTTAATTGAATCAAGTTCATTTTGCTTAGCTCTTTTTTCTGCAAGCTTTTGCTGTGCCTCTTGTATTATATTTTTATCAAAAACTTCTTTCTCCACTTATACCCTCACCCTTATACATTTATCTTTTGTCATCATATAATAAATTAATCTTTTATAATAAAAATTTTATCAAATTACCCTATATTTTTATTAATTCCTCATTCTCACTCTTCATTATATCATTAATATCCCGTTTTTATTATTAAAATTTCTTGAATATTATTATATTAATTGTTACAATTTTAAATATAATTTCAAAATATTAGGGGGCAATAATTATGAATACAATTATAACAAAATTTGGAGGAAGTTCATTAGCTGATGCTAATCAATTTAAAAAAGTAAAAAGTATTATTGAATCTAATCCTAACAGAAAGTATGTTGTACCTTCTGCACCTGGAAAAAGAAACTCTAAAGATTCAAAAATTACAGACCTTTTATATCTTTGTCATTCACACGTTTCAGTTGGTATTTCTTTAGATGAAGTATTTAATCTTATTAAGAATAGATATTTAGGAATAATTAGTGATTTAAATTTAGATTTTGATATTACTGAATACCTTGCAACTATAAAAAAAGATTTAGAAGATGGGGCCTCTAAAGATTATGCTGCAAGCCGTGGTGAATATTTAAACGGATTAATTCTCGCAAAATATTTAGGATTTGAATTTGTTGATGCTAAAGATGTTATCAAATTTAATGAAGATGGTTCATTAGATTCTGACTTAACTAATACAATGCTTAAAGACAGATTATCAAAAGCAAATAAAGCTGTAATTCCTGGATTTTATGGCTCTGATAAAGATGACAATATAGTAACATTTTCAAGAGGTGGCTCAGACGTTACAGGTGCTCTAGTTGCTGCAAGCGTAAATGCTGATCTTTATGAAAATTGGACAGACGTTTCTGGATTTTTAATGGCAGATCCAAGAATAGTTGAAAATCCAAAGCCAATAAGCAGAATAACTTATTCTGAACTTAGAGAATTATCATATATGGGCGCTTCTGTTCTACATGAAGAAGCAATATTCCCAGTTAGAGAAATAGGTATTCCTATCAATATAAAAAATACAAACAAACCTGAAGATGAAGGTACATTTATAGTTCAAGAAAGTGATGCAATAAATCCAATTAACCCAAATATCATAACAGGTATTGCTGGTAAGAAAGATTTTACTGTAATTTCAATAACAAAAGCTAATATGAATTCAGAACTTGGATTCTGCAGAAAGCTTTTATCAGTTCTTGAACAAAATAATATATCATTTGAGAACATGCCATCAGGAATTGATACTGTATGCCTTGTAATCCAAGATTCACAATTAAAAAAGAAAACTCAAAATGTTCTTAATGAAATTAAAAGATCATGTAATCCTGATACAATAGAGGTGCATCCAAATATGGCTATGATTGCAACTGTTGGACGTGGTATGGCCAAACAAAGAGGTACTGCCGCAAAGATATTTGCAGCTCTTTCAAATGCTGAAGTAAATATCAGAATGATCGACCAAGGTTCAAGTGAAATGAACATTTTAGTTGGTGTTGAAAATGATAACTTCGAAAAAGGTATAGCAGCTATTTATAAAGCTTTTAACTAGATGATTTAATTATAAAAAAGACATGCACTAGTATTTAATTGCTAGTGTATGTCTTTCTTTTATAAGTTAAAATAAATCTGGAAGTTCTCCTCCTATATTTATTTCTGCATCCTTATAAGTACCATTATAAGTTGTTACTCTATTAGTAAGCTTGCCAGAAGCATTATTATTTATTTTTACTGTATATAAAATAAATATATTTTTTTTATCTTCGCTTATAATATCCGTAATTGGTATACTATAACTTCTAGAATCAGAAGATGTATTAATGGTATTTATCAATTGTCCAGTTTCTGTATTATATATTCTTATTTTATCTTGAATTGTAGCATTATTTCCAATTGTTAAAGTTAATGGTTCTGTCCCATAAACTTCTGCTTTTATTCCCATTGTGGCCATACTTCCTTTGTAATATGTATGATTATTACTTTCATCTAAATTATAACTTCCACTATATTCTCTACCTTGGTATATTCCATGCTGTATATTTTCTGACTCAATAATAAATTCAGGTGTTTTACCAATATTTCTTTCTATAAAATCTGTAATACCATTATATGATATTGTGTTATCACTACCAAATTTACACTTTTGTCCGATTTTATTAGGCTTAACTTCAAATGCAATATCATTAGTTGGTTCTGCCTCATATTCTTTGGTTATACTATTATATTTATACACAACCTTAGTATTAGCCGTGTAGTAGTTTCCATTACTTGATGTTAATCCACTTATAAGGTCAATATCATTTCCTAAATTAAATTTTAATGATACATTGAATTCATAATTTCGTTTTTGTCCATTACTTTTAATTTTTTCAGCAATTTGAGACATAATAGTATTGTTAATATCATTATTATTCTCTTTTCCTGAGCTTACAAAATACTTTCCTTCTGTATTATTACTAACTAATTGTGCGCTCTCTTCACCTGACAAATCTTTATGTACATTATACAAGAAAGTATCTGGATTACTATTATCATTATTACTTCCTATGGCAAGACTCAATACTTCGAAGTTATCAACCTTTTTCTTAAAATCCTCTATATTTTGTGATGTATACTCAACATTTCCTGAAGACACTAATAAAAGATATCTATCACTTTTATCTTTATCTTCATTAAAAACATCTGCTGCTTTTTCTAATGCATCACCTATATTTCTATTTGATATTTCAGATATAGCTAAATTCTTAATTACCAAGTCATTTATTCTATTTGGATTCTGTTTTAAATTTTCAGTTTCTCCCTCAACATCTTTATAATTCTGGTAATTCTGCTCATTATCAGGATTTTTAATTGTTGCTGTAGAATTGTAAGTTATTACACAATACTTTGTTGTTGCTCTTAATGTGTTGTCAGACAACAATTTATTAAACACTCCATTTTTAAACTGATTTAATTTTTGTGAATCCATTCCACTAGAAGTATCAACTAAAATAATAACATCCTTTTTGAAAGACTGATTTGCAGTATCTTCATATTGAAAACTTTCTGCATTTATTTTATATGTTACTGATGAACTTGCATTAGGGTCAAGCCGTACCTTTTGTTCACTTATAAGCTCTGCTCTTATATTAGGAAGTTTGTTATCATCAATACTAATTCCCATATCCAACATTGATGTTCTAATAGTTTTATCTTGCCATGAAAATGAAATATATGCTCTATCAAATATATTTTCAAATTCACCAGATTTTCCACCTTTAATTACAATAGAAAATTCATATGGTTCACAATGATAAGTTACTTTACCATTTTTTACTTCTCCAACTTTCTTATACTTCATACTCGGTATAGATACTTTTTCACTTCCTATTGCAAGTTCAAAACCATCAACCATTTCATCATGAAAGAAACCATCATCAACAGAATATTCATCTAATATTTTATTTCCTATTATGTTAAAAACACTATCAATGGCACCTGTACTTGTAGCAAAAAATCCATTTTCTTCATAACTTTTACTATTTTCACTGAATTCTTCTCCCACCATAGATTCATGAATTTTTTTCAGTTTTTTATTACCATCATCATCTAAACCATAACCTATTGTAAATGCATTAAATGAATTTTGTTTAATTTTATCTCCTATAGTAGTTGCATAATTTAGACATTTTTCATCTTCATCGCTATTTCCTGTACCTCTATAATCAGGATAAGAGAAATTTTCTTGAGTATAATAATCATATCCTCTATCTTTAACTGAATAAAAAGTAGGAAGACCATCAGACATTAAAACCATTGTTTTTTTTGCAGATTTATTACCTGTTTCAAGTAATTTTAGACCTTTTCTCATACCTTCACCAGTATTAGTTCCACCTAATGCACTTAGTCCATTAACCATTTGCGATAATCTTCTATCAGTACTATCAAGTAGAAAATCCCCCTGTAAGTTATAATCTGGTACATCATGATAAGAACTAACATCAAGACTTCTCGTTCTACTATATCCCCAAAATCCATTTGGGTTAACCCATGCATAATCTGAATAAGCAACAATACCTATTTTTACATTGGGAACACTTTTCATTTTATCTATAAAATTATTTGCCGCTTTTTTCAGTTCTTTCAGTTTCCCATTTTCTACATATTCATTTCTATGATTCTTATCAACATATTTTCCACAATCATAACAATAATATTCATAATCATAAAATAAAAAAGAACGATATACCGTCTTAACCTCAATATGATGATTTACATAAGGATAATCACGTTCCATACTACCAGATACATCTAGAACTAGAACAATATCATTTTCAGGAACACTTGTAACAAAGTCATTTGGAATTATTTTCCCTGTAACAGTAATATCCTCTCCTACTATAGGATTTTCAGGAGTATACTTGAGATCTGATATAGAAAAACTTGGCTCAGTACGTTCTGCTGCTTTAGTTTTCAAATTCATCCCTACTTGAAATCCTATAATTATAGCTGCTACTAATACAATACTTAAAAACTTAAAAATATTCTTTTTATGTATCCATCTAATTCTGCAGCTCAATAAATTCCCCTCCTTTCCGCATATATTTAATAATTAAATATATATCTTATTTTTTATTTCTAAATGCTACGGTAAACTTTACAGGATATAATATTTTATTACCAAATTTCTTTTTTCCCTCTAATTCAATATCAAAATTTATGGACCTAAACTTAGATAAATCACCATTTTTTTTATATGCTTCATCAACTATTTCCTTATTAATTTTCATGTTACTTACTTTACTTGGTATCTTAAACCCATTAATATTTAGTTCATTATTGTTTATTTGAATTTTAGCCTTACTGATATTTTCATCAGTATCATCTAACTTAAGAACTAATTCTTTAATTTCACCATTTTCAGTATTTCCACTTATATAATCAATGCTACTTGCCTGCATACATATATCACTTATCTTTTCTTGAATATCTTTAGCATCCATTTGCAGAGTCGTTTTAGTACTTGAATCAGAAAACACTTTATTTCCATTCATAAATACTGATATAACTATACTCATAATTATTCCTGTTATAGCTAGCACTATTATTAACTCTAGCAATGTAAAACCCTTATTCTTTTTTCTCATAGCTGAAACACTCCTATTATTTAAGTATCTTCCATGACTTAGTTTTTATAAAATCAGTTGAATTTGAATCTATATTACTAACTAAATTATAATTCTCTAATTCATCTCCAGCATATTCACTTCCAAATACCTCTTTAAATATTTGCTTATTGCTATTTTGAATTTTGTTCGTAACATTTTTATCATAGTATATATTAACTTTTCCATTTCCCTTTACTACAATATTTCCATTAGTAATAATATCTCCTATTAAATTCACACTTCCATCAATTATCACATCTTTATTACACACTATTACAGTCTGCAAATCTGGATTAGAAGTTAAATCAACTAATATATAATTATTTGAATCATATAATTTCCCTGTATTACCGCTTCCTTTAAGTACAATAGACTTATCCTTTGAAAAGATAGCATTCTTACTATGATACTCTTCACTTATCTTATTGAATTTAATATAATCACTTACCTTAACTGCTTTTACTTCTGTCCCCTCATAATCGCCTAAATCAGCTTCTGCACCCATTTTATAAACCTTACTGGCATATTCTCTTCGTTGCTTATTTAGTTCATCCTTAAAATCATCTATAGTATAGTTTGCATTGTAAACTTTATTTCCATTATCAGATACTATTGCACCAATACTATGAACATTTTCAATATTATCAAAAACAACCCCGCCACAGTCTACTTTATTATCTCCAGATAATTTATCTTTCCAATACTCATAGAAATGTCTAGATTTTTGATTTACATCACCATTCATTAACTGAAGGGATTGGTCATTATTAAATGTATCATCATAAGAATAATCCTCACTTTTATCTATTGGAACAGAATAAGCATTATAATTTCCTTTAACAGCAACAGATTCACCAGTCTCATAATCGTTATCTGTATCAATATGTGCAACTCCTGCAATATATGCAGTATCTTTTATATTTACCTTACACATATCTTCTGGACTCTGATTATAGTTATTAATTATTATAGAACTTGATTTTCTCACCTTCTCAGAATTGTTTTCTGTTTTATCACTAATTCCATAAAAATCTTTAATTGTAATATTAGTTTTATTAGCCTTTATAGCCAAATCATTATCTAAAACAAGCTTATTATTATTTAAATAAAAGTCAGAATTAGTTGTTTCATTTCCATTTTCAGAATTACCTACATATAAATTTTTCGCGTACAAATCACCTTTAACATTAATATTCATATTATTTTTAATATTAAATGTTTCTCTTGTATAAATATCACCATTAAAATTAACATTACTCTTTGATGATTTACTGCTATTTAATTTAATTCCAGAATCATATTTTTTATATGTTCTATTTTCTCTTGCTAAATCTGATATATCAGCACCTTGAACAAAAATATCACCATTAATATTTAAATCAGAATCCTCTATGTCCATATTTTGACCAATTGTTATTCCTGGAATATCTTTTATTGATCCTTCTACCATAGTATTTTTAAATGCAACTTCATCATAATTAGGTACTCTTATATCATAACTTACCTGTATTGTTCTTTTATTAATTCCAACTCTAGATATAGACATATTTTCATTGTTTGATTTAAATTGAGATTTCAAATTGAATTCTGCATCTTCTTTATCATAATATGTAAAATCTAAATTATACTGTTCTTCTTTTACTATTTTTCCTTCATCATCAAGGCCATATCTTGTCACTAACTTCGTATCAACATTATTCTCTTGACCTAAAACCCATTTTAATTTATTATTTTCTGATATACTTTCTTCAACTGTAATTAAAGCTCCTCCATAGTCAACAACTTGCTTATCTTTTAAATTAGATAAATAATACATTCCTTTTAATCCTAAATCACTCTCATTTTTATTATCCGATCCCTGTATATTATTTTCTAAGTGTTCTGTAATATATTTTCTGAAATTCTTTTTGAAAACATAATTCACCAATTGATCAATTCTCTTTTTATCAGCTTCAATTTTGGAAGAATTTTTATCTTTATTTAACTCTAAAAAATCTATATCAGCATATAATGCATATAGAGATTTTTTGTCCTTTTCATCATCTATATTATTATTAAGTTTACTGAATTCATCATATGAAAGGTTCTTTGCTGTTTTTAAATTTTCAACTTTGTTATATCCATATTGATTAGCATTTTCTATAGTTTTCGCCACTATATTGTATGCTATATCTAATCCACTTTCAGAAGAATATAAATTTTCAACTCTCTTATTTTCTGTTACTCTTGCAGTATAATTTGTTGCTACCATAGATAGCATCCCAGTTGATACAATTAATACAAATGTAAAAATAACAACAACAAATATAAGACTTGATCCTTGCTTTTTTCTTTTTATCAAGATTGCTTACCCCCTTTCTATATCTAATGAATTTCTATATTCTTTACAAAAGCAGATTTAAATAGCTTTTCATTCCTATTGCCTTTTCTGTAAATATCGATAATAATGTTGTATAAAGCTCCCCTTTTAGCTTGTGAATCAACCCTATAATATTCATTAACCGAGCCTTTTTCATTATTAATATCAACATTTCTTTCACCATTACTCATGTATGTACTGTTTAAAATACATAAATTCAATGTATTATTTGAATTATTTATAATATCAATATTTAAATTTGATTTACAATACTTCACATCTAAAACCATATTCATACTATCAGTATATTTAGTTTCCTTGCCCTCAAAGCCTAGAGTACCATTTCCATATTTATCGATATTTATTTTTAAATTACTAGTAATATTAAAATTATTCTTTTCATTCAATGGATAATCATTTTTTAAATATATAGTATTGTCCCCTATAACAAATGAATTTTCTTCAGAATTTTCATAGGATGATATATTTATATTATTATTACTCTCAGTAGTTTTTTCTGATAAATTTACAACAACTTCATATTCACAATCTTCGTTACTAGTAGTAATACTACCATCTTTTTTTATTTTTATAGTTCCTTGTTTCGATACTTGATCTATTGGTATATTATCAGCCAAATATATTTTTCCATCCTTGATTATAAGGTCATCTGAAGAAGCTTTGATTTTTTCTACAAGTTCTTTTCCAATAAGATTAGCCTTTTGCTTAGTTTCTCCATCCTTAGTACTTCTAATAATCATCATATATCCACTAAATACGCCAACTAGCAAAATCATAGTTACTGTCATACTTATTATAGTTTCTAGCAAAGTAAATCCTGATTTTTTTGTAGATTTCTTTTTCATGATTACACCTACTTTGAGTTGACACTTATATTGCTACTATCGCCATCTACTATAATTCTTGGATTAGTACTATCATCACCACTTATATTTACATTTACTAACATATCAGTATTATTAGTTATTTTAAGTTTTACACCTGCTTCATCATCTGAATCAGTTCTACTTTCACTGAATACATCCACATTTATGCTTGTGCCTAATTCAGGTATAAATTCAACACCATTTCCATTAAAGTCTTTAGGATATGTTCCCTTTGAAGTTTTATACTTATAGTAATACTTATTTCCTTCTTTAGTTAAAATCAATTCAACATCTTCAGGTTTGTTACTATCTGCATATACATAGGTAGTTCTTGTACTATCCTTAGCCTTTCCCATTATCACACTTGGAAAATCAGAACTCATTGGCTTAGAAGATAAAACAAAATCTACTTTTTCATATTCACTATCTTGAATATCATTTATAGAATTTGAACTAAATGTTGCCGTCCCATTATTATTTCCATCTAAATTCCATTTTAAATATTGTTCAAGTTCATCATCAATTTTAGGTACAGAATAAATTTCAAGCTTTAGTGTTCCGTTTATTCCATTTGTTGAATCTTGAGATGTACTTAATGAATTCACAATTATCTTTTTCTTATTTTCTCTAATACTTTTTAAAAATGTATTTAAACTTTCATATGTTCCCTTAAATGTTATTGAACATTTTAAGTATTCAATAGAGTTACTATTTTTATCATTTGAAGTTCCATTTCTTTCTTGATTGCTTTTTGAATTGTTACTAGAATTACTTTGTAAACTAGTTGAAGTATCTGAATTATTACTTATTGTCTTACCATCCTGTTCTGATGTTTTAGCACCACTTGGTATTCCTGAATTAGGGGCCAACTCAGAATATTGGTCAACAAACTTTTGCATTGAACTTTCAGGAATATCAACACTTTCTTTTTCTACTTTTTCAACAGACTGAGTAACTATTGGGTCAAATTTTATTCCCCCACTAAGTCCGCTTTCAGTTAATAATTGATTTAATTCTAAGATTATATGTTCTTCACTTATAGTTGGATAAAAACCTTCTGAGCAGTTTAAAATTTGTGATTTTAATATTTTAAGATTACTTTTTTTATCGTCAATATTTTGTATAGTTGCCATTGCAGCATTATACTTATTTTCAATTTCATTTTTTCTATTTTCAGCTGTTGTGACTTTTTCACTTAATGACTTATATATGAAATTGTAATAGCCTATTCCTAATACTATAATTCCTAAAATACATAGCATTATCTTTTCTCTATTGCTTAATTTCATAATTAATTTACCTCCTTCAACACACATTTCATATCAAAGGAGTATTGCCCTACTACAGCACCTGATTGATCTATTGAATTTACAGTAACATCCTGCATTCTTGGCAACTCACCTAAATTATGTACATATTGTGCTACGCTCGCCCAATCTGAAGCTGTTCCTCTGATTTTTATAACATTATTATCTATATCTATATTTTTAAATGCTATACTACTTGGTGCATTATTATTCAAATCATTAAGTATCTCATCTGATACATTATTTCTTTCACTTACACTCTTTGAAATATCAGTTAATGCACTATTATAATTAGTTAGTACATTTATCTGACTATTAATATTATCAGCTTCTTTAAGTTGTGATTGTATTTCTGTGACATTTAATTTTTCATTAATTTTTTGAGTTTGCTTTTCTAAAATAAATAACTTAATAGTATTAAATCCAAAAGAGGCAACTATAATAAATCCTGCTAATGCTGCTACTGCATAAACATACGTATTAATATTAATATTTTTCTTTTTATTTCTTTGATACGGCTCAAAAAAATTTAAATCTTTCATATTCGCAGCTCCTCTCTATAGTCTAATAACACTTCCTATAACATTCATAAAATCATCAATTGGCATACTATTACTGTTTAATTTAAATGCTATTTTAGAAATATCACTTATTCTTCTTGTTTTTATTCTAAGTCTATCTTGAAAATATTTATCTAATCCCTTTAACTTAGAGCTTCCTCCAATAATAATTATTTCATCTACACTATTTCCCATAGATTTATTTCTATAAAACTGAATTATTTTTTCTATTTTTTCTATCCATTCATTCACAACTTCTCTTACTGCAAAATTATCAGTATTTTCATCATTACATAAATCAATATTATTCTTTTTCATTCTTTCTAACTCACTATAGTCCATCCCAGTTAGCTTTTGTAGATAATCATTAATTTCATTACCGCCTGCTTTTATTATTCTGGTAAAATCAAGCTTTTTATTTTTATATATATTAACATTGATAAATTCTGCTCCCATATCTATGTAAGCAACTGAATTATCATCATTGTTTTCTATTTTATTTTCTGTATAATTAATCAACTTTTCTATTGCATTATAATTAACATCTAATGCATATGGCTTTAAATTTAAATTTTTGAGCAAATTATAATAAGCTCTTGCCATTTTATTAGGGTATGCTATAACTCTTACGTTTAACTTATCCAATCCCTCTGAACTTTTTTCTTCATTTAAAGTTGTAACTTGTAATATATAATCATCTAAATTTATAGGAAGATACTGTTGTATCTCATATCTTACTACTGTATCTAATTCCTCTTCTTCAACTTTAGGAATTAATATTTCTCTATTTATTATAGTTGTTGAATTTGTTGTACAAATTCCATACTTAGCGCTAATTTGATTTTCATCTAAAAACTCTTTAATTCTCTTAACTAACTCAATATCCTTTTTTATTTCCCCATCAATAACTGTATCCTTTGGAGTAGGAATTTCCATACATTTATCTATGATAAGTTCATCCTTATAATAAATACCTTCAGCTATTTTAATAACCATACTTCCAATATCAAAAGCAACTACTTTTCTCTTTTTCTCTGGAAGCATTTTTTTCATACTTATCTTTTTATATGGAATTTTAACTTTTAAATCTTTAATATCCATATTCATTAATGATTTTATGTCAAATGATTTTTTCTTTTTTTTGTTATTGTCTTTATATTTCATATAGCCTCCAATAAAATTCTTATTTAAGCTTATATATTTTTTTACATAATTAAAATATGTAAGTATATAACTTACATATTTTAATATTTGTATTTATAATCCATCAGTTTCATATGAGTTTTATATAGTACTATTTATTTGTATCAGTATTAGATGAACCAGATGTAGTACTAGTTCCTTTTCCTTCAGCCTTATTAGTATATTCTTTCACATTAGCCTCAGGATATAATACCGCATTATCACATGAAACAGTTACAGATTCATCTGGACCTACTTCTACCTTAAAAGATTGTCCTGTTGCTTCTCCTTTACCATCTTTTGCTTTACCATCTAGTTTACTTTTAATTGTTGTTGCAATACCATCAGTATCATCAGTCCCTAAATCATAAGTTTTAGCTTCAGTTATAGTTCCATTTGCAATCAATGTTGAAGTTACTGTTGCTATGTTTTTGGCTGCAGCAACATCATTATTTACTTTTGCATCTCTTCTTATTGAGCTAAATTTAGGAATTGCCATTGCTGCAAGTATTGCGATAACAGCAATAACTATAATAAGTTCAATAAGCGTAAATCCTTTCTTTTTCTTTTGGTTTAATTCATTTTTCTTCTTAATGAATAATTTGTTCATTTATAAATTCCTCCTAAAATTGTATATTTTTGATGCACTCTGGATCGCACATTGTGCATTATTTATCCTTAAATTTGATTATAAGAATCAAACATTGGTAACATTATTGATATTATTAAAAATCCTATTACTACTCCCATTATTACTATAAGTATAGGCTCTAATAGAGAAACTGCATTTTGTATAGTTGAATCTAGTTCTTCATCATAAAAATCTGCTGTTTTATTTAATATTTCTTCAAGAGAACCTGTATCTTCACCTATTTTCACCATTGAATAAAGCATTGGTGGAAATACATTGCTTTGTTTCATTGAATAGTAAAGGCTTTCCCCTCTCATAACTTCATCTTTTATATTTAGAATTGCATCCTCTACTATTTTATTTCCTGAAACTTCAGCAGCAATTTCTAGAGAATCAACTAATGTTAATCCACTTGCTATAAGTGTTGATAATGTTCTTGTAAATCTTGATACTATAAGCATTTCTGTAACACTTTTAACTACTGGAAATTTCATTCTTAGCTTACTAAAAAATAATATTCCCTGATCTGTTTTAGAAAATATACTTATTCCTGTAATAATAATAGCAAGTAGAATTAACAACATAATCCAATTATTCTTTATCTCAGTACTCAATCCAAGTAGAAAAGTTGTTGTCCATGGTAACTGCATTCCAGAACCTTCAAATACTTGAGTAAATGTAGGCATTACATATACTAAAATAAATATTACTGATACAATTGCTACTAAGCTTAAAATAATAGGATAAACCATAGCGTTTCGTACTTTGTTATTTATTTTATTTTCCTTTTCATAATTTTTTGACATTCTAAGCATAACAGCTTCTAAGTTTCCACTAGCTTCCCCAGAAGCCACAACAGATGTTAAGAGGTCTGGAAAAACTCCTTTTTGTTTTTTCATTGCATCAGATAATACCTCACCTTTTTCAACATCATCACTTACAGTCTTAACAGCTTTCTTTAACTTTTCATTTACAACCTGGTCAGATAGAATACTTAAACAAGTTAAAATTGGCACTCCAGCATTAAGCATAGTATAAAATTGTCTACAAAAAATAGCTATATCCTTAATTCTCACTTTATTTCCAAACTTAAAGTTTATATTTTTACTTTCAACCACTTCTTCCACCAAAAGTGGATAATATCCATTTCCCGATATATAGTCTATTACTTCTTCTCTTGAATTTGCTTCATAGGTTCCATTGATTTTTTCACCATCTGAATTCATAATTCTATATTTATATCTTGCTATTTAAAACACCCTCTTTTCACAATATAAATTTATATTGTTGATATATCCGACAATTCCTCTACTGTAGTAATACCCTTTAAAACCAATTCCCTACATTCCTCTTCTAAAGTTACCATTCCATTTTTCACTGATATATCTCTTAACATATCAGAATCTGCACCTTCATTAATAAGTTTTCTATGTTCTCTTGTCATTTCCATTATTTCATATATTCCTATTCTTCCTGTATATCCAGTTTCATGACAATATCCACAACCTTCTCCTTTAAATAAAGTAACTTTTTCATCTAAATCTTTACCTAATATCTTTTTTTCCTGTTCACTTGCTTCATAAGATGTTTTACAATTTGAACATATTTTTCTAACAAGCCTCTGAGCCACTATTCCAACTACTGATGTTGAAACTAAATATGGTTTAACCCCCATGTCTATCAATCTCACTATAGTTGAAGGTACATCATTAGTATGTAAAGTACTCAATACTAAATGTCCTGTTATTGCTGCTCTTATTGCAATTTCAGCCGTCTCTTCATCTCTAATTTCTCCAATCATAACAATGTCAGGGTCTTGTCTTAATATACTTCTTAGCCCACTTGCAAATGTTAAGCCTGACTTTTCATTTACATTTACCTGATTTACTCCATCCATTGTATATTCAACTGGATCTTCTACTGTAACTATATTTAATTCATCAGAATTAAGTTCACTCAATAATGTATATAATGTAGTAGACTTACCACTTCCTGTAGGTCCTGTAACAAGAATTATTCCATGAGGATTAGATATTATTTTATCTATTTTTTCTATATCTTTCTCTTTCATCCCTAGCTGTTCTTTTGTTAATATTCCATTACCTTTATTTAATATTCTTATAACTATCTTTTCACCGTACACTACTGGTAATATAGAAACTCTAAGATCAATTTCTTTATCATTTACCTTAATCATTATTTTCCCATCTTGAGGTATTCTCTTTTCAGCTATATTTAAACCAGCCATAATTTTTATTCTAGTAACTAATGCTCCTAAGCTTTCAATACCTAATTTATTTACCGTTCTAAGCTTTCCATCAATTCTATATCTTATTATTATTTCATTTTCAAATGGTTCTATATGTATGTCCGATGCTTTAAGTTCAACTGAATTCTTAAATAAATAATCAACCATCTTTACAACAGGAGCACTATTTACATCACTAGTTAATTCAAAAGCTTCTTTCGAGCTCTTTAACGTCTTTGTACTTTCCTTAGATAGCTGAATTACTGCATTATCTACATGCTGGCTACTATAATATATACCTATATACTTTTTAATATCTTCTTTTCTTGATATAAATGATTCTATTTCAAATCCAGTAGAAATAGCTACATCATCAATTGCAAATATATTTAAAGGGTCTGCAAGAGCAACTTTTATTTTATTGTTTTCAAATCCAAATGGTATGAGGGTATATTTTTTACATAAATTTTCTGGGATTAAACTAATGGCTTTTCTATTAAACTGTATAAGATTTAAATCAACTTTCTTAATTCCAGTTTGCTGTTCAATAGCTTCAATTATGTCATCTTCAGTTATAATGTTACTATCTACAAGAATCTCACCTAATTTTTTACCTAATGATTTTTGAATTTTTAATGCTTCTTGTAATTGAAAACTTGTTATCTTTCCTGCATTTACAAGAATATTTCCTAGTCTTCTTTTCTCAATTGCCATAATCAGCTTAGCCTCTCCCTCTTTTTATATTTTTAGATTTTATGTCAATATAAAAAATTTAAATATGCATTTAATATTTCACTTCCATAAAGCATTGATATAATAGTTCCTATAGCTATAAATGGTCCAAATGCCATTCTATCTTTAGCATTTCTTATTTTTAATAAAAGAATAATTATTCCTACAATTCCGCCTATAACTATTCCTAAAAACAATGCAATCAAAATTCCTTTCCATCCCAAAAATAGGCCACATACTCCAGCTATCTCAATATCACCTTCGCCCATCCCCCTAGTAATAAATACAACTATTCCTATTATTACAGCTCCAACTATTCCTCCAATGATATACTCTAAACTTCCTTGTTTAAAAACAAACTGTTGTATTACTACAAATATTATTCCAGCTACAGCTCCAAATATTGCTGTTGAAGTATATACATCTTGTGTATCCAAATCAATCATAGAAATCACAATTAATAAAGATGTTAGAACAAAGTATTTTAAAGTAAGAATATTAAATCCATATTTAAAATAAATAATTAAATAAAGCAAACCATTTAGTAACTCAATTAATGGATATCTTATAGAAATTTTTTCTTTACAATATCTACATCTGCCTCGTAAAAATATGTAGCTTAATACAGGTACTAAATCCAGAACTCCTAATTGATGTTCACAGCTTCCACAATGTGATGGCGGATAGCATATAGATTGTCCTTCAGGAATTCTAAATATACATACATTTAAAAAACTTCCTATTACTAAACCTATTATTACAACAAATAAATAATCCACTTTATATTTCCTTTCAAAATAATTAACTTAATTTATATTTTTATCAGTTATTTATTACTACGAAATGCAATAACAGTAATTAATCAACATTAAACTTAACACTTTATATATTATATAAAATAATAACATTATTTTATTCTTTTTTGTAGTTTTTTTAAAGTACTTTTTTAATTATATTTTTATTTTAAAATAAATAATGTCGATAAAGTTCGAACATAAACAAAAAACATCCATTTATTTATAAATATAATAGATAAATGGATGTTTTTTTAGTATTATAGTAATTATATATTTTTTAGAGAAGTACTTTTGTCGAATTTTGCAGTAATTGATTTTATAATATACATAAGACTATCAACTTTGATATCAAGGAAAATTTCTTAAATTAGTCACAATATAACAATTAAGAATTCCACAAAAAATATTAGTATAAATTCACAAAACAAACAACTATATTTACCAAAGAGTAAAAAATAAAACCTTTTTTTCATAATCACTTGCTTCATATGGTGTTTTACAGTGATCACATATTTTTCTAACAAGTCTTTGTGCAATTACTCCTACAACTGATGTAGATACAAGATAAGGTTTTACTCCCATATCTATAAGTCTTGCTATTGATGAAGGTGCATCATTTGTATGAAGAGTACTTAAAACTAAATGTCCTGTTATGGCTGCTCTTATTGCTATTTCTGCTGTTTCCTCATCTCTTATTTCCCCAATCATTATTATATCAGGGTCTTGTCTTAATATACTTCTAAGACCACTTGCAAATGTTAGTCCTGCTTTTTCATTTACATTTACCTGGTTTACTCCATTCATTGTAAATTCAACTGGATCTTCAACTGTAATAATATTTAATTCACTAGAATTTAACTCACTTAATACAGAATATAAAGTTGTAGACTTACCACTTCCCGTAGGTCCTGTAACAAGAATTATCCCATGTGGATTTGAAATTATTCTATTTATTTTATCTATGTTTTCCTTATCCATACCAAGGTCTTCTTTTCTAATTACTCCACTTCCCTTGTTTAAGATTCTTATAACAATCTTTTCTCCAAAAGCCACTGGAAGGACAGATATTCTAAGGTCAATTTCCTTATCGTTAATCTTTATCATTATCTTTCCATCTTGTGGTATTCTTTTTTCTGCAATATTTAGACCTGCCATTATTTTTATTCTTGTAACTAATGGAGCAAGACTTTCTATTCCTAATTTATTAATAGTTCTAAGTTTTCCATCAATTCTATATCTTATTCTTATTTCATCTTCAAATGGTTCTATATGTATATCAGATGCTTTAAGTTCAACTGAATTTTTAAATAAATAATCAACCATTTTTACAACTGGAGCACTATTTACATCACTAGTTAATTCAAAAGCTTCTTTAGAATTCTTTAGTGCCTTTGTACTTTCCTTAGATAACTGTATTGCCGCATTATCTACCTGCTGAGTACTATAATAAATCCCTATATACTTTTTAATGTCATCTTTCCTAGAAATAAACGATTCAATTTCAAATCCTGTAGATATTGCTAAATCATCAATTGCAAATATATTTAATGGGTCTTCTAAAGTAACTTGAATTTTATTATTCTCAAAATTGAATGGTATAAGTGTATACTTCTTGCATAGATTTTCTGGAATTAAACTGATGGCTTTTCTATTAAAATCTATGGTATTTAAATCAACTCGTTTAATTCCTGTTTGCTGTTCTATAGCTTCAATTATTTCATCTTCAGTTATAATATTGCTATCTACAAGAATTTCACCTAATTTTTTCCAAATGATTTTTGAGTTTTTAATGCTTCTTGCAGTTGAAAGCTTGTTATCTTTCCTGCATTAACAAGAATATTTCCCAATCTTCTTTTTTCAATTGCCATAATCAGCTTAACCTCCTCTTATTTCTATGTTTTTTAGATTTAGCATCAATAAAAGACACTCAAATACGCATTTACTATTTCGTTTCCATAAAGCATTGATATCATAGTTCCTATAGCTATAAATGGTCCAAATGCTATTCTATCTTTAGCACTTTTTATTTTTAATAAAAGAATTATTATTGCTACAATTCCTCCTATAATTATTCCTAAAAATAGCGCTAGTAAAATCCCTTTAAGCCCTAAAAACAGGCCACAAACTCCAGCTATTTCAATATCTCCTTCACCCATTCCTCTTGTAACAAACACTATTATTCCTATTATTAATGCTCCAGCTATTCCTCCAAAAATAAAACTTAAAGCTTCTTCTTTAAGGATAAACTGATGTATTACTAAAAATACTATTCCTACTGCTGCTCCAAATATTGTTGTTGAAGTATATACATCCTGTGTATCAAAATCAATCATAGAAATCACAATTAATAAAGACGCAAGAATAAAATATTTTAAAGTAAGAATACTAAATCCATATTTATAATAAATAATCAAATAAAATGCTGCATTTAATAATTCAATTAAGGGATATCTTATAGATATTTTTTCTTTACAATATCTACACTTGCCTTTTAAAAATATATAACTCAATACTGGTACTAAATCTAAAATACCTAACTTGTGTTGACAGCTTGTACAATGTGATGATGGAAAACAAATAGATTGTTCTTCAGGTATTCTAAATATACAAACATTTAAAAAACTTCCTATGATGACCCCTATTATTACAATAAACAAATAATCCACTTTATAGTTCCTTTCAATATAATTAAAATTTATTTTTCAATAAATTATCATTTTTTATCTTTAATACCATTTTAATAACTTTTTTTGAGTTTTTCAATACTTTTCTATTTTTTTATTATATTAACTTTATATTTTTTTAATTATTTTCATCATTTTATTGATTTTTTTCAATTTAAGTAAAAAATTTGAAAATAATTATTTTTAATAAGAATAATTATTTACATAACTGATAAAAAAGACACTTTTTATCTTTATCCAAAAATAAAAAGTGTCTGTAAAATTTTACACACATCAATATAAATAACAAAATTCATATATCAAATATTATTATTTTTAATTATATTTTACAAAATTCGCTTCTCATTCAGATTTTTAGGCTTTAATACAATAATAATTATTGCAACTATACTACCTAATGATACCCATTAATATAATTCCACAATTATTGTTTATATAAGTGATACTAAAATATTCTTAGAAATTATACTATAGAAAATTAAGCATATTTACATAAGATATACTTAATACAATTTTAATCATTAAAATCATAAAAAAACTCTCAATCATACCCTAAAGTACAATCAAGAATTATTATTAAAAATTTATACAGCTTGTTCAATTTCTCTTAATCTTGCTAATGATTTTATGAATGAATTTTTATATTTTTCATAATGCTCTTTATCTTTAGCATTTATAATAGTTTCATATATGTTTCTATTTCTACAGCCAATACAGTCTAAATAATCTAAAAATACATAACTCACTTCACTTAAACTATATTGTATTTCTTGGTTTAATATATCTCTTATAATTATTATCTTACCTGTTTCATCAGCTCCAATATAACTTATATATTCTCCGTTTATAAGTTCATTATTAACAATAACTTCTTTAAGTATATCAATTGATTCTTGAACATATCCCCTAATTGTTTTATTCATAGTTTCCTCCCTGATATGTAGTTAAATTTTTATAATGCTCTCTTTATTTGTTCATTATATCAAAAAGTAAATAAACCCATTGGTCATTTTTTGTCGAAAAAATATACTTTCCCCTTATTAATTTAACTCCAGAATTCTAGTTTAATTTTGTTTTTTGAGAATACATTCTATTTATTTTTCACTTCATTCCATTTCAATTTAATATCTATGTAGAAAATCCATTTTTTCTCATCTTTTATCAAAAAATAATCGATTAAAGTAGAAAAATCACTATATTTTTATTTATCCATATATTTAATTTTATTATATTTATGTTATATTTTTACTTATAATTTGTATATTTTTAGCATATAGAGATTAAATTCAATTAAATTATTACAATTTTATTTACTCTATAATTACAAGAAACTTTATATTAATAATGCACTAATTAAATAGAATAAAAAATAAGAAGTATCTTCTATATAAAATACAAAAAATACTTCTTAAAAATTTAATATACATATATCGAAATCAACTGAATTGCATGTATATCTTTATTAATATTATCTCTTCACAAATTTCCTTAAGATCTATAATCCACTGATTTATCCAGTCTAATGAGATTATTCTTCCCATCCTTCTGGGAATTCAGCGTTGTGGTAAACTTCTTGAACATCATCATCATCGTCAAGTAAGTCTAACATCTTTTGGAACTTCTTAGCGTCTTCTTCATTTATTGCAGTGTATGTATCTGGAATCATTTTAACTGCTGCTTCTAAGAATTCTATTCCGTTTGCTTCTAAAGCTTCTCTTACTGTTCCAAAATCTTCTGGAGCTGTAGTTACTACAAATACTTCTTCTTCATCACTGTTGAAGTCTTCAGCACCTGCATCTAAAGCCATCATCATCATTTCGTCTTCATCATGACCTTCTTTTTCTATAACAAGTTCACCTTTTTCTTGGAACATGAAGCTTACGCATCCTTGAGTACCCATGTTTCCGCCACCTTTAGTGAACGCACTTCTTACATTACCTGCTGATCTATTTTTATTATCTGTAAGTGTTTCAACAATTACAGCAACTCCACTTGGGCCATATCCTTCATATACTATTGAATCGTAGTTTACTGAATTCATATCTCCTTCAGCTTTTTTAATAGCTCTAGTTATATTATCATTAGGCATGTTTGCAGCCTTTGCTTTTGCTATAACATCTCTAAGTTTTGAATTATTTTCAGGGTTTGGTCCACCTTCTTTTATAGCTATAGCCATTTCTTTACCTATTTTAGTAAAGATTTTTCCTCTTTTTGCATCAGCTTTACCTTTTTTTGCTTGAATATTATGCCACTTTGAGTGTCCTGACATTTGTTTTCCTCCTTACTTATTACTATATAAATCTAACTAATTTAACAGAAGTAATTTATATATAATTATTAATTTTATCTTTAAATATCATAGATACAAAAATTCAACAAAAATTATACCACATTTTGTTTTAAATCACAATGAAACCTATTATTAATGCCCATTATCTGATTTTTCATTTTTTATATTATATTTAAACTGAACTATACAGTCTATGTTCTTCCTTAAAATATATTCCCTCTTCGCTTCTTCTAACAATAACTTTTCCACTTGTGGCTTCAACTATTTCTCCTTCAATAGTATCAGCCTGAGATTCTTCACATAATATATGAATAATTACCTTATCTGTATATTCAGTGTCTTCTATATGCCACATATTTTGTCCACAAAGATATTGTATTTTCCCAAACAAATCATAATCTATTTCAAAGCTAAGTTTAAGTCCTTGAACCTTTTCTACAATACCTCCTGCTTTAAGAGCAATACTTGCCCCCTTTGTATAAGCTCTTGTAAGTCCTCCTGCACCTAAAAGAATTCCTCCAAAATATCTTGTAACAACAACAGCACAATCTGTTATATTACTTTTCTTCATTACTTCTAATATCGGAATTCCCGCAGTACCTTGTGGCTCTCCATCATCTGAATATCTTTGAATATTCATCTTTTCTCCAATTACATATGCCCAGCAGTTATGTCTTGCCTGCTTATGCATACTCTTAATTTCATTTACAAATTCTTTTGCTTCCTCTTCATTTTCAACTCTTTTAGCATAGCCTATAAATTCCGACTTCTTTTCTTCGAATCTGTCCTCGCCTCTATTTCTTATTGTAATGTATGACATTAACACACTCCCCTTATTCAGTTGATAGTTAAAACTATACCACATTATTATATTAATTTTAGTCTTATTTCAATTCACTAACTACTGACTGTTTTAATATTTCTTCTTTTAAGATTTTCATTCCTCTTATTATTTTATCATCATTAGTTTGATAAAATGCAAGCCTGAATGCATCTTGTCCGTTACTCTCTTTTGTAAAAAGCATTGCTCCTGGAGTTATATATACTCCTTTTTTCTTAAGTGCCCTAAATAAATTTTTAGTATTTATATTCTTATCATTTAATATCACATAAAAATTAAGTCCACCCTTTGGATCCATATATGAAGCAATATCTTTAAAGTCATTATCTAGAATTTCTTTCATAAGTGTATATCTTTTTCTGTATTCATCATTAAGTACTTTTATATTCTCTCTCCACTTTCCCTCTTGAATATACATTTGAAGAGATCTTTGCATAAGACTAGATGTAGTTATATCTGTATTATGCTTTGAACTTTGAATACTTTCCCTATAGCATTCTGGTGCTATCATATATCCAAGTCTTATTCCTGGAAGGAATATCTTCGAAAAACTTTTTATATAAATAACTCTATCATTTGTATCTAGCCACTTAAAAGGAATATATTCCATTGAATTCTCATAAATAAGTTCCGACAAATAATCATCTTCTATTATATAAAAATCATAAATTTCTGCTAATTCTAATATCCTTTTTTTCTTTTCTATACTGTAGCTCACTCCTGTAGGATATTGAAAATAACTCATAGTATAAAAACATCTTATATCATTTTTTTGAAGTATTTTTTCAAATTTATCTAAATCTACTCCATCATGTTCTATAGGTACTTCAAATAAATTTACTTTTCTCCATTTAAAAACTGATAATGCCCCTACATACGTAGGCTTCTCTACTATAACATTATCATTGACACCAAGTATACCCTTAGCTGTTATATCTATTCCCTGCTGAGCACCTGAAACAATAATTATATCTTCTTCATTTATTTTATTACGCCAAAACACATCATTTATTGTTGTAATAAGTTTAGCATATCCATTTCTATTATCTGAAATAAGAGCTTTTGCCCCATCTCTTTCTAATACTGAATTAATTATGTCCTTTAAATCATCTATGGGAAAGAGTATTTCTCCATTAGTTTCTCCAGTAAAATCAATTATTTTATCTAGCGATTCATTTTTTATACTTTTCAAACTCATACTATATTCTTTTCTGAATGTAAGTGATACATCTTTTCTTTTAGCATAACTTCCACTACCTATTTTCTGATATGCATATCCTTCTCTTTTAAGTTTATTATAAGCACTTACTATAGTTACATTATTTACCCCTAAATCTTTTGCAAGTGATCTTATGGATGGAAGCTTATCTCCATCTTTAATCTCTCTTTTATCAATTAATTTCTTAATGTATTCAGCAACCTGTATGTATTTTGGAGTTTCTTCTATAAATTTAAAATTTTCATAAAGACTAATAATAAACAACTCCTATCTACTATATACATTTTCACTTATAATATTTTCCTTTAGAGGTAGGTCTATTTTTCTTATATCTTTTTTAATAAGTTGATGACTATATAACTCTTTTAATATATCTTCTATTTTTATATTAAATTCATTAAATATTTCACCGTTTTTAATTTCATGTGAACTTAAAAAAGTGTTCTTTTCATTTAAATAATTAAGAAGTAATTTAGCTCCAACGCTTATATTTTCGTCTATATATTTTTCTATGTAATCTACTGTATTTTTAATTTCTTCATAATGACATCCATTTTGAAATAATGATTCTACTACATTATTAAAATCATTATTTAAATTCATAGCCATTTTCACAGCATCCTTACTTACAATATATGAATTTAAATTCAAATAAAATTTCGCAAAATTGTCTAATGCCCGTATTAATACTTCATAAGCTGTAAAAATTCTATCATTGTAAAGATATTTCTTAGTTACTTTTATACTTTTTATTAAATTGCCTAAGTATTGAAGATTCCATAATTCTATATAATTATTCATACTATACTTAGCTTCATCAAAAACTCTTTCAATTTCCTCATCTTTTGAATATATAAGCTTTGATGATATAAGCATATCTCTAATTAATCCTTTTTTACTATTTGTCTCATATGATTCTAAAAATTTTTCTTTACTTAGAACTTTCAAATGTACTGGAATATCTAATATTTCTGAATAAATATGTCTTACTTCATCAAACTCATCTTCATAAACTACAAAGGCATCTATATCAGAACCTTCCCAGATATCCCCATTCACTATACTTCCAAATACAAAAATAGCAAAAACCTTCTTATTTCTTTTTAGTGTATTCAGTAACTTCTCTGATGCTTTTTGATAATTTAATATTGTCTTTAACACTTTTTTAATTTCACCCCATTAAAACAGACAAGCAACAATTTATAATTGATGCCTGTCATGTATGCCTATCTATTTTTCACTTATTATATATTGAACAGTTTTATTGTAAGCTTCATCATCAACTTCAACTACCATATAAGTTCCATTATCTCTGTATTCTTCTTCAAATACTCTTCCATTTCTATGAAGGAATGATTGAACATCACCCTTTTCATAAGGAATTAAATACTCAACCTTTTTATAATTATAAGGAAGTTTCTCTTCTATTAATTCTAAGAATTCATCAAGATTTGTTCCTTCTTTTGCAGAAACTTCTATTATACTATGGCTGTCATCTAATGCTTCTCTTATTTTTAGAATCTGTTCTTCATAAGCCTTATCGATTTTATTTAACACTATTATAGTTTCTTTATCAATTGCTCCAAGTTCTGTTAAAACTTCATTTACTGCAATGTATTGTTCTACTGCAGTATCACTTGATGCATCTATAACATGACACAATAAATCTGAAAAAATAACTTCTTCTAGTGTAGATTTAAATGCTTCTACTAAATCATGTGGAAGTTTTCTTACAAATCCAACTGTATCAGTTAATGTTATTAGCCCTTTATTTTTTAATGTTATTGCTCTTGTTGTAGTATCTAATGTTGCAAAAAGCATATCTGCTTCAAAAACTTTTTCTTTAGTCTTATTTTCCTTTTTAGCTGCTAAATCACATAAAGCATTTCTAAGTGTTGATTTTCCTGCATTAGTATATCCTACTAATGATACTTTAGGGATATTTTCCTTGCTTCTCTTTTCTCTTTGAACTTCTCTTGTTTTCTTTATCTTTTTAAGTTCATTTCTTAAATCATAGATAGTCTCCATTATATGTCTTCTATCTGTTTCAAGCTTCTTTTCTCCTGGACCTCTTGTTCCTATACCACCACCTGTCCTAGAAAGTACAGTTCCAAGACCTTGAAGTCTGCTCAATCTATACTTTAACTGAGCAAGTTCTACTTGTATTTTAGCTTCTTTAGTTTTTGCTCTTGTTGCAAATATTTCAAGAATTAATGTTGTTCTATCTATTACTTTTGCACCTATTGCTGCTTCAAGATTCCTAACCTGAGACCCTGAAAGTTCATCATCAAAGATAATTACATTTGCCCTTTCAACCTGTCTCATATTTGCTATTTCTAAAACTTTTCCTCTTCCTATATAAAAAGCAGCATCTATTTTGTTTCTGCTTTGGAACACAGTTTTTAATACTGGTATATTACATGCTTCTGTAAGTTCCTTTAGCTCTTCTAAACTTTCTTTTGTGTCAGAACCTACTAATATAGCTTTTTCCTCTAAATCTTCAATAACATCATTAGTCTTTATTAAATTTTCAATGAATCTTATTTTATCTAATATGTCTATAGACATTATTTCTTCAACTGAAAGATTACTCTTTTCATCAGTTTCTAATTTATTATTATATAATGTAAGCATTCCTAGAGAAAAATCAATTATTTTTCCGTCTATTACTGCAACAGATACTATAGAATCAAGTTTTAATTTTAGTAATGCAGTAAGATCTAATGCTGAAAGGTTACAGTAGCCGTTTGGATGAGTGTGAATAACCCTTACTCCTGCTAGTCTCTTTTCTTCAATATTAATTACTGGCACTTCAACAGAAGTAGAATCTCCAATTGCAACTGAAGTAACACTTCCCTTTCTGTTTATTCCAACACTTATTTCTCTTTCTATAAGACTAGATATTCTCGAAATAATATCTAAAATTTCCATACTACAGATTTCATCTTTTAAAGTTTTAATTGAATAAATTTCCTCTAATTCTTCAATTATCGACTTTTTTATCCCTTCGACATTTCCATGTATCATTAAATCACCTCATATAAGCTATCTTGACAACTTTCATATAATTTTATACTATTAATTCATTAATTACAACATAATTGAAGCACAATTTATTGGATACAATCACGAATTTTGTATTTAAAAGCCAGAATTTAAGTGGTTTAACCACCTAATAATAAACAAATAATAATACTAAAATAAATTAAAAGGAGTTTTTACAATATGGAAGATAAGAAACGTAATATTCTTTTCTCTAAAGAACAAATTGATTCAAGAATACAAGAATTAGGAAAAACTATAGCTGAAGATTATAAAGGAAAAAACCTTTATGTTTTATCATTATTAAGAGGAAGCTTTGTATATGCTGCAGATTTAGTTAGAGCTATAGATTTAAATGTTAAAGTTGGATTCATGACTACTTCAAGTTACGGTCATAGCGAAACATCTTCAGGAACTGTTAAAGTAGTAAATGATATTCCAGATAATATTGAAGGATGGGACGTTCTTATTGTTGACGATATTGTTGATACAGGAATAACTATGGATTTTGTTGTTAATCATATTCAAAAATTAAAACCTGCATCAATAAAGACTTGCGTTCTTCTTGACAAACCATCAAGAAGAAAGGTTGAAATAAAACCAGACTACTGCTGTTTTGAAATTGAAGATATATTTGTAGTAGGCTACGGATTAAATTACGGTGATTTCTACAGAAACGTTCCTTACGTATTTAACTGGGAAAACTAATTTCACCAAATATAAAATATAAAAAGTGCTGATTTTAGATGTGTATTTTTCAATATTCTAAAATCAGCTTTTTGCTTGTAATAATTATAAATAAGTCAAATTACGTGACACACCAAATTTTAATTTGGTGTGAATCGCTTAAGTAAGACTCTAAATTTCACATTTAGATAGCCGAACTTACTCTGTGAGTACTCAGTGAACGAATGTGAATCGAGTTTCCTAAGCAGAGAACCCAAATTTTAATTTGGTGTGAATCGCTTACTCAGTGAACGAATGTAAATCGAGTTTCCTTATTATAGTAATTATTTCTCACTTTTCTCCAAATCCAATAGTAGTGTTTGGTATTTTTCCAACAATTATTGTATCAGATACTGGAATTTGAGTTGTTACATCTATATCATCATTATTCATAGGAAGCTTAAGCCTTACTTTTGCAGAAATATTTAAGTATACCTTATGCCTTGTTTGATTTATTCCTGCACTTTCAAATTTTGATTCATAGCTTGTTGCTATATTTCCTACTGGTTGAATATTGACTTTTATACTTGGGCCTAGATTGTAAAATATACTTCTGTCACTCATCCACCCAAGCGGAACTTTTATAGTTGCATTATCCATATCTTTAAATGCATTATTACAATTCGTAGATAATTCTGCAGCAATATTATTCAGTTTTGATGTATCAGCCTGAATCAAAATTATATTTCCTTCACTATCCTTTTCTATTTTGACCATTTCATCATATTTAAAGTCATCATTTAAAATCTTAATACTTTCTTCATTAATTATATTAAGTGTCTGTGAATTTGCCATTATTTCTGCAATTTTGATAACAGCCGGCATAACCTTCCTATCAAAAAATATTAAGATAATATTAAATATAAAAAATATTACTATAATAACTAATATAAAAATCAGATATTTATGGCTTTTACGCTTTGTATAATATTCCATTTACAACACCTTTATATTGAGTTATTCATTTACTCATACTATAATTATGCTATAATAATATAAAATATTATCAAAACACAAAAACCTTATAGTTAGGAGGATAAGATGGCAGTTAATAATGGAAGGAAAACAAATAGTGTTCCTCGCAATAGTGTTAAAAAGAAACCAAAACCTAAACAGGGCAAGAAAGTTTTTAAGGGTATATGCTATGGATTACTATTTTGTTTTCTAGCAATTTTCGTAGTTGCTGCAGGATATGTCTTTGCTATAATAAAAACTACACCTCCACTTGATGTAAATGCTGTATTATCACTTAATCAACCATCTAGTCTCTATGATAAAGATGGAGCATTTATGGATAATCTGCATACTGATGAAGTAAGATATGTTATCGACTCTAGTAAGATGCCGGCAACATTAAAAAATGCATTTGTATCAATTGAAGATGAACGTTTTTATTCGCACAAAGGTGTTGATGTTCAAAGAGTAGTTGGTGCCGCTTTGCTAGATGCAAAGAAAATTTTAACAGGAAAAAAAGGGCTACATGGTGCATCTACATTAACTCAACAGCTACTAAAAAACACTATCTTAACAAATGACGTATCTATAGAAAGAAAAGTAAAAGAGATGTATCTCGCTATAAATTTAGAAAAGCGATTAACCAAGGATCAAATTTTAACAGCTTACTTAAACACAATACCATTGGGTGGTAATGTTTACGGTGTTGAAGCTGCTTCCCTTTTATATTTTAGCAAAAGTACATCTGATTTATCTTTAATAGAATGTGCATATTTAGCGGGTATAACTCAGGCGCCAAGCTACTATAGCGCTTATAATACAAATAACGTAAAAGATCCTACTCCATATATAAATAGAACTCTTACTGTACTTGGTAAAATGTATGAAGAACAATATATTACTGAAGCTGAGTACACAAAGGCAGTTAATGATGTAAAAAATGGAGGCTTAGTATTTAAACCAAGCAAACAGGATTATAAATTGAATTATGAATGGTTTGTATACCCAGCTGTATCACAAGTAAAAGAAGATTTAAAAGAAAAATATCACTATTCTGATGATGAAGTTTCAAAATTAATGGTAAATGGTGGTTTAAAAATCTATACTACTATGGATAGAGAACTTCAAGATTATACTCAAGAAACATTAAATAACTACAAGAATTTAAGTATAAGCAATAAAGAAACTTATGATAATGATGGTGTTCCTTTACTTCAAGCTTCTGCTACAATTGTAGATTATAGAGATGGTAAAGTTCTAGCTATGGTTGGGGGAAGAGGTAATCAACAGCCTCAGTCAACAAATAGAGCATACAATGACTTACGACCAATTGGGTCTACAACAAAACCACTTACTGTATATGGCCCTGCATTAGAAGAAGGGGTTATAACAGCAGCTACTGCATTTGATGATGCACCATTAGTTGATAACAAATTGGATAATGGTAAGACTTACAATCCAAAGAACTCTCCAGATGAATATGCTGGACTTCTTACTGCAAGAGAAGCATTAAAATACTCAAAAAATACTGTTTCTGTTCAAATAGAAGATGCACTTGGATTAGAAACTGGAGTATCATATGGTGAAAAGCTTGGCTTAAAATATAATTCTCATTCTAAATCATCCATTGCTTCTTTAGCTCTTGGTCAGTTTAATAATGATCCAAGTGATAGAGATGGTGGAAACACATATATTTTAGCTGGAGCTTTTGGAACATTTGGTAACGATGGTGTTTATAGAAAGCCTATGCTTTATACAAAAGTTGTAGATGCAACTGGAAAAACACTTTTAGATAATTCAAATCCAAAGGAAACTGACGTATTTTCAGAGGAAACAGCATATATCATGTACGATATGTTAAAAGGACCTATTTCATATAATGCTGGTGCTGCTAAATGGGGAGAAATGCCCGTAGCAGGTAAAACTGGTACTACAACTGATTCTACAGATTTATGGTTTGCTGGATTAACTCCTTATCTTTCAGGTTCTGTATGGATTGGTTATGATACTCCAACAAAACTATCCGGCGGTTCAAGCGGATGTGCTAAACTTTGGGGAATAATCATGAAAAAAGCTCATGAAAAATTAGCAGTTAAAGAAATTGAAGAACCTAGTGGAATTGTTAAAGTTAATGTATGTCAGGATTCTGGTGATCTTCCTACTCCTGGATGTTATAGTGATTCAAGAGGAAGCCGTGTTATTGAAGAGATGTTTGCTGAAGGTACTCAACCTACAGAAGGATGCAATACTCATGTATGGGCTAATGTAAATATATTTAACCATAAACTTGCAACACGAAATACTCCTAGTTTCTTAACTAGAAAGCAAGTATTTATAGAAAAAGAGCATCCAAATCCTGTAACAGCAGACTATAATGTAGTATTACCTTCTGGATATGATTCTTCTAATAATACATCATATAATCATTCGCAACATAATACTAATTCTTCTAATAATACAGAAGATAACAATTCTGACAATAATAGCAACAGTGGTCATTCTGTAGGAGGAACAGATAATAATAATTCTAACACTACTAATAATACTTCTCCTGCACCTACTCCACCTGCTAATAGAAACAATATTGCTGGTACTATACCTGCTCCAGATACTAACAATCATAATAATACAGGTATAACACCTTATAGAAATTAAGATATAAGACGAAGAATTGCTTCTTAAACAGAAGTAATCTTCGTCTTATTTATTTTACCCTGAATACAAAAACTTCTTTTTTGAATAAACACTGCAATTATTCCTGCATTTTTAAAGCCACCTTATAATTCCTTTAAGATTTTTAGCCGATATATAACTCTTATATTTAAATCTACAATCAAAATTATGAATATTTTTTTTTAAAATCTTGCATATTTTACATTTGTATTATAAAATATAATTAATTCAATTTTCGGCAAAAGATTTTGCTTCACTTAGATTTTAGGAGGATTGGTTATGACAACACTGAGTAATTTAATGGAATTTTTAAATAGTTCAATCACAAAATTCAATGATTTCTTATGGACTTACGTATTAATTGCACCATTAATAATTCTTGGAATATACTTTTCTTATAAAACTGGTTTTGTTCAATTTAGATTTATAAAAGAAATGTTCAGACTATTAGGTAATGGAGCAACTGGCAAAAAAGAAAAAGGCTCTGTTTCATCATTCCAAGCATTCTGTATAAGTACTGCTTCAAGAGTAGGGACAGGTAATCTTGCTGGTATTGCAATTGCAATTTCAATAGGTGGGCCTGGAGCTATATTCTGGATGTGGCTTATGGCATTAATAGGTGCTGCTTCAAGCTTCGTCGAATCAACATTAGCTCAAATTTACAAGCAATCGGATGGAAATGGTGCTTATGTTGGAGGACCTGCATATTATATGGACAAGGCTTTAAATATGAAGTGGATGGGTGTAATATTCTCTATCCTAATAACAATATGCTTTGGATTAGTATTTAACTCTGTACAATCAAATACAATTTCTCTAGCATTAAATGAAGCTTTTGGTATAAATCAATTTTTAGTTGGTGCTGTACTTACAATAATAACTATATTTATTATTTTCGGTGGAATACATAGAATTGCTAAAGTTTCAGAAATTATAGTACCTATTATGGCTACTTTATACATATTAATTTCTTTATTCGTAGTATTCAAAAACATAAATCATGTTCCAGGCTTAATTCTTACTATAGTTGAAAATGCTTTTGGTGTTAAACAAGCTATAGGAGGTGGAATTGGTGGTGCCCTTCTTATAGGAATAAAAAGAGGATTATTTTCTAATGAAGCAGGTATGGGAAGTGCTCCTAATGCAGCTGCAACTGCAAATGTATCACATCCTGTTAAACAAGGATTAATTCAAACTTTAGGTGTATTTACAGATACTATAATAATATGTAGCTGTACTGCTTTTATAATCTTATTATCAGATATAGACTTATCAAGTGGTTTAACTGGAATTCAATTAACACAAAACGCTTTAAGTTCTCAGATTGGAAGTTTCGGAAGTATATTTATTGCATTATGTGTACTACTATTTGCTTTTAGTTCTATAGTAGGAAATTATTATTATGGAGAAGCAAATATAGAATTTTTAACTAATAAGAAAATTTATTTAACTTTATATAGAGTATGTGTTGCTTTAATGGTTTTATTTGGAGCAACAGTAAGCATGGATATCGTTTGGAATTTAGCAGATATCTTTATGGCCTTAATGGCAATCACAAATCTAATTGCAATAGCTCTTTTAGGTAAATTTGCATTCAAAGCATTAGACGATTATAAAGCCCAAAAGAAAGCTGGAATAAAGGATCCAGTATTTAAGGCTTCTTCTATACCAGGTTTAGAAAATGTAACTGAATGGGATTAATTTCTCTAATAAAACTTATATAAAAAGGTGCAGCAAAATGCTGCACCTTTTTATAACCACTTTTAAATTCAACAAAAAATTACTCCATTTATGTAAACCCATACTAAACGCAATCACACAATTTAATTCCTAATTTGTCTTAACCTCTTTTTCAAATCCATTTTTTAATATATTAAATACAGTACCATTGTCAGCATTCACAAATATCTTCCAAGAAATTTTCTTTCCATCAGAATCATTTCCTTCTACTGTAATCATATAGCATAGTTCCTGAACATTATCCGATGCTTTTTCAATCTTATTTGCACAATAAACAAGTTGAATATTATCAGATACTATCCCATCTCCATTATATGACTCAAATGTTTCTAATGCTTTTTGTTTAGCTTCATCTTCATTTATATTTATTAGTGGTTCTTTTTCTGTTGTTCTTATAGCCATATTAGAATATCCATCCATATATCCACTTTCCTTATTTATATTTACCTTTATTTCATCAAAATAAAAAGAATACCCATACTTCTCTTTGGTAAATACAAATGAATAATACGGAAGGTCTTCCTCATTCTTAACACTTTTTAATGTTATGTCCCCACCATAAATATTTTGAAGATATTTTTCAGCCATAGCTTGAGCTTCTTCTATTCCAACCCTTGTTATATTAGGCTGAGAATCTTTCTTTGCAAATCCTATTACATCGTTTTCTTTGTCTAAATCTATTCCATAATATTGAGTTACTACTGTCGAATAAGTAAGTTCAGTTTTATTATTTGCCGACTTAACTTTCTCATACTTTATATCTGATAAATCAATATCCGTATTCACTGCATTAATTGAATATAATTTTTCAATGAATTCTTTAGATTTTCGAACATCATCAACTCCAGGCCCTAAAAATTTATATGCTGATATACCTGATACAACTAACAATACAATCAGTAATGTAGTCACTTTAAAGTCAATATTTTTTACACTCATAAACTAGCTCCTTATATTTTTTATTCCCCTTATTTATTATATCATATCTTCTTTAATTATTTATAAAATTATAATTATAACTTATTTGTAAATATATTCCTCGCAAAAATCATATTATTTTAGCATAATTATCATATTGTACTCTTTAATTGAAAAAATATATTGATTTTTCTATACAAAATATATATAATTATCCTTGTTTGTTTAGTAATCTTAAACTTATGGTTTAGTAAAAGTGATTATTATAAATTGATTAGTAGGTGAAATTATGCAAATAGGGGAAAAAATTCGAGTACTCCGAATGGAAAAACAATTAACTCAAGAGGAGCTTGCCAATAGATGTGAATTATCAAAAGGATTTATTTCTCAAGTAGAAAATGACTTGACTTCTCCATCCATTGCTACTCTAATTGACATCCTTGAAATATTGGGGACTAACCTTCCTGATTTCTTCAGTGATTCAAAAGAAGAAAAAGTAACATATACTAAAGATGACATGTTTGAAAAAGATGATGACGAGTTAAAATATTCTTTAATGTGGCTTATTCCTAATGCTCAAAAGAATGAAATGGAACCCATCATGATTACACTTCAACCTGGCGGACAGTATATTGAGGAAGAACCTCATGAGGGTGAAGAATTTGGCTATGTTCTATCTGGAAGTATAATTCTTCACTTAGGAAAAAAGAAATATAAAGTAAAAAAAGGGGAAAGCTTTTATTATAAAGCTAAAGTAAACCATTATATTGCTAACGCCGGAAAAACACCAGCAAAAGTAATTTGGATCAGTACTCCCCCATCATTTTAAACAGTAGAAAGAGGTGTTTTTTATGAGTGAAAACATTATTGAACTAAAAAATATTACTAAAGCTTATGGTGATAATATAGTATTAGATAATTTATCTTTAAACATTAAGAAAAATGAATTTTTAACACTATTAGGACCAAGTGGATGTGGAAAAACCACAACATTAAAAATAATTGCAGGATTTGAAAATGCTGATTCAGGAAAGTTAATGTCTAAAAATGAAGATATTTCATCATTACCACCATATAAAAGACAGGTTAATACAGTATTCCAAAAATACGCCCTGTTTCCTCACATGAATATTTTTGACAATGTGGCATTCGGTTTAAAATTAAAAAAATTACCTAAAGACGAAATAAAAAGTAAAGTTGAAGAAATGCTAAAACTTGTCGCATTAAGTGGCTTTGGTAATAGATCAGTTGATTCTCTTAGTGGTGGTCAACAACAAAGAGTCGCTATTGCAAGAGCTTTAGTAAATAAACCTGAAATATTACTTCTTGATGAGCCACTTGCTGCTCTTGACTTAAAACTTAGAAAAGAAATGCAGATAGAACTTAAAAAAATTCAAAAAGAAGTTGGTATTACATTCGTATTTGTAACTCATGATCAAGAAGAGGCTCTTACTATGTCTGATACTATTGTAGTTATGAACAAAGGTGTAATTCAACAAATGGGAACACCTCAAGATATATACAATGAACCAGCTAATGCTTTTGTTGCTGATTTCATAGGAGAAAGCAATATTATAAGCGGTACAATGATAAAAGATTTTAAAGTTAATTTCTGTAATAGAGATTTTGAATGTGTTGATAAAGGCTTTAAAGAAAATGAACCTGTTGATATCGTAATAAGACCTGAAGATGTAACAATTGTAAGCAGTGATAAGGGAATGATAGAAGGTATTGTTACTTCTATTATATTTAAAGGAGTTCATTATGAAATAACTGTAAAAACTGAGTGTACTGAATTTATTATTCATAGTACTAAATCAGCTAATGTAAACAGCCATGTTGGATTAAATATATATCCAGAAGATATTCATATAATGAAAAAGAGTGATAACAATGAACAATAAGAAAAAAACATCAATAGCTGCATATCCATACTTTGCATGGAGCGCAATTTTCATAGTAATTCCCTTATTAATAGTTTTGTTTTTTAGTTTTACAGTTAAAACTGATTCAGGATATGTATTTTCATTAGAAAATTATCAAAGATTAATGGCTTCACAATATATAAGCATTTTTCTAAGGTCAGTATGGCTTGCACTTATTTCAACTGTTGCATGCTTAATAATAGGATATCCAATTGCATATATAATTTCTAAGATGAAACCTAGTAAAAGAAACTTTTTAATTATGCTTTTTATTCTTCCAATGTGGATGAATTTTCTTCTTAGAACTTACGCTTGGGTTCCAATACTAGGAAAAACAGGCCTTGTAAATACTTTCCTTGGCAAATTCGGAATTCAACCAATATGGTTTTTATATAATGATTTTGCAGTTCTTTTAGGTATGGTATATAATTTCCTACCATTTATGGTATTACCTTTATATACTACATTAATTAAAATGGACATTAATTTAGTTAATGCTGCTGCAGATTTAGGAGCAAATAGATTTCAAATCTTTAAAAAAGTAATATTACCACTTAGTATACCTGGAATATTTTCCGGTATAACAATGGTATTTATGCCAGCTGTATCAACATTCGTAATTTCAAGACTTCTTGGTGGCGGACAATACATGCTTTTAGGAAATCTTATTGAGCAACAATATACAACTATGGGAGATTGGAACTTCGGTTCTGCAATTTCAATATTCATGATGATTATAATATTAATCTTCATGGCAATATCATCTAAATTTGATGGAACATCTAAAACTGAAGGCGGTGGACAGTTATGGTAAATAAAATTGAAAATTTAATAAAAAGATGCTACTTGTTCATAATCTTCTTATTTTTATATATTCCTATATTTATACTTATAATTTTTTCATTTAATGAATCAAAGACTATGGGACATTGGACTGGATTTTCATTAAAATGGTATAAAGAATTATTTAGTAATGATAGACTTATTTCTGCTTTATACTATACTGTACTTATTGCAGTATTAGCTTCTGTAGTAGCTACTATAATAGGTACAATAAGTGCTCTTGCAATATCGCAAATGAACGGCAAAATGAAGGCTTTAATTTTAAATATTAATTATTTACCTGTATTAAATCCTGATATAGTTACTGGTATTGCACTTATGAGTTTATTTATCTTTTTAAACTTTAATTTTGGGTTTACAACAATGCTTTTAGCTCATATTACATTCGATATACCGTATGTAATACTTTCAGTACTCCCTAAAATAAGGCAGCTTCCTGAAAATACATTAGATGCCGCTGCTGATTTAGGTGCTACTCCACTATATACATTTTGGAAAGTTGTAATGCCACAAATTAAACCTGGTATATTTGCTGGTTTCCTAATGGCATTTACAATGTCTATTGATGATTTTGTAATCAGCTTCTTTACTACAGGTCCTGGTGTAACAAATCTTTCAATTGAAATATATTCAATGGCAAGACGTGGTATTAAACCTGAAATTAATGCCCTTTCAACTTTAATGTTTATAACAGTACTTGCATTATTATTAATAGTAAATAAAAAGCAAAAATTAGCAGATGAATAATTTTGTGCACAGAAAGTGATTATTTATGTTTCACATTCTGTGCTTAATTTAAAACTAGAGGTGAATAAATTGAAAAAATTCAAAACACTTGGAGCACTTGCTTTATCATCATTACTTACACTAAGCCTTTTTTCAGGATGTGGTAAGTCAGAAACTTCAACTAGTGACGATGTAGTTTATTTCTACAATTGTGGAGATTACATAGACGAAGATTTATTAACTAAATTTACTGAAGAAACTGGAATAAAAGTAGATTACTCTACTTATGACACAAATGAAATCATGTATCAAAAAGTAAAAAGTACGCCTGGAACCTATGACTTGGTAGTGCCATCAGATTACATGATTCAAAAAATGATAAAAGAAGATATGCTTGAAAAATTAGATTTTAATAATATTCCAAATTATAAATATATAAGTGAAGAATTTAAAAATCTAGAATATGACCCTGATAATGAATACTCTGTTCCATATATGTGGGGAACAATAGGAATAATTTATAATCCTGATATTGTCACAGACCCTGTTGATAGCTGGGATATACTTTGGAATACAAATTATGCCAATAAACAAGTTATAATGTTTGATTCTATGAGAGACAGTCTTGGTATAGCGCTTAAAAAATTAGGGTATTCTATGAATTCTACAGATCCAAATGAAATAGAAGCTGCAACACAAGCTCTGATTGAACAAAAAAGAACTATGGATCCTCTTTACTATGTTGATGAAGTTAAAGATAAAATGATAACAGAAGAAGCCGCAATAGCTCCTGTATGGTCTGGAGATGCAGCATATATAATGAGCGAAAATCCAAAATTAAAATTTGTCTTACCTAAAGAAGGTACAAATAAATGGTTTGATGCTATGGCAATTCCTAAAGGTGCAAAGCACAAAGAAAATGCTGAAAAACTTATAAACTTTTTATGCGATCCTGAAAATGCGCTTCAAAATGTTGAATATATTGAATACTCTACTCCAAATGAAGCAGCTTATGAAATGTTAGATGATGAAGTTAAAAACGATGAATCATTCTATCCACCACAAAGCATTCTTGATAAATGTGAAGTTTTTGTCGATCTTAATAAAGATTTAAGACTCTATGATGATGCATGGATGAAAGTAAAAACTTCAAGATAAAAAAAGATAGGTCAGATATTAATCTGCCTATCTTTTTTCTTTATTTATTATTTAAATTCTGGAAACCAAAGTTCAATTTCTCTTGCTGCACTTTCAGGGTCATCTGAAGCATGCACACAATTTTCAGTTTTACTTCTTGCATATTTATTTCTTATAGTTCCTGGTGCCGCATCATCAGGACTTGTAGCTCCATTGATAGCTCTTACTCTCTTAATAGCATCTTCTCCTTCAAGAATAATAGCGCATAAAGGACTTCTTGTTATATATGTTATAAGTTCTTCATAAAAGTCTTTTCCTTTGTGTTGAGAATAATGCTTTTCGGCTAGATCTCTTGTTGCAGTCATAAGCTTTAGAGCCTTAACTTTTAGCCCGTTATCCTCATAAACACTTATGATATTTCCTATTAAATTTCTTTCTACTCCATCTGGCTTTATTAATGCCATACTCTTTTCGATCATATTTTCACCCTACTTTCATGTAATTATTTCATATTTAAGTATTATTCCCATTACATGAGATATTATACTAAATTTTTTGATAATTATAAATACTTATATATACTATTCAAAGTGTAATTTCTATATTCCATTTGATTAATTGTATATATCATTTGAACTTTTATTTTACTTTCTTTAATCATATGCTTAATAATTTAATATATTTATAAATTTAATTCAATTTTTATCGTCTTAATAATTTGTAGTCATTATGATATAATAAATTTATACATTATAAATCATATAATTCACACTAAATTTCATACTTTATTGTTTTAGGAGTTCATAATAATATGGTTAGATATTCGATTATTGTTGATGGCAGAGTCCAAGGAGTTGGATTCAGATACTTTACACAAATGATGGCTATGAAATATAATTTAACTGGTTGGCACAAAAATTTATATAACGGAAAAGTTCAAATAGAAGTTCAGGGATTAAAAGAAAATCTTATTAATTTTATTAGTGCAATAAAAAAGGGAAATAACTTTTCAAGAATTGATAATATGGATTTAAACGAATTATCTGTTAAAGATGATGAAAAAAAATATCGCATTGCATACTAAAAGTCATTAAGAGTAACATCTTAATGACTTTTTATTTACCGTATAATTTTAACTACTATATTCTATATTTAAATATATTATCTTTTATAATTTTAATCTATAATAGCTCCTTCAATATTATTTATTCCACTTTCTAACTGTGAAAAATACTCTTCTGTTTCCTTTATAACAACTTTTCTAAGTCCTATAAGACCTACTAAGTTAGGGAATACCATACACCCATTTACTATATCTGCTATTGTAAATATTAAATCTAACGATAAGAAAGGTCCTATTGCTACAAGTACTATATATATAAGTTTATATGGCATTATAGATTTTGTTCCAAATAAATATTGCATACACTTTTCACCATAATAATTCCATCCAAGTATTGTTGTAAATGCAAAAAATACTAAACCTATATTAACTATATATTTACCCACTATAGCCATTGGAAGTCCTGCTTCAAATGCTGCCGATGTAAGTCCTGCACCTTCTATTGCTGCTCCAACTTCAAATACACCTGTAGTACCACTTGTAAGAACTATTACAAGACCTGTCATAGTACATATAATTATTGTATCAAAAAAAGTACCTGTCATAGAAATTAAACCTTGTTTAGCTGCTGAATTAGTTTTTGCTGCTGCAGCTGCTATTGGTGCACTACCAAGCCCAGATTCATTTGAAAACACTCCTCTTGCCACACCATTTCTTATTGCGACAGTTATTGCAGTTCCAGCAAGTGCTCCACCTACAGCTTCTGGATTAAACGCACTTTTTATAATTAATGCAACTGCTGCTGGTATTGCAGAAAAATTACAAATGAGTACTGTAACAGCACCAATAACATATGCTACTGCCATGAAAGGTACTACCTTTTCTGCAACCTTTGATATTCTCTTAATTCCACCTAAAGTAACAAGTGCAACAAGTAAAGTTATAACTATTGCTGTAGCTACCTTTGGAATATTAAAGTTAGATGCCGCTGCTGCTATTGAATTTACCTGACTAAAAGTGCCCATTCCAAAAAATGCCACCCCTACACCAAAGAAAGCAAATAATTTTGCAAGCCATTTTAGACCTAAACCATTTTGTATATAATACATAGGTCCACCACACATCTCGCCATTTTCGTCTATTACTCTATATTTTACTGCAAGTAAACCTTCCGCATATTTTGTAGCTATACCAAAGAATGCTGCAAACCACATCCATAACATTGCTCCTGGTCCACCTACTTTAATTGCTGTAGCCACACCAACTATGTTTCCTGTTCCTATTGTAGCTGAAAGCGCTGTACAAAGTGCTGCAAAACTTGACACATCTCCCTCTTCAGATGCCTCATCTTCTCTACTTTCTTTTCCAAATACATATTTAAGCGCTAAAGGTAATTTAAATATTTGTAATAATTTCAGTCTGATTGTTAAATAGATACCTGTACCTACCAATAAAATAAGTAATGGCGGTCCCCAGATAAACGAATCGATTGCTTCGAATACAGATTGGATAGCAGAAACATTATCCGCTAAAAATAAATTTGATAATTTCATAAAAAAATCCCCCTAACAAATACATTAATTACGGAGGAGAACAATTAATACAATATACAGCTATTTCGTTGAAAACTTTAAACTAAGAACTTTAATTCCTTATTTTTTTATATATTCTCAAAATTGTAAGCTTTCAATTATTAACCTCAATTGTCATTGTCCTCTGTCCTTTTACCTGAGAGTTTGAATTACTAAAATTAATCACTTATATTTTTAGACTTTTAATAAAAAATCATTCATAAAAAAATACAAAATATTTAACTTAGTAATCTTGCTCCTTCGGTGCTCATACATTATGAGTCTCTCCAGAGGCCCGTCCAGCAGTGGTCCTTTTACCTGAAAGATTTAACCTCTTCGGTGTTCCACTATAAAAATATAGTTTCATCTCTCCCACTACCTTCATCCGAACTTTTTATATATTTTTTAATTTTATGTTATGTTTTAAATTATATAATCATTCTTTATCAAAATCAAGAATGATTAATTTTTTTCAGCTTTAAAGAGTAAATTTATTTATATGTTTAAAATCTTCTTAATTTCAGCTTTAATTTTTCAGAAAATTAAGA
>NZ_JABAGC010000018.1 GCF_012843905.1 Clostridium sp. SM-530-WT-3G
AAATCTATATAGCATAAGTAAATTCAAGCATTTAAGTCATATATAGAAATTAGTTCAATTTGTTATTGCAATTTATCACTTATATTTGGTTAAAAAATTATTGAATTTTGTATAGGCAAATTTTGCGCCTTTTTAGAATTACAAAAATTGTAATTCTAAAAATAGCACAACGCGTTATTTTCATATTTTTTATAGTAGGACATTATATTAATAAAAAAGTGGCTGCGCCACGCTCCTTAGAATTAATATATTAATAACCACAAAACTGGATTATACCTAGATTTTGCTTGTCCTAAATTCTATAATTTCCTGTACCACAAGAAAATGTAAGTGCTCTTGCACTTACACCCCCTAAAATATATTATTATATTTTATCCCTAGTTATTAAAATAATTATATATATGATTCAATATCTTTATGCAAGCATCTCCATTGCCATATGGGTTAGATGCTTTAGACATCTTATTATATAATAAATCATCAGCTAATAATTGTTTTACCTCTTTATATATTTTTTCACTTTCAATACCTACAATTTTAACAGTTCCAGCCTTTACAGCTTCTGGACGTTCAGTTTCAGTTCTAAGAACTAATACTGGTTTTCCAAGTGTTGGTGCTTCTTCTTGTATTCCACCTGAATCAGTCATTATAAGTTTAACCTTAAACATAAGATTAGCAAATTCCACATATTCAAGTGGTTCGATTAAATGTACCCTATCATTCAACACATCAAAATAATTATGTGCTAAGTCACGTATCATTGGATTTTTATGCATAGGAAATATTACTTCAACTGTTTCATCTTCTTTTAATATTTTTATTATGGAATCGAATATATTCTTCATTGGCTTTCCCCAATTTTCTCTTCTATGAGTAGTAAGTAATATTACATTTTTATTTTTGTAATCTATATTGTTTAAAACTTTTTGATTAAATATTATATTATCATCTATTACACTCAAAAGAGCGTCAATTACTGTATTACCAGTAACAAATATTTGTTCTTTATTTATCTGTTCTTTTAGTAAATTATCCTCATTAGTTTTTGTTGGGGCAAAATGCAACGTAGCAATACTTCCTGTAAGCCTTCTATTTAATTCTTCTGGAAAAGGTGAATACATATCATACGTTCTTAACCCTGCTTCAACATGTCCAACTGGTATTTTATTATAAAATGCTGCTAATGCTGAGTTAAAAGTTGTTGAAGTGTCTCCATGCACTAATACTATATCTGGTCTACATTCTTCTAATACTTTACTAACTCCATTTAACACATTAGTAGATATATCAACTAACTTTTGATTAGGTTTCATTAAATTTAAATCATATTGAGGTCTAACATCAAAAATCTTTAAAACTTCATCTAACATTTCTCTATGTTGTGCAGTATTACACACTATAGATTCAAATCTATCATCATTTTCAATTGCTTTAACTAATGGACACATCTTTATTCCTTCTGGCCTTGTTCCAAATACTGATAGTACTTTAATAATTCCCATCATAATTTCCTCCTAAATTAAATTTTATTTCCTTATAATAAACATCACCCAATCAAATAAAATTTTTTCAAGTTAATCAACTCGAAAAAATTTTATTTATAAAAATAATTCTAGTATTGAATATTTTCAATTAATTCCCACGATTTCGCTAATATAGCTGGATTTTTTTCTTTCCACTTTTTTTTGAAATACATTCCGTTTCTATCCATAAGTTTATTATGACTATTACTTCCTGATTTTGTTGTTTGATGTGGCAAATGCATTAAACTTATATATGGTGTATATGCAATTTTAAGACCTAAATCCATTATCTGAAATGCTAAATCTGTATCTTCAAAACAAGTTGGATCATAATATTCATCAAAACCATCTATTAATTCAAAAATTTTCTTTTCCATTATTAATCCACTGGTTGCTAAGTAAGAGACATCATCTCTAAATAACTGCCAAGGTAAAATTCCTCTATTAGGCATGTAATCAACAATTGGTCCTCTTAATTTATTTTTTTCAAACCATCCTGCACCCCATGATACAGCACCAACACCTTTATTTTTTTGTAATATATATATTCCAGCATCTAACCATCTATCACTTATAACCCATTGGTCACTATCAATAAATACTAATTTTTCTCCACTTGAATGTTTAATTCCAATATTTCTTCCAGATGAACATCCATTCTTTGTATTCTTAACAAGAATAATCCTATCTTTATATCTCTCTTCTAATAATTCATAAGAACCATCAGTACTATCATTATCAACAACAATTATTTCATAATTATAATTTTTATTGTGATTTAATAATGAGTCGATACACCTAAAAATTACAGATTTATTATTATGATTCAATACTATTATTGATATTGAATTCTTTGAATAATCGCTTTCTTTTAAATACTCAATATTACTGATGTCTATTATATTATTACATCTATTATACCAACTATTTGCTGCAATAAATTCTGAAGTACTTTCTAATTCTATATGTGATTTTATAGTGTTTACCCACTCATTATAGTCTTCTGAACATATTGTGTTAGGATATCCAATTATATCAGGTAATGGTGTTGCTAATACTTGCTTTTCCATAGCAATATACTCAAATATTTTTAGTGGTGATACATATTTTCCAATTTCACAATTCTTAAATGGCAACATTGCAATATCGCTATAATGAAGATATGCTGGCAATTCACTTTGCTTCTTAAGCCCTAAAAAATATACATTAGGCGGCATACTTTTAACAATATCAGGAATTCCAGAATATTCTCCTATCATATTAAATGTGCTATTTGGACATTCTAATGCTGTATTCTTTACTAAATCCCAGTCAAACCATTCTCCCCAAAGTGATCCAAAATACAATAATGTTTTTTCTTTACCAATATTTAAATCCTTTGGGCATTCATAATTATATTTAGGCTCAAATATTGTAATATCAACTGCATTAGGTAAATAATGTACTTCTTTTTCCGTATATTTATTTATTTGTTTTTGTAATTCAATACTTGTTGCTATTAAATAGTCACTATCTTTAATAAAACTTTCAAATGATTTAGGATCATATAAAAGTGAACCCAGGCTTGTTTCCCAATTATCAATATGTTCATAAATAGTTTTTATTCCTAGTTTTTTAGCTTTTTCTAAATATGGAACAAATTTAATATATGGTGCTTCAAATATAAACACTGCCTCTTCTTTAATTGATGAAAATACATCACTTATTGATATATTGTCTATTGATTCATGAATTACTGTTGGTAGTTGTAAATTAAATTTTACACTTTCATTTGAATCAAATGCATAAAAATAGTGTACTTCATATCCCATTTTATTGAATGTATTTGCTAATTGTGAACATCTTTGTCCACCACCTATATCATAATATGGTATTCCCGCAAAAATATATACTTGACTAGTATTCTTTTTATTTTGTTCAAAAGTAATGTTATTTTTAAAGTGCACATTTTGATTAAAATCATTTTGTATAACATTGGATAATGATTGTCTGGCTATATTTATTCCATCAAAATATTTTAAATCATTACATATATATTTTTCTCTTTTTAACATTCTATTTAATGTATATTTGATAAAATCTTTTTTTTCTGATTTAGATCCTTTTATCAATTGATCCTTAATCCTTCTCAAATATAGTAATTGCTTATAGCTCTTAATACTATTTATTTGCTGCAAGTAATTATCTATATGGATTAGTTTTTCTCTTATATCCTCTTTTACATCATCCTTTGAATTTATATCTTCTGAATTTATGCCTTCTAAATTTAAAATTTCATTATTTAAATCTTCTATTTCTTCTTTTAATAAAGATTTCTCATCAAGCAAATCCTTATTAATATTAATAATTTTATCTTTTTCTTCTTTTAATTCATTAAAATCATTTTTCAACTGTTTCAAATCTTCTCTAGATATATATAATTCATCATTAATTTTCTGCCATTCATCATGTAGCTTATTATAATCGTTTTTCATATTTTTCTGTTGTAAATTTGATACTTGTTCAACACAGTCAGATAATAATGAAACTCTTTTCACATCTTTATCTTTACTATATATTAAAAGCATCTGTTCTCTTCCATAATATTCCGAATTACAATATACTGACTTTGCAAATACTAAACTACTTTCTCCTAATACAAGTGGAATATCACTTGTACCTAATACAACTTCGTGTTCAGGAACTTCAAAATCTTCTCTATATGGCATTAATATTAATGTATAGTTCAAAGACCTACTTTCAATTTTGCTCAATACCTCATATGTATTTTTAAAATGCTCAATTGTATTAGAAGAATATATAACAGGATATTTTTTTGATTTATCCGGATTTAATATATCTGATATATTAAAATCAAATGTAGAGTATTTACTTCTAGCAATTTCTATTGCATTTTCCGAAAAATCTTCTCCATGTATTTTACACATCGGAAAAGTTTTTTGAAGCACAGGTACAGCATCTCCCTCTGCACATCCTAAATCACATATATCATATGAATTTTTACATACATCTTTTATAAGCCATTCTGGAAATAAACTACATGCTAAATTTGCAAAATATCTTGTCTGTTCAATTCCTTTAGCCTTCTCCCAATTTTCATTAAATCTATAATTCCAATACTCTTTTGAATTTAAAGTATAATCTTTATTTTCCATATTTCTTACCTCATTTCACATAGATATCAGCTTCAGGATCTAAAATTCCAAATATTCTTTTTTTACTAAAAACTTTGAAATATTTCACTCCTTCTATATATTCATAATACATAGTTGCAAGATTAGTCCTGTCTTCTAATGCAACTACCAAATAATACTCACCTGATGCTAAATGTGTCTTTAATGTAAATGTAACTTGATGATATTCTTTATCTTTGTTAAATACAATCTTTTCATCATAAGTTGTTTTTACAATTAAATCAGTACCTTCTTTATTTTTTATTGAAAATGCCACTGAAAATTTTTCATAATCTATATTTTCTATACTTTTGAAATCTATTATTATCTTAATTTCATCAGTAGGTGAAAAATACTTTATTTCGTTTCCATTAGCATCAGTTAACTTTACATTTTTTATCATACCCACACTAGTTCCCCAGTGATTAATACTATTTTCTTCATTACTCTTAATTTCGTAATTTTTTGTTTTATCTTTATCGTCTTGCTTTTCTGTATCTTCTTCCATTTCAGATTCATCATTATCATTAAACTTTTTATAACTTGTAAATTCAGAAATGTCATCTAAATACATGAATTCAGTATACTTTGCTACAACATAAGATGGATCTCCTTGCATTTCTATTTTTCCATTATTCAACCACATAACTGTATCACAAAATGTTTTCATTAATCCCACATCATGTCCAACATATAAAATTGTTACTCCTTTTTGCTTGAATTCCTTAAATTTATTAAAACATTTTGCTTGAAATCTTATATCTCCCACACTTAATATTTCGTCTACAATTAATATGTCTGGTTCTACATTAATTGCGCATGAAAATGCTAATCTTGCAAACATTCCGCTTGAATATGTTTTTACTGGTTGATAAATATAATCTCCTATTTCAGCAAAATTAATTATTTCTTCTAATTTGTCATCAATTTGCTCTTTTGTTAACTTCATTAGCATTCCATAAAAATATATATTTTCTATTCCACTATATTCATAATTAAATCCTGCTCCTAATTCTAATAATGATGATATTCTCCCTTTAGTTTTTACTTCTCCTTTAGTCGGTTGCAATACACCAGTAATAATCTTCAATAATGTAGACTTTCCTGCTCCATTACGACCAAGTATCCCTAATATTTCTCCCTTTTTAACATTAAAACTAACATCCGAAAGAGCCCAAAACTCAGTATGTTTTTTTTTATTTGTAAAACTTAGGGCTTCTTTCATTCGATCCATTGGCGTATTATACATTTTATATGATTTTGATATATTATCTACTATTATTTTATTTTCATTTGTATTAAATATAGAATCTTTTTCCATATATATCCTCTTTTCTTAATATATATTTACATTACATCTGCAAAATGTGGTTTTAATCGATTATATATAACAGACCCAATAAACAACAAAACTATTGTTAATATCCAAAAATAAGCTGTCTGATTGTATTTATCCCAAAACCACATCTTATTAACAAAACAATCTCTATATCCTTCTACTATATAATATATTGGATTTAGTTTAAAATAAAAACGTAATCTTTCAGGGAACATTTCAGTATTCCATGCTATAGGTGTACCCCACATTCCTATTAATAATATTATACCTATTATTTGATTTAAATCTCTAAAAAATACCATAATAGATGAACAAATTAGCGAAATAGCAAATGTAAATACTATTGTACATAGCATATAATAAAAAATCTGAATCATATATATATTAGGATAATAGCCAAATATAGAACAAATAATAATTAATAGTATAATAAAAAATAAATGTATAAATAATGAAGATAATATTTTTACTAAAGGCAATATATTTATATTAAAAATAACTTTTTTAACCAAATAGCTATATTCAAGAAAACTATTACTCGCAATAGAAAATGCCTCTGAAATAAATAACCATGGAACTATTCCGCACATAAACCATAATACAAATGGTACTTTTCCAACATCACCACTTCTAAATCCAAATTGAAATACTACCCAATAGATTATCATAGTTAATAACGGCTGAACAAATGCCCATGTCATTCCAAAAAAAGATCCTGCAAATCTTCTTTTAAAATCTTTCCATGAAAATGCCCACAGTAATCCTTTATCACTATATATTTCTTTAATTAAATTTTTTAAATTTCTTATCATAAATTAATCCTCACTATGAATATTTTTACATTATTATTCATTTAATTTCTGTGTTTTATATAAATTTTTAATTATAACTCTATACTTATCAACTCTGCTCAACCAATTATTTTTTTGATAGAAATTATAATTTATATTTGTATTACATATATTATTATTAACAATACTCTCTACATTTTTTACGAACTCGTCAAAATTCTCATAAAAATAAACATATTCATTTTCTTTATAACCTTCTAATTCTTTCCAATAAGATGTTAATACTGGTTTATTAAATACTAAATATTCATAAATCTTTACTGGATCTACACCTTTAATTAATTCATTAACTTTAAATGGTATTAACATTATGTCACCATTCTGTATATAATTAGATATTTGTTTATGATCGATACTACCTATAAATATTATATTCTTACTTTTTCTTCTCTTAACTTTTTCTTTATCAACAGGTCCTATTATATAAATTTTATAATAAGAATATTTTCTAGCAAATTTTTCCAGAACATCCATATCAAACCATTCACCAACTGTTCCTATGTATACAAGATTAGGATGAGATAATTTTATTTCAGAATGATTATTAGATAATAATATGCTAGAATCTAACGCATTTTTTATAACTTCTATTTTATTACTGTCCGCCATATAATTGTTAACTATTTTTTCTTTTAAATAATTTGAACTAGCAATTATATAGTCAACATTTTTGCACAACATTCTTTCTTGCTCTATAACCTTTTCTCGCATACTTCCACTATAAAAATACGGAATATTATCCATACATTCATAAATTTTTTTAACCTTTTTATCTAATAAATCATCAGGTAAATACTGATATTGTTCCGGATGAGTTAATATAACAATATCATAGTTTTCTTTTTTCAAAATAGATTTTATATAAAAACGATTTATTAATTTTACTACTTTAATCTTTGATGAATAGGGTATAACATATTTATCTTTTATAGATAAATTTTTATTAAGTTTACCTGTAAATTTTTTTTGTTTTAAAAATGGTGTTATAGATAAATATGTAATATCATATCCACTTTCACTTAAATATGTGCATATAAAATGTGGCCTTTGTTTTATCCATTTCCAATTAACTGTTGAAAAATACAAAATTTTCATATCACACCAATTTCCCTTAAATATCTATTTAGCGCATCGTTCCATAATGGCATTCTTTTAAAACCAGCTCTATATAACTTTAATTTTGACATTCTTGAATTAAGTGGCCTTGTTGCTTTTGTTCTATATTTTTTTGTTGAAATGTAGTTTATTTTACATCCTAAGTTACTTTGTTTCATAATTTCTTCAGCAAACTCTGCCCATGAACAAAATCCTTCATTAGTAACATTATAAACTCCATATTGATCACTTGCTAACATATCACATAATATCACTGCTAAATCTACAGTATACGTAGGACTTCCAACTTGATCACATACAACATTTAAATTTCTATTTCTAGTACCTAAATTGAGCATACTTTTTACAAAATTTTTTCCGTTAGCTCCAAATATCCAAGACACCCTTACAATAAAATACTTCTCTAATAGTCCACTTACCTTTTTCTCTCCTTCATATTTACTTCTTCCATAAACATTTAATGGATTAGCAGCATCGTTAACTTCAAATGGGATCTTTCCTTTTCCATCAAATATGTAATCTGTAGAAATATATATCATTTTTGCTCCAGCTTTTTTGCATGCTCTAGCTATATTTTCAGTTCCTATACAATTAACTTTATAGCACATATCCTTTTCTTCTTCAGCTCTATCTACATCTGTATATGCAGCACAATGAATTACACAGTCTGGATTAATTTTTAATATATAATTTTCTGTTGCCTCTCTATCTGTTACATCTAAATCATTTTTTGCAGTTCCTATGAATTCAACATTCCTCCTCTTTAATTCTTTAGCTATGTCAAAGCCTAATTGTCCGTTAACACCTGTAATTAAAATCATGTAATTTTTCCTTTATAATAATCCTTTCTTTGTTAATCTTATAATCATTTTGAATATATATTCAGGAATTATTGGTAAAAAAATTTCTATTAATATAGATTCCTTATGAAATTTTCTATATTTAATCATTGTAAATAAACTTGATATCGTATGCTTCTTTGAATACTCATCTCTAGCTCTTAACCATATAATTGTTTCATTAATAATATTTTTTATAAAGGTATCTTCATCTAATCTATTTTTCAATATTTCATATCTATCTAAAAATTTATCTATTCGTTTTTCATAATATGATTTTTTATCGTAAATACCTTTTAATATTCCTGTTTGATTTGAGTCATGTTGCCTATACTGAACTAAAGCATCATCTATAAACTCTATCTTACCTTCTTTTGCTGCTATAATTGCAATCCATTGATCATGAACCATTTCACTAATAAACGGCATTGCTCTTTGAGCTACTTCTTTTTTCACTATCATAGCACATCCAGTTACAAAATTAGTCATTAACAATTCTTTTTCTAGATTATATCCTCGTCTATATACAATACGTCTTCGTATATTTCTTAAACTATCACTTGTCTTTTTTCCATCCTTATCAATTATAGACAAATCACAAAACGCTAATGTAACATTTGAATCATCAAACTTTTCCATAATACGAGATATTTTTCCAGATTCCCATATATCATCTTGATCGCAATAAGAATAATATTCTCCCTTACCCACTTGAGTAAGTTTTTCAAATGCTTTATTAGATCCTAAATTCCTCTCTCCATGAATTATAGTCAGTTCCATATTTGTTATATATTTTTTTATAAATTCTTCATCCACCTTATTTTCAGGACAATCATCATAGATTATTAATTCTAAATTTGAATATGTTTGATTATTTAATGATATAAGCTGCTCTTTAAGCCATTCATAATTAGGATCATAAACTGCCATTAATATTGAAACCAAAGGTTTTTGTATATTTTTTTTCAACACAATTTATTTACTCCTTATTCTTACTAAAATATTTATATATAGATATTAAACATGCTTTAAATGTACTTCGTACTTTTTTTATCTGTGAGAAGTTCGTATTTGCGCTAAGCCTCTTATCTATCTGTGAAATGTTCATATATGCATCATAGCTGCTTTTTTAATAAGTAAAAGTTCTTATTGTTAGCATAGCTAACCTTTTAATATGTGTATATTTTTTTATAATAGTTTTGATATTCGCCACTTATTATGTTTTCCCACCATGATTTATTATCTAAATACCATTTAATAGTCTTTTTAATTCCTTCATCAAATGTTGTTGTAGGAAGCCATCCTAGTTCATTATGAATCTTTGTAGGATCAATTGCATAACGCATATCGTGACCTTTTCTATCCCCAACAAATTTGATTAATTCTTCTGATTTACCTAATTCTCTAAGTACAGTTTTTACTACTTCAAGATTAGTTCTTTCATTATGTCCACCTATGTTGTATACTTCTCCAACTTTACCATTATGAATTATTAAATCAATTGCTCTGCAATGATCTTCTACATAAAGCCAGTCTCTAACATTTTCACCTGTTCCGTATACAGGTAATTCTTTATCATTTAATGCATTTGCAATCATTAGAGGAATAAGCTTTTCTGGAAAATGATATGGTCCATAGTTATTAGAACATCTTGAAATTGTTACAGGTAATCCATATGTTCTATGATAAGCTCCAACTAAAAGGTCAGCTGATGCTTTACTTGAAGAGTATGGACTTGAAGTATGAATAGGAGTCTCTTCAGTGAAAAATAAGTCTGGTCTATCTAATGGCAAATCTCCATATACTTCATCTGTTGATACTTGATGATATCTTTTAATACCATATTTTCTGCAAGCATCCATAAGTACTGCTGTCCCCATTACATTAGTCTTTAAAAATATTTCTGGATTTTCTATAGATCTATCAACATGACTTTCTGCTGCAAAGTTTACTACCATATCTGGATGTTCCTTTTCAAACATTTCATACACTGCATCTCTATCAGCAATATCTATTTTATGAAAGGAAAAATTAGGGTTATCTTTTACACTATCTAATGTTTCCATATTTCCTGCATATGTTAATGCATCAACTACAATTACCTTATAGTCTTTGTATTTATTTAACATATAGTGAACAAAATTTCCTCCAATGAAACCTGCTCCACCAGTTACAACTATTTTCATTAATTATTCCTTACCTTTCAAAATAAAATACTTTAATTTTACTATTTTTTATAAACAAATGAACAATCACTATCCTTTAATAAAGGTGCATTTTTATCTTTTTCAGAAAGAACAGGATTTTCTATTCCCCATTCAACACCAATTTCAGGGTCATTAAATTTAATACTTCTATCACTTTCATGATTATAGTAATTATCAGTTTTATATACAAATTCAACATCATCTGTTAATGTAACAAATCCATGTCCAAATCCTCTTGGTATAAATAATTGTTTTTTATTTTCTGCAGACAATTCAACAGCTACCCACTGTTTATATGTAGGAGAACCCTTTCTTAAATCTACCGCTACATCAAGTACAGCTCCTCTTACTACTCTTACAAGTTTTGCCTGTGCATGTTCACCATTTTGAAAATGAATTCCTCTTAGAATTCCCTTTCCTTTTGAATAAGATTGGTTATCTTGAACAAAATCACAAGCTATTTCTGGAGTTTTTATAGCAGAATAAGTTTCCATAAACCATCCTCTCTCATCTCCAAATACCTGTGGTTCTACTATGTAAACACCTTTTATCTTTGTTTCTGTTAATTTCATAACTACACCTCTTTAATATATAACCTTACCTTCTGCAACATTCTTTAAATGAGCTCCATATGGACTTTTACCATATTGATTAGCGCTTTCAAGTAATGTTTCTTTATCTATCCATCCATTTTTATACGATATTTCTTCTAAACATGCAATCTTTAACCCTTGTCTATTTTCAACTACTCGAACATATTCACTAGCTTCACTTAAGCTATCAACAGTTCCAGTATCAAGCCATCCATATCCACGTCCCAATGTAATAACATCAAGCTTCTTATTTTCAAGATATATTTTATTTAAATCAGTTATTTCCAACTCTCCACGAGCTGATGGTTTTAATGATTTTGCATATTCAACTACATTATTATCATAAAAATATAACCCTGTTACAGCGTAATTTGATTTTGGTCTTTCAGGTTTTTCTTCTAGCGATAAAGCTTGCCCATTCTCATCAAATTCAACTACTCCAAAACGCTCAGGGTCATCTACATAATAACCAAATACTGTTGCTCGTTCTCTATTTTCCACTGATTTTTTTAGCTGTTTAGTTAAGCCATTTCCATGAAATATATTGTCACCTAATATCATTGCACAATTATCATTTCCTATAAATTCTTCTCCCAATATAAAAGCTTGTGCTAACCCATCTGGAGACGGTTGAATTTTATATGATAAATTTATTCCATATCTAGATCCATCACCTAACAATCTCTCAAAATTAGGCAAATCTTTAGGAGTTGAAATTATTAATATATCTCTTATTCCTGCCAACATCAACGTTGATAATGGATAATAAATCATAGGTTTATCGTATATTGGTAATAACTGTTTAGATGTAACCATAGTTAATGGATACAATCTTGTTCCACTTCCACCAGCTAAAATAATTCCTTTTGTCAAAAACTTCACTTCCTTAAATTTATATTTATAATCATTTATTACTCTTCATTCTTCTACTTATTTTATCATATAAACACCAACAAATAAACGTATATATTCTTTTTTACTATTTTTCCAAAAGCATTTGTTTTATTGAATATATCTATACAAAATGATATTATACAATTTGTAGAATTTAATTATTCTGCTAATCATTTGATTTTGTAAAGGAATATTATTATGATTAAAGAAAATCAAAAATTATTAAATAGAATAAATGCAGCCAGCGATATAATTTTGTTATTTTTATCTATGGCTTTGTCATACTTTATCCGTTTTTATATATTTTCCCCAAATACAGTATACATAAAATTAAATATTTATATGAAATTTTCATTTTTTCTTGTTCCTATTAATCTTATTTTATATTTATTTTTTAACTTGTATGATCCTATTCGAACATCACGATTTATAAAAGAAAGCATTAATATTATTAAATGTAACACTGTTTTTGTTGCAATAATTCTTTCATTGCTCTATATTTTAAAAATAGTAGATATATCAAGATGGGTAATAATAATATTTTATTTTGTTAATACAGGAACAGTCATTATTAAGCGTTTTACTTTAAGACAAGTTCTATCTGAGTTAAGAAAAAAGGGGTTAAATTTAAAGCATGTATTAATAGTAGGAAGTGGTGAAACTGCTCGCGAATATCTTAATGTAATAAAATCAAATAAAGATTATGGATTTAATTATGTAGGGTATGTTTCTGAGTCTGATAATTTTGAAGGTAAGAAACTTGGTAATTATTCAAACCTTTTAGATGTACTGTACAAATATAAGTTTGATGAAGTAATTTGCGCTCTAGATGTCTATGATGCAAAGTATTTAGAAAAAGTAGTTTCTGATTGTGAACATAGTGGAACTAAAATATCTATAATTCCATTTTGCTACAAATACATTCCAAGTCAGCCTTATATAGATCAAATAGGAAATTTACCACTTATAAATATAAGAAGAATTCCCCTTGATAATATGGGTAATGCGTTTATGAAACGAAGTATGGACGTAATTGGTTCATTGTTATTAATCATTTTAACAAGCCCTATAATGCTGGTTACTTCAATAATTATTAAGTTAACATCAAAGGGTCCTATCATATTCAAACAAAAACGTGTAGGATTAAATAAACAGGTTTTTACTATGTATAAATTTAGGTCTATGAGAGTGAATAACGAAGAAAACTCTGGCTGGACTACAAATAACGATCCTAGAAAAACAAAATTCGGTTCATTTATTCGTAAATTCTCTATAGATGAACTACCTCAATTTTTTAATGTTTTAAAAGGTGATATGAGTTTAGTTGGTCCAAGACCTGAACTACCTCATTTTGTTGATGAGTTTAAAGACGAAATCCCTTTATATATGGTGAAGCATCAAGTTAAACCTGGAATAACTGGGCTAGCTCAAGTAAATGGATATAGAGGTGATACTTCTATAAAGAAGAGAATAGAATTTGATATTCATTACATAGAAAATTGGAGCCTACTCCTTGATTTAAGCATTCTCTTTAAAACTGCATTTAAAGGATTCAAAAATAATGAAATTATTATAACCAATTCTAACGAAAAAACACTTAATAATTAATATAAATTTAATATTCCCTATTTATAATTAAATATCCACTTATTTAATTATAAATAGGGATTTTTTTATTTTACATAAGTATGTTTACTTTAAATTGTCAACCCATTTATACAGTGCTATAATATTACATATTTGCAGTGATACGTAGCTATTATCTTTTAATTATCTATAAATAAATTACTGCAATACTAAAATAAAATTTTAATATAGGATGTGTTGAAATTGGAGAACTTCAAGAAATTTTGCAAGGAAAAATCTATAACTTTATTTTTTCCTATTGCAGTAATACTTACAATTGTTCCATTGATTGTGCGTATGAAAAAGGTTGCAATTGATCCTGCTGCTGTAAAGCTAGTTGGTGAAGCTTCAGAATTGGACTTATTCTCACAAAATAAAGCTTTTATGCTTATGATTTTCTGTGGAATACTTATTTTATTAAGTATAATATTTTTTAAAGATTTATTTAAGAAAAGAGACAAGATAACATTAATATCAATAGCTTGCATGGGAATATTTTTTATTTTTTCATTAATATCTGCTTTATCCTCAAAATATATACAAACTACTATATGGGGATATTATGATAAGGCTGAAGGAATTATAACTATTGGATGCTACTTAATATTATTTATCTACTCTATTTACGCATTTAAAAGTATTGGAGATTATAAATATATAACTTATCCTTTAATGATAGTTGTATTTATTAATGCTTTCTTAGGAGTGTTCCAATATTTTGGTTATGATTTAATAAAAACAAATCTAGGACAGCTTATTGCTATTCCTAGCAAATATAATATAAAGGCAAGTAGTTTAAGCTTGTTATATGAAAAAGGAAAGTTATATGGAACTCTATTCCACTATAACTATGTAGGAAGCTTTGTGGCTATAGTACTTCCTATTCTATTTATTGCTGCAGTAATAGAATTCGAAAATATTATGTACAAAGTAGCCCTTATATTTTCATGCTTATTTTCAATATGGCTTTTATTAGGTAGTACATCTCGTGCTGGCCTTATAGGTGTAATAGTTTCATTAATTGCTGGAATAATTATTTTTGTTAAACTTTTACTACCAAAATGGAAGCCTATATTAATAGGATTTGTTGTATTATGTGTAATTATAATCGGTGTTAATTTTGTTTCAGGTAATAAAATATTCTCTAGAATACCTTCTATGGCTTCTGATATAGTAAGTCTATTTAAATCTAATGATGATTTTAATTTAAAGGATAATGTACCAATAAAGGATATTCAATATACAGATAATGGTGGTGCAGTAGCAGTTCTTCAAAATGATTCTTTAGAATTTTATGTTGAAAATGGAGAATATGTATTTAAAGATTCAAATGGAAATCCTGTAGATTATACTAGAAATAAAAATAATCTTACTACTACTGATCCAAGATTTTCAAATATATCATTTACTTTTGGAAAACTTCCAGATGCAAATAAATCCAATGGTCTTTATTTAAATTTAAATTCAAAGCCAGCATTTATATTTAAGCTTTCAAATGGTAAATTACATTTAGTAGACAATAATAATTTTCAAGATATTGAATTAGTTGATGCTGAATCTATTGGATTTAAAGGCAAAGAAAAAATCGGTTCTGCTAGAGGATATATATGGTCTAGAACACTTCCTCTTTTAAAGGGACATTTAATAACAGGACACGGACCAGATACATTTATGTATGAATTCCCTCAAAATGATATGATTGCAAAACTTTATGCTTATGGCGAATCAATTATGACAGTAGATAAACCTCATAATATGTATTTACAAATAGCATTCAGTGATGGATTAATTGCTTTAATAGCATTTTTAGTTGCTGCTATATTATATCTTGTGGATAGCTTCAAATTATATGCTTTAAAAGCTAAATATACTGTTTCAGAGTCATTAGGTGCTGCAACAACACTAGGTGTGTTAGGTTATTTAGCAGCTGGTATATTTAATGATTCAACTATAAGTGTAGCTCCTATATTCTGGATAGTATTCGGAGTTGGTTTCGCACTTAACTATATAAACAAAACAAATAAAGAAAAGAATAAATAATGTATTTAAAGAGAGTATAAAATATGGTAATTTTTATACTCTCTTTTTTCTTTCTAGTTTACTAACATACATTCTACTACTTAATGAATTACAATATATAAAAAGACTATACAATAGTTCCTTTCTATTATATAGTCCAATGTAAATCAACATTATATAATTTTTCTATATTAAACCATTGCTCCATTAACACCTAATCTACAACCATCAATAGTTGTATTAGAAAGCATACGTCCACTTTGATCAAAATAATACCATGATCCCATTATCTTAGTCCAACCTGTTTGCATAGCTCCTTGTCCAATTTTATCAGGATTTAAGTAATAGAAGTTTCCTCCTACATTAATCCAACCAGTCTGCATTACTCCTTGAGAGTCCATATAATACCATTTACCAGAAGCAGGCACCCATCCAGTTTGCTTTACTCCTCCATTTGAAAAATAATACCACTTTCCATCTATTTGTTTCCAACCTGTAGCCATATGACCATCTTTATCAAAATAATAATTCTGACAGTAAATATTATCATAGAACCAAGTATTAGTTATTAATTCACCTTTATTATTTGTTCTCTTCCATACAACACCATTACCAATCCATTGATTAGGTTGTCCAACCGTAAAAGTAGTAGCGTTTTCTTGTTTATTATTTTCGTTCTTCTTATCATCAGTAGAAGTCGTTTCAGGAGCTTTTACACCTCTGTAAATGTATAATGTATATACTCTCAAAAGATCATCGTCATCATTCTTAACTCTTACTTCTACTTCATTTTTTCCTTCATTCAAGTAAACTTTCTTTTCCCAATCATCATCATCGTCTACAGTTGTCCCATTAATTTTAACCTTAACATCATCATCGTCATCATCTTCAGGTTTTGCTGTTACTACTACATAATTAGTATCTTTTTTTACTTCAACATTATAATTATTAGTCTTCTTGTCAAATTCAGGAGATAATTTTATATCATCCTCATTTCTATTTGTCACTTCTAATTTTTTTAAATAAATTTTATCATCATCATTATCGTCATCATCATCTTCATCACTACCAGTATATTTTATTTTTATAGTATAATCAGCTAGCTTATTATCATCTTCTTTATACTTTACATTATCATCTGGTTTTTCTTTATACACTCTTATTGTAATTTTATTAGTTCCTGATGATAAACTAAATTTTTTACCTACTTTTACACCCTTAGTTGAGCTTGATGTACTATCAAAAATTCTTACATATTCATCGTCTACACCCGAAACATCATCAAGTTTTATACTTTTAGATGATGTTTTAGCATAATATTGAGTATCTTCTTCAATATCCTTTGTATCTACTTTATCCTTACTTTTATAATCATCATCATCATAAATCTTAATAGTACTTCCACCTGATGTTTCTAATCTTAAATCAGTTAGCTTATTATTATTTGTTGCTTCTGCATAAGCTCTATCTATTATTAATTCACTTCCCGGTAATGATGTTGGAATCACAGCACCTAATGCAGTAAATGCAATTCCTGCAGCAACTGCTTTTTTGACACCTTTTTTCATATTCTTTCCCTCATTTCTATTTTTATATAATGACATTTTACCATTTCAAGTTATCTATGTAAATTATTCTCTTGTAAAATTATACTTATAATTCTTATTTTCCCATAGTTCTAAAGCTAAAGTAGTATTTTAATATAATATATTTTCATAAGACAATATATTAATTATTTAACTCATTTATTCATTCTGTTATTCTACTAAATGTCCATCAGAATCTATCTTATAGCCATCTACCGTTGTATCTTGAACCATTTCTCCATTTTCATTCATATAGTACCATTTCCCTGTAGCATCTTGTATCCAGCCTGTTTTCATTGCTCCATCAGTACCTAAGTAGTACCATTTTTTATTTGAATCCTTAATCCATCCAGTCTGCATTACTCCTCCTTTGTTGAGGTAATACCATTTTCCTTCTGATTGAATCCAGCCTGTTTTCATTGCTCCATTAGTATCAAAATAATACCATTTATTTTTTATCGATTTCCACCCTATAGATACATATCCTTCTTCGTCTAAATAATAGTTGTTACCATCATAAATGTTAAACCACCATTTATTTTTCAAAGCTTGTCCTGTTCCATCTATATATTGTAACTTACCATTCTTCTTTCTCCATACATTAGTTGATGAATTATTAGATTCTCCTAATATTGATTTTGTATCACTATTTTCACTATTATCTTTTTTATTATTATTTTCTTTTCCTCTATATATATTTAATGTATAAGTTAATATATCATCATCATTTTCAACTACTATTTTATATAAATTATCACCTTTATTAAGCTCAATATTTTTTTCATAATTATCATCTTTTGAAAGTTCATCCTTATTTAATTCAACCGTTGCATCATTATCATTTGGAATTGCTCTTAATAATATTTCATTTACATTTTCATCAACATTTAAATAATAATTAGTTGTTTTTTTAGAAAAATTAATATTACAATCGCTTAGATATAATTCCTTTAAATATACTGTACTTTTAAGTGATTCTGCTTCTGAAACCTTATAAGTTTTTCTTACATGAACAGTATATGTTTTTATGCAGTCATCTACTCTGCCTTTTTTTAATGCATACTTATAATCACTTTCACTTCTATATGTTCTTAAATATATAGTTTGGGTTCCATCCCCTATTCTTATTTCATTTTTCCTTCCTTCTTTAATATCATATCCACTTTCATCTTTATCATTAGTAGTAAATGCTTTAACTACATTACTTCCATCTCCAGCTACTTCTGCTTCTATAGATATATAGTCAGAATTATCAGCTACCACATAATATTCATCTGTATCATCTAATGATGAAATTTCCTTATCATAAAAACCATTTTTTAATATGCTTAGCCTCAATCCATTTTCCTTATAAAAATTTAATTCTTTTAATTCTCCATTTCTAGCATTATCATATGTAGCTGCTGAAACCTCTATATTTTTAAATATAAATTCTTTAGGTAAGATAACGGAAATAGTTCCTAATAACAATGTTATAGATAAAACTTTTTTTATATTTTGGTTCAAATTTAGCCCTCCCCAATTCTTTTTATATTTTTTGTACTATACTAATTTAACAACCTAACTGCTTTTTATTTGCATTAGTATACTTAAAATCAAGATAATTTTCATACAAATATTTTAATATAAACCTTTTATTTAAAATTATACTATATAAATCCAATAATTCTATTATAGTATTCTTAAATTTTCAATAAATTAAATTACACATAATATAAAAAAAAGCAGGAGTTTAATTTATATATCAAACTCCTGCTTTTATATAAAAATATCTTATTAGATTATAACAGCTCCACTTTTATTGAACTTGTACTCTTTTCCATCAATTATTTTTGTTCCAGTCTGCATACTACCATCTTCATTTAAATAGTATTTTGAACCTGCATCAATAATCCATCCAGTAGCCATAGTTCCATCAGAATTTAAATAATACCAGCTGTTTCCGTATTTAAGCCAGCCTGTAGCCATATCTCCACTTGGATTTAAGTAATACCATGTTACTTTTTTAGTTTCATTATCTTCTATCTTTAACCATCCAGTTTGCATAGCACCATTTGAATCCATGTAATAATATTTGTCTCCAACCTTTTGCCATCCTGTAAGCATCACTCCATTATCAGCTAAAAGATACCATACACCTTTATCTTTGAACCACCCTGTTTTTCTAAAACCATTTTCATCTAGATAACAATATACTTTTGCGTTTTCATCATAAAGCCATTTACTCTTTACAACATTTCCGTCTTTATCTTTATACTGCCATCCTTTGTCAGTTTGTACCCATCCAGTAGTATTTTTATTTTCGTTATTATCTACTGTATCATTCTTCTTATCATCTTCTGTATTTTGTTTTGCATTTCCTCTATTTATAGTTAATTTATATGTTCTTTTTAATTCATTAAGTTCATCTTCTACTACTATTTTTATTGTATTTTCACCTTTTTTAAGATATACAGTATTTTCATAATCATCACCTTTGGTAACTTCATCACCATTTATAGTAACTAAATGATCATCATCTTCAGGTATTGCAGTAATATCTATTTCACTTATATTTTCATCCAAATCTATAGTATATTCATTTTTTTCTGAATCAAAGTTTAACTTTCCTTCACTTAAACGGATATTATCTAAGTAAATTTCATCTTCATCTCTATCAGATGAAGTTCCTCTAGTTATATTTAAAGTATATGTTCTTTGATTATCTTTATCATCAGTAACCTTTATCTTTATTTCATTTTTACCTTTATTTAAATCAACTGTTCTTCTATACTTATCATCTGCAGTTACTAGTTTACCATTAATTCTTACTCTATCACTACTATTTTCAGGTTTAGCAGTAATTCTTATACTCTCAACATCTGAAGACACTTTAACATTGTATGATGTAGTGCCTTTGAAGAAATCTATCTTTCCTTTTCCTAAGTCTAAATCTTCTAAGTAAATATTGTCTTGTGAAGTATCTTCATTTGAACTACTTACTGTTTTCATTACATGAATAACATATTCTTCTTCACAATCTTTAACATTATTGTTTTTATAAGCAGTTCTATATGCACTTGAACTCTTATATGTTCTTATGTATATAGTTGAATATCCTTTTCCAAGTAATATTTCACTTCCTGAATCTACACCTTTTTCATCAGAATTATTAGTTTCAAATATTTTAACTACTCTATTCTTACCTTCAACTTCAGCATCAATTTTTATACCTCGACTTCCATCAGTCATTTTTACATAATATTCTTTATCTTCACTAAGCCTTACAACATCACCATTATATCCATCTTTAAGTTTTAATGTTTCACCTTCTGAAGATTTTATTTTTAATGATGCTAATTCGCCATTTTCAGGATCATATGATGCTGCATATACAGGCTTGGACACAAAATTTGATATATCTCCTGGTATAAAAGACGAAAACGTTGAAAAAGCACTTATTGTCAGCGCTAATGCTATTACTCTTTTTATTTTTTTATTCATAATCTTTCCCCTCTTTCCATTATATTATAAATATTAACATGTTTTTCAACCAGGTACAATGAATTTAAAGGTTTTTAAGATGAATTTATGACATATAAAATCTTGTATATTATCTGATTAACTAGGACATTCTATAAATGCAGAAGTTCTGTTAATTATTCAAAATTAAAATAATAAATTCATTAATGGGAGTGATATTATGTCAACAAACAAGAAACCTTACCCACCAAAAATAAGAACAAATTATCATCCTACTGAAGATGAATGCAATAACTACACAGAAGTAGGTAAACCTGAAAATATTCCTAATCCAGCTGTTGACCCTATAGTTGCCAACAATATTGCTTCGCAGGAATTCGATTATACTCAAGATATGATTTCAGATGATATATTGTAATAAAATCTAAATATATTAGAATAAATTCTCCAACTCCGGATATAATAATAATGTACCCCATAATACTCGGGCGCTAAAGTTTATCATTTTAATTTAATGCCCGGTCAAAAAAGTTTCCTATATTCTTATAGGGAACTTTTTCTTTATATATTTCTCTTAACTCTTATAAATTTCCCATTAATCCCTTATTAAAATACTTTTATCACTTTTAAAGTCACTCATTAATTATTTAAGTATATGAATCGCTAAAAATAAAAAAATCTATAAAATAAAATTCAAAAATCCTATTTTATAGATTAATCAAAATAAATATACTATATTGAGCCTATTTTCTTAAATTCACTCAAAATACACAGTTATTTCAGCTTTACCTAAATTTCTTGGTATCAAATTATTCTCTAAGATGACCTCTTCTTTTTTAGAATTATTAATTAAATTTATTATTATGTCTTTTTCTTTCATAGAGGCTTCTGCAGTTCTTCTTTTTACATGTATCAAATAATCTTCTGTTTTGTTCTTTATTCTTATTTCATAGTTATCCCATGATTTTGGAACACATGGATCTACAACATAGCCTTTATCTTCAACTCTTCTTAAGCCTAATATATTTTCTATGCCAACTTTATACATCCATCCTGAAGCCCCAGTATACCAGCTCCAACCTCCTCTTCCACCATGAGGTTCTTTTATATAAACATCAGCTGCCATTACATATGGTTCAAGCTTATAGGTCATACATTCTAGTTCTGTCTTTGTATGATTTATTGGATTTATCATATCATAATATTTTACTGCTTTATCTCCTAAACCTAACTTAGTTAACGCTAAGATAACCCATACAGCTGCATGTGTATACTGTCCTCCATTTTCTCTTACTCCTGGTACATATCCTTTTATATATCCTGGTTCAAGATACGAATTATTAAATGGAGGTGCTAAAAGAAGAATCATTCCTCTATCTACTTTAACTAGATTTTTATCTACTGCTTCTAATGCTTCAATTGCTCTTTCAGTATAATTTAATTTATTACTACTACACTCATTTCTTGCTGCACCTGAAATTACTGACCAGCTTTGTGCTATAGAATCTATCTGACACTCTGGGTTTTCTCTGCTTCCAAGAGGAGTTCCATCATCAAAGTACGCTCTTCTGTACCATCCTCCATCCCAAGCATTCTTTTCTATATTTTCTTTTATGAATTTTTTCTTCTCATTAAAATTATTTTTTGTTTCTATATCATTTTTGTATTCTGATATTTTAATAAACTTATCTAATATAGAATAAATAAACCACCCAAGCCATATACTTTCACCTTTACCTTTATTACCTACTGTACTCATTCCATCATTCCAGTCTCCACTACCCATTAACGGTATGTTATGAGGCCCAAACTTTAGTGATTTTTCTATAGCTTTTAAACAGTGTTCATAAATAGTTCCTTTTTGTGCTGATGAATTAACTATAGTATATCTTTCATCTTCCCCTTCTTTTAAAGGTTCATCCTCAAGATATGATGCTGTTTTTTCTAAAATTTCATAATCACCAGTTGAATTTATATATTCTGCGGTTACATATGGAAGCCATAAAAGATCATCGCTAAATCTTGTTCTTATACCACTGTTTACTACAGGATGCCACCAATGCTGTACATCCCCTTCAACATACTGTCTTGATGCACTTCTTAAAATCTGGTCTTTTGTTATTTCTGGCTGAACAACTCCTAGCGCCATTGAATCCTGCAATTGATCACGGAATCCATATGCTCCTCCACTTTGATAAAATGCACTTCTACTTAAATATCTGCAACTATATGTCTGATATAAAAGCCATCCATTTAATAAATAGTTTATAGATTTTGATGGAGTTTTTACTTGAATCTTTCCTAAGAAATCATGCCAATATTCTTTTACCTTTTCTAATTCCTTTTGAGCATTATTCAATACTGTATATTTTCTTATTACTTTAGATATATTAGTTTTTTCATCTTGACCAAGCAATATTATAAGTTCAACCCTTTGGCCTTTTGGTATAAATATTTTAGTAGATGCAGCTAAACATGGATCATAAATACTTCCACTTCTGTTACTTAAATCATTATTAGTTCTCAATATTTCAGGACTACTTAATTCACCATTATTTCCTATAAATTCTCTAGCATCACCTGTAAATTTTAATTTATTTCCTCCTAAGAGAGTAAGGTAAGCATATAGATTTCCAAAATACTCACTGTAAGGATTATTAGCTGTAATATATTTGACCTCTGTATTCATATTTGAAATACCATTTAGATTATTTTCAGTATATGTAACACTACTTTCAGTACTGCTTTCTTGATTATTTTTAATTTCATCTAAACCCTTAATTTCAGTAGTAATATATTTTGAACTGTCATATTCATATACTCCTAATACCATCTTTGCATAATAAAATAATGATATTTCCTTACCTTCATTACTTAAATTTTCTAAAGTTACTTTTTGAATCTTTACCTTTTCATTTCTTGGTACAAATACTTCTAACCTTCCTTTTATATCATAAGCTGAATGAATGAACTCAGAATATCCAAACCCATGCTTTATTATATATTCTCCAGAATCTCGAACTGGTTTTGGTGATATTGAAAAATAATTTCCACTTGAATCATCTTTAATGTATAATGCTTCTCCTAGAGGATCTGTGATATAATCATTGCTCCATGGAGTAATCTTATTTTCTCTAGAATTTCCACACCATGTATAAGACGAACCACTTTCTGATATATGAAATCCAAAATCCTCATTTGACATTACATTTATCCAAGGTGCTGGCGTATTCTTATAATCTGAAAGCTTTATTATATAGCTTCCATCTATCTTGCTAAATCCACCATATCCATTGAAAAAATCTAAATTCTCAGTTTTATATTCATCTTCTTTTTCAATTATATTAGTATCACATTGATGTTCAGTTTTCTTAACCACTTCATTATCTAAGACTACTTTTTCATTTTCTACATTGTGCATTCCTTCATTAATATCATAATTATCTAAGAAATCTACATCGTGGTCATATTGATTATAAACATCAGAGCTTTCCCTTTGTATGTCATACTTATCATCATTATTTTCTAGTATATTTATATCCTTAATAATATCTAAGCTACTGTCATGAGATTCATCTAATGATTCATGCTCACTTCCATATTTATTATCATAATTAATATTTATAGCAGTAACATTATCTTTAATAGCTGGAATATAAGAATTTTCCTCTCGGTCAGTTTTTGATTTTATATTTTTAGCAATTTGAGAAATTAATGAACCATTCTTAGAATTTACATAAATCCTGCAAATTCCTATTAAGAAATCTCTCATTTCATTATTCATAGTTGACTTATTATATAAATGAATTCCAGCAGGTTTATTTACCATATCTCCTTCTTTACATGTATTTATTGCACTCATAAGACTTTTTTGAAGTGGCTCATCATAGGAAAGTTCTTCGTCATTATAAATTACTAAATCTATCTTCACTCCCTTATTTCTCATATAATAATGAAATTTTAAAACTTGTATTATAAGACTTATATCCTTTTCATCATCTATTACGATAAGCATAATAGGAATATCCCCTGATATACCAAATGCCCACAAATCCTTTTGATGTTTTGAAATATTCTTTATATAGTTTTCTCTATTCTTTCTATTTTCACTTAAATAGAATATATCTGATGCTAAATCTTGAAATGCATTTGCTTCTGCTGGTGTTATTTCTAAATTTCTTAATTCCAACTGAACTGAGTTATGATACTTATCAAATAATCGTTCTAACTTAAATCCTTTATCATTTGTCCTACAAATTTCTAAAGCATCTTCTTTGGAATCACTTATTCCTGTTATGAAGTATAATTCTTTTTCTTCTTGTGCTTCTAGTCTTACTCTTGCTCTCAAACTTATTACAGGATCTAAAACTGTTCCTACTGTATTTTCTAAGGATTTATCATTATCCATAACCTGTGGATTTTTTAAAGTTCTATTTCTTCCTATGAAATTTATCCTCGATGTTTCATAAGTTATATTTCCTTCAAGTTTGCTATCACATACAACTTTATGATATATATATGGAACCTTTGCATCCTTTACTCTTCCACGCCTGCTTCCTATAACTACTTTCTGCTCTTCATCATACTCTGTTTGAACAAATAAGTTTGAAAAAGCAGGATGGACAGCATCTGCACTAAAACTTGTAAGAACTATCTCCATATAACTTGTTATTTCTATACTTCTGCCCTTCAATCCATTATTTTTTAATGTTATCTTACGCACTTCAAAATTCTCATCATATGATACAGATACTTGAGTAGTTGTTTCAATGTTTCCATCTTTCCTATTAAACTGTGGTTTATCTATATTAAGATTCACATTATATTCATCACCATATGTTTTACATGGCTCAAATGAAGCACTCCAATATTCATTAGAATTAAGATTCTTTATATAAAAGAACATTCCACTGCTGTCAGATGTACTATCTCCCTTCCATCTATAAAGCATCATATCCTTTAACGAAGAATATCCACTGCCTAAACTATTAAGCATAATTGAATATTCAGCATTTGAAAGAAGAACTATAGATTTATTTTTTGTATTTTCAATGCTTCTTGTAAGTAAAGGCTGACCTTCAATATAATTATTCTTAATTGTATAATCCTCATGTCTTTCATAAGTAACATGCTCTGGAATTCTTTCTTTAAGAAGAAGCTCTGTTGCTTTTACTTGTGGGATACTGTGGAACCTCTTAACTAAAATATTATCTAAAAGCATATTTTCAAGTCCCATAATTGACATACCTAAATGATGAACCATATAAGTCATTATTTTATTTGGTCTTATTCCATCTTCAAATACAGAGTCCTCTTCCTGTGGATAACTTTCAGCTTTGTGTTCTTTATCAATTATTTTATTTTTTTGTGGATTATCTGACACTTTTTCACCTCCACCAAAACTAGTTATTTCCTCATTTCGATTCATTTCATTGTTCTTATCAATATTATTCACACTTAATGACTCATATTTCGAACCACTATTATCCACTGCTTCTTTGTAGTTATACACATTTTTACCATAGTTATCCACATTTTGTGTATAAGGTATACAAGCTTTGGTGAATATAATTTTATCTTTTCTTGCTTTTGTATAATCTACTGCTTCAATAAATCCATATCTACCTAATAATCCAATTTCCTCTAATGTATTTAAATTTGTAAACCCTCTTTTCTTGGAAAATGGAAGGCTCATTAATGTTGAATAAGGAGATACTACAATTTCATCTTCAAGTCCTCGTTTAAGACCAAGCCCTGGTATTCCAAATGCCTTATACTGATAATTTTCATCATTATCAAACTCATAAAATGCACATTCTGAAATTCCCCAAGGTATCTTTTTTTGTTTTGCAAATACTCTCTGAGCTTTTATTACTTCTTTATATGTACGTTTTAAAAGAGTGTCTGAATAAGCTTTCATCATTAATGAAGGCATAAAATATTCAAACATTGTACCACTCCACGACACAAGTGTATGACTATGAAATGCATTAGTCATTGCTCTGCTTAATTTAAACCAATGCTCCTTAGGTACATCATTTTTAGCTATAGCCACAAATGATGCAATTCTTGATTCAGAGGCAAGCAGGTCATAGTATGAACTTCCCAAGGATTTTTCTTCAACATTATATCCAATAGAAAATAATTCTCTCTTTTCATCATATAAAAATTTAAAATTCATAGATTTAGTAATATCATCAACATAGTTTATAATTTTATCTATTTTTTTTAAGTAAGATTCTATAAAATCTATCTTTGATGCTACAGAACGCTCAAAATTATCACCATATTCATTTTTATACTTCTCATACTTTTCTTTAAGTTCTTCAAGATTTGGAACTCTTTCTATGAATTCATCTTTAAACAAAGCTTCTGCCCCTAAGAACATATACTCAAAGAATTCTTTTTTATTTTCTGCTTCATGGATAAGCTTTTTTATCCAGTATCTTGCCTCTTCAATAACTTTACTATCATCTATATGCTTCTTATATTTACTATTTTCATCTATTATATTTTTAATAGCATCGCTTTTATTTATTGCTTCTATTATGTCTTCAAGTATTTCTGTGTATTGGTCAATGCTTACACTAGATGCAAATCGTACTTTAACATTTGAGTATTCCTTTTCTATTATTTTATAAATATCTTTTAAAGCCATTATTTCTTTTGTTCTAATAACAGGATTATTCTTTAATTCCTCCATAGATTTTTTTAAAATCCACAAATTAGCTAGTAAATTTCCACTATCTACAGTTGATATATATCTAGGCCATAAAGGCTCTTTTGTTCTTGTATCATACCAGTTATAAAAATGCCCTTGCTCTCTTTTCAAGTCACTCATGTTTGTTATTATAGAATCAACTTTATCTATAAATTCACCTAAAGTAATATATCCCAAATCATAAGCTGCAACTTCTGCTATGATTCCCATTCCCATATTAGTAGGAGATGTTCTATGAGCAACTCCTTTATAAGGTCTTACTTGATAATTATCTGGTGGCAAATAATTATTTTCTTCGTTTATAAAATCTTCATAGTATGCATAAATTCTTCTGCTTATTTCCCTTAAGTATGTTTTTTGCTCATAATTAATAACATATTTTTTTTCAGGTATATCACAGCTTACAGCATAAGCTATATAAGGACTTACTAGCCACAAGCATGCAGTTACTACAGTATATGCAAATATTCCAAATGAATTATCTAATGATAAAAGCACTACAACTACTGCCATGACTGGTGAAATCCACATTCTTTTTATATATGCTTTTAATGTATTACTACAGTTTTTCTCAACAAATTGCGAAGACTTCCACTCTAAGAGATTTTTCCTTGTTATAAGCATTCTTATTAATGTTATCATTATTGCATCAATCATTAAAAATGCCTGATATGGTATAAATGATATTATTAAAAATATCTGTTTTAATGTCTTAAATGTCCCCATCAATTTATTTTTAGGTGTAACAACAAAGTCTGCAACAGTAAATACAAGAGACATTACTAATGCTAGAAAACATAATAGAGTTATTTGAAGATTTCCATTGAATATAGTTAATGAAAGTATTAATGACACCATTAAATTTGGAGCAAGAAGGCTTCTTCTCAAGTTATCAATTATCTTCCACTTATTTAATACACTTATTTTTCTTGAAAAAATCCACCCAATAAGCTGCCAGTCTCCTCTCACCCATCTATGAAGTCTTTTACAGCTTGATTCATAAAAACTTGGATAATCATCAATAAATTCAATATCACTTAAAAGAGCACATCTACATAATGCACCTTCAAGCAAATCATGACTTAGTATCCTATCTTCTTTTATTGTATTTTTTAATCTTCCATAAAACTCATCTATATTAATTATGCCTTTTCCTACAAATGTTCCTTCTCCAAATAAATCTTCATATGTATCGGAGTAAGCTACTGAATACCCATCAACACTATTATTCCCAGCAAAAATCTTAGAAAAATAAGTTTTATTCTTAGCTTCAAGGCTTATGCTTACCTTTGGCTGCATAATCCCATATCCCCTAATAATTCTATCCTTCTTTATATGTGGAATATTAAGTATATGGCTCATAGCCCCAACAAGCTTATATACGGTCTCTCTAGGCATAAATGTATCTTCATCAAGAGTAATTAAATACTTTACATTCTTTAAAGGACTTATATCAGAACTTATAACATCATATGTATGTTCCTCTTCACCTCTAATTAGCGCCATAAATTCCATAAGTTTTCCACGCTTTCTTTCCTTGCCCATATAAACTTTCTGCTTAGGATCAAATATTCTTTTTCTACTTAAAAAATAAAATCTATCTCCCTTTTTAGTATTATTATATTTTGAATATTTCTCATTTAACTTGCGTACTAAATCCAGTGAAAAATCAATTATATCTTTTTCATGTGGTTCTGTTTCCTTATTCGAATCTGGAAAATCACTTAGTAATGCATAAAAAATATTATCATCCATATTTCCACAGTACTCTACTTCAAGCTTTTCCATAAGGCTCTGTACTTTTTCCTTAGAATCTACAATTGCAGGGATTACCACTACAGTTTTGCAGTCATAAGGAATCCCCTTGCTAAAATCAAGTTTTGGAACTCTTCGTATTTGAATAAATTTACTTTCAATCCAATTTATTAGCCCAACAACAACTTCATTTACGGAAATGAATACTAAAATAAATGCAATAGCTAACTCTTTTCTTGTATAAAAAACATTAAACACCATATATATATATATTATTAAAAAACTTATTAGAGCTGTACTTCCTAAATTTATCCCTAAAAAAGCACCTTCTGTTATTACAGCTCCAAATGTATAGTAAAAGCCATCAAGCTCACTTGTTCCTGAATCAATTAAATAATACCCAATATGACTTTTATAATTTTCTCCATTATTTATATAATTTTTTTCAGAAAGTTTTAATGCATTATCTGCTACTTCTACTTCACTTCTTTTTGTAACATGCGCAATTTCTTCAATCTTATGTCTATAATAATCTTGAGATTCAAAATCCATGCTTTTATACACATTTACAGGATCATTTTCCAATACCTTTTCAACTATAGAAGTTTTCTTAAAAAAATCCTTCCAATTAATAGCTTCTATTTGTCGTATGCATGTTATATACTCACTTATACTCTTTTCTATAAGATTATTTCTTTCTTCATCTCTATAGTGTTCATCTTGATTATTATGAGTTTGTATATTTTCATTTTTGGCGTATACTTTATTTTCTACATTATTTTGCTTACTAGTAATTTTTTCTGAATCTGCAGCCTTCTTGCTTAAACATCTTTTTTGAATTTCTCTTAGTTCATATGTATACTTGGATAAATTTATTATAAGAGCTGCCTTAAGCATCAATGGAAATGCCCAAAGTTCTCCCATAGTAAAAGCTTTCTCATTTTTTCCTCCTTGTAGCCTATTAATATATTCCTCCATATTTTCAATATAAATATTTCTAGAGACATTTATATAGTTTTTTGCCACATTAAATATTCTTGGAAAAGTCCTATCGCTAGGAAGCCCTTTAAAATAATCCAAAGGCATTTCTTTTTTTACACACTTGTATTCTCTTTCTACAAGATAAGTATTATCAAGAATCCATTCTGCTGCTCCTAGAACCTTTACATTATGTTTATTTAACTTTTTTAAATATTTATAAGTATCCTGTATGCTTGAAAATGCATCAGCCAATTCATTCAACACATTTTTTCTCAATCTGTGGTAATTCTTTTTACCCTTCATAAAAACACTCCCTTGCTTCAGACTGAATAATAAACTCAAGAATGTATTAGTAAATTTATGCAGTATTATATAAAGCATAATTATAGAGTTATTTTTACCAAAGTTTCTAAAAATAATTCCCCAGCATTTATATAAATTAGAAGCATATAGACTTAACACCTATATGCTTCTAATACAAAAATTTAATTAAAAATATAAATAATAAATATAATATCAAAATAAATAATTAGTATTTTAAATTAATTTGGAATTAACTGAGATAATACATCATTATCCCATTGTTTTGCTTCATTATCATATATCCCAAAATCAGAACACAATTCCCTGTAGCCCCATGCAAAATAATCTTTATCAGCCCTTTTCCTTACTGCACCAATCCATCTTTTTCTATCAGTTCCTTCTGCTTTCTTGTCAGCCCCAAATTCACCTAGAAATATCCCTATCTTATTATCTTTAGACCACTTTTTCGCTATTTCAAATTTATTTTTTATAACTAAAAGCTCTTCTTCTGTTCCATTCCATTTAACACCTAATTTTCTTCTATATCCTTCATAACATTCATTTCCCTGAAACGTAAAATCATATGGTTCATAGTAATGAAATGTAACTATTAAATTTTTATCCCGAGGTACTTTTAAATTATAAAGTCTATCTACCGAATTACAATGATCTGGACCTACTATAATCTTTCTGCTTTTATCATTTTTTCTTATAACATCAATACCTTCAGCTAAATATTCATTCCATACTTCTCCTTCAAGATTATTCTGCGGTTCGTTTAATAATTCAAAAATTAATTTCCTTGGATAATCCTTATATCTTTCTGAAAGTTGATTCCATATTACTAAAAAGCATTCTTTATTAGCTTCTGGATTATTCATTATTTCAACAAAATTATGAAAATCAATTATTATAGTAAGATCATCATTTAAAGCATAATTTATATATGAATCTATCTTAGTCATATAGTCTTCATCCAGCTTATAATAATCTTCACTAACATAATCTGCAAAACTTATGGGAAGCCTTACACAATCAAATCCTACATCCTTAACAATATCAAAATACTCATTCTTTATTCCTATATCCCGGGAAATATTTTTCGATGCTTCAAGTTCATTTCCTATACTTATGCATCTTTTAAATGGCACTCCATAATTCTTGCTTGTAATTTTACTATCAATAATACTGTTAAAAAAATTGCTCTTCATAAATAGCCATGTAATAAAAATAACACTAATAATAACTAATATTTTACCTGTTCTTTTTCCATTCATGAAAATCATTCCTTTTACTAATTTGCCTAATACTTGTAAAGGATAGACTATAGTAATTCCTCATTTTTATTTTCTTTTTCTTTGAAATAAATTATTCATATAATTTTATTTGTCCACAATATAAATAACTAAATAAAAAGAAAGTAATATCAGATACTTAAATGAGTTTAATCTAATATTACTTTCATTAAATAAAATATATTATTTCATTTTTGAATTATATATTCAGCAAATATGGATACATAATATTTTAAAATCACTATAAATGATTAATTAAAGAATTCAGTAAATGCTTTTATAGTATATTCATTATCCTTAACAGATGCTAATTCTCTAATTGAATGCATACTTAAAAGTGGTGCCCCCATATCTATAACTGGTATATTTAACTTTCCAGCCGTTATTGGACCTATAGTTGTGCCACCTCTTAAGTCAGATCTATTTACAAATACCTGACAAGGTACTCCTGCTTTTTCACATATTCCTTTAAATATAGCACTTGCATAACTGTCTGTTGAATAACTTCCACTTGCTGCAATCTTAAGAACTGGTCCCATTCCTAAAAGTGGTTTACTTGTAGGATCACACTTTTCTGTATAATTAGGATGAATTGCATGAGCTAAATCTGCTGAAATCATAACTGAATTACTTAATGCTCTCTTATATTCTTCTCTATTTTTAGAAAGGCCTAATGCTATTCTTTCTAACATAGTATCTAATATAGATGAATTAGCACCTTGAGATGTAAGACTTCCTATTTCTTCATTATCTAATGCTACTAATACCTTCGTAGCAGCAATCTTATTACTATCTAGTAATCCTCTTAATCCAGCATAAACCATCCATAAATCATCTAATCTTCCTACAGATATAAATTCATTATTTAATCCAGTAAGACATCCTTCTGCATATTCATATAAGAATAAATCAAAGTCTAAAATATCACTTGTATTCACTTTTAATTCTTCTGCAATTAAGTTTAATAAATATCCGTCTTTTTCTAGCTTTTCTTTAGCAAATCTTGCACTTTCAGCATTCTCGTCTTTAACTGTAAATAAAGGTAGTGTATCTTTTTGTTTATTATAAGAATATCCTTCATTAACACTTCTATTCATGTGAATAGCAATGTTTGGTATTATTAATACAGGTTTATTTATATCTAATAATCTAACTTCAGGTTTAAAAGGATTTTTGCTCTTTAAAGTTACCCTTCCTGCTATAGATAATGGTCTATCAAACCAAGTACTTAATATAGGACCACCATAAACTTCTGTGTTAAGTTTTATATAATGACCTTCCACGCTCATTTCTGGATTTGGTTTTATTCTAAATCCAGGAGAATCAGTATGCGCTCCTATTAATCTAAATCCATCCTTTTCTATATCTCCACTTCCAACTTCAAATGCAATAACTGCTGAATCATTTTTTACAACATAATACTTACCACCCTTTTCAAGACTCCATTCATCACACTCTTGAAGTTCCTTATAACCTTCTTTATCTAATCTCTTTATAATTTGATAAGCAGCTTGAAATGCTGTTTTACTACCATTTATAAATTCTAATAATTTTTCTGCATTGTTCATTACATTGCCTCCATTTTTCTTCTTTTAGTATATTTATATTGTTAGTTTTAAGTATTAATAATATTATAATCTATGTTCAAAAAACTTCCAAGAAAACAATATCAGATACAAAATTTTTTTACTAAAATATTATAAATATAATTAAAAAATTAAGCTCCAATTAGAGCCTTATAGCTTTCTTGAAACTTCAATAATTATTTTTTAACATAAATTAATTTGATTTTAAATTATTACTATATAATAATTACTATATAGTATAATTATTATCTATAGTAAAAAAATAATAACAGATGGGAGTGAGTTCTATGTTATCTAAAGTGTTGATTAATAAATTTATAAAAAATCATACTGATACAAAAAATGAAAAAGTAAGAAATTCATACGGCTTCTTAGCTGGAATAGTTGGATTATGCACTAATGTAATTTTATTTATTATAAAACTCTCTGTAGGATTAATCACCTCAAGTATATCTATAACAGCTGATGCATTTAACAACTTATCTGATGCAGCCTCATCACTAGTGACAATCTTTGGATTCAAACTTTCAAGTATACCAGCTGATAAAGAGCATCCATTTGGGCATGGCCGTGTAGAATATTTATCCGCACTAGTTGTTGCTTGTATGGTTATGATTGTAGGGCTTCAATTTGTAAAATCATCATTTCAAAAAATAATTCATCCAGAGCCTGTAACCTTTGAATTAATTCCTTTTATACTATTATTAGTTTCAATAGGACTTAAAGTGTGGCTTTCTAGATTTAACAAATTTATTGGAAATACAATAAATTCATCTGCCCTAAAAGCCGCTTCTGTTGATGCATTGGGTGATGTATTTACCTCATCAGCTGTTGCAATATCATTTTTAGCAACAAAATTTACAACTCTACCAATCGACGGATATATAGGTATGGCAGTTGCTTTATTTATAGTATATTCTGGATTTACATTAATAAAGGATACTATTAATCCTTTACTTGGTGAAGCTCCAGATCCAGAACTAGTCGAAGCAATTAAAGAAAAAGTTTTATCTTATGATAATATTCTAGGAACTCATGATTTAATTATTCACAATTATGGACCTGGAAGATGTATGGCTTCAATTCATGCAGAAATACCAAGTGATATCAGTGTAGTTAAAATTCATGAAATAATAGATAAAGCAGAAAGACAAATCTCTAAAGAATTAAACGTCTATTTAGTAATACACATTGATCCTATTTGTGTTATTGAAGGTGAAGTTCAAGAAGCATATGATGAAATTGAAAAAATAATTAATGAAGTTGAATGTATAGAATCAATTCACGATTTTAGAGTAGTTGGTGAAGGTGATGTAAAAAATCTCATTTTTGATTTAGTAATTGATACTTCTAAAAAATCAAAATATAGTGATGATGAACTTAAAGAACTAATAAATAGCAGAGTAAAGAAAATCCATCCTTCATACAATTGTATAATTACATTAGATAAAAACTATACTTAATTTTTATTGTTAATTGATTAATTACAAAAAAGATACTACAGTGATCAGTTAAACTAAAATACTGTAGTATCTATTTTTTATAATCCGATTAATTATATTTACCCCATAACTATAATTAATCTAAATTACAGTTTTATAAAACCTTTGATAAGAAATCCTTAGTACGTGGATTTTTAGGATTTTGGAATACTTCTTCTGGAGTTCCTTCTTCTAGGATTTTCCCTTGATCCATAAATAGTATTCTGTCACCTACTTCTCTTGCAAATCCCATTTCATGTGTTACAACAACCATTGTCATACCTTCTTTTGCTAAATCCTTCATAACATTTAATACTTCCCCAACCATTTCTGGGTCTAGGGCTGATGTAGGTTCATCAAAAAGCATAACATCAGGCTGCATTGCTAATGCTCTTGCTATTGCTATTCTTTGTTTTTGTCCGCCTGATAAAGATGATGGATATGCATCTATTTTATCTAATAATCCTACTTTTTTTAATAAATCTTTAGCTGTCTCTTTTGCCTGTTCTTTTGATATACCTTTTACTTTAATAGGTGCCATACATATATTTTCACATACTGTCTTATGTGGAAATAGATTAAATTGTTGGAAAACCATACCCATTTTTTCTCTTATTTTATCTATATTTATTGACTTTGATGTTATATCTTTTCCTTCAAATTCAATTGTTCCTGATGTAGGAGTTTCAAGAAGGTTAAGGCATCTTAAGAATGTACTCTTTCCTGAACCTGATGGTCCAATTACAACTACAACTTCACCTTTAGCGATATGCTCATCTATTCCTTTTAGTATTTCTTTATCTCCAAAACTCTTGTATAAATCCTTAACGTATATCACTTGCCTTCATTCTCCTTTCCACACATTTTAATAATCTTGTTAATGTAAATGTTATTATAAAGTAAATTACAGCTGCAAAAACTATTGGCTCTAAACCTAATGCTGTATTTCCTCTTACTATTCCTGCATTATACATTAATTCAGCTACTCCTATAACTGAAACCATTGAAGATTCTTTAATTACCGAAATAAATTCGTTACCTAATGCAGGTAGTATGTTTTTAAATGCTTGAGGTATTACTACTTGGAACATAGCCATTCTTTGATTCATACCTAGGCTTCTTGCTGCTTCCATTTGTCCCTTATCAACAGCTTCAATACCAGCTCTAATTATTTCTGATACGTATGCTGCCGAGTTAAGTGCTAATGCTATTATACCAACTATTATATCTGGTAAATCCATCCCTATTAAGTTAGGTAAGCCTATATAGATAATATAAATTTGAACTAGAAGTGGTGTTCCTCTAACAAATTCTACATATGCTGTTCCTATAAATTTAATAATTTTAATTTTTGAACGCCTTAAAAGTGTAATTCCTAAACCTAATATAGTCCCAAATAGTACTCCAAAAAAAGCTAATACTATTGTAATTTCTGCACCTTTTAAGTAATATCCAAAGTACTTATCTAAAAATGTAAAATTCACTACTTCCCCTCCACTTCTGTTTATAAATTTATATTAAGGTACTACTCTTAATTATTGTTCTCCAGCTAATTCATTTGCCTTTGTAACATACTCTGACATTTTGCCACTTTCTATTAATTCTTTTATTGTTTTATTAACTTCAGTTTCTAATTCCGATTGTCCTTTGCTAAATGCTATTGCAACACCACCGTTATCATCTGTTACAACTAAATTTTGTGCAACTGCTATATTATTATTTTTATTACAGTAAAGATTAGCAACTCCTTCTTCGACTAAAATAGCATCTACTTTATTATTTTGTAAGTCTAAAATTAAATCTGTAACTTTTCCTAAAGACTTAATATCTGATGCATCAAAGTGCTCTTTAGCAATACCCTCTTGGATTGATCCTTTTTGAACACCAATCTTTTTACCTTTTAAATCATCAAATGAATTAATATTAACCTCTTCTCCATTTCTTAAGACAAAACGATGTGATCCTTCATAATATATGTCTGAAAAATCTGCATTTTGTTTTCTTTCATCTGTTGGAGTCATTCCTGCAAATACCATATCTACCTTATTTGCTTGAAGTGCAACTAGAAGTCCATCAAAATCCATATCTTTTATTTCAAGTTCTACCCCTAAATTATCTGCTACTGCTTTAGCAATATCCATATCAAATCCTACTATTTCATCTTTTCCATCAATTGTTGCATGGAATTCATATGGTGGATAATCAGCACTTGTTCCAACTACAAGCTTTCCAGTTGATTTAATCTTCTCCATTCCAGTTTGTTTTGATGATCCACAACCAATCATACTTATTGTTATAGCTGCCACTGCGGCAACAGCTGTTAATTTCTTTAATAATCCTTTTTTCATATCTATGCCCCCCTAAAATCATATTTTATCTCCGTCTTGAGTATAATTATACACAATAATTAATATTTATTCAAGTATATTTTAAATATTTATGCATAAATATTTAAAATATTATTTTTGTATATTCTGGAGAACACTAGAACATACACTACATTATTAACATTCTTTATTAATTGTGTTATTAGTATCATCACTCCCATATATAATTAATGCAATATCCTAAGATTAGCTTATAACTATTTAATGATATTAAATCCCTCCCTATATGTATAATATTAAATATATTTTTAACATATATCTAAAACATATGTAATTAGATTTCTTTTATACATATAAAACTGCATAAAAATAAGCTTTATGCACAAAAGTGTACACTTTATGCATAAAGCTTATGATTGTATATTAATAAATAAACTTTATATTCCTTATATGTTTCTATAATTCTTATTTATTATAGATAATAGGATTTCATTAAGATTTCAACTAAAAACTATGCCTTTATAACAGCTAATCTATGAAGTGCTCTAGTACACATTATATACTCAACTAAAGGCTGTATGTTGCCATCATCAACAATTATAACTCCATCAAACTCAAGTCCTTTTGCTAAATAAGCAGGTATTAATACTTTTCCACCCTTATATAGGATATCTTCATTATCAAGATTTTGTATTCCTATTCTATCTTTAATAATAGGTGCATATTCTTCTAATAAACTCTTATCTTTAAATATTACAGCTATATTTTCGTATCCTTCTTCTTCATAGTCTTCTATTACAGATATAAGAGTTTCTAAACATTCTTCCTTTGAATCAACTTCTTCTTCAAGAACAGGTTCTCCTTTTCTTACTAATGGCACTATTCTATCTTCTTTTAAGAATTTATTTGCATACTCCATTATTTCCTGAGTCGATCTATAACTCTTATTTAGTTCAAATTTTTTAATTTCAACTTTTAAGTCACTATATATTTCATCTAAATGAAGCATAGCAGGTTCTTCATCTGTAGTAATAAGTCTTTGATTTGAGTCTCCAACTATAGTGTAGCTCTTGCATCCTGTCATAGCTTTAATTATCTCAAATTGCATATAACTATAATCTTGAGCTTCATCAATTACTACATGTTTAATTTCACTCTTATATTTTATACCTTGTAATTTAACCATAAGATATAAAATCCCTGCTAAATCCATATATCCTAGATTAAGTTCTCTTACTTTAGCTCTTATATCATTATTAATAAATGGCATGATATCATTTTCTTCAGCAGCATACTCTGCTTTTGATAGCTGTTTACCTTTGATAATTCTTCCATATATATCTATAACAGGTTCAAACTTAAGCCATTTATCTAACTCATCTCTTGAATTCATAACTTCTCTTACTATTTCTCTTATTCCGATTCTTCTTAAGAACTCAAGATTATTCTTTTCAATGTCTGCATCTTTTTCATCTAGGTTATTCATTTTTTCTCTTATTTCTGCATTTAATGCATAAACAAGTTCATCTCTCTTATCTTTAATCTTAGAAGTAAGTATTCTTCTTATTTTTTCACTTCTTCTAAATAGAGGCATATCCTTATAATACACATCAAACAATTCTCTTATTTCTTTTACAGATACTATTTCTTCACCCTTGAACATTACTGGTTTAATATTAAAATAAGATTTATTCATTTCTTCTATACTCTTATTTAATACTTCTGCAAACTCTTTTGAAGATTTATATTTATATTCTCCTAAAGCCTCATCATTACCTTCCATGGCTTCTTCCATATACTTTCCAAAGCTCTTAACATCTTGATATTCTAATCCAAGCTCTTCTTTTGCAAAGTTCTCAAATGTAGTCTGCTTTATACCACTCTCACCTAATGTAGGAAGTACCTGACCTATGTAATCCATAAATATATTATTAGGTCCAAATATTAAAACTTTATCTCCAAATTGCTTTCTAAAATTATATAAAAGATATGAAATTCTATGAAGAGCAATTGTAGTTTTTCCTGATCCTGCAACACCATTTACAACTACTATTTTATTTCTATCTTCTCTTATGATTTCATCTTGTTCTTTTTGAATAGTCATAACTATATCTTTAAGTTTTTCTGATGAATTATCACTTAAAACCATTTGAAGTATTTCATCTTTTACATCTACAGCTGAATCAAAAACTCCTTTTAATTCACCTTTTTTAATTATAATCTGCTTTCTATCTATAATATCAGCTTTTACTTCACCAGCTGGTGGATTATAAGTTGCTGGTCCTAATGTACCTTGATAAAATAAAGAAGCTATAGGTGCTCTCCAATCAACTATAAGAGGTTCATAAGCATTATCTAAAGTTAATCCATATCTTCCTATATACATATCCTCTGGAAGGCTATCATCTTCCTTAAAAGTAACTTTACCAAAGTAAGGGCTTTCTTTTAGCTTAGTAAATTCCATAAGTCTTCTATCTATAGTCTTATATACTTCTTCTTGAACATAATTTTCATGATCAAAGTAATCAATAACTTGATCTTCATCATCTTTATATTCTTCTATGTATTTTTTTCTTGCATCTAATATGTTTTTTGTAACTACTTTTCTATGGTCTAAATATTTTAATATTTCTTTTCCGATTATATCCAAGACTTCTTCTAATTTACTTTCTTCCCTTAAAAAATCTATTTGATTACTCATAGCAACAACTCCTTTATTAATTACTGTCCTCAAGTAATTTCATTTATTTAAATAAAAATGACAATGTACAATTGACATAGTAAATGAATATAAACTTTTAAAGTCTTAATATCCATTGTACATTTTAATCTGTCAATTGTACATCTAATTTAATTACATATTAAATTTTACTTATCTTCTTTTTCTTCTGTATTATCCTTATTGTCTTCTGAGATAGTTTCTTCATGTACTTCTTCAACAATAATATCTTCCACTTTTTCTGTTTCATTTTCAGAAGTAAATTTATCATTTGTATCATCAGAGTCATCTTCAGCAGGATTTTCCACTTCAACCTCTATAATGTCATCTGATTGAATTTCAGACTTATTGTCTGTATTATCTTCTTCAACATAACTATTGTGTAAAGCATAAATCTTAGCTCTTTTTTCTTCTAACTCTTTAACTTCTTTTTCTTTTTCAATCTTTTCTTTATCTTTTTCTTCTTTCAATTCAGGATATTTTTCATATACTATTTCAAAGAATTCGTCACCAAAGATAGTTTCTTTATCTAAAAGTACTCCAGAAATCTTATCTAATAAATCTCTGTTTTCTCTTAATATCCTTCTAGCATTTTCATGAGCAGTTCTTATTATCTTTAATGTTTCTTCATCTAGAAGTGTAGATGTTTCTTCACTACAGTTTCTTACTGCTCTACCATCTAAGTATCTATTTTGAATAGATTCTAATGCCATCATATCAAATCTATCAGTCATACCATATACTGATACCATGCTTCTTGCAGTTTGTGTAGCCTTTTCTATATCATTAGAAGCTCCTGTAGATACAAGATTAAACACTACTTCTTCAGCTGATCTACCACCAAGCATAACTGTAATTTGATTAATTAATTCTTCCTTTGAAATAAGGAATTTTTCTTCATCTGGAACCTGCATAGTATATCCTAAAGCTCCCATAGTTCTTGGAACGATTGTAATCTTATGAACTGGATCTGTTCCTTTAAGTAAAGCAGCTACAAGTGCATGCCCTACTTCATGGTATGCTACCAATTCTCTTTCCTTAGGAGAAAGTATTCTATCTTTCTTTTCTTTACCTGCAATAATAACTTCAACCGCTTCTCTTAAGTCTTCTTGTAAAACAGCTTTTCTTTTACTTCTTACAGCTCTTAAAGCAGCTTCATTAATTATATTAGCAAGGTCAGCTCCTACAGCACCTGGAGTACTTCTAGCTATTTCTGCTAAATCAACGTCATCTCCTAAGATTACATTTTTAGCATGAACCTTAAGTATAGCTTCTCTACCTTTAAAGTCTGGTCTATCTACAATAACTCTTCTATCAAATCTACCTGGTCTAAGTAGGGCTTTATCAAGTATTTCTGGTCTATTTGTAGCGCCTAGTATAATAATACCCTTAGATGAATCAAATCCATCCATTTCAGATAATAACTGATTTAATGTTTGTTCTCTTTCATCATTACTTTGCATTTGATTATCTCTGCTCTTGCCTATAGCATCTATTTCATCAATAAATACTATACAAGGAGCTTTTGCTACTGCATCTTTGAATAATTCTCTTACTCTTGATGCACCAACACCAACAAACATTTCAACAAAGCTTGAACCTGATAAAGAGAAGAATGGAACTTTTGCTTCACCAGCTACTGCTTTTGCAATAAGAGTTTTACCTGTTCCTGGAGGTCCTACTAAAAGAACACCTTTAGGAAGTTTTGCACCTATTTGAGTATATTTAGTTGGACAATTTAAGAAATCAATAATTTCTTTTAATGATTCTTTAGCTTCTTCTTGCCCTGCAACATCATCAAATGTAACTTTTATTTCACTTTCCATATATACTTTTGCATTATTCTTTCCAATTCCCATGACGCCGCCACCGCCGCCATTTCCCATTTTAGAGAATAAGAACTTCCACATAAAGAATATTAATATCATTGGTAATATCCAAGTTAAAAGTATATTCATTAATGGATTTTCACTTGGATTCTTTCCAGTAAATGCAATATTAGCAGCTTGAAGTTTATCTACCAATGTATCATCATTTATATTTGCAGTATATAAAGTTTTTCCTTTATATTCCTCATTATCATCGCTTGGTGTAATTAATAAATTTTCACTAGTAATAACAACTTTAGAAATTTCTTTGTCATCAAGTAATTTTAAGAATTCATTATAGTTGATTTCTTTAGTTGTTGCCGTCTGCTTAGCATAATTAAACGCCATTACAAATGCAAACGCAATTAGAAAGTATGTAATAACTACAGTATACGATTTTTTATTTTTATTATTTTTCCCACCGTTATTTCTGTTATTGTTCTGCATTTAATCACCACTCCTTCTGTCCGTATTTATTGCCATATATCTTTTATTATATCTTCTATTTTCTCTCTTCTCTCTTTTGTAAGTTCTTCGCTAATCTTGAAGAATCCTTCTTCTTCAAGCAGAACATCTCCTTCTTTAAAATCCCCATGAATTTTATTAGACTTTATGTCAATCATAAAACCATCAGAAGTTCCGCAGACAACATAATCTCCTTCAATTCTGTCAATTATATATGTTCTTCCTTTCACTAAAACTCCACCTTTGACACACCTTTATAATCCCATAACTATAGTATAAAGTATATCCTTTAATTTTTACACCCTATTTGATATTAATTCTTATTATTTTATTAATCCAAAATCACTGAATGGATAAAATTTAAGTACTGCTTTTCCTTTTATATCTGAAGCATCTATATAAGGATTTATCCATCTTCTCGCATCATTTGAACGTATTCTATTATCTCCTAAAAAGAAGAATTTATCTTCTGGTACATCAAACACAAGCTTTGTTTTGTTATATTCATTATTTTTAACATAATCTTCTTGTATCACGTCACCATTAACACTTACTACACCATTATCTATTTCTATATGATCTCCCGGAATACCTATTACTCTTTTTATAACTGTTTCCTGAAGTTCATCAGAATAGAATACAACGACATCCCCACGTTTAATATTATCAGTATCATAAATTCTTGTTACCACAAGTTTATCACCAACATTTAGAGTAGGAACCATTGACTCACTTGGTATATAAACATTGAAAAATACAAATTTATTAATTAATATTGCAATTCCTATAGCTGCTATTATTGGAAGTAGCCATTCTATAAAGAAGTTATTTGTTTTCTTCTTTTTTTCTTTTGAAATATTATTTGCATCAATCGTGTTTTCATTGGAACTATTCTCATTTGTTTCAGAATCATTAACTTCTTCTAAATGTTCCTCTTTATGATTTATTCTTTCATCCTTATTCATCAATATTAATCTCCGTCTATAGCTTTCTATAACCTATATTTTAAAGTCTATCCAACTTATAAAATATAAAACATTAATTTAGTTTTCCCATTTCATCAAAAGGATAATACCTAAATATTGCTTTCCCTTCAATATCGTCTGCATTAACATAAGGATCTTTCCAATACCTTGAGTCCGCAGAATTAGCTCTATTATCTCCTAAAAAGAAGAATTCATTTTCAGGCACTTTAAATACCCCATTATAATTTTCATTATTTTTTACATATGGCTCATCTAACTTCTCACCATTTCTATAAACAATACCATTATTTATTACTATTGTATCACCTGGTTTACCAATTAATCTTTTTATTAAAATATCATCACCATATTCATCATTTTTAAATAATACAATATCTCCGTAGTTTAATTTATTAGTATTATGTACTCTTTCAACAATCAATCTGTCCTTAACTTCTAAAGTAGGTATCATAGATCCACTTGTAATCCATACTCCATATCCAACAAATTTCCATACACAAAAGGCTATAGCTGCAACTATTGCTACGTCAATAAATAATTCTTTAAAGAATGAGCCCTTTTTGGTATTTTTACTTTCACTTTGATTTTGGTTCTCTATTATCTCTTTTTCTTTGATGTCAGCCAACTGTCTCACCCCACGTTTTGATTATAAACATACTATTATATAAGTATACCATACTTATATAATAGTATGTTTATAACTTATTAATTTTTTAATTATAAATAATCTTCTATATTGGTGTTAATTCATATATTAATACGTATATGCATTAATAAATTTAAATCTAAATTATGTTCTTTAAATAAAAATATACACCAACCAAAAGGTCGGTGTATATCAATCTTTTATATATTTATAATCTTGGGAAAGAATATTAATAAAAAGCTTATTTAATTAAAAGAAACTGTAGCATTTCTGCTTCATCTCTTTGTTATATAGTATATCCTATAAATATTAATTAAATTCATATAATATATAATTTTTTAAATTTAATTCAAGCTATACTATATCGTTTCTAAGTACATCTTCATACGATTCTCTTCTGCAAATAAGTCTTGAATTACCATCAGCTACCATTACAACAGCTGGTTTTGGAATTCTATTATAATTATTTGACATTGAGTATCCATATGCCCCAGTAGTCATAACAGCAAGAATATCTCCAGTACTTACTTCAGGTAGATTTACATTTTCTAATAAAATATCTCCTGATTCACAGCACTTTCCTGCTATTGTCACACATTCTTCACGTTCTCCATGAACTCTATTAGCTATAACACATTCATAATCTGCATTATAAAGAGCTGGTCTAATATTGTCAGCCATACCACCATCTACTGATACATACTTTCTTACTCCTGGAATATCTTTCACTGCACCTACAGTATATATAGTAGTTCCTGCATTAGCAACTATACTTCTTCCTGGCTCTATAGTAATTATCGGTCTATCTTGACCAATTCTTGAGCAAACTTCATCAACTTTTTTAATTATTGTTTCACAATACTCTTTTGTTGTTTTTGGTTTGTCCCCTTTACTATAGTATATACCAAAACCTCCCCCAAAATCTACTTCTTTTATAAAATAACCATGTTTTTCTTTGATTTTTTTTACTAGTTCCAACATTACTTCAACTGCATCTTCATAAGGTTGTAGTTCAAATATCTGTGATCCTATATGACAGTGAATACCTACAAGCCTTATATTTTCAAGGTTTATAGCCTTTTCAACTGCTTCTTCAATAACAGTTCCAATTGGAGCAAATCCAAATTTTGAATCTACCTGACCAGTCTTAATATAGTCATGAGTATGAGCCTCTATACCAGGTGTAATTCTTAAGTATATATTTTGAATTTTTCCATATGATTTTGCAATCTTATTTAATGCATCCATTTCATAATAATTATCAACTACAAAATTTCCTACTCCAAGTTTTACTCCTAATTCAATTTCTTCTAATGTTTTATTATTTCCATGAAACATTATTTTTTCTAATGGAAATCCTGCTTTATATGCAGTATATAACTCTCCGCCTGATACTACATCCAAAGACATATTCTCCTCTTTTAACAATTTACACATTTGTACAGTCAAAAAGGCTTTTCCAGCAAATGCTACTCTATTATTATTTTCATCACATTTAAAATATTTTCTGTAATCTCTGCAATATTCTCTTATAAGAGCCTCATCGAATACATATAAAGGACTTCCATATTCTCTTATTAAATCTACTGCTTTAACTCCCCCAATTGTTAACTGATTGTTATCAATCTTCATCGTACCGAATAATTTCATATTTTGTTCCCCCCAAATATCTATCTGTTGATAAAATTGCTTATGCTTATAAAAAACAAACGTCACAGAAAAAATATCTGTGACGAGTGATAGAGATTACACTAACATAATTCCTGTCTATAACTTTACTAATCAATAAGGTTTTAAAATATACTTAAAAATATTATAAATCCTATTGTATTAATAACAGTCATAATATAAAAAGAATGCCTTGTAGCTCAACACTAATCGTGACAGTTATTCATATATTCTATGAATCCCCAGAAACAAATATCGGATAAAATATATATTTCTTCGGCTATAATTCCTTTCTGCATACCTCACAGCTTATTATCCATGCTCTTTATGCCTACTTTTAATTACAGCGCCTCTACCCCAGGTCATGTTTATTACTATTTTATTCAACTATTACAAATATGATACCATAATTTCAGTTTTATTCAATACTTTTGTTGAAAATTATCTACTTCTATATTCGTCCATAAGTTCTCCCATTATACTTGCCGAAGTTGGAGGGGTAAATGTTATGGCATTAGCACCTGCTTGTATAGTTTCCATTATACTTTCATTTGTTGGGCCTCCAGTAGCCAGTATAGGAAACTCAGGATATTTTTTTCTTATATTTCTCACTATGTTAGGTGTATTCTTTCCTCCTGAAACATTAAATATTGTTGTTCCAGCTTCTATCCTCTTCGTAATATCTTCATCTTCAGAAACAACAGTAACTATCACTGGTATATCTATAGTTTCTCTAATTTTTTTAACTACTTCATTAGATGTAGGTGCATTTACTACTACCCCCATAGCCCCTTTAAATTCAGCATCTAAAGCTAGATTAATAACTTTCTTACCTTGTGTAATTCCACCACCAACACCGCAAAATACAGGAACGTCTGCAGCCATAACTAAGGCTTGTGTTATTAGAGGCTGAGGTGTAAATGGATATACTGCTATAATTGCATCTGCATTAGTGTTTCTTATTATTGCTACATCTGTACTAAATAATAATGACTTTATTCTTTTACCAAATATTTTTATTCCTGAACATTCTCTAATAATACTAGGAACTTCAACTACATGATCTCTTCGTGTCCCTTTTATCTGTGGTATAAATTTAGCTTCTTTTTTAGTCATAACTTTATGATCCTCCTTTTATAAGTTTATATGTTAGATATTACCATTATATAAATTATTATACTAAGTATATTATATTACAATTTATACTTTTTCAAAAAACTTCAATATTTATTAACATTATCCACAGATATTATCCACACAATTGTTCTTATGTTGTTAATTTGATAAATTTATTAATAAATTCCTAAAACAACTATCATATTTTCTTATTTACTTTTACCAATATAAAAAGCCGCCTTAAATATTTACATATACTTAAAACAGCTTTTATTATTAATTTTATTCTATTTTAAACATTGATTTGTAATTAAGTTTAATTATTCTTTCCATAAAATCTAAAATCATAATAAAATTAATTATAACTATAAAAATCCCAAGTAATTCTCCACTTACCATATAATAAAACTTATCTAATATATTTTGGAGAAAATATATACCTATAAAACTTAAAAGCATCCAATAAACTGAAAACTTTAAACATATATATCCATTTAAATTATATCTTAAATTTAAATAACTCCAATATGACTTATCAAACAATTTTTTTAATAAATATCCACTAATATATTCAACAATGCTAGGTATAATAAAAAATAAAATCATCTTTCTTAAACGTCTTATTTGTAAAAAAGCAATATAGTTCTTCAATAACCCATCCTAAAAAGGAATATATTATAAAATTAAACCCTATAAAATATAAAATTTCTACAATATCATCCACCTTACTTTATGTGATGATATTAGTATTTGAATATACTTTTATTATATTCATTCTCTTTCCTAAGTTAATTTAAATATTCTATTTAACATTATCAACATATAAAAAAAAGAAACTACTAGAATTAACTCTAATAGTTTCTCAAATAATTTCATTAAGATTTAAGAATATAATTTTTATTCTTCTATTTTTATTACATCATATCCTTCATCTTCTATAGCATCTATTAAATTTTGATTGTCTACATCAGTATCAACTAAAGCGTATTTACCATCTAAATTTACTTCAATAACTTTTACGCCTTCTACTCCGCTTAATCCTTCAGTAACATGCTTTACACAGTGTTCACAGCTCATTCCATCAATTAATATTTTCTTTTTCATTTTAATCGTCCTCCTACTAATATAATTATTATATATTATTTATTTTGCTTGATTAAATAAGTTATACTTCCTAATAATTTTTAGGATTGAATCTCTTTAATCTAAGAGCATTTGCAAGTACTGATACTGAGCTTAAACTCATTGCACCAGCAGCTATCATCGGATTTAAAAGTGGTCCTCCAAATATATGAAGTATACCCATTGCTACTGGAATTCCTAATACATTGTATCCAAATGCCCAGAATAAATTTTGTTTTATATTTCTAATTGTAGCTCTACTTAATTTTATTGCAGTAACTACATCCATTAAATCACTTCTCATAAGTACAATATCAGCTGATTCTATAGCAACATCAGTCCCTGATCCAATTGCTATTCCAACATCTGCTTGTGCTAAAGCTGGAGCATCGTTTATACCATCACCAACCATAGCTACCTTTACATTTTCACCTTGAAGCTTTTTAACTTCTCTTGCCTTATCTTCTGGTAATACTTCTGCTAATATTATATCTATTCCAACTTGATGCCCTATTGCCTCTGCAGTTTTCTTATTATCACCAGTAATCATAGCTACCTTTATTCCCATATCATGAAGAATTTTTATAGCTTCCTTACTACTTGGTTTAACAACATCTGCAACTGCAATAATACCTCTTAACACGCCATCTACAGCTATAAACATAGGAGTTTTACCTTCATTAGCTAATTTTTCAGAACTACTAAATAATTTTTCATCTAATTCTAAATTCTTATCTTTAATAAGCTTTATATTACCAAGTAAGATTTCTTTTCCATCTATCTTAACTGATATTCCATGTCCAGGTATTGCCTTGAAATCTTCTAATGATTTTAATTCAATATTCTTTTCTTCAGCTTTCTTTACAATTGCCTCTCCTAATGGATGCTCAGATCCTTTTTCAGCGCTTGCTGCTAGCATTAACAATTCATCTTCTGAAATACCATCAGCTATTATATCTGTAACTACAGGTTTTCCTTCTGTAATAGTACCAGTTTTATCAAAAACTATAGTCTTAATTTGATGAGCTGTTTCTAAAGCTTCCCCACTTTTTATAAGAACACCATATTCTGCACCTTTTCCTGTACCAACCATTATAGCTGTTGGAGTTGCAAGACCTAATGCACATGGGCATGCAATTACAAGTACTGCTATAAATATAGTAAGTGCAAATACAGGTGTTTCACCAGCTATAAGCCATACTATTGCAGCTAATATAGCAAGACCTATTACTGTAGGTACAAAATATGCTGATATTACATCTGCAAGTTTAGCTATAGGCGCTTTACTGCCCTGAGCTTCTTCAACTAATTTTACAATTTGAGCTAAAGTTGTATCTTTCCCAACTTTTGTAGCTTTGTATTTTATAAATCCAGTTTTATTTATACTAGCTCCAATAACAGCACTTCCAACAGATTTTTCTACTGGTATGCTTTCACCTGTAATCATTGACTCATCAATAGATGTGCTTCCTTCTATAATTTCACCATCTACAGGTAATTTCTCTCCAGGTTTAACTACAACTATATCTCCACACACTACTTCTTCTATAGGTATAACTTCTTCTGCATTGTTTCTTATTACAGTAGCAGTCTTTGGTGCAAGACCCATAAGTGCTTTTATGGCTTGAGATGTCTTTCCCTTTGAAACTGCTTCTAAATACTTTCCTAATGTAATTAAAGTAAGTATTACTGCTGCTGATTCAAAATACAAGTGCATTGCATATTCTGTTTCACCTACATGTATTTTATATATGCCAAAAATTCCATAAATAAATGCTGCTAAAGTACTTATAGCAATAAGAGAATCCATATTAGGGCTTAATCTAAATAAATTCTTAAGTCCTACATTATAGAATTTATATCCCATTGCCATTACTGGCAACGTTAAAACTACTTGTATAAGTGCAAAATTCAAAGGATTCTTCATTGGATCTATTATAGATGGAAGTGGCATTCCAAGCATATGTCCCATTGTTATGATAAGTAATGGGACTGTAAAACATGCTGATACGATAAATCTAATTAACATTTTTTGACTTGCACTCATTTTTTTATCTTCTTCATTTTTGCTTTCTTCTTCTCGAATAAGTTTATATCCAGCTTTATCTACTGCAGCCTTTATTTCTGCATATCCTACTTGATCTTCATCAATGGTAACGCTTAATGTTTCAGCTGCTAAGTTTACATTTGCCTCTTCTACTCCATCAAGCTTTCTAGTAACTCTTTCTACTCGACTAGCACAAGATGCACATGTCATTCCTTCAATCTTAAATGTATAATGCTTAATATTCTTCTTAATACCATATCCTGACTTAACTACAGTTTTTTCAATATCATCATCATTAACCTTATTCTGATCAAATGTTACATTAAGAGTTTCTGTTGCAAGATTTACATTTGCCTCTTCTACCCCATCCATTTTTCTCACAAACCGTTCTACTCTGCTAGCACATGCTGCACATGTCATACCCTCTATTTTAAATGTTTTTTTCATATGTAATTTCCCCCTACTTAGAAAGTAGCTTTTCTAGAACTTTATTAAATTCTTCTATCTTTTCTTCAGAATTATTATTTTCACACGCTTCCTTTACACAGTGTCTCAAATGCCCTTGAAGTACCATTAAATCTGCTTTTTTAATTAATGATTGAACTGCCATAAGCTGATTTGCAACATCTATACAGTATCTATCATCTTCAATCATCTTTATTATCCCTTCAATCTGACCTTTGGCAGTTTTTAAAGATTGTAATGCTTTTTTTCTTTCTTTACTCATTTTTATACCTCCCCACCCCCATGGGGGTGTCCTTGTGTTATATTATATTCTTCTTTTATATTTTGTCAAACATACTTGTCCTTATTCTAATAATTTATCTTTTATTAAATTAAAAAAGATCACATCAAATTTTGATATGACCTTAAATCTTATTATTTTCATAGTATTTTTCTAAAATATTATTAATTATTAGCTGTTAACTCATGTAGTGCTGCTTCTACTAGTTTAGAAAAATATTTTGCACATGGAAGTATAGCTTTTTCATCAATCATAAATTCTGGATGATGGTGTGCATGAGACATCCCTGTCCCTACAGTAATAAAAACTCCCTTTATTTTTTTCTGATAATATGCAAAGTCTTCCCCTTCAAGTCCCATGGATATTCTTTCTAGCTTATACCCCATCTTCTTTCCAACATCTCCACAAAAGATTGTCCAATATTTATCATTATTTGTTGCTGGAGATCCTCTATGCCATGTAAGCTCTGCATGTCCATCAAATGCTTCAGCTATTCCTTCTACAATCTCTTTCATTCTATTAGGTATAAGTTCTCTAACTTTTTCATCAAGTGTCCTCACTGTTCCTTCTATAAAAGCATTTTCAGGTATTACATTCCATGTATTGCCAGATTCAATATGTGTAACACTCAATAGCGCTTTATCTCTTGGGTTAATATTTCTACTAACTATAGTCTGAAGTGCTACAATTATATTAGTTGCAATAACAATAGGATCAACTGATTTTTCTGGCCTAGCTGCATGACTTCCAACTCCATGAATTTTAATTTCAAATCTATCTACTGCTGCAGTAACAGCTTTTTCTTTTAACCCTAAAACTCCAACTTCTACATCAGGCATACAATGAATACCAAATATTACATCCACATTATCTAAAACTCCTGTAGAAATTATATTCTTTGCTCCATCTGCACTTTCTTCTCCAGCTTGAAATATTATTTTAACAGTTCCAAGAAGTGATTTTTCATACTTTTTAATTAAATATGCTGCTCCAATCATGACTGCAGTGTGAAAATCATGACCACATGCATGCATCTTACCATCTATTTTGGATTTATATTTAAGATTAGTTTCCTCAGTTATTGGAAGTGCATCTATATCACATCTTAGTGCAATAACAGGTCCCTTAGGATTTCCTTTTATCTCTGCTACTAATCCTGTGCCTATATTTAACTCAATTATATTTATATTAACATCTGTAAGTAATTTTTTTATCATGTTAGTTGTTTTATATTCTTCATTTGAAAGTTCAGGATATTGGTGAAGTTCTCTATATATTCCTATAAGATTTTCTTCCAAGTTCTCTATTATATCTAATAAATTACTATCTGCCAAAATAAATCCTCCTCATTTAAAATATCAAAACTATTGGTATGATATAACTTTACACGACATTATAATAAGTATATTATTTCAACATATTTAATATAATCATCATCCCCCCTACTAAGATTATATATAAAATTATATATGCTATAGACCAAGGGCTTGTAAAAGAATATCCTATTTTCTTCAATATACTTAACTCAGTATTATTATCACTTAAAGTTACTAAAAAATCTCTAAAATATGTTTTTACAAACATATAAAATGCAATAAACCCTAATGAAAAATAGATAAATGAATAAATTCCCTCTATAGTTGGATTATTAAGCAGTCCTAGAACTGATGTAAACATAATTAGTGAATTATTAAACATATGTGCAATAATAGATGATTTTATTGAATTTGATTTTATCGTAATAAAACAGAATATAATTCCCATAAGTATAGGATTTATAAATTGAACCAGATTAAGATGAAACATTGAAAACATAATAGACGAAACAATAGCTGCTGTTAGATTTCCATACTTCATCATACTTTTTAATATAAATCCTCTAAATATGACTTCCTCAAATATAGGCGCAATAATACAAGTATACAAAATAAATAAAACCAGGTACTTAGTTTCAGTAGGTATTGTAAAATCAGGTGATGGTATAGTAAATCCCTGAGCTTCAATAATTGAAGAATATATAACATAGATTATGCTTGAAATCATACCTACAGCAACACATGATGTAGATCCAAGTATTATAAATTTAAAAGGAGCCTTATTTCTGCAAAATAGATCTTTCTTGAATTTTAAATTCATAGTTTTATAGGCTACTCCTATAGCAAGTATATCTCCTAATATACATGGTAGGTACCCCATAAAGAAATTATAAGCCTCTTTAGATACTCCAAGTATTGTACCTGTTTCTACATTACTTGCTATATTAATTCCTAAACTTGCTGCTCGTATTTTTAATATATATTGTATTATTCCTCCAAAAGCATATGTAGAAACTGATAAAATAAATAAAACCATGGCACATCTACCAGCAGTTCTTTTTATATCTTTTTTTATATCAGATTTATCATAATATAAGTTATCATTTAAATTTTCTGTCATCCTTTTTCCTCTCATTCACTTTACTTATTCAATAATATTGATAATATTTTCTCTCAAGCAGCTAACAAATTTAATTTCAGCCATATATAAAATAACTCTAATATATCTTTTTTATTATTCTATTCATCTAAATAGTAAAAATGTAAAATACAATATAAATATGTTACCATATTTCCTTATTTTATAAAAATATAGATTATGTAATCATCCTATCACTTTAATTAAAAAGGAGAGCTTTGATTCAAAAATGTTCTAAATAAAAGCTCCCCTTAATTTTCTATTTAATAAAACAATAATTTAATTATATAAATTCTTTTTTAACTAGTAATGCTACATTTTCAATATGGCTCGGTTGTTCAACGAAAAACATACTCAACCCCTATTGTACATGGGAATGGTGGAACGCACCTTTTCCCTTAAAATCTAGTGGTTCGAGCCTGTGAGAAACTTGAATTATCCTATAATTTGTATAGGCAAACAGGGTAAAGCTCTGTTCCTTAAACTTTATTTTTCATGTCACCCCTACAAACTGGAATTTCTATTTGTGTTGCCATGTCATTACATAATCTTTTTCTCCGGTAGCCTCATCTAAGCCACTATGCTGAATCTCAAATCCTTCTCTCTTATAAAAAGATATTGCCCGTGCGTTCTTTTGGTATACGTTCAAGTGCAACTTATTCCTTTTATCCTTTGCATAATTCAGCAGAATTTTACCTATACCCTGCGATTGCATTTCACCAGAAACAAAAATGCCCTCAACATATTCATCATTTAACCCTATAAAACCCTGTATTTCTGTATCATACTCATACACATAAACCTCTGCTAGTAACAACGCTTCTTTTACTGATTTGAAATTGCTTTTCCAGTATTCGGCGGGGATAAAATTATGTGCCTTTATATTTGTATCCAACCATATATCTGCAACTTTATTTATATAATCCCTTTGAAATTCTCTAATCATAACGGTGACTCTCCATAAACTTGAATTTTCCAATTTAACAAACTTGAATTTGACTTGCCTATTTTCTTAAAATCTCATGTGGAGCTTCTATTTCATTTGCCAAGGTATGCTCTGTTAATTCTGACATCAATTTCAATTTTTTATTAATCAATGGTCGCATACAATTAGGAACATGTTCCTGATGCGCTCTGTGGATTGCTACACATTCCTTACAGTTTCCGTGATAACGACAGGCTTTCAGGCAAGGACAGTGATCTTTGTCTTTATACTCCTTACGAAATTCCGCTGCAAATTCTTCTTGCAGTCTCAGCCCCTCGACACGGTTTCCCTTATGAAATTCTACCATTGCATCCAGTTCTTTCTGGTTCCCTTCAATCTTCATGTTATTATAGTGCCTCCATTTCAACTATTCCTCATTTTCTGATAAATTCCAATTTTGTTGTCATCTTCATTATACTTCATCGCCTATCGAAAAGATAGCATATCATCTAGTACAATTTCCATGCCTAAAACCACAATATTAATATCCCTCGACTACTATAACTTCACCTTCTTCATCAGTTGGGGGTTGAAAATGATCATAATAAGTGGAAGCTGTTTGCTCCGTCAATATGATATCATTTTGATGATTTCCGTTTCTTTTTCGAATACGTTCCATAACAACTTCCTTAGGTGTCTTTATATAATAGATTTTGGGTTCTATGTCGTATTTCTTTAATAATGAAATATATTCATTTCTCATTTCTCTAGACCAAAATGAATAATCGAGAACAATATCAATGTTTTGCATGATAAGTGAAATTAGTTTTTCATCAAGATAGGTTTTAATATCTTCTAAAACCTCCTGAGGTAAAGGATGTTCATTCAAACCCCGTTTGAATGATTCTTCATCATAAGATAGTATTGTCATCCCGGTACTTTCAAATTTTTTTGCTAGTGTTGATTTACCTGCTCCCGCAGGGCCGCACATTAAAATAACTTTACTTTTCGACAAATTATCTACTGTATTTTTCATTGATATAACCTCCTATAACAAACCAAGAAAACATGACACTCTCCTTAAGCATTATTACTATTCGCTCTTTTCATGATTTCCTGTACTATTGATGTTTTAGCATTTTCATAGTGCTGGACATGCCTCCATTTATTCTTTGCCAAGCTTCGTTTGACTTGTGCATATTTGTCCCGATCAGTATCATTAGTCCGCAACAATCACGGAAGCGTAACATTCTATCAATCTCTGATGTGCCCAAACTGAACACATGCAGATTAATATCGGTATCCGGTCCTTTAAACAAACGATGCTCAAACCAGTCAGGTTCTCGAATCTGTAGCACATATCCGGCCGCTTCCAACACTGGAACGTAGGATGACTCATCAGCAGAATCCTTAACAACCAACCGTATTCTTTTGCAACTCATCATCCGTTGTAGGCATGGAGGTATTATTAGATATCATCTTATCGCACTCCTTTGCTGCTTATTATCTAGGGTTAAACTTAACTACTATTTTTTCTTTGCGATATAAAATACATAACTGTAATAATCTACTACTAATCTAAAATAAAGCGATTATAAGCTATCCTTTTTCCTGTGTTTGTTTTAAAATCTTCATCTATACACTTTTTTATCTTTTCCTGTTCTTTTTCTTTATCCATAACCGTTAAATTTTCAAGCAAATCAGCTTCCCATTGTATTTGAAAATCAAGTCCATCAATTTTAGATGGAGTATGATGGTTGCCTATTATAAAGCATATTCTATCAATATTTTTGTTATAGCCTACCTTTTTTAATATTTCTTTCGCTACTTCTGGTCCTTCCTTTTCTTGATAGACACCATCAATAGAACCGTATTTTTTTTGTGCTTCAACCGCACCAATATCATGTAGTATAGCAATAATACTGATGAATTCTTTTTCTTCCTCTCCGATATTTTCTCCTTTCATTATATCTTCTGCATTTTTCAAAACTTTGAGAGTATGCTCTATGCCAAAAGGAATTTCTTTGAATACTTCTTTCATCTCTATAATAATTTTTTCTTTAAACACAAATTACCTCCATTTATACCTTATAGGTGTTTTAGTTCTATCTATCCACTTTTTTGTTCGCCGATACAATCAGCATCATGGGACGGCACATTTCATCCTGCATCCCCGGAATATCCATCATGTTTTCCGGCGGCTGCGGCTCCACAATATGATTTATTATAAAACCATTTGAAAGCAGTGTATTTAGATATGTGGTCAGTGTTCTATGATATTTTGTAACCTTTTCTCCCAAAAACACAGCTGTCCGTTTGCCCTCATAATAATAATTATCCACTGGAAAATGCAGTATTTCTCCTTTTTTGTTATAATGCCAGTCTTGTGTTCCATAGGCAGTAAAAACAGGATGTTCAACCGTAAAAACTAGCTTACCACCAGACTTCAGTATTCTATATATCTTTTTTACTAAAATCTCATAATCTGCTACATAGTGAAACACAAGTGAACTTAATATTACATCAAAACTCTCCTCTGGGAATTCCACATCTTCTATAGCACAGCATTTATATTCAACCTGTGGAAAATGTGTTTTTTCTTTGGCTACCTCGAGCATTTTATGAGAAATATCAACACCTACAACAAAAGACGCTCCGTGCTCCATCGCATAAATACAGTGCCATCAATAGCCGCATCCTAAATCAAGCACACGCTTATCTTTAAAATCCGGCAGCAGCTTTCTCAATGTTTCCCATTCTCCTGCACCGGCTAGTCCCTGCTGCGAACGACTCATTTGACTGTATTTTTGAAAAAATAAATTATCATCATATTTGTTTTCTTTCATCTGAATTCCCCGTCATTTAAAAAGTTATTTATCTCCGTTGCAATTTTTTTCACTTCTTTATAAAGCTTCTCGGTCATATCGTAGCATTCAAAAAGTGAAAGATCAAGTACTACAAAAATATGATTTACCCTTTCGGCATATTTTTTAGGTGGTGTTAGTATAAAATAGTGGACACGACAAGTCGAACTAAGTAAAATAATATTTAGTTAAGAAAGGATGTGTCCAT
>NZ_JABAGC010000019.1 GCF_012843905.1 Clostridium sp. SM-530-WT-3G
TTGACCTAGGTTTTTATTAATACTTAATTTTTAGGTTCTTGGTGTCAGCATAGCTGACTTTTTTATAGGTGCATATTATTTTGTTAAATTAGAATTTTAGTTAAATTATTGACCTAGGTTTTTATTAATACTTAATTTTTAGGTTCTTGGTGTCAGCATAGCTGACTTTTTTATAGGTGCATATTTTTTATTAGGTTATCTAATGTTAGGTTTACTAGCATTTCTTCTGTATAGAATTTGTTTCCCATTATTCTAAAGATGATATCTGATTTTTTGTAGCCTTCTTTATAGAGTTTGAGGTCTTTTGTTATTCGTTTTAGGGTATTGTTTTGAATATTTAATGTTTTGGATAATTCTTTGAAGTAGTAGTAGTCTTTAGTTAGTATTTCGTATAATTTATTTTGAAGATCTATTTTATATCTAAGATCTGTTTCTTTTGAATGATGTGGTCCATATTTACCGCGATGGTGTTCAGGGCATAAATATTTGTAATTTATTTCTATATCAAATCCGCCTTCACTTCTATGAACAATGTGATGTATATCAGCTGGCGCATTACATATTTCACATAAGAGCAATATTTTATCCTCCTTACTTTACATAAAAAATTTATAATTTAAAAAATAATATAATACTTTTAAAAGGTTGTCTAAATTTTCAAATTAGCAATATAAATTCCAGTAATTTGGGAGAAATATAATGCATAATTATTATAAGTTAAGAATTTATAAATATCAATTTTAATATTATGGTATTAAAAAAATTATAAAGTTTTAGTAAATTATGCGTAGATACAGCATAATGTTAAATATATTAGTATTTGTTCAATTTAATATGGAAAAAAATATATAATGATTTATAATTATCATATAAAGATAAATATAAATTTATATTACATTACATTATATAGTATCAATGTGAGGAAGGTGATTCTAATGAAGGAAAATTATAATTCTTTTACTTATTGGGAAAACGTTATTGACGAAAATAGTACAATTAGAGGACATATTTTTATGCAAAAGCCACCAACAGATAAATGCTTATACTATCATACTTTAATATTTAGTAAAAATAATGGAATTAATAATATGTGGGGATATTTTCCTAATATTAGGAGTTTGATTGGATATATTAGATACTCTTTCTTACAAGAAGCATTTTACAAATGGATAAATGGAAGAGACAAACTAATAACTAAAATTCCAAGGATAAGCGTTGAAAAAATTATTGAAGATGGTGAAAAATCAAAAGCTATCACTAAGGAAGTGGCTTTGGATATGAAAAAAGAATATAAATTTTTAGATAAATTATGGGATATATCTGCGGACAAAGCAGAAATAGAGTTACGTAAATTTGTTAGGGAATTTAATAAGAAATGGATGGGAGATAATAAGGAATTTCTTTATATTAAATTATTTAAAACTCCAGAGGAATTGGGTGACTTTGTAGTATCATCAGCATTATTAACAAATACTCAAGAAGAACTTGAAAATAGAATAGGGATGAAACTTGAAACGTGGAAAAACGTGTGTCAAAATGCGTTAAGTAATTCTACCAAAGGAGAAGTATTTAGAGATACCTTATTAAAAAGATTAAGCGAAGTTATTTAATAGTATAATAATTTATAAATATAAAAAAGTGCCTTAGGCACTTTTTTATATTACAGAAGCTATACTTTGTGCAGAAACACCAAGCATTTCACCAGTAAAGCCGAGTCCCTCTTCAGTTGTAGCTTTAATATTAATTTGATCAATATCAATATTTAGTGCTGATGCTATATTAGAACGCATAGTTTCAATATGAGGAAGCATTTTTGGCTTTTGAGCAATTATTGTTGCATCAATATTATTAATTGAAAAGCCTTTATTAAAAATTAATCTTCCGGTTTCTTCCAATAAGCGTATACTTGATATTCCTTTGAATTTATCATCTGTATCAGGAAAATGTTTTCCTATATCTCCAAGAGCACAAGCTCCAAGAAGAGAATCCATTATTGCATGAAGAAGCACATCTGCATCAGAATGTCCCAAAAGGCCTTTTTCAAATGGAATTTCAACTCCGCCAATAATTAATTTTCTACCTTCAACTAATCTATGTACATCATATCCCATTCCAATTCTCATAAGAATCACCTCTAATATTATATAATCGTTTAATATATTTTATCATAAGATGATTGGATTAACATATATTAAAATTTATATATTATTAAAGTAAAAGGATATGCTGCAAAAAGACTGCACTTAAAAATTTTTGTTTACAATATAGCTTATATTATTTGATTTTGTAATTGCATAATTAAATGTATTATTTGAATTTTGCTTGTGGAAAAAATAATTTTTTATTTTGTTTATATGAAAGTGGATACGACTTATTCTACGTTTTTTTATGAAATCTACGTATATAATTTTACTTTTCATGAATACAATCTCCGAAAAATTGATTTTAAACTACATTTAAGATAAATAACTTTTATAGCTAAGTAAATTTCTATGTTATAATATATAGTATGAAAATTGTTCGGTTTTGATAACAAGGTTTGGTATCAATAAAGGGGGAATATAATTGCATGGAGGGCTCTAATTTTAATAAAAATAAATATGTATTTGCATCAGTTCCATCAATGACGCTTTTGGGTAAAAATTCTAAGATTGATTATACTAGAGAAATATCACAATTTTTAGCAGAATTATCATCATATAATGTTATTTTTAAAGATTTAATTAGTCAAAAGTTAGATGAAGAGAAGCGAAATATTATTTTAAACATAGCATATTATCTTTTAGAGGATGAAAAGTTAAATGAAAAATTAGTGAGAAGAAGAAAAGTTCCTGTAAAGGAACTAAGTATAGCAACTAGAATAGGAAGAAATAATATAGAAGATTGGAACGAATACATAATAGCATATTATATTATCTTAAGTAATCCTGATTATAAATGTATACAAGACCATTTAAAAATAAAATTAAAAAGTAAGGATAATGCTGTTAGCATTGTAAATAAAAAATATCCAGTACAAAAAGGAATTGCAATAAAGGTCATTGGAAAATTTGCTTATATAATTACAGCATCAGGTGAATTCTTAAAAATAAAAACTAATAATAAGGCATATCTAGGGAATGTGTGTGAAGGAAAACAGTGTACTATAATGAGCAAATTGAAGATACCAATTGCCATAACTATTGTGGTCTTATTATTTATTGCATGTGCAACTGTAGTTGAATTTAGAAGAACTGACAGTATAATTTTAATAGATACTACATCAACTATTAAAATTCATATTAATAAGTTTAATAAAGTAATATATGCATATTCTCCAACTGAAAAAGGACAAAATCTTATTAAAAGTATAAATGTTGAAAATGATAATATTGATGATTATATGGCTAGAGTTTTTCAATATGCAGCTGATAATAATATGATTGATAAGAGTAAAAAGACTCTTATTACTGTAACAGGAAAATCAGTAGAATATGGATCTCTTCCTGAAACAAATAAAGTAATATCAGAAAATAAAATACCAATAGTAATAAATAATTCTGGGAGTCAGCAAAAAATGCCTGAATATAATTCGTCTAATAATTAAAAATCAACAGTTAACAGCTATAAAAAATAAAGAAATTATAGCTGTTAACTGTTGATTTATTTTTGTGTTTTTTCTAAATTTGAAATAAATGTATCCATATCATAATATGAACTTACATAAATTCTATCTAATTCTAATGGGTTATTATCTCTGCTAGCAAACCCCTTGTTTGTAGTAAAGGCAAGAGTATATCCAGAGTTTTTAGCTGCTTTTATAGAATCTTCATTATAATCACCAAAAGGAAAGGCAATAGCTGTTATTTTGTTTCCAGTAATATTTTCTAGCTTAGCTTTAGATTCAGTAAGTTCTTTTAATTGTTCATCATAAGTGAGTGAATTTAAATGAGGGTGATTTAATGTGTGGCTTTCTATATCTATATTATTTTTAGACATTTCTTTTATTGCATCTTCTGATAAATAGTAGGAACCATCTAGCTCAGAAGTAATGCAGAAGATTGTAGCTTTCATATTAAGTTCTTTTAATATTGGATAAGCATTGTAGTAATTGTCCATATATCCATCATCAAAGGTTATCAATATACTTTTTTCTGGAATAGGCTGATTATTAAGTATATAATTTTCTACCTCTTTTAGTGAAAGAGTAGTGTAACCTTGATTTTTTATATATTCAAGTTCTTTTTTTAAAAGTGATGGGGAAATAGTTACTTCATTATCAACACTATCATTAACTGAATGATAGTATAGTACTGGGATACCCCTATTATCGTTGACTAGAGTAATTGAAGAATTATCATTATAGTTTTTCGAATAATTAAATTCATCTTCTGTGTCTGTATTATTATAAGAATTATCTTTTATTTCATCACCTGTATCAGAATTTTCAGCACTAATGTTATTAGATTCATTAGTGTTTAATGTGTAAACTTTAGAATCCATGATAAAAGAACCACTGAAAATAGTTATTATCAGTAATGATAGTATAAGAAGTAAATTTCTTTTAAACATATTTTTTCCTCCTAAATGTTTATAAATTTATTATATATTACATTGCTTGAAAGTTAAATTAGAATAGTAAATAAAAAACAATACAGGATTAGGAGAGCTGTAATACTGAATAAAAGTTTAAAAAGTATAGCATAATAAATATAAAGTACAACTTATTAACATTATCCACAAGGGGGTGTGGATAACATGTTATAAATGTGTTAATATACAAAAAATTTGCAGTAGAAAAGTGTGGATATTTGATGGAAAATGGTAAAAAAATATACGTAATGAAAAGTACTGTAATTAAAGTGATAATAAGGATTATAGGAATAATGTGGATAAGTATTGTTGCTTTTTTGCTTTGTCCACAATACATGTGTAAAAGTAGTCAAAAGTCAATTGTTGAAAAAATTGATATTAGCGAAAAGAATATAAATAAAAATTTACAATATTTAAAGGAAAATATAAAATTACCTTTATTTATTAGAGGAAAAAATAGAAATAGTATAGAATATATAAATAATAACATAGAAGTTAAAATTATGAAAAATGTTTTTGAAACTGAAAATTATTTAAAAAGTCAATTTGCAAATATAAATGAAAGACCTACTTTTCCTTATGAAATAAAATCATTTTATATAGTTACAAAGTATAATGATAATATTATAAGCTTATATAATGATTATTATGAATATTTAGGAGGAGCTCATGGTAGTACAACCAGAACCGGTTATACCATAGATAGAATAAATGAAAAAATTATAAATTTAAAAGATTTATTTTTAGAAGGGTTTGATTATAAAGAAATTATTAATAAAGATATAAGAGAAGAAATAAGAAAGGATCCTGATAAATATTTTTATTCTCCAGAAAACTTTAAAGGAATACTTGATAATCAAGGATTTTATATAAGTGGCAATAATATTGTTGTCTTTTTTAATCAATACCAAATTGCTCCATACGTAGCAGGAATACCAGAATTTAAAATACCAGTAGAGGAATTTGGTGATAATTTTATATATTCTATCCTTGCTTAATCTATATTTTGTTAACTTGTTATTATCACGCCTTAATCCAAAATACATACAGTTTTTTTCATAGGGTGCTCCTATAGCAATATAACGTAATTATATACTTAAATGGATTGAATTTACAAAAAATGTGAATAATATTATCAAATAAGCTATAATATAAACGTTAAATTTTTTGGAGGTGCTTATTATGGCAGGACTTGTATTAGAGGGTGGAGCATTTAGAGGGTTATTTACTGCTGGTGTTCTTGATGGATTATTAGATATTGGAGCTGAGATTAAATATGTTATTGGAGTTTCTGCAGGGGCAACTAATGGATATTCATATATTTCTAAGCAAAGAGGAAGAAATCTAGAGATAATGGAGAGATTTCTTCACAATAAGAGGTATATAGGATACGGAAATCTTTTAAGATGTAAATCTATAATGGATTTGGATTTTTCATTTGATGAAATTCCAAACAAACTTTGTGCGTTTGACTATGATACTTTTTACAATAATGAAGCTAAAATGTTAGTAGGTGCTTTTAATATTAAAAGTGGAGAAGTAGAATATTTTGATAAGGATGCATTAGATGAGAAAAATTCAATTCTAAGAGCCAGTTGTGCAATACCATTTGCATTTCCTTTCTGTGAAATAAAAGGGCAACTATATGCAGATGGAGGACTTAAAGATTCTATTCCTATAAAGAAATCAATTAAAGATGGAAACGAAAAGAATATAATTGTTCTTACAAGAAATGAAGATTATAGAAAGAAGCAGTCTAAATCTAATGAACTTGGATACAAATTTTATAGAAAGAAATATCCTAAGCTTGCAGAAGTGTTAAAGAATAGATATGCAGAATACAATAAACAGCTTGATTACTGTGATGAACTTGAAAAGAGTGGAAAAGCATTAATTATAAGACCAAATGTTAGGATGGATATAGGTAGGTTTGAGAAGGATAAAGAAAAGTTAAGACAAATATATAGGGACGGATATGATATTGTTATTAAAAATAAAGATAAAATATTAGATTTTATTAAATAATTAAATTAATATTTTATTTGAATAATATAAGAATTATTCTATTTATTGACTTAATGTTAAACAAAATATAAAATTGAATTTATCTGGATTATGGGAATAAGGAATTAAAACGGAAAAGGAGATAAATCATTTGAAGGAAAATAAAACAACAGAAAATGTTATTGAAATTGATAAAGTAACTAAAGATAAAGAAATACGTATTTGTAGTAAGTGTGACAAAGAAGCACTATATTACAACTCAGACACTAAAATGTGGTTATGTGAAGATTGTAAAAGTGTTGAAGATGAGTTTGAAAAAGAAGCAATTAAGCTTGAAAAGAAGTTAAGTAAGAGGGTGTATTCCTTTGATTTAGGAGAACTTGTTGAGTGTTTATCAAAGGATGAAATATACAATATAGCAAGAAATCTAGGAGTAAGCAAAATCTCTGGTTTAAATAAAGATAAGTTAATAGAAAAATTAAAAGATGAATATAGTGAACTTATAGAAAAAAGAGTTGAATTATTCGACGAAGAAAGATATTCTATATTGAAATCTTATATAAACAAAAAAGGTGTAAAATCATTTGCTGATATTGATGAAGAAGAAGCAGAAAAAAGCGCTTATTTCATACAACAAGGTATGCTATTTCCAGTATTAAAAGATGAGAAATCATTATTTTTAATGCCTACAATAGTTCAAGAAATAATAGATAAGAAAAATAATATTGAATATAGACGTACAATAAAAAATAATTCGGAAGTAATCAATGCATACAGAGGTATGAATAATGCTTATGGTATACTTGAAATAAGTAAAGCTATAGAATTATTAAAGAAATATTATAGTGATATAGATTCAAAGAATACAGAAGATATGCTTAGAGAAGCATCATATTATTATAATGAATTTAGAGAACAAAGTGGATTATTTATACATAATGAAATTGCAGATTATGAAGAAGTTCTAAAAGATATTGAAAAAGAAGATGTTAAAGAATATGCACGTATATCTAAAGAAGAATTAATGAGCATGTTTGGAGCAAACTGGGTATTTGAAAGTAAAGCAGGTAAGTCATTCTATAAGGAATTCACTTCTATGTTTAGTGTAGATAAAGATATGACAATTGCTATGATGGAAGATTTAGTATTAGATGTTCAAGAAAACGAACCTAAAGAAGCAGTAGATAAAATGATTGAACTTATTAATATTGAAAATGAAGAGGTAAGATTTGTTGCAGCAAATATGATGAATAAGTTTGTGAACAAAATAAGACTTTGGAGATTTAAAGGTGAGTCATTTAATGATAAAAAAGCAATAGATACTACTGCAAAAAGTGAAAAATTAGTTGGAAGAAATGATCCATGCCCATGTGGAAGCGGTAAGAAATATAAAAAGTGCTGTGGAAAAAATGGGAATGTAGTTCAATTAAATAAATAGTATTAGATAAAGTATTGTCTGGAAAAGAGTTAGTTTTTCAGACAATACTTTTTATTTTATTTGAATTAATATATATAACATTTTAGTGGTGAAAGTATTTTTTATTCATTTTTGAAGACCACTAAATTCATTAACTATTTAATTATTTTGTTTATATTATGTAGCAATGTTGATGAATATTATTCAAAGAAAAAATAATTAGTTTTTATATTTTTAAGCATAAACACTACTATCACATAAAATAAATTTTATACATATAATGAAATAACAAAGCATTACATGGAGTTGAAAAGATGTGATATACGGGCTTATTTTAGCTGGGGGAAAAGGTAGCAGACTATATCCTCTATCAAGAGTCGCAGAGCCAAAACAATTTTTAAAATTGATTAACGATAAAAGTTTTTTAGTAAATACAGTTGAGAGAATATTACCAATAATAGAAAAGGAAAATATTTATGTAGTAACTAATACTGACTATAAGGAAAAAGTAAAGAATGAACTAGAGCATATTAGTGAACAAAAGATTTTTGTTGAACCTGCCAATAAAGAAACTGCTACTTGTATAGGTTTATCTGCAATAAAGCTTCTTAAACAAGATGCTAATGCAGTAATGGTAGTACTACCATCAGACCACTATATTAAAGGAGAAAAAGATTATGTGGATACATTATCACAAGCAATAGAGCTTGCAAATAGGAGAAGATGTATTGTTACTTTAGGAATTGAACCTAACAGGCCAGAAACAGGTTATGGTTATATTGAAATGGGGGAGAGAACTGTAGGAAATGTCCCTACTTATAAGGTAGCAAGATTCACTGAAAAACCTAATTTAGAAGTAGCTAAAGATTTTTTGATTAAAGGGACATATTTATGGAATTCAGGAATGTTTATATTCAGAGCAGATGTTATACTTCGAGAAATAGAAAAGTATCTGCCTAAATTATACAAACCGTTAATGGAAATATATAAAAATCTAGGTCAAGAAAATGAGGAAGAAATAATTAAGGAGCAGTATGAATTAATAGATGGAATTTCTATTGATTTTGGGATTATGCAAAAAACTAGAAAAGCTTATGTTTTAAAATGTGATTTTGAATGGGATGATATGGGAAGTTTTGGAGCATTAAGCAGATTGCTAAAGACACAGAAAAATAATAATATATCCAATAATGTATATGTGGATGATTGTGAGAATTGTTCTATATTTGGAGATAAAAATCTAATTATTGGCTTTGGAATAAAAGACTTAGTTGTAGTGGATGCAGGTGATGTAATACTAGTAATGGATAAAAATAAGGACCAGGAAATAAAGCATCTTTTAAATAAGTTAAGCGAAAATGATAAATTTAATAGATTTTTATAAATTAGTATATAAAATGATCTATATGAGAAGAGTTATGTAATTATAATTTTCATATAGATCATAATTATGTAGAATAATATGTTCTCTTAAAAATATTGAAATGAAAGAGTAATATTATACTTAAGTGTACATAATTAATTTATGTAATCATAAAAGAATTATTGTATTTAGAAAAATTACATAATTATTAAGATTACTATAATAAAATTAATTTTTTGAGTTATAAGTTGTAATTAATAATTTTGAGTATTAATATAAAGACATAAAAAGGTGTTAAATTTATTTCGAATTTCGAATAAATTAAGAGGATGTGGTTTAGTTTGATGATAAATACTCACAAGGTTTTAGGTGAAAACATTTTAAAGTATGCAAATAGTAAAAGTATTTACTTAATAAATAAAAAAAAATTTATATGGGGGAATATGAAACCAGATTGTACTATCAAATATAAAAGAATGAAACACTATTATAGTGAAACTATAGATTTTGTAATTGAAAATATTGAGCAATTATCAGCATTAAGATTAGAAGATGTATATTATAAAATGACTGTTGGTAAGTTTTCTGAACAATTAGGAGTAATATGTCATTTTTTGTGCGATTTTTTTTGTGCACCACATTATTATAGGTGGGAATTTAAAAGTACAAAAGCAGTAAAGCATCATATGTTATACGAACAGAAGCTTGCAAAATTGGCTAAGGAATATAAGCCTAAGCCTGTAATAGATACAACAATTACATCAGATAATGTGAGAGAATTTATAGTACATTTACAAAAACAATATGATGGAACTCTTAATTGCGAAAATGATCTTGCATATTCATATTATGTATGTGATAGTATTATTAACATGATTTTAAATTGTATATTTGCAAATGAATTTAAATCAAATAGAGAGAAAATAGCATTATAAAAAATAATTAGATTCATAAAAGATACTGTTAGAAATAACAGTATCTTTTGTTTTATGTGATTAGTTAGGTTATATGATAAAAAGTTAAATGAAAAATAATTTAAAAATAGTTGTTAAATGATAGAAAAAGGAATATAATACAAGTAAACATATGAACATATGCTCATGTATTGTTAGGAGGGGAAACACATGAAAATTATTGATAATAATATAGAAAATTGTAATGTTAATATTATACATGAAGATGTTGTATCCATGGTGTCTGAAAAATTACCTGAAGATGAAGTTTTATATGATTTAGCTGAATTATTTAAAGCATTTGGTGATTCTACTAGAGTTAAAATATTATGTGCATTATTTGAGTCAGAAATGTGTGTATGTGATTTAGCAGCAGTACTTGGAATAAGTCAGTCAGCAGTATCACATCAACTTAGAACATTAAAAGCCTCTAGACTTGTTAAGTTTAAAAGAGTAGGAAAGGTTGTTTATTATTCTTTAGAAGATGAGCATATTAAACATATATTTAATGAAGGCTTTAAGCACATTATTGAGTAACACATATAAAAATATATAATAATTTGGATATGGAAAGGAGAGTTAAAATGAAAAAAGAATTTAAGCTATCTTTAGAAGGTCTTGATTGTGCGAACTGTGCAAATAAGATAGAGCAGAAAGTTAATAAACTTGATGAAGTAGAAGAGGCTAACGTTAATTTTTCGTTAGGAAGAATGAACGTAACCATGAAAGATGGATTAAATAAACAGGATTTAATTAATAAAATTACTGAAATAGTAAAGCAACTTGAACCAGATGTAAATGTAAAAGAATATATAAAAAATTCACAAGAAACATACAATGCAACTGATAAGTCAACAAAATTTAAATTATCACTGGAAGGTCTTGATTGTGCAAACTGCGCAAATAAAATAGAGAAGAGAGTAAATAATCTTTCAGAAGTTAAAGAAGCTAATATTAATTTTTCTCTAGGAAAACTTACTATTGAGAGAAATAATTCTGCAAATAAAGCGGAGATTGTAGAAAAAGTAAAAAAAATAGTAAGTGAACTTGAACCAGATGTTGTAGTAAGTGAAGATGGAGAAAAACATGTTCATTGTCATGATGGAGTATGTAACTGTTCAGAAGAAGAGCATGAGGAAAAAGTTAATGAAAAATCAGGAATTTTAGGAATTATAAAAGAAAATATATTATTTATAACTGGAACAGTATTATATTTAATAGCAATTGCAGTTGAACATTCAATTGCACAGGTATGGGTACTATTTATTATAAGTTATTTACTTGTAGGAGGAAAAGTACTGTTAACTGCTTTAAAGAATTTAAGAAGAGGTCAGATTTTTGATGAAAATTTTCTTATGAGTATAGCCACAATTGGAGCAATAGCAATTAAACAATATCCAGAAGCTGTTGCTGTTATGATATTCTATGAAATAGGAGAACTATTCCAAGGATATGCTGTTAATACTTCAAGAAAGTCAATAACATCTCTTATGAATGTTAGAGCAGAATATGCTAATTTGCTTACTAAAGATGGAGAAATAAGAGTAAAACCTGAAAGTGTAAAAATAGATGATATACTTGTATTAAAACCAGGTGAAAGAGTACCTTTAGATGGAATTATAATTGATGGAACAGGCTCTATAGACACTTCTGCATTAACTGGAGAATCAATGCCTAGAGAAGTGGAAGAAAATGTTGAAATATTATCTGGAAGCATTAATTTAAATTCTGTTATTAAAATGAAAGTAACAAAGACTTTTGGTGAATCAGCTATCTCTAGAATTTTAGATATGGTTGAGAATGCAGGAAGTAGAAAAGCTGAAACAGAAAAGTTTATTACAAAATTCTGTAGATATTACACACCAGTAGTTGTTTTATTAGCTATTGTATTAGCGGTGGTACCTCCATTTATATTCAAAGATGCAAATTTTTCTACGTGGCTATATAGATCATTATCATTTTTAGTTGTATCTTGTCCATGTGCATTAGTTGTTTCTGTGCCTTTAGGATTATTTGCAGGTATTGGAGCTGCATCTAAGAAGGGAATTTTAGTGAAGGGTGGAAATTATCTTGAAGCTATGAAAGATATAGATACAGTTGTATTTGATAAAACAGGAACTTTAACAAAAGGAAACTTTAAGGTTACTGAAATAAATGCACAAGGTATATCAAGAGAAGAACTTCTTAAAATTGCAGCAATTGGAGAAAGTTTTTCAAATCACCCTATAGCTCAATCTATAGTTAGAGAATATGGAAAAGAAATAGATAAAAATGAAATTAAAGACTATGAAGAATTATCAGGATATGGAATAAAGGCTGTTATAGATAATAGAGAAGCTTTGATTGGCAACTATAAACTTATGAAAAAGCACGAAATAAAGTGTAATGAAGTAGATACTGTTGGAACTACAGTGTATGTAGCTATTAATGGAAAGTATTCAGGAAATATAATTATTGAAGACGAAATTAAACAAGATTCTAAGTTAGCAATTAAAAAACTTAAAGAAATTGGTGTTAAGAAAGTTGTTATGCTTACTGGGGACAATAAAAAAGTTGCTGAAAAAGTAGCAGCACAGCTTGGAATAGATGAAGTATATTCAGAACTTTTACCAATAGATAAGGTTACAAATGTGGAAAAACTCATTTCACAACATAACAAAAATAAAAAATTAGCGTTTGTAGGTGACGGTATAAATGATGCTCCAGTACTTGCAAGAGCAGACATAGGAGTAGCTATGGGTGGCATAGGATCAGATGCAGCTATAGAAGCAGCAGATGTTGTCTTAATGAGAGATAACCCTATTTCACTAGCTGATGGGATAATGACTGCAAGAAAAACTAATAAAATACTATGGCAAAATATATCATTTGCATTAGGAATAAAGACTTTAGTATTAATTCTAATAACATTTGGTAAATCCTCAATGTGGGGAGCTGTATTTGCTGATGTAGGAGTAACTTTAATTGCAGTATTAAATTCTATGAGAGCATTAAAATAACAATAAATATATTATCAATTTAAATTAAACTTGCTGAATATTGAATATATAGTTCGGCAAGTTTTTGTATTTATAGAAATAAAATAAAAAATACACATCTATAAAATCATTATGAAAAAATAATTAATTTCAATAATTCTGGGAAGTATATATGTTGAAAAGTATGATAATCCTATTATTTACACAATATCTCGATAAATACATATTAGACTATAAACACCTAATTAGAAAACCAAAGAAGATATTAATTGAGGAGGAAGAAAATGTCTATTGTATCATTAGTTCTTACTGCAATAGGTCTTGCCATGGATGCATTTGCAGTATCAATTACTATTGGATTAAAAGGAAAACAACAAGAAAAAAAAGTATTAGCTTTAAAGTCAGGAATTTATTTTGGAGGGTTTCAGGCTTTAATGCCACTTATAGGATGGCTTTTAGGTATTAGGTTTACTAAATACATTGAAAATATAGATCACTGGATTGCATTTATATTGCTAAGTATAATAGGTGGAAAAATGCTCATAGAGTCAATAAAGGGGGAAGAAGATGATGAGATTGATGGTCATACAAATAAAAAGTTTTTAATTTTAGCTATAGCTACAAGTATTGATGCACTTGCTGTAGGTGTTAGTTTAGCATTTTTAAATATAAATATATGGCTATCTATATTGATAATTGGAGCAGTAACTTTTGTTTTAAGCATAATAGCTGTATATTTAGGAGAAGTAATAGGAGAATTTTTAAAAAACAAGGCAGGCATATTAGGTGGAATAATATTAATATTTATTGGGATTAAAATTCTTTTAGAGCATTTAAATTTATTTTAGCTATATGTAATGTACTTGACATTAAAATATAAAAGTATGTTATTATATAAAGCGAGTAATTTGTGTAATATTATAGATATAAATATATCAAACGTAAATTAATATGGGTGATATATGGGAAAAACTATTAGGGAAAGATGTTTTTAAACAATAAGGTATAATAGTTTGAATTTATAGGCTTAAATGAGAGGCATTGTTAAAAAATAGATTAAATTAATAAGGAGAATAAGAATGGAGAAGAACAAAAATATATCTATGGCCGTAATAAAGAGATTGCCAAAGTATTATCGATATCTTGGTGAACTTATGCATAATGATGTTGACAGAATTTCTTCGAAAGAATTAGGAGAAAAGATAGGATTTACTGCATCACAAATTCGTCAAGATTTAAATTGCTTTGGAGACTTTGGACAGCAAGGATATGGATATAACGTTACTGAACTTTATAATCAGATAAAATCTATACTTGGATTAGATAGAGGATATAAGGCAGCATTAGTTGGTGCAGGTAACATAGGTCAAGCGGTATCAAACTATTCACGTTTTGATAATTTAGGATTTAAGATATCAGCTATATTTGATGCAAATCCTAAATTAATAGGGATGAAAATAAGAGATGTTGAAATTAAAGACATTGATGAAATGCAGGAAACAGTTGAAAAAGAGAAAATAGAAATAGGAATAATTTGTGTACCAAGAAAGAATGCTCAAACTGTTGCTGATACTCTTATTAAAGGTGGAGTAAGAGGAATATGGAACTTTGCTCCAGTAGATTTAGTGGTGCCAGATTATGTGAAAGTAGAAAATGTTCATTTAAGTGAAAGTTTACTTACGCTTATCTATTTATTAAACGATCAAGATAATCAAATATAATATTATTTTTAAGAGTGGTTTACGTAAATTAAAAATAATTTACGTAAATCATTTTTTTTATATAAAATATCAATAAAATTGAATAATTTTAAAAAAAATCTAAAATTAAAAAAAATACTTAAAAATGGAAAAAATTATTGCAAAAAAATTAACAAAGTACTATAATTTATTCAAGGAGCGGAGGCTCCGATTTATTTTGTAATTGCTTGTTATATTATTAACAAGAAACACGTAAAAAATTTTATATAGAATATTTAGAAAATTATAAAAATATAAAATTAATCAAGTTCAAGGGGGATTTACTATGGAATTAGAAAATGTAATTCTTGAAAAAGAAAGACATTTAGCTATTGTTACAATTAACAGACCAAAAGCATTAAATGCTTTAAATTCTCAAACATTAAAGGATTTAGATGTAGTATTAGAAGATTTAGAAAATGATAATAACATATATGCTGTTATCTTAACTGGTGCTGGAGAAAAATCTTTTGTTGCTGGTGCTGACATTTCTGAAATGAAGGATTTAAATGAAGCACAAGGACAAGAATTTGGAGCTTTAGGAAATAAAGTATTCTTAAGATTAGAAAACTTAAATAAGCCAGTAATTGCTGCTATTCAAGGATTTGCACTTGGTGGCGGATGTGAAATTTCTATGGCATGTGATATAAGAATTGCGTCTGATAAAGCTATATTTGGACAACCTGAAGTAGGTCTTGGAATTACTCCTGGATTTGGTGGAACTCAAAGATTAGCAAGAATAGTTGGGCTAGGAAAAGCCAAAGAAATGATTTATACAGCATCTAATATAAAAGCTGACGAAGCTTATAGAATTGGCTTAGTAAATAAAGTAGTTCCTTTAGAAAATCTTATGGATGAAGCAAAGAAAATAGCTTCTAAAATAATTGAAAATGCTCCAGTAGCAGTAAAACTTGCAAAAGATGCTATAAACAGAGGAACTCAAGAAGCTATAGATAAAGCCGTTGCTATAGAAGCTGAAGATTTTGGAAAATGCTTTGCTACAGAAGATCAAACAGAAGGTATGACTGCTTTCTTAGAAAGAAGAAAAGAAAAACATTTTAATAATAGATAGTTTATAAACACAAATTAATTTGCGATTTATAAATAAGTTTAGGTTAAAAAGGTTTAATTAACAGGGAGGGTAATTTAATGAATTTTAAGTTAACTAGAGAACAAGAATTAGTACAACAAATGGTTAGAGACTTTGCAGTAAATGAAGTTAAACCAATTGCAGCTGAAATTGATGAAACTGAAAGATTTCCAATGGAAAATGTAAAGAAAATGGGTGAACTTGGAATGATGGGAATTCCATTTTCTAAAGAAGTAGGAGGAGCTGGCGGAGATGTTCTTTCTTACATATTAGCTGTAGAAGAATTATCAAAAGTTTGTGCAACAACAGGTGTTATACTTTCAGCACATACTTCACTTTGTGCTTCAGTAATCAACGAACATGGTACTCCAGATCAAAAGGCTAAATATTTACCAGACTTATGTGCAGGTAAGAAAATTGGTGCTTTTGGTTTAACTGAACCAGGTGCTGGTACAGATGCAGCAGGACAACAAACAACTGCAAGATTAGAAGGTGACCATTATGTATTAAATGGTTCTAAGATATTCATAACAAATGGTGGAGTTGCTGAAACTTTCATAATATTTGCTATGACAGATAAATCAATGGGAACTAAAGGAATTTCAGCATTTATAGTTGAAAAATCATTCCCAGGATTCTCAATCGGTAAGTTAGAAAACAAGATGGGTATTAGAGCATCTTCTACAACAGAATTAATCATGGAAGATTGTATTGTTCCAAAAGAAAACTTAATCGGCAAAGAAGGTAAGGGATTTGCAATTGCAATGAAGACTCTTGATGGAGGAAGAATCGGTATTGCGGCTCAAGCTTTAGGTATTGCAGAAGGTGCTTTCGATGAAGCAGTTGCATATGTAAAAGAAAGAAAACAATTTAAGAGACCACTTTCAGCTCAACAAGGTTTACAATGGTATATTGCTGAAATGGACGTTAAAATTCAAGCTGCAAAACACTTAGTTTATAAAGCTGCTTGCAAGAAGCAAGCTGGTGAACCATACTCAATTGATGCTGCAAGAGCTAAATTATTTGCTGCTGAAGTTGCAATGGAAGTTACAACTAAGGCTGTACAATTATTTGGTGGATATGGATATACTAAGGAATATCCAGTAGAAAGAATGATGAGAGATGCTAAGATAACTGAAATCTATGAAGGAACTTCAGAAGTTCAAAAGATGGTTATCGCAGGAAGCATTTTAAGATAGGAGGACTTTTAAATGAATATAGTAGTTTGTGTAAAACAAGTTCCAGATACAACAGCTGTAAAAATAGATCCAAAGACTGGTACATTAATAAGAGATGGTGTTCCATCAATCATTAATCCAGAAGATAAGCATGCATTAGAAGGTGCATTAAAAATAAAGGAAGCTACAGGTGCTAAAGTAACAGTTGTAAGCATGGGTCTTCCAATGGCTAAAGCTGCACTTAGAGAAGCATTATGTATGGGAGCTGATGAAGCTATCCTATTAACAGATAGAGCACTTGGAGGAGCTGATACATTAGCAACTTCAAAGGCAATAGCTGGAGTTATTAAAACTTTAAATGCTGATTTAGTATTTGCTGGTAGACAAGCTATTGATGGAGATACTGCGCAAGTTGGACCAGAAATAGCAGAACATTTAGATATCCCACAAGTAACATATGTACAAGATGTAAAAGTTGAAGGAGATACTTTAATAATAAACAGAGCATTAGAAGATGGACATCAAGTTGTTGAAGTTAAGACTCCATGTCTATTAACTGCAATTGAAGAATTAAATAGCCCAAGATACATGCATGTTGCAAAGATTTTTGAAACTAACGATGATCAAATCAAAGTTATGGGAGCAGCAGATATAGATGTACCTGTTGAAGAATTAGGACTTAAGGGTTCACCAACAAAAGTTAAGAAGTCAATGACTAAAGAACTTAAAGGTGAAGGTGAATTAGTTAAACAAGAACCTAAAGACGCAGTAACATACGTTTTAGGAAAATTAAAAGAAAAACACTACATCTAGGATAATAGGAGGTTAAGTAATTATGAATATAGCAGATTACAATGGCGTTTGGGTTTTTGCTGAACAAAGAGAAGGCAAATTACAAAAAGTATCTTTAGAACTACTTGGAGAAGGTAGAAGACAAGCTGACAAACTAGGAGTTAAATTAACAGCTTTATTATTAGGAAGCAATATAGAAGGATTGTCTCAAACATTAGCAGAACACGGTGCTGACGAAGTTTTAGTTGCTGATGATAGATTATTAGAACATTATACAACAGATGCTTATACAAAAGTTATCTGTGACTTAGTAAATGAAAGAAAACCAGGAATATTATTTGTTGGTGCTACTTTTATCGGAAGAGATTTAGGTCCTAGAGTAGCAGCAAGATTAAACACAGGACTTACAGCTGACTGTACTTCAATTGATGTTGAAGTTGAAACTGGTAACTTATTAGCTACAAGACCAGCATTTGGTGGTAACTTAATGGCTACAATAGCTTGCCCAGAACATAGACCACAAATGGCTACAGTAAGACCAGGAGTTTTTGCTAAAGTTGAAAGTGATGGAGCTAACTGCAAAGTAGAAAAAGTTGACGTTAAATTAACTGATGCTGATGTTAGAACTAAAGTTATAGAAACAGTTAAGACTGTTAAGGATATAATAGATATCTCTGAAGCTAAAGTTATAGTTGCTGGTGGTAGAGGAGTTGGATCTAAAGAAAACTTCGAACAATTAGAAGAATTAGCTAAAGTTTTAGGTGGAACAGTTGCTGGTTCAAGAGCTGCAGTAGAAAAAGGATGGATAGACAATGCATACCAAGTTGGTCAAACTGGTAAGACTGTTAAACCTTCAATCTATATTGCATGTGGTATTTCAGGAGCTATACAACATGTTGCTGGTATGCAGGATTCTGACATGATTATTGCTATAAACAAAGATGAAACAGCTCCAATCATGAAAGTTGCTGACTATGCTATTGTTGGTGATATAAAGAAAGTATTGCCTGAATTAATTGCTCAAGCTAAAGAAATAGTAGAAGCTTAATTAATAATAGTATGACATAAATTATGCCTGATATAAGAGAACAATATCAGGCATAGTGATATATTAAATAAAATTTATAATATATTTTAGGAGGAATTTTCCATGAAAAAAGTATTTGTACTTGGTGCAGGAACTATGGGTGCTGGAATTGTTCAAGCATTTGCAGCTAAAGGATGCGAAGTAATAGTTAGAGATATTAAAGATGAATTTGTTGAAAGAGGATTAGCTGGAATCAACAAATCTTTATCAAAATTAGTTGCTAAAGAAAAAATAACAGAAGCTGATAAAGAAGCTATACTTTCAAGAATTTCAGGAACTACTGATATGAAATTAGCTGCTGACTGCGATTTAGTAGTTGAAGCTGCTGTTGAAAACATGAAAATTAAAAAAGAAATATTTGCAGAATTAGATGAAATCTGTAAACCAGAAACAATTTTAGCTTCAAATACTTCATCATTATCAATAACTGAAGTAGCATCTGCTACAAAGAGACCTGATAAAGTTATCGGAATGCACTTCTTTAACCCAGCTCCAGTTATGAAATTAGTAGAAGTTATCAGAGGAGCTGCTACTTCTCAAGAAACTTTTGATGCTGTTAAAGAAATGTCTGAAGAAATTGGTAAGACTCCAGTAGAAGTTGCTGAAGCACCAGGATTTGTTGTAAATAGAATATTAATCCCAATGATTAACGAAGCTACTTTCATATTACAAGAAGGTGTTGCTAAAGTTGAAGATATCGATGCAGCTATGAAACTTGGAGCTAACCACCCAATGGGACCTTTAGCTTTAGGTGATCTTATTGGATTAGATGTATGTTTAGCTATCATGGATGTTTTATATAATGAAACAGGAGATAACAAATACAGAGCTAGCAGTCTTTTAAGAAAATATGTTAGAGCTGGATGGTTAGGTAGAAAGAGCGGAAAAGGATTCTACGATTATTCAAAATAGTATATTAGTCAATGCCATATTTAATAATACTTCTCTTAAATTTGTCACAGAACTTAAATGTTTTGTGGCAAATTTTTTGAGTTTTTATTTAAAGCTTTGGTATTTTTATTTTTCATCCGTATATAATTATAGACATAACTAATACTAATTTGGCAAAAGATAAGGTTGAATCGGAAGAAAAAGATTATTTTAGAGTCTAAAAAAAGAAAAACTAAGGTTAACAAAAAGAAAAAATAGCCACAAATAATATTATTGCTACAGATGATATCGATATAGCTAATGAGATAATTGAATTTGCAGATCCGTTACCATTGCCGAAAGATTGTAGAAGTATAGATATCTATGATTTTACATAATATAGTTTATAAAAAATAAAAAATGGTATAAATATAGAATTTGTGCAATAATTTAAGAGAAAGACTTTTAAAAGATAAATATTATTAATTATGTGCAAAGGTGGGTAATTAAATGGATTATAGAAATATACAAGTGAATAAAGAAAATATAGTAATTGAAGGAGTTAAGAATTTTAAATTAAAGCAGACTTTTGAATGTGGGCAATGTTTTAGATTTCATAAAATAAGTGATACTAATTATATTACTGTTGCTTTTGAAAGAGTTATTGAACTTAAGGAAGAGGGAGATAACATAATAATTTATAATTCAAATGAAGATGATGTAAGGAATATATGGATAAAGTATTTTGATCTTGAAAGAAATTATTCTGAGATTAAAGAAGAACTTGCTAAAGATGATTTACTAAAGAATAGTGTTGAATTTGGACCAGGAATTAGAATTTTAAATCAAGATCCATTTGAAATTTTAATAAGCTTTATAGTATCAGCACGAAATAGTATTCCTTCAATAATGAAAACTATTAATAAGATATCTGCTAAATGGGGAAGAAAAATAGAATATAAGGGTGAAACTTATTATGCATTTCCAACAGTAGAACAAATTAAAGATGCATCATTAGAAGAAATACAAGAAACAGGAGCGTCATTTAGAAGTAAATATATAGTTGATACAATAGGGAATGTATATAAGAGTATAAAGGTCAATGAAAGTGGATCAGAAGAGGAAAAAGAAGAATATAAAAAGTATGATCTTGATTACATAAAAAGTTTAAGTGATGATGAATGCCATAAAGCATTACAAGAATTTAAAGGTGTAGGAGCTAAGGTAGCAGATTGCATAATGTTATTTTCTATGGAAAAATATTCTGCATTTCCAGTGGATGTATGGGTAAAACGTGCAATGATTTATTTCTATGGAGCAGAGGATGCATCGTTAAATAAGATTAGAATATTTGCAAGAAATAAATTTGGGAAGCTATCAGGATTTGCACAACAATATTTATTCTATTATGCTAGAGAAAATAAAATTAAAGTTGAGGAATAGATTTTCGTTATGATGTACTTAATGAAGGCCGTTAAGTACCATTGATTAATATATAATAAATAAACTATGAAAAATAGAAAAGGATGTTGCATAGTACAACATCCTTTTTATTTCAATTGAGTTTTAGCTACTTTTACGAACACGACGTGATTTTTTTATTTCTACAGGGGAATCCCCTGGAATATTTTCTATAAATTTTAGAAATTTAATTATTTTTTGGTCTCTTTTCAAGAGTTCTAATGAGTTAAAACGTGATGCTAATTCACGATTTGTAAATAATGAATGGATAGCAGTATGACAGCTAGTACATAGATGAATTGTGTTAAACTTTTTTCCACCTTTTTGTAAAGGGATTAAATGATGCTTAGTTATTATAGAAACATTTCTATTGCATAATTCGCATACATGTTTTTCTGTCATAAAATCCTCCTTTTATATTTTATTAGCTCCTTAGATAAGTTAATTATATCATATAAAAAATTAAATGTAAAAAATCATAAACTTGAAACTAATGAAATTTAATACACGAGAGTTAATTCTATGTGTTATAATAAATATGAAATGTAAATATTTAGGAAATATAGGGGTGACCATAATGTTTAAATTAGAAAATCGTCTTCTAGATCTTAAGCATAATGTACTTACTAAAATTGCTAATTTAGCTAAAGAAAATAAAATTACATTAGATGAATTAAAAAAAATCCCCTTTGAAATAATACCGGGAAATGTACCAGAATATAGAGATACGGTTGATCATGAAAGACATGTGGTTTTAGAAAGAGTAAAACTTGCTACAGGATATGCTCCTAATTTAAATGATGATGAACTAAATGATATTTCAGAAGAAAAACAGATTATGTATGTTATAAAAGCTGCTTGTGATAGATGTCCTACTAAAAAATTTGAAGTGACTGATGCATGTAGAAACTGTATAGCTCATAAATGTCAGAGTGTATGTAGGTTTGGTGCTATAACATATGTGAATGGACGAGCTTATATTAATCCAAATAAGTGTAAGGAATGTGGTTTGTGCAGTGAGGCATGCCCTTATGATGCTATAGTAGATGATATGAGACCATGTAAAAAATCATGTCCTACGGGGGCTATAAGTTTTAGTAAAATAGATTTATCTTCAGAAATAAATGAATCAAAATGTATTAATTGTGGATCATGTATGGCTAAATGCCCTTTTGGAGCTATAGAAGATAAGAGCCAGATAGTAAAAGTAGTGAATAGGCTTGTTGAAAAATCTGATATTTATGCAATAGTAGCACCAGCAATAACGGGGCAGTTTGGAGGAAGTATAAGTTTTGGACAGATTAAAAATTCTATAAAGAAACTGGGATTTAAAGATATGATTGAAGTTGCTTGTGGAGCAGATGCAGTTACAATTCATGAAGCAAACGAATTTGTTGATAGAATGAAACGTGGAGATAAATATATGACAAATTCATGCTGTCCTGGATTTGTTGAATATATAGAAAAGATGATACCAGATCAAAAGGAGAGAATATCGAGAACAGTATCTCCTATGGTTGCTACAGGGAGATATATAAGGAAGATTGATAGCAATGCTAAGGTAGTGTTTATAGGGCCATGTACAGCTAAAAAGAGTGAGGCTATGAAAAAGGGATTAAGTAATTCAGTAGATTATGTTCTTACATTTGAAGAGCTTCTAGCGCTTTTAGATGCATTTAATATTGATCCGTCAAAATGTGAAGATGATGTTGTAGATGATGCTTCTATTTTTGGAAGAGGTTTTGCATTAGGTGGAGGACTTACAGCTGCTATTGAGAATTATATAGAAGAAAAAAATATAAAGATAGAATTTAAACCAGTAAAAGTATCTGGCAAGGTAGGAATAAAAAAAACTATGGTTATAGCTAAAGCAGGAAGGCTTAATGGAAACTTCATAGAAGGAATGATTTGTGATGGTGGATGTATAAATGGAGCAGGAAATGTAACATCGCCTAATAAAGCTAAAGTTTCATTTAATAAAATAAATTCCACTGGAACAAAGAAAACAGTATTATCAGATAAAACTTTAGACGAATATAATGATATTAATATGGAAAGATAACATATTATGATATGCTGATATTAATCCATAAAATTAGAATTTGATTATCATTAAAAAGTGCTTTATATAAATAAAAAGTATTAGTTTTTATTTATAATTGCACTTTTTTATTTATTATTAGGTATAAATGTTAATAATGAAACAGATAATTTATTAATAACTTTTATAAAAAATAGTAAAAAAATGCATTGATAAATTAATAATGTTTTGATAAAGCTTAAGTGTTTGTATGAAATTTTTAGATAATTCAAGAAAAAATGAGCAATTTAAATATAATTTTATATAAACACTAATATTTGCTTTTAAATAGGTTATAATATTAGATGTAATGCTTGAATTATATGGATATAAAGGATATTATAATTATATTAGCACTCGATGGTAGTGAGTGCTAACAAGAATAAGAAATAATTATAAATTAATATATATTTTTAAGGAGGGTTTTTTCATGAATATTAAACCACTTGGTGAAAGAGTAGTAATTAAAAAATTAGAGGCAGAAGAGAAGACTAAAAGCGGAATAGTCTTAACAGGCAGTGCTAAGGAAAGACCACAAGAAGCAGAAGTTGTAGCAGTAGGACCAGGAGCTATGGTAGATGGTGCTAGAGTTGCTATGGAAGTTAAAGTAGGAGATAAAGTATTATATTCAAAGTATGCTGGAACTGAAGTAAAAGTAGACGGAGAAGAATATACAATATTAAAACAAGAAGATATATTAGCAATAGTTGAATAATTTCAACTTAAAGATTAATTTTAGAATTTTAAGATTTGATTATATAAAAAATTGATATGAGGAGTGTGTTTTAAATGGCTAAGATGTTAAAGTTTGGAGAAGACGCAAGAAAATCAATGCAAATTGGTGTGAATAAATTAGCAGATACAGTTAAGGTTACTTTAGGACCTAAAGGAAGAAACGTTGTATTAGATAAGAAATTTGGAGCTCCATTAATAACTAATGATGGTGTTTCAATTGCTAGAGAAATTGAATTAGAAGATCCATATGAAAATATGGGAGCTCAATTAGTAAAAGAAGTTGCTACTAAAACTAATGATGTTGCTGGAGATGGTACAACAACTGCTACATTATTAGCACAAGCAATTATAAGAGAAGGATTAAAGAATGTTACTGCAGGTGCAAATCCAATCCTTTTAAGAAATGGTATTAAGATAGCTGTTGATAAAGCAGTTGAAGAAATTAAGAAGATTTCTAAACCAGTTGAAGGTAAAGAAGATATAGCAAGAGTTGCTTCAATTTCTGCAGCTGATGAAGAAGTTGGTAAGTTAATTGCAGATGCTATGGAAAAGGTAGGTAACGAAGGAGTTATTACAATTGAAGAATCAAAATCAATGGGTACTGAATTAGATGTAGTTGAAGGTATGCAATTTGATAGAGGATATGTATCACCTTATATGGCTACAGATACTGAAAAAATGGAAGCTATTTTAGATAATCCATATATCTTAATTACAGATAAGAAAATTTCTAACATTCAAGAAATATTACCATTACTTGAACAAATTGTTCAATCAGGCAAGAAATTATTAATCATTGCTGACGATATTGAAGGAGAAGCAATGGCTACTTTAGTAGTTAATAAAATCAGAGGAACATTTACTTGTGTAGCTGTTAAAGCACCAGGCTTTGGTGATAGAAGAAAAGAAATGTTACAAGATATTGCAATTCTTACTGGAGGTACAGTAGTATCTGAAGAATTAGGAAGAGAATTAAAAGAAGTAACTGTTGATATGCTTGGTACTGCAGATAGCGTAAAGGTAAGTAAAGAAAATACAGTTATAGTAAATGGTAAAGGTGATTCTACAGCTATTAAAGAAAGAGTTAACCAAATAAGAGCTCAAATTGAAGAAACTACTTCAGAATTTGATAAAGAAAAATTACAAGAAAGACTTGCAAAACTTGCTGGTGGTGTAGCAGTTATAAAAGTAGGTGCTGCTACTGAAACTGAATTAAAAGAAAAGAAATTAAGAATAGAAGATGCTTTAAACGCTACAAAAGCTGCTGTTGAAGAAGGTATAGTAGCAGGTGGTGGTACTGCATATGTTAATGTTATAAATGAAGTTGCTAAATTAACTTCAGATGTTCAAGACAGTCAAGTTGGTATCAACATAATTGCTAAAGCTCTTGAAGAACCAGTAAGACAAATTGCTGTAAATGCAGGGGTTGAAGGTTCTGTAATCATAGAAAAAGTTAGAAATAGCGAACCAGGTGTTGGATATGATGCATTACATGATGAGTACAAGAATATGATTAAAGCTGGTATAGTTGACCCAACTAAGGTTACAAGATCAGCACTTCAAAATGCAGCATCAGTTGCATCAACATTCTTAACTACTGAAGCAGCAGTAGCTGATATTCCAGCAAAAGAACCAGCAGCACCAGGTGCTCCAGGAATGGGAATGGACGGAATGTACTAAAATAAAGAAGAGTATACTTTTATAGATAAAGTATAATTATAAGACTATGTTAATCAGGTAAAACTGAGAGACATAGTCTTTTTTATTAAAATTTTTAAGTGGATATATATAAATAACAAAAAATGCTTATTTAATTATATGGAAATAAATGTATATGAATTTCGTTTTTGGGCTAGAATCTTAAAGAATTCATTTCTATTAATAATGAAAGGAAGTGTTTAAGTGATACAAAGTATCATGAGAAATAATAAAGCTCAAAAACAATATATACGTAAGGGTAATCTAATTTATTTAAAGAGATCAAGAGATAAAAAGAAAAAGGGATTTACGTTGATTGAATTGATTGCTGTAATAGCTATTATTGGTATGATGGCTTCAATTTTATTACCTAAGTTTACTAATTATATGAGTGAAGCAAAAAAACTTAAGGTTGTGGAGCAAAGCAGGAAGGTAGTAATGGCAGTTGAATCTTATAATATGAAGGCGAATAGCCCAATTAAAGAAACAGAGAAAGTTAGTGATGCAAAAGGCAATTCCAAAGTAACAAAATATTTTGAAGATGTAGATAAGGAGACAGATAAATTATCTGATAATATGTCTATACAAGATTGCTATAGAATAGTTAGTGGTGAGGAGTTTTCTATTAATCCTGAAACGGGAGTTTTCACTAATTTAGAAGGTGGTGCTTCTGGAGATATACCACAATCTAAGCAACCATAAAATAATAAAATTTAATTAAGTATAAAGACATAATGATTCATGATAATGAATAAGAATGTTAGAAGAATATATGACAAAATAAAAAAATATTGTAAAAAAAATCAAAAAAATTACCTGTTACAATAAATTAATTAAAATATAAAATTAAATGCAATTTTAATGTCATTTTTATTGACTTTGGTTTTAACATACATTATAATGAATTTAATTCAAAACGGAAGCACATAAATGCTCATATATACCTTGGATATGGCAAGGAGTATCTACCGGAAACCAATAATTTCCGACTATGAGTGGTATTAATTACAAAATAAAGTTTCTTTACTTTATTTGCACATTAACATCACTTGAGGGTTAGTGTGCTTTTTTTATACAAAAAAATAAATTGGAAATGAATTAAAATAATTCAAAAAACATTAGAAAAGAAATAAATAATTCAAAAACAGGGGGAATTGAAATGGCAAAAATTATTAAGACAGCATACACTTATGATGATGTACTATTAGTACCTAATAAGTCAGAAGTATTACCCAAAGAAGTAAGTACAAAAACACAATTAACTAAAAAAATTAAGTTAAACATACCATTAATGAGTGCAGGAATGGATACAGTTACTGAGTCTAAGATGGCTATAGCAATGGCTAGAGAAGGCGGAATTGGAATTATACATAAGAATATGTCAATTGAAGCACAAGCTAAAGAAGTTGATAAGGTAAAGAGACAAGAAAATGGAGTAATTACAGATCCAATATTTTTATCTCAAGACCATTTAATTCAAGATGCAGAAAATCTAATGTCTCAATACAGAATTTCAGGGGTTCCAGTTACTAAAGACGGAAAATTAGTAGGAATTATTACAAACAGAGATATAATATTTGAAACAGATTATCAAAAGAAAATCTCAGAAGTAATGACAAAGGAAAATTTAATAACTGCAAAAGAAGGTACAACAGTTGAAGAAGCTAAGGAGATATTAAAGAAACATAAAATTGAAAAATTACCTTTAGTAGATGAAGAAGGGTACTTAAAGGGATTAATTACAATGAAGGATATTGAAAAGGTAAGAAGATTCCCTAATGCAGCTAAGGATGAAAAAGGCAGATTATTATGTGGAGCTGGTGTTGGTGTTACTGGTAATATGATGGAAAGAATTGAAGCTTTAGTAAAGGCTCAAGTTGATGTTATTGTACTTGATACTGCACATGGCCATTCACAAGGTGTTTTAGATGCTGTAAGAAAAATAAAAGAAGTATACCCAGAACTTCAAGTTATAGCTGGTAATGTTGCAACTGCAGAGGCTGTAGAAGATTTAATAAAAGCTGGAGCAGACTGTGTTAAGGTTGGTATTGGACCTGGATCAATTTGTACTACAAGAGTAGTTGCTGGTATTGGTGTACCTCAATTAACAGCTGTTATGGATTGTGCTGAAATAGGAAGAAAATATGGTATTCCTGTAATTGCAGATGGAGGATTAAAATATTCAGGAGATATAGTTAAAGCATTAGCTGCAGGTGCATCAACAGTAATGCTTGGTTCTTTACTTGCTGGATGTGATGAAGCACCAGGTGCAATTGAAATATATCAAGGAAGAAACTATAAAGTATATAGAGGAATGGGATCTTTAGCGGCCATGGAATCTGGTTCTAAGGATAGATATTTCCAAGAAGGAAATAAAAAGCTTGTTCCAGAAGGTGTTGAAGGAAGAGTTGCATACAAAGGATTTGTTGCAGATACTATATTCCAATTAATCGGAGGATTAAAATCTGGTATGGGATACTGTGGAGCAAGAAATTTTGATGAATTATATGAAAAAGGAAGGTTTGTAGTTCAAACAGCAGCAGGGTATAAAGAAAGTCATCCACATGACATAAATATAACTAAAGAAGCACCAAACTATAGTATGGGGCAATAAAGAACATTTTGGGAGGAAACTATGAAAAAAGAATTAGTATTAGTAATTGACTTTGGGGGTCAATATAATCAGTTAATTGCAAGAAGAGTAAGGGAATGTAATGTATATTGTGAAGTACATCCTTATACAATAAGCATTGAAAAAATAAAAGAAATGAATCCAAAAGGAATAATTTTCACAGGTGGACCTAATAGTGTATATGGTGAAGATTCTCCACTTTGTGATAAAGAATTGTTTGAACTTGGAATTCCGGTTTTAGGAATATGCTATGGTTCTCAGCTTATGAGTCACATGCTAGGTGGAAAAGTTGCTACTGCTCCTGTAAGTGAATATGGAAAAACTGAAGTAGATATAGATGTTAATTCTAAACTGTTCGAAGGTGTTTCACCTTCAACAATATGTTGGATGAGTCATACAGACTATATTGAAAAGACACCAGAAGGATTTAAAATTATAGGAAAGACACCAGTATGTCCTGTAGCGGCAATGGAATGTGAAGATAAGAATTTATATGCAGTTCAATTCCATCCAGAAGTTATGCATACACAAGAAGGAACAAAGATGCTTTCAAACTTTGTATATAATGTATGTAAATGTGCTGGAGATTGGAAAATGGATTCATTTGTTGAAAAAACAATTGAAGAAATTAGAGAAAAAGTTGGAAATGGTAAAGTATTATGTGCATTATCAGGTGGAGTTGATTCATCTGTAGCTGCAGTTTTACTTTCAAAAGCAGTAGGAAAGCAATTAACATGTGTATTTGTAGATCATGGTTTACTTCGTAAGAATGAAGGAGATGAAGTTGAAGAAGTATTTGGACCAAATGGCCATTATGACTTAAACTTTATCAGAGTGAATGCGCAAGAAAGATTTTATGAAAAATTAGCAGGAGTAGAAGATCCTGAAACTAAGAGAAAAATAATTGGTGAAGAATTTATAAGAGTATTTGAAGAAGAAGCTAAGAAAATAGGTGCTGTTGATTACTTAGTACAAGGAACAATTTATCCAGATGTAATAGAAAGTGGTCTTGGAAAGTCAGCAGTAATTAAATCTCACCATAATGTTGGAGGACTTCCTGATTACGTTGATTTTAAGGAAATAATCGAACCATTAAGATTGTTATTTAAAGATGAAGTTAGAAAAGCAGGTCTTGAACTTGGAATACCTGAAAAATTAGTTTACAGACAACCATTCCCAGGACCAGGACTTGGAATAAGAATAATTGGTGATGTAACAGCTGAAAAAGTAAGAATAGTTCAAGATGCGGATGCTATTTATCGTGAAGAAATAGCAAATGCAGGTTTAGATAAAGAAATTGGTCAATACTTTGCAGCATTAACTAATATGAGATCAGTTGGTGTTATGGGTGATGGAAGAACTTATGACTATGCAATTGCTTTAAGAGCAGTAACTACAAGTGATTTCATGACAGCTGAATCTGCTGATTTACCATGGGAAGTGCTTGGAAAAGTAACTACTAGAATAGTAAATGAAGTTAAAGGTGTAAATAGAGTATTCTATGACTGCACTGGAAAACCACCAGCTACTATAGAATTCGAATAAGAAAAATAACTTAAGTAAATAATGACGTATTCATGCGGTTTCAGACGACACAAATACAAGGCTTTGTCAAGCTAATGAAAATTAGCTTGGCAAGGCCTTTTTCTATGCCCAAAAGTAAGTCAAAATTTAAAAATATTTATACAGTTTGCTAATTCCAGTTATTTACTAATCTGATGCAGAAAGATTTTGTATTGGATTTTATTGTTTTGTGTGGAGAAGATTTTATATTTAAAACACAAATAACTTTTATTTCTATTAAATTTGCGATAAAATCAGTAATAGGCATAGAGAAGACTGCTTGTAAAAAAGATTTATATTTCACTACTTTTGTAAACGATTTCTTAAGTAAGAAAATTATTTCTTTAATCAAAGAAAATGATTAAAAATAAGAATTGTAGTTATTGCATGTAGTTTTATTCTCTTTATTATTGCCCTAATAGTATATATAATCATTAATTTATTTATAATGTACAACATAGGAGGAGTTATGAACGACGAAGTAAAAAGTCCATGGCCAGGACCAAAAGGCCTAATTCCAGTAACAAGTGGAAAGGCAGATGATGCGAATTTATATAATCGTATGTATTTAGATTCTATTCATGTAGAAATGAGAATAATTGATTCGGTTCAAAGCAAAGTATAATAGAAGAACTTAAAAAATATCAGAATTCAGATGGTGGATTTGGGCATGGTTTGGAAGCTGATAACTGGAATATTAACTCTAATCCAATTGCTACAAATGATGCAATTATTACTTTGTATAGAATAAATGCGTTAGATAAAAGTAATAAAATAGTACAAGAAATAGTTAAATATTTAGAGTCACATGATTCATTTGATGAGCAGCAAAAACGATGGCTCTTTGCAATAGAAAGTAATAAAGATTATCCTCATGCAGTTTGGTGGGAAAAGAAAGATAGTGATGGAATAAACGGATATAATCCTACAGTATCTCTAGCTACTTTTTTAATTTGTTTCGGTGAAAATAAGTCTTATTATGAAGATATTGTGCGTAATGCATTTTTATTTCTTGAGGAGAATGAAGATATTAGTGGAGATTCGCTAAAATGTTTTTTGCTAAGTTATGAACTTCTTAGTAAGAATGAAATAAAAAATATTATTAGGAATTGATTGACTTAGAGAAGAAGGTTCTTGAAAAAATTCAAAATGATGATGGTGGTTTTGATATTTCGTGGGAATGGTACAATGATTACAAAGAATTTAAAAAGGCAAGAGATTGGTGGCGTCCTAGAATTACTATTGATAAACTTTTATTTTATAAAGGCTAAATTCACTATATAATAAACTAGATAAGTGATTATATTAAACTTGAATTTATTTGAAGAAAAAATAGTTAATAATGCACAAAACAAATTCTTTCTGGTCTTGGCCAAATGTATGTTACAGATGATGAAATGAGAAATAATATTAATAATGTAGGAGGAAAAGGAACTGCTGAATTTGTATCAAGTGCAATAGTTATTTATATTGAAAATTTATATAAAAATACACATTAAGAGGTAAAAAATATGAAAACAAGAGTACCAGATTATTTTAAAAAATTTAAATGTATAGCATCAGAATGTGAAGATACATGTTGTGCAGGATGGGAAATAGTAATTGATGAGGATACATATGATATTTACAAAAAAGTAGAAGGAGAATTTGGAGAAAGATTAAAAAATGAAATATATTTAGATGAAGAAGATGAGCCTATTTTTAGACTTAAGGGAAATAACTGTGCATTTTTAAATAAGAATAAGATGTGTGACATTTATAGTGAGCTTGGAGAAGATGCTTTATGCTATACATGCCAGCAATATCCAAGATATACTGAAGAGTTTGGAAGTATAAGAGAAGTAGGACTTTCATTATCATGTCCTGAAGCAGCAAGAATAATACTTGGAACATCTGAGATAACACAATTTGAAACTAGTGAAGATGATGGAATGGTTCCTGCATATAATGATATTAGTTTTGATATTTTTATGCAGCTTACTAAATCAAGGAAAGTAATAATGCAAATAATACAAAATCGTTCTATAGAACTTAAGAATAGAATTGCTATTATTTTAAGTTTTTCACAGGAGATTCAGAAAAAAATTGATGATAATAAGATTGATGAAATAGCAGGTGTATGTGAAAAATATTGTGATAAAGAATTTATTGATAAATATATTGAGGAATTAGATAAATATAAAAATAATTATGAACGTAAATATATTAATATGAAGAAATATTTTATGGTTTACAAGAATTTAGATCATATAAATGAAAGATGGCCTCATATTTTAAATGATGTATCAAAGTATTTGTTTGGGAAAGAAACAAATTGTGAAGATTATGTGGATAAACATAGAAATTTTGATTCTTATTATGTGGATAATTTTTATGAATATGAACATTTGATTGTTTACTTTATATTTAGATATTTTATGAAAGCAGTATTTGATTATGATGTATCTGCAAAAGTGAAAATGGCAGTAGTAAGCTATCTTATGATAAAAGAATTAGGAGTACATAGATGGGGTATAAATAATGGAGTATTTACTAAAGAGGATCAGGCTGAAGTAATGCGTATGTATTCTAAAGATATAGAACATTCAGATGATAATATGGAATCTCTATATGAAACATTTGAAAGTGCTGATGCTTTCAAAGAAGAAGAACTTCTAATAAATCTTATGAATTAATTGATATGATATTTTTCATGCTGTATAAAAAAGAGAAAGTATATTTAAGAATATTTTTATAGATTAAAGCCGTATAAATAATTATTTTTATTTATGCGGTTTCTTTCTATTTAAATTACCAATTTATTAAAGGAATAGCTAAATGAAATTATATAATAAATCAATAACAAATGTTAATTTACTGCATAGTATAGTATCAGGTAATTATTAAGTTTGTAAGCATATAGCATATGCTTTTGCCGTAGAGCATCTAATTGTTCTAAAAATAAACTATGGTTAATTACGGAGGGGAATAGAGCATGAAAAACGATAAAAGAAATATGAGCCGTGAAAATAAAATAAATAATGATAAGAGACGTTATGATGATGAAATGTATTATGAAGAAGATATGAGCAAAAAAAATCATTCTTATGATTACGAAAGTGATTATGATTCTTATGATGACCATAACGACTCTAGACATGAATTTTCTGAAATCAGTAGTAGAATGAGTCATGACCCAGATGATTATTATGAGTATGAAGAATCAGAAGACTATGATGAATGTGATTGTGAAAGTTATGATGAAGATGATATTTCTGATATAGAAGATATTGATGATATTAGTCATTACTACTCTTCATCATATGATGATAAATATTATAGTAATAAATATAATAAAAATGATTTTAATAAAAATAAATGTGATGAATGCTTCCTTGGTGGAATGGAAGAAGGTTATTCAGAGGGCTTTGATGATGGAAAGAAAGAAAAGTGCAATCACAGATATGAAAAAGGATATAAGGAAGGATATAGAGAAGGATATAAATGTGGCTTTGAGGATGGAGATAAAGCAGGATATGAAAGAGCAAAACAAGAAGTTATCGATTATATAAATAAGAGAAATAGAAGATGTGGATGTAGATGCAGATATATGTAATCTCAGATTTATATATTCTTACAAAAGATTTGAAACATTATATAAATTTTATGTGAAATGACTTATAACTTAGATAAGCAAAGAAGCATAAAAGCTAGATAAATAGAGAGGTTCATATTAATAAATTAATTTGATAATATTCTATTTAAAGAAAAAGAGAACTAATAATTTAGTTCTCTTTTTTGGTATAATATTAATGATAATATTTACATTAATTTTAATAAGTTTTATATTATAAATAAGTAAAGTAAATTTTTATAAATAATAAAAATGTAAAGCATAGTCAATAATAAGATTATTTATGCTATAATAAAACAATGAGGAATATTTTTTATTGTATATGGAGGGAATTATAAAATGAACAAAGCTATATCATTAGACTTATCAAAAGTTGCACCTTATTTAGCTACAAGCGAAATAGACTATATGGAAGATATGGTTAAATGTGCCCATGATACATTACATAATGGAACTGGTGCAGGAAATGACTTTTTAGGATGGATTGATCTTCCTGTTAATTATGACAAAGAAGAATTTGCTAGAATTAAGAAAGCTGCTGAAAAAATTCAATCTGATTCAGAAGTATTAGTAGTTATAGGAATAGGTGGATCATACCTAGGAGCTAGAGCTGCTATAGAAATGTTAACAAACAATTTCCATAATTCTTTAGACAATGATAAGAGAAAAGCACCTAAAATTTTTTATGTAGGAAATAACATAAGTTCAACATACATGGCTGAATTATTACAAGCTATTGAAGGAAAAGATGTAAGTTTAAATATTATATCTAAATCAGGTACTACTACTGAACCTGCTATTGCATTTAGAATTCTAAAATCATACTTAGAAAAGAAATATGGTGTTGATGAAGCTAGAAAGAGAATATATGCTACAACTGATAAAGCTAAGGGAGCATTAAAGACTTTAGCTGATGCAGAAGGATATGAAACTTTTGTAGTTCCTGATGATGTTGGAGGAAGATTCTCAGTATTAACTGCAGTTGGTTTATTACCAATAGCTGCTGCTGGAATTAACATAGATGAAATGATGCAAGGAGCTGCGGATGCAAGAGAAGCGTACTCAAATCCATCATTAAAAGAAAATGATGCTTACAAATATGCTGCAGTAAGAAATGCTTTATACAATAAAGGAAAAGTAATAGAAGTATTAGTTAACTATGAACCATCATTACATTACTTTAACGAATGGTGGAAGCAATTATATGGTGAATCAGAAGGAAAAGACAATAAAGGATTATTCCCAGCTGCTGTTGACTTCACAACTGATCTTCACTCAATGGGACAATATATCCAAGAAGGAAGAAGAATTTTATTCGAAACAGTTGTTAACATCGAAAAACCAAAATATGAAATAGAAATCGAAGAAGATGCTGAAAACTTAGATGGATTAAACTTCTTAACTGGAAAAACTATGGACTTAGTTAATAAGCAAGCATTCCACGGAACTGTTTTAGCTCATAACGATGGTGGAGTTCCTAACATGGTATTAAATGTACCAGAAATTTCTCCTTACTACTTTGGATACATGGTATACTTCTTTGAAAAGGCATGTGGAATCAGTGGATATCTTTTAGGAGTAAATCCATTTAACCAACCAGGTGTTGAAGCATACAAGAAGAACATGTTTGCTCTTTTAGGAAAGCCAGGATATGAAGATATGAAGGCTGAATTAGAAAAGAGACTTTAATTCATATGAAAATTATAATTGATGGAGATGCCTGTCCGGGTATCTCCATTATTGAAAATATAGCAAAAAAATATTCAATAGAAGTAATAGTATATTGTGATTATAATCATTTTATACAAAGTGATTATAGTATTGTAAAAACAGTAGATAGTGGATTTCAAAGTGTAGATATGTATGTAATAAATCAAGCAAAAGCAGGAGATATAATTGTATCACAGGATTATGGAGTTGCAGCTATATGTTTATCGAAAAAGTGTAGTGTAATAAATCCAAAAGGATATATTTATAATGAAAGCAATATAGAAAGAATGCTAGAAGAAAGACATTTATCGCAGAAAATTAGAAGAAGTGGAGGAAGAACATCAAATCCTAAGAAAAGGACTAAGGAAGATGATCTTAGACTTCAGTGTAATTTACAAAAATTAATAGAATATAATTTCAATTTAGAAGCATAAGGTAATAATTGCTTCTTTTTTATTGGGCTTTTATATAGATAACAGGATAAAAATAGGTTTTGGAAATTATTAAATTCGTTGTTATTTTTTTAAAAAAGTTTATCTTAAAATAATATATATATTATATGCTTAAGGCAGATATGATATAATTTTAGTAAGAGTAGTTGAAAGTATTTACAAAAAATGGTAACTGAGTATAATATAATTATGATAATTATGGTATTAGGTTATGTTATGAATGAGAGGGGGCAGGCTTTGTGAAGGGACTTCAGCTAAAGGATATGGAAATTATTTTTGATAAACAAAAGCCACAATCTGTTGGTACGGATATAAAGATAATAGCAAAAGCTGACAATGACGTAGATTTAGAATATAAATTTATTGTCGGCAAAGGCGGTGTCTGGACTGCAATTCAAGAATTTTCACCAAAGAGTGAGTGTATCTGGGTTCCTAATGAGGATGGAGATTACATATTGATGGTGCAAGCCAGGGCAGAAAATAAGTTAAGACCAATAGACTATTTAGCTAAAGAGGATTATTTAATAGTCAAAAGAAAGGTTATAGATGATATGGATAAGAATATCGTGAATAATAAAACTATCAATGACGAATTGAAAAATAATGAACATAATAGTACAACTCCAAAAGATGATATTATAAATAATTTCAAGAATTACATTGAAAATGAAAAATATGATAATAGTAGTTTGTTTTTTGAAGCAGCAAATGTAACAGAAGATGAAAAAAAAGAGTTAATTAGAGAACTCTCACGAGCAAAAGATGAAGTAGCTGTTTCAAAAGAAGCTGTTGATTTATCAAATTATAATATAAAAGTTTTAACCGATGAAAAAGATACTGAATCAAAGAAAAAGGTTGATGTGAATGTAATGAATATAGCAGAGGAAAATAAGGAAAAAGCTTATAAAGACAAAGAGCCTCTTTTGAAAAGTATTGATAATCATATTATAGATGAAATAGAACTTGATATTCAGGAAATGATAGTTGGAGATAAATGCACTATAAATGTAAAAACATCTAAACCAGGAAAGTATTTATATAGATTCTATATTAAAAAAGGAAAAGAGTGGTCTATTATAAGAGATTATGAAAGTAGTAATCAATTAAAATATACTGCAAATGATAGTGGGAAAAAAGAATTTCTAGTTCAATGTAAAAAAATTGATTCAACTGAAAATTTTGATGACTATAAAATAGTAAATATAAATGTTAAAGAACGAGAAAAGCTTCAAATAACCAATATAAGATGTGTTAATGATGAATTGATAGCAGGGAATAAACTTAAATTTATAATTGATACAAACTTTGAGGAAAAGCAGAATAATGAAGAAAATCTTATACAACTATTTAAATTTTATAAGATAAATAAAAATGGAAGATCAACATGTTTGCAGGATTATTCAACTAAGAATGAAGTTGAATATACAGAAGAGCAACAAGGTGAATATAGAATGTTATGTCTTGTAAAGACTGTCTTATCCGATAAGGAATATGATGATAGGGCAATTGTAGTATATGATGTTAAGCCATATAAAGATATAAAAATAAATAGTTTTGTTGCAAATTTAAATTCACCACAAGCCACTGAAACAGATATTAAATTTACATCTGAAGTAGAGGGTGGAAATAAGCTTTTATATAGATATAAAGTAAAGGGACCTATCGAAATTGATACGGATTATATTGAATCACCTATATTTATGTGGAATCCTATTGAAGCAGGAGAGTATGAGATAATTCTGCTTGTTAAGAATTTTGATTATGATGGTGAATATGAAGATAAAAATAAGATTGCATTTACAGTTGAAAAAAGAGGAAAAAAACCTATAAAGATATTAGATGTGGTTGTTGATAAAGAAAAGAGGATAATTATTAATGAACCAGTCAACATAATGGTAGATGCTGAAGGTGGTACTAGGCTTTTATATTCATTTACAGTAAAAAAAGGTACTTCCGAAATAAAGAAGATAAAATATAGTAAGCATAATTTTATTGATTTTACTCCAAGGGAAACTGGAGATTATGAAGTTGAAATATATGTTAAGGACAAATATTCAGATAAAGAATATGATGCTAATACTATAGTGTATTTAAAATGTCTTGAATATATGCCGGGAGAAATAGATTATATAATACTTCCATGTCAGGAAAATTATCTTATAGGTGATACTATAGAATTTGAATGTATAATTCAAAATACTCCTGAAGTTTTAGTAAGATATGAAACTAAGATTAATGGCCATGCTATAGAAGAAACTGAGTTTTCTAATAATAGAAAATTAAGGTTTACTCCTAAAATAGCTGGTAAATATACAATTGAAGTTTATGCTAAAAATATTAAATGTAATAAAGAATATGATTCAAAGAAGCAAGTAAATATTTATGTAAATGAAGCACTTCCTGTTATAAATACAAAAATTATTCCTAATACTTTAGAACCGGTAGTAAATGAAGAATTTACTATAGAAATGAAGAGTAGAGGTGGAAAAGATGTATGTTATGAATTTTATTTGATGGAAAATAATACTTGGAGAAGAGTTCAAGTATATAGTAGAAAGAAATTCTATAGTTTTATACCATTTACAGCTGGGAAGTATAAGATTTTAGCATTGGCAAAGAGCTATTACAGAAAAGTAAATTATGAAGACTATGCACAAATAACCTTTGAAGTTAAAGAAAAATTAAATATAACCGAAAATAACTAAGGATGAATTTTTGGGAAGGGGATTAGTCACAATGCCTATAGACGGATTAGGATCAATGTCAATGGAACAGCTTTTAGCTATGTCTATGATGGGAAATGGACAGCTGACAAATGATTCAATAACAAGTTCTAGTTATACATCAAGTGATGAAGTGAACTTTGCATTTCAAGCAATAATGCAGAATTATTTAGAAAAAGCAAAGAATTCTGTTAAGGAAAGTAGCCAGAATGGTTCAGTAGACACAGTAGTAGGTACAGCTGAAAATAGTCAGGATAATTTACAAGAATCTGTTGATAATGATTTAAGTGAATTAGCAAATGTAGTAAGTAGTATGCAGGCTGTAAAACAAATTCAACAGAAGTATTTAGCAGGTCAAAATCTGCTTGATATACCTTTAGCAGTGAATAGATTAAGTGTTAATTACACTATTCCTACACCAAGTATAGATTATACTCCAAGTAATACAAGTAAAAGTGAACTTGAAAGAATTTATTCTGCTGTTAATAAGGCATCAAAGGAATATGGAGTTGATGAAAATTTAATTTATGCGATTATAAAACAGGAATCAGATTTTGATTCAACATGTACTTCTAGTGCTGGAGCAGCTGGACTTATGCAGATAATGCCTGGTAATTTTAGTTATTTAGGGATAACTAATGCATATGATGTTGAGCAGAATATAAATGGCGGGACTAAGCTTTTAAAAGAATATTTGGATAAATATAATGGAAATATTCAAATGGCTCTTATGGCTTATAATGGAGGTCCAGGAACTATGCAGAGAAGAGGGGTAAGTTCTGTTAGTGATCTTTATAAAATGCCATTAGAAACTCAAAATTATGTTCCTAAGGTTATGGGATATTATCAAAGTAAAGTACGTAGTTAAATAGGGGAACTAAAAGTATTTTTACTATAAGTAATTAATAAAGTTAGATAATTTATATTTGTGGGAATTATATTAAATTATAATAGGGACTAGCTTTATAACCATAATATAATTATAAGGGTAAATAATAATTAAAATAGAGGCTGAAATCATTAAATATGATTTCAGTTTTTTCGTTTTTAATCAATAATAAAAAAAGTAAAATAATAATTGTATAAAAAGTAAGATTATTTTTTTTTGTATATGTGAATAATTAATTATATTTAAAAGCAAGTAAATTTTATAAATAATATTTACTTTATTACTAAATATCAGATACTATATATGAAGAAGAAATTAAGATAAACTTAGGAAAGTGAAGTGAATAATAGTGGAAAGATTAGATAAAATTATTTCTAATTTAGGATATGGAAGCCGTAAGGATGTAAAATCATTTGTAAAAAAAGGCTTAATTGAAGTTGATGGAGTAGTTGTAAAAGATAATGGTATGTCTGTTGATCCAGAAAAATCAGTTATAAAGATAAATGGTGAAGAAATACTATATCGTAAATACATATATTTAATGATGAATAAACCAAGTGGGGTTATATCTGCAACTCATGATAACAGAGATGAAACAGTTATTGATTTATTATATATAGATCATCAAGTATTTAATCCATTCCCAGTTGGGAGATTAGATAAAGATACAGTTGGTCTTCTTTTATTAACTAATGATGGTGAATTAAATCATAGATTAATATCACCTAAATGGCATGTAGATAAGGTTTATTATGCAAAAATAGATAAGAAGGTTACTGAAAAAGACGTTGAAGCATTTAAAAATGGAATAACTTTAGATGATGGATACAAGTGTATGGAAGCAAAACTTGATATAATATCTGCAAGTGATGAAGGCTCAGAAGTTAGAATTACAATTCAAGAAGGAAAGTTCCATCAAGTTAAGAGGATGTTTGAAGCAGTTAACAAATCTGTAGTATATCTTAAGAGAGAAGAGTTTGGAGGCTTAACTTTAGATCCAGATTTAGAAGAAGGCGAATATAGAGAACTTTCAGAAGAGGAAATTGCACTTTTAAAGAGTTATTAACGAATGTTATTTAATTTTGCAATAAAAACATTCATTTTATTGCAAAAAATTAAATTTTTTCTATAAATGACTTGCATTATTGAACATAATATCCTATAATTATTTTGCAAGGATAAATAAAAGGAATATATAGCCCCCTTTTTATTTATTGCTTATTGCTTATTGCTAAAGCGCAACCTAGCCCCAAGGGTTGCGTTTTTTTGTTTATAAAAAATGAAAATGTTTAAAATTGAAAAATTAATAAAAGTTTAAGGATTATTTATAAAAAAATTTTTATCAAAATTTATTTCACATAAAAATTATGTTTAATACATAAAAAACTAGAAAGTGAATAATATTATTCAACAAAAAATGTAGTATGAATAATATTATTCATTTTTTAGTATTAGATAAATTTATTTATAGGTTTTAAAGATTGAATTATATCTATTTATATAGGCAATATTATAAGTAGTCTTATGAAAAATAATAGAAATTTTAAATGAATTTATGTTGCAGCTTATAGTGTCTTAAGATTGCAATATATTCATATATGATATAATATTTAAGGATTGGGAAAGGAGGAAAAGTAATATGGATTTGAGAAAATTACTTAATAAAGAACAGTACGAAGGGGCAACTACCATTGATGGTCAAGTACTAATTTTAGCAGGAGCAGGCTCAGGTAAAACTAGAGTTTTGACTCATAGAATAGCACATATGATAGAAGACTTGGAAATTGCACCGTATAACATTTTGGCAATAACATTTACTAATAAAGCAGCTAAAGAAATGAAAGATAGAGTTAAAGCGCTTATTGGTGAACAGGCTGAAAGCATGTGGATATCAACTTTCCATTCAACTTGTGTAAGAATACTAAGAAGAGAAATAGATAAAATAGGCTATAAATCAAGCTTTACTATATATGATACATCAGATGCAAAAACATTAATTAAAGAATGTATGAAAGCTTTAAATATTAATGATAAAGATATAACAGAACAAGAAATCATGGGTAAAATAGGTAAAGCAAAAGATAGAATGCAGAGTGCACGAAGCTTTAAATTAGAAAATGAGTCTAATTTTAGAGAAAATAAAATTGCAGATGTATATGAAATGTATCAAAGGAGACTTAAGGAAAATAATGCTTTAGATTTTGATGATTTAATTTTTAAAACAGTAGAATTATTTAAAAATAATCCTGAAACATTAGAATTCTATCAGAGAAAATTTAAATACATAATGGTAGATGAGTATCAAGATACAAATGGGGCACAGTACGAACTTGTAAAGCTACTTGCTTCAAAATATAAAAATATCTGTGTTGTAGGGGATGATGATCAATGCATATATCAATGGAGAGGCGCAGATATTAAAAATATATTGGACTTTGAAAAAGATTATCCAGAAGCGAAAGTTATTAAACTTGAGCAGAATTACAGATCTAAAGGAAATATATTAAATGCTGCTAATGAAGTTATAGTAAATAATGCTAATAGAAAAAATAAAGTTCTTAGAACAGAACAGGAATCTGGAAGTAAAATTAAAATATATAGAGCTTATTCTGATTCTGATGAAGGTGACTTTGTAGGAAAGCAGATTGTAGATATAAAAAGAAATGAAAATAAGAAATATAGTGATTTTGCTGTCCTTTACAGAACAAATGCACAGTCAAGAATTTTTGAAGAAAGTTTTAGAAGAAAGGGAATACCTTATAAAATCGTAGGAGGAACAAAATTCTATGATAGAAAAGAAATAAAAGATATTCTTGCTTACTTAAAGCTTATAGTAAATCCTCAAGATGATATAAGTTTAAAAAGAATAATTAATGTTCCTAAGAGAAGTATAGGAGATGCAACTGTAGCTAAAGTTCAGGAATTTGCAGAAAGCTTTGAATTAAATATGTGGGATGCACTTTCAGAAATAAGAAGTATACCTACATTAACTAAAAGAAATGTTACATGTATAGAACCATTTGTTCAGCTTATGGAAAACTTTATGGAAATTAGTGAGACAACACCTGTATCTATGCTTATAGAAACTATTCTAGAAGATACAGGATATATGGATGCTCTTAAGAAATCTAATGAAATAGAAGATAAGAGTAGAATTGAAAACTTAAAAGAATTAGTTTCAGATTCTGTTGATTTTGAAAAGAGTAGTGAAGATAAATCATTATCTGCATATCTTGAAAAAGTATCTTTAGTTCAAGATACAGATAAGATGGAAGAAGAGGATGATGCAGTTGTACTTATGACTGTTCATAGTGCAAAGGGGCTTGAATTTCCAGTAGTATTTATGGTGGGAATGGAAAATGGTATATTCCCTGGAAGTGCATCATTTGAAAAGGAATCTGAAATGGAAGAGTCAAGAAGATTATGTTATGTTGGTATAACAAGAGCTAAGGAAACCTTATTTATGACTTCAGCAGAAGTAAGAAGAGTATTTGGTAGAACTGTAGCGTATCCACAATCAGATTTTATTAATGAAATAAAACCAGAGCTTAAAGAATATGTTGCTGTAGAAAAAGCTGGAATGAAGAGTAGAGAAGGTTTTATTAATAAAAGTTCATATAACAACCCTCATAGTCTTAGAAATAGTATGAATAGAACAGTTTCAGGAAGTGGACTTTCAAGAAGTAGAGAAGGTGTTATGGGCTCTGGAGTAAATGGAATAAATGCAGCAGCTGCTCATGTTTCAACTGGTAGTGGAGAGTATATTACTGCAGCTGAAGCTACTATGGGTAGAAAAGTTAAACATGATAAGTTTGGTGTAGGTACTATAGTTTCAGTTCAGGATTCGGGAAATGATAAAAAGCTTACAATTGCTTTTGATAAGCAGGGTGTAAAAATACTATTATTATCTTTTGCAAAGCTTAAAATGCTATAATGAATTTGAGGAGAGATTATTGTGGATAAAAAAGAAAGAATTGAGGACTTAGTTGAAAAACTAAATAGATATTCTTATGAGTATTACTCTTTAGATAAACCATCTGTTACAGATAAACAGTATGATACAGAATACTATGAATTAGTTGAACTTGAAAAAGAAACTGGATATGTACTTCCTTATTCACCAACTCAAAGAGTAGGGGATGTAGTATTAGATGGGTTCGAAAAATATACACATAAGGCAAGACTTTGGAGTTTAGATAAAGCTCAAAGTCTTCAAGAAATTATTGATTGGCATAACAGAAATATCAAGTTTGTGAATGAAGCTAGAGCAAGAGGAGAAAATCTTCCAGATCTTAAATATGTGCTTACAAAGAAATTTGATGGTTTGACTATAAACTTAACATATAATAGAGAAGGTATACTTGAAAGTGCGGCCACAAGAGGAACAGGATCAATTGGTGAAAATGTAACTGCTCAAGTTAAGACTATAAAATCTATTCCTCTTAAAGTTTCAAATGATGATGTGTTTGAAATTCATGGAGAAGCTGTAATGACTCAAGAAGCATTTGATAAATACAATGAAACTGCAACTACTCCACTTAAAAATTTAAGAAATGGAGCAGCTGGAGCTCTTAGAAATCTTAACGTAAAGGAAACAGCTAGGAGAAATCTTTCAGCATTCTTTTATGACATAGGATATAAAGAAGGAACTCCTTTTACATCATATTTAGAAATGATGGAATTCATAAAAGAGAAAGGATTCCCAGTAGATGATTACTTAAAAGTATGTACAACAATTGATGAAATACAAGAACAAATTGATTATATAAAAGATATTAGATTTAATTTAAATTATGATATTGATGGACTTGTAATTGCAATTGATGATATGAGAACAAGAGAACTTATGGGATATACTATTAAGTTCCCTAAATGGGCTATTGCATATAAGTTTGAAGCTCAAGAAGCAACTACTAAACTTTTAGATGTAGAATGGAATGTAGGAAGAAGTGGTAGAGTTTCACCAACAGCTATACTTGAACCGGTTGAACTTGCAGGAGTTACAGTTAAAAGAGCTACTTTGAACAATATGGATGATATTCAAAGAAAAGGCGTTAAGATAGGTGCGGACGTATTTGTAAGAAGAAGTAATGATGTTATTCCAGAAATTATGGGAACTGTACCTGAAACATTAGAAGGTGCTAAGGATATTGTACCACCTACAGAATGTCCAGCGTGTGGAAGTCACATCATAGTAGATGGAGCACATTATTTCTGTGAAAATACATTATCATGTAAGCCACAAATGGTTAAAAGTATAGTTCACTATGCATCAAGAGAAGCTATGAATATTGCAGGATTTTCAGAAAGAACAGCAGAACAGCTATTTGAAAAACTTAATATTAAATCTATTTCAGATTTATATAAATTAAAAGAAGAAGAACTTGTAGGGTTAGAAAAATTCGGGCCTAAGAAAGCTCAAAATCTTTTAGAAGCTATCGAAAAGAGCAAGGACTGTGAACTTCATTCGTTTATATATGCACTTGGAATTCCAAACGTAGGAGTTAAAACTGCAAAAGATATAGTTAATAAATTTAAATCAATTGAAGGTCTTAAAAATGCTAAGTTTAAAGAATTAGTAGAAGTTCCTGATGTTGGAGATGTTGTTGCTCAAGATGTAGTATCCTTCTTTAAGGAAGAAAAAGTTTTGGAAACAATAGATGAATTATTAGAACTTGGAGTTAATCCTAGATTTGAAGAAGTAGAAGTTACTGAAAATCCATTTATGGGGAAAACAGTAGTAGCTACAGGAACTCTTCAGAATTATTCAAGAAGTGAAATAAAAGAAAAACTTGAAAGCTTAGGAGCTAAGGTTGCTGGAAGCGTGAGTAAAAAGACTGATTATGTAATAGCAGGAGAAGCGGCAGGTTCTAAATTGACAAAAGCTCAAGAACTTGGAGTAAAAGTACTTTCAGAAGAGGAATTTGAAGAAATATTAAGGGGGTAATGTAGTGAAAAAGTTAATAAATCTGTTATCATTTGTATCAGCATTTATAACAAGTATCATTATAATCTGCACATTTTTAACTACATATCAATTCTTTTATGTAGGCCAGATATTTAATTCATATTTGCCTATACAACTTGGAATATGTATTACAATGGCAATTTTAGCATTCAGATTTCTTTTTAATGAAACAGGACGTAGAAGAATATTTTATTCAGCAGTAAGTTTTTCTATATCAATTGTATTATTATTTTTTATGATAAATTATATAAGATGAATTTTCAGTTTTCAGTTAACAGCATTTCTTCAGTTGTCAGTTAACGGTTAGCAGTTAACAGATGTGGATGATTTTACTGACGTAAAATTTTGAAATTAATGACTATGGATTTTGCGTAGCAAAATTTATTGAATAATATATAATATAATAAAAAGCCATAGGATTTTTCACCTTAAACTGTTAACTGTTACCTGTTAACTGTTAACTGAGTAAACTTTGCTTATGGAAAAATAGTAAAAAAGTTAATTTTATGATAGAATTTATTATGTTTAAATTAGGTTTAATTATCGCAAAATAATGCGTTTTAAATAGTTTTAATATGAAAAGGAGGATTTTAATATGGCAGTTAGCATTAAAGATGTAGATTATGTTGCTGAACTATCAAGATTAAGCTTTGATGAAAGTGAAAAAGAAGGTTTAGCAGAAGACTTAAATCAAATACTAGCTTATGTTGAAAAGCTTGGAGAATTAGATACTGAAAATGAAGATATAATAGTAAATCCTTATTATATTGAAAATAGGTTTAGAGAAGATGTAGTAGTTCCATCGTTAAAACTTGAAGATGTAACTAAAAATGCACCGGATACATTAGAAGAATATATTGTAGTACCAGCTATCATTAAAGGCTAGTCTTGATTGGAGGGTAAATTAATGGAGTTTTCAAAATATAAAGCTCATGAATTAAAAGATTTAATAGCTAAAAAAGAAGCTTCTGTAGAAGAAGTTACAAAAGCTCATTTAGATAGAGTTGAAAGCGTAGATTCAAAAGTTGATGCGTTTTTATATGTTGCTAAAGAAGAAGCACTAAATGATGCTAAAGCTTTAGATGAAAAATTAAGCAGAGGAGAAGACCTAGGAGTATTAGGGGGAGTTCCTCTAGGAGTTAAAGATAATATAAGTGTTAAGGGAATGCAAAACACTTGTGCATCTAAAATATTAGAAGGATACATATCACCATATGATGCTACAGTTTCAGAAGCTGTTAAATCAGAAGGTGGAGTAATCTTAGGAAAATTAAACATGGATGAATTTGCAATGGGTTCATCAACTGAAAATTCAGCATTCAAAATCACAAGAAATCCTTGGGATTTAGATAGAGTACCAGGAGGATCATCAGGTGGATCTGCAGCAGCTGTTGCAGCTAATGAAGTTCCATTAGCTCTTGGAACAGACACAGGTGGATCTGTAAGACAACCAGCTTCATTTTGTGGTATAGTTGGACTTAAACCAACATACGGAAGAGTATCAAGAAGTGGGGTTGTAGCATATGGTTCTACACTTGACCAAGTTGGTACTTTAGGAAGAGATGTTAAAGATTGTGCTATGCTTACTCAAGCAATTGCTGGTATGGATCATAGAGATTCTACAACTGCTGATATTAAAGTTCCAAATTACTTTGATTCATTAAATACAGATATCAAAGGAAAGAAAATAGCAATTCCTAGTGAATTCTTTAAAGATGGATTAGATGAAAATGTTAAAAAAGCAGTTTATGATGCATTAAAAGTATTTGAAGCAAATGGTGCTGAAGTTAAAGAAGTTTCACTTCCACTTGCAGATTATGCTATATCAGCATACTACTTAGTAGCATGTGCAGAAGCTTCATCAAACTTAGCTAGATTTGATGGTGTTAGATATGGTAGAAGAGCTAAAGATGTTGAAGATGCAGTAGATTTATACTTCAAATCAAGAAGCGAAGGATTCGGAAAAGAAGTTAAGAAGAGAATAATGCTTGGTACATATGCATTATCAGCAGGATACTATGATGCATACTATAAGAAAGCATTAAAAGTTAGAAATCTTATAAAAGGTGAATTTGAAGAAATATTCAAAGATTTCGATGCAATAATATCACCAACAGCTCCAACTCCAGCTTATAAAATAGGAGAAAAGAAAAATAATGCATTAGAAATGTACTTAGGTGATATATATACTGTACCAGTTAATATTGCAGGTATTCCAGCAATTTCACTTCCATGTGGTTTAGCTGATGGACTTCCAGTAGGACTTCAAATTATGGGTAACTACTTTAAAGAAGATACATTATTCAATTTAGCTTACAGCTATGAACAATCAACTAACTGGCATGAAATGCATCCAAACTTATAGGGAGAAGGAGTGAAAACAAATGGAATTTGAATCAGTCATTGGATTAGAAACACACGTAGAACTTTTAACTAATACTAAAATGTATTGTGGTTGTGCTGTTGAATTTGGTGGAAAAGCGAATACTCATGTATGTCCAGTTTGTTTAGGACTTCCAGGTTCACTTCCACAATTAAATAAACACGTTGTTGAATTAGGAATTAAAGCAGGTTTAGCTTTAAATTGTGAAATAACTAGAATAGGAAGAATGGATAGAAAGAACTATTTCTACCCAGACTGTCCAAGAAACTATCAAATAACTCAGGATGAATTCCCACTTTGCAGAAATGGATATGTTGATATTGAACTTGAAAGTGGAGAAATCAAGAGAATAGGAATTGAAAGAATTCATATAGAAGATGATGCTGCTAAGATATTACATACTAAAAGAGGAGCATTAATAGATTTTAACAGAGCTGGAGTTCCACTAATAGAAGTTGTAACAAAACCAGATTTAAGAACTAAGGAAGAAGTTACTTTATACTTAACAAAACTTAAGAGCATACTATCAGCAGCTGGAATTTCAGACTGTAAGATGGAAGAAGGTTCATTAAGATGTGACGTTAATATTTCAGTTAGAGAAAAGGGAACTGAAAAACTTGGAGTAAGAACTGAAATTAAAAATGTTAACTCATTTAAATCAGTAGAAAAAGTTTTAGATTATGAATTTGAAAGACAAGTAAAAGCTGTAACTGAAGGGGAAGAAATGTTTGTTGAAACTAGAAAATGGGATGAAGCAAACAATTTAACTGTAGTTATGAGAAGCAAAGAAGAAGCTAATGACTATAGATACTTCCCAGAAGGTGACTTAGTTACTTTAAATGTTTCTGATGAATGGATAGAAGAAATAAGAAAGACAATTCCAGAACTTCCACATGAAAAGGAAAATAGATTCAGAAATGAATATGGATTACCTAAGTATGATGCTCATGTATTAACTTTAACTACTTCTATGGCAGATTTCTTTGATGAAGCAGCTAAGATTTCAGGAGATCCAAAGGCAGCATCAAACTGGATCATGGGTGATGTATCAAGACTTATGAAGATTGATAACACTTGGATTGAAGAACTTAAATTTACTCCAAAAGATATAGCTGAATTAATAGAAGTTATTAAAGATGGTACTATATCATCAGCAATAGGTAAGCAAGTATTAGAAGCTATGTTTGAAAGCGGAAAATCACCTAAAACTATAATTGAAGAAAGAGGATTAAAAGTTAACAATGATGAAGGAGCAATCCTTGAAATGGTTAATAAAGTTTTAGATGAAAATCCTCAAGTAATAGAACAATTTAAAGCTGGTAAAGAAAGAATCTTAGGATTTGCAGTAGGTCAGGTTATGAAAGCAGCTAAAGGCCAAGCAAACCCAGGAATCGTTAATAAATTAGTTAGACAAGAAGTTGAAAAGAGATAATTAATTTATATATAAGAACTAACAGTAATTGAATTTTTGGTTGCTGTTAGTTTTTTTGTTAAAAATTATAAGGTGGGAATAAGTATTCTTATTTGGAAAAAGAACACCTATTGGGCATATTCAATCTAATATGAAGAGCAACAGTTACTATTATTATAGGTATTATAGGAAATATTATAATTTTAATATATAGCTAGATGTCCTCAAAATAATATGGTATTCATAAGAAATATCATGTTATTTTGAGGACACTACTTATTTGTTTTAGTGTTTTGTATTGTATCTTTTGAAATTGAAATACCTGCATTAAATTTTTTATACAGTTATTTTAATGCTGTTTATTAATATTTGTTACATTGCTTAATCTATCATCATTGTCTTCAGTAAATTCAAAGTCTTCTTCGCCTGTAAGATAAGCATATTTATCCTCACTATCTTCTTTTTTAGGCATGGAATTAGCAATAGAATTTAACTTTTGACTTATCTTTTCTAATATGTAATTTTGATATCGTGTTTGACGATATGACTTTAAGAATACAATAAAACTCCATATTCCAATAAACATAAATACGCACATAAATAATATTGAAACTATTATAAAGGCGCCTGCTAAGTAATGCATTAAAAAACCTCCTCAAAAAGATAATTCAATTATAACACATCCATGCTAACAGTTATTAATTATATACAAAATAAAATTTACTATACATGGGATGTGAAAAATTAATCAAAAGTTGTGAATGATTTTTGGCTGATTGTGATTAACTTTTAATTAATGTGTTAATACTTTTCATATAAAGTATATTACAAATTTAATAAAAAGTAATGTTGAAAATATGGGTGAAAAGGTGAGTAAGAGTGCGCAAATTTATAAAAAAATATTTTATAGTTCTATTTATATTTATAATTGTAATAATTTTAGGCGTGAATTTTATTGATAAAAATGATAGTAATGTATCAAGTACTAATGTTGCAAAAAGTATAACATATGGGGTTGAGGATATACCAGATGACTTAACTACTATATCTAATCTCAATAGTTATGATACAGATATAATATGCGCTACTAGTAAAGGATTAGTCTGTAAAAATGCAAAAGGTGAAATTGTTCCATCATTAGCAAGTGAATATACAGTAAGCCCAGATGGGATTCAATATGAATTTAAAATAAGAGATGATATTTATTGGAGTAACAATTCTAAAATAACTGCAGAGGATATTATTGAATATTTTAGGCAGCTTATAAAAGAAGAAAAGGACGAAAATATAACTTCAATTTTGAATGTATATGGAGCTAGAGATTATAAAAATGGTAAAAATACTTTTGATAAAAGTGTTGCAATAAAAGCACAAGATAATTCAATAATTATAAGGCTTAACCAAAGGGATGATAAATTCTTAGAGGAGCTTACAAAACCTCAATACAGAATAAGAAAGTATCTTATATTATGGAGAGATATAAAAAGGAATTATGATTCATTGATATATTCTGGAGATTATAAAATTGAAAGTGTAGGAAGTGAAAATATTACACTTAGAAAAAATGATAATAGTAATGCTAAATTAGATGTTATAAATATAATTAAGGATTCAAGTACAGAACAATCTATGGCTTCATATGAGATTGGTGGACGTGATATAGTTATAAATCCTCCATCAAGTGAATTAAATAAGCTTAAGGATGAAAATAACCTTATTACTATTCCAAAACCTTTAGGAGTATATCTTATTATTAATAATGATGGGAGTATTCCTATGCAGGGAAGAAGAGAAATATATAATAATATATATAAATCTATAGGAGAGTATCAAAATCTAAATAGCAGTGAATTTGATTTAGCAGAAGGATGTTACTTTAGAGAAGATAAGGAGAATTTAAATGTTATTCAGATAAGAAAAGTTAATTCTAATAAAGAAGGTAGTTGGTCAAGACCTCAAGTATTAACTATAATTGCTAAGGATGATAAATTAAATCGTATATTATGCAGAACTATAAAAGAATGGTTTGCAAAGAATACAGAAATTACAGTAAAGTATAATCTTGCATCAGATGAAGAATTCAGTGATTATTATTTTACAAAGAAATATGACATGATACTTATGAGTAGTAGTGCAATATATTCTGATAGAGAAAAATTCTATACTAATTTTGAAAAATATTTTAATGATACAGATAAAAAAATATTAGATAAAATAAGAGCTGAGGATAGTAATAAAAGCTATTATCCATTAGAAGAAAGTTTATTTAATAACTACAATATACTTCCTTTATGTTTTCAAAATGAAAATATAGCATTATCGAATAAGATTACATCTATTAACTTTGATGGTAATGGGAATATTGATTTTAGCAACATAGAGTAAAAATACTTAATTGATTCAACAAATAAAAGACCAGGATAGTATTTAATCCGGGTCTTCAGTTATAATTAGTTTTAAATTTTTGTATATGAAAAAGTTTCTCATACTAAATAATAATTTTTAAAGTTATTTGTTCTTTGATTTTTTTGATTTTTGATTTTTTTCGGTTTTAGGAAGAGAAGCATTTAATTTGATTTTTTCATTAACAGGTATAACTTCTGTAACGGGAATTTCATCTACTTGGGTAAGTTCTATAGAAGATATATTATTTTCATCTATATCGAGTTTTTTTGGATTATCTAAATTGTTTGAAAAAACTTTTTTATCATGTTTTAAATTTTTATTAATGTTATTATCTAATTTTAATATATTATCAGAATTATTATTGTTTGAGTTATTATTAGGAGTTTTACGGTTTTCAATATTTGTTTCTTGATTATTTGAATATTTTTTTGTACCAGGTAATCCAAAGCCCATAATCTTTTTGATTTTATCTTTTAAAAGATAAATTATTAAATAAAAGCTAAACATATTTTTGTTGCTATCAAAAGAAAGTTTGCTTGCTGTAAATGTATCTTTTTTCTTTGAATAAGTAAGGTTTTTTATAAATATTGATGCGATTCCTGAACTCTTTGGAGTAGGAAGCATAGGCATTCTAAAATAAGTTTCTTCAAGCATATCATCAGCTCGAAGACTTAAGTTTTTATATCTTTCTACTTCATCTAAAGTAGGTGCATCTGGCCAGCTTGCTAAGAGGCCACTGTTTACATAGAATTTTCTATAGAATGCAGAAAGGACTGGTTTTAATTCGTTAGTTTTATCTTCCTCATATGAATATACTAAAAGACATAAGAGATATAGATTTATTTCTAAACACGAGTATTTAATTTCTTTTTTATCAGAAATTTTTACGAACATATTTTTATCGGAATTATATAAGCTTAATAATTTTTCGCTTACGTCTCTATAGCTATCTTTGAATGAAATAATTCCTGTATGTTTATAAGATTCTATAAGACATATAGAAAATAGAGCACAATCATCTAAATTATCAATATAATAATCTTTCTCATCAAACTTGTTTATTAAAAAGTCTCCTAAATCAATTATAAGTTCCTTTGCAGCATGATTTTTTGAATATTTATAATATATATTTAATGCTAATAAGATTTGAATATTTTCAGCAAATGATAAGTTGTATAATTCATCTTTATAATCTATAAACAAACTTAATATTTCATTTGCAAACTTAGAATATTCAATGCTTTCAGTATCGTTTTTATTCAAATATGAGTATAGAAAATAAGCATCCATCATAAAAGCTTGATCAGAAAATTTGAATTTATCATCTTTATTTATTAATGAATAACCCTTTGAATTTGCTTCAGAAGTATTCTTTTTACTTACGAAAAGACCTTCATCATTTCTTAAATTTTCAGAATAGAACTGGAGTTGCTCCTTTGCTAGATACAAGTAAGGTTTTTCTAGTGAAATTACATTACGGTTATCATTAGAATAGTTTGAATAGTAATTACTCAATTCGAGAAGACAAAGTGTCATAAAAGCATTAGTTGATGGGTTGATTTCTTTCCTAAAAGATGATTCATCAAATCCATGACTTGTTTTGCTGTGGATGAACATAGGTGAAGCTTTTCTATATAAGCATAATAGTGGAGAAAAGTTATTTAGTATGCTAATATCATTTATAGAAGATTTTTTTGAACTTCTAATTTGTGCAAGTAGACCACATTTTGAGTTAAGGACTAGTGTTTTTACTGATTCTTTTGATAAGTAAAAAAGCTGGCCGCTTATTTCATTTTGAGAAAGACTATTCATTCTAAAAAATGGTCCAATATATCTCAATGTATACACCTCTCATAAAATTCTCATCTTATTCATTAATATGAGGAAATAGTTAAAAAAGTGCATAGAAATAATAATAACTACATGAAAGTGGAATTATAAACACAAGATTTTAGGATATAGGACAAGTTATTTGTATTATATATTACTGAAAAGAGTATAGTAAATTTATAATTAATTCTTTAAAAGTTATATTTTCTTAAATATGTACTTATTAAAATTGTAATAGTAGTAAATCAGCAAGTTCATAAAATAAAAATGAAATAGTATAAGTTATTTATAGTTAATTAATAACTATAAATAAACAGTCAATGGAGGAAGATATCAATGAAAAAACTCATTTTAGCAAGTAATAATCAAAAGAAGATCAAGGAAATAAAAGAAATATTAAAGGATGTAAATATTGAAGTTAAATCTTTAAAAGATGAAAATATAAATATTGATGTTGTTGAAGATGGAGCTACGTTTGAAGAAAATGCAAAGAAAAAAGCTAAAGAAATTAGAGAGTTTTTAATTAATAGAGGAGATAAGAATTTTATAGTTTTGTCAGATGATTCTGGGCTTATGGTAGATTATTTAAATGGTGCTCCTGGAGTTTATTCTGCTAGATATGCAGGGGAGCATGGGAATGATTCTGAAAATAATAAAAAGCTTTTAAAAGAATTAAAAGATGTACCTGAAGAAAAAAGAGGTGCTAAATTTGTATGCCAAGTAGCTATATTTGATGAAAATGGAGATTATTATACAGCTAGAGGTGAAGTTAAGGGAAGAATTATAGAAGAGTTACAAGGAGAAGGAGGATTTGGATATGATCCATTATTCTTTTATGAGCCTTTAAATGAAACATTTGGAGAGTTAAGTGCAGAGGCTAAAAATAAAATCAGCCATAGAGGAGAAGCTCTAAAACAAGTAAAAGATATAATTATTAAATTAGTTTAATAGTAAAGTTAATAATATATTATTGTAAACAGGGGGACTATAAAATGTTAATTGCAGTTGTAAGTGATACACATAGAGTTAAAAGATACATAAATTTAGCAAAGGATGCTATAAAGGATGCTGATATATTAATTCACTTAGGAGATAATATTGATGATGTAGAACTTCTTAAAGAAGGATTTAGTGGGGAGGTATATGCTGTAGCAGGAAACTGTGACTTTTCAGCAAAATATCCTAAGGAAGGTATATTAGAGTTAAATGGAAGAAAGATATTCTATACTCATGGAGATTTATATGGAGTGAAGAGCACAATAAATAATATATATTATAGAGGGTGTGAGCTTGGAGCAGATATAGTTTTATTTGGTCATACACATGAGCAGGGAATAGAGAAAACTGATAATCTTATACTTATGAATCCAGGAAGCGTATCTCTTCCAAGATTAAGAGGAAGATATGTTGGAATGATTGACATTAATGATGAAGGTGAAATTGATACATATCTAAAGGAAATTAAAGGATAGAATAAGAAGGAGTGCATTTTAAGAATGTACTCTTTTTATTTGTATTTTTGTAAGATAAAGAATTATATTTTTAAGTTGTATTGATAATTTGAACTAGAAAATAATATTGATAATTTTTCAATAAATCTAAAACCTATTATCTTAAAATTAACAATAAATAATGTATTTTATAAGATATTTTTAGAATATTTTTTATTAAAACAGAGAGGATTTTTATCAAATATCAGAAAAAAACACTGGTGAAAGTGGCATTATTACTAGGGGTAGAAAAGTTTATAAAAAAAATTAAAAAAAAGTGTTGACGAAACGTAAATGATATTGTAGAATAAATCTTGTCGCTGATGAGTACAGCAACAAAATAAAAGATATTGAAGAGAGTACAACGGGGTGTGGCGCAGCTGGGAGCGCGCGACGTTTGGGACGTTGAGGTCGCAGGTTCGATCCCTGTCACCCCGACCATTAATCTTGAATGATTAATCTTCAATATGCAGGTATCGTATATCGGTAATACTCCAGCCTTCCAAGCTGGCAAGGTGGGTTCGATTCCCACTACCTGCTCCATTTCAAGATATTCAAGCAGAGGCTTTGCGGCAGAGACGTTTGAAAAAAGTCTTGACAAAGTTCGAAAGAAAGTTTAAAATAATAAACGTTCTGAAAAACAAAAACTTGACATAAACTTAATAAAGGTTTATAATGATAAAGGTCTTGTAACAAGACAGTATGCGTTTTTAGCTCAGCTGGATAGAGCAACGCCCTTCTAAGGCGTGGGCCAGGGGTTCGAATCCCTTAAAACGCACCATTTAAACCGGGGTGTGGCGCAGCTGGGAGCGCGCGACGTTTGGGACGTTGAGGTCGCAGGTTCGATCCCTGTCACCCCGACCATTTAAAAATGGTTTTTGATAAAATAATATAGTATGCAGGTATCGTATATCGGTAATACTCCAGCCTTCCAAGCTGGCAAGGTGGGTTCGATTCCCACTACCTGCTCCATTACAAACGTAAGTTTGTCTAACATATGCGTTTTTAGCTCAGCTGGATAGAGCAACGCCCTTCTAAGGCGTGGGCCAGGGGTTCGAATCCCTTAAAACGCACCATGTGGTGAACGTAGTTCAGTTGGTAGAGCGCCAGTTTGTGGCACTGGTTGTCGTGGGTTCGAGTCCCATCGTTCACCCCATCTTGGGATGTCGCCAAGCGGTAAGGCAACGGACTTTGACTCCGTTATGCGTAGGTTCGAATCCTGCCATCCCAGCCAATTATATTCGGTTCACTAGCTCAGTCGGTAGAGCACATGACTTTTAATCATGGTGTCCCGGGTTCGATTCCCGGGTGAGCCACCAAATGCAGATGTGGCGGAATTGGCAGACGCACTAGACTTAGGATCTAGCGCCTACGGCGTGGGGGTTCGACTCCCTTCATCTGCACCATTAAGACGCGTGAGTGACTCAATGGTAGAGTGCCACCTTGCCAAGGTGGAAGTTGCGGGTTCGAGTCCCGTCTCGCGCTCCATTTAAAAAATACAAGATAATATGCAGGTATCGTATATCGGTAATACTCCAGCCTTCCAAGCTGGCAAGGTGGGTTCGATTCCCACTACCTGCTCCATATATGCGCTATTAGCTCAGTTGGTAGAGCACCTGACTCTTAATCAGGGTGTCCCCGGTTCGAACCCGTGATGGCGCACCATTTATTTTAAAACTAAAAAGTACTAAGGCAACTTAGGCACAGTGGGATGTCGCCAAGCGGTAAGGCAACGGACTTTGACTCCGTTACGCGTAGGTTCGAATCCTGCCATCCCAGCCATTTAAACATGGTTCACTAGCTCAGTCGGTAGAGCACATGACTTTTAA
>NZ_JABAGC010000002.1 GCF_012843905.1 Clostridium sp. SM-530-WT-3G
AGTTTGAGGTGCAATTCCTCTTATTTACTCGACTGAGAGGTCGGTAGACAAAATAATTGTCTACCTCCTACTCGATTGTAAATAAATATTCAATTTTTTATTATTAATACTTATGTGTGTAGAAAAAATGATGGAACTTTGGAGGGAATATTATAAAGAGAAATGTTAAATTTAATTAACAGTATTCTAATATTAATTAACATACGCCTAATAATCTATTAACTTAATGAGCTTATTATAGAATTGTAAGGAAAAATAAGAAAGATAATTAAATAATAAGTAATCTATTAAATGGAGGGAACTTTAATGAAAAAAAGAAGTTTAAAACTAATAGTAAGTGCTTTACTAGTAACTATGATTGGAGGAGCAATGGTAGGTTGCGGTAACAGCAATCAGAGTGCTGGAGGAACAGCTAGTGGAAGTTCTGAAGAAAGTGTAAGTGGATCACTAACAGTAAGTGGATCTTCAGCTTTATTACCATTAATGGAACAATCTATTGAAAAATTTAATGAAAAAAATCCAGACATTGAAATAAGTGCACAGGCTGGAGGATCAGGTACAGGTCTTACACAAGTTTCAGATGGAACAGTTGATATAGGAAATTCAGATGTTTTTGCAGAAGAAAAACTTGATGCTGATAAAGCAAAAGAGTTAGTAGATCATAAAGTTGTAGCTCAAGGATTTGCAGTAGCAGTAAGTAAGACACTCGGAATAGATGATTTAACAAAAGATCAGATTAAAGATATATTCTCAGGTAAGGTTACAAATTGGAACCAAATTAAAAAGGCTGATGGAACAACAGGTCCTGATAAAGAAATATTAATTATTCATAGAACAAGCGGTTCAGGAACAAGAGCTACATTTGAAAAGACAATTTTAGATGGAGATAAGACTTTAGAAAATGATTCAATTGGAGTAACACAGGATTCTAATGGTGCAGTTCTATCAGCTATGAAACAAAATGACGGAGCAATCAGTTATTTAGGTCTTGCATATATGAATACAGCAGAAGCTAAAGAAGTATTGACATCAGTTAAGATAAATGGTGTAAGCGATGATGAAGCTAATATCAAAAATGGTTCATATCCATTCTGGTCATATGGTCATATGTATACAAAAGGTGAACCAAATGAAGCGGCTAAATTATTTATAGACTTCATATCAAGCGATGAAAATAAAGATAGTTTAAGCAGCTTAGGATTTATCTCAGGATCAGATATTAAAGAAAAATAGAAAGATTAAAGGATGATTAAGATGGAAAAGAGAAGTTTTAAGGAGAGGCTGAAAAATGAATATTTAGGCCAGGGATTTGCAGGGTTATGTGGAATACTGATAATACTAATAACCTTATCTATAATAATATTTATAGCTTCAAAGGGTATAAAGTTATTTACTCAGGATGGTTATAGTATTGGACAATTTCTATTTAAGAATGACTGGAAACCGAATCAAAGTGATGAGCCATCCTTTGGTGCTCTTGCTTTCATCTTAGGTTCAACATTGGTATCTGTAGGTGCAGTAATAATAAGTGCACCTATAGCTGTCTCTTTAGCTATTTTTGTAAATGTAATATCAAAAAAAGTCGGTTTGAAAATTATTAAGCCGGCATTGGAAATTTTAGTTGGAATACCATCAGTAGTATATGGCTGGGTTGGTATTTCAGTATTAGTTCCATTTATAAAAAATAACTTTGGTGGAATGGGATTCTCATTACTTGCAGGAATTTTAGTACTTTCACTTATGATTTTACCTACAATTGCAACGCTATCAATTGATGCAATAAAGACAATTCCTCAGGATCATATAGAAGCATCTTATGGACTAGGAGCTACAAGATGGCAGACAATCTATAGGGTTATAGTACCAGGAGCAAAGTCGGGAATTCTTACAGGAATAGTACTTGGAATAGCAAGAGCTTTTGGTGAAGCATTAGCAGTTCAGATGGTTATAGGTAATACAGTAAGAATACCAGACAGTATTTTCTCTTCAATGGCCACACTTACGAGTATTATTACTATGGATATGGCAAATACAGTAGGAGGAACAGCATGGAATGATGCATTATGGACTTTAGCTTTAATATTGCTGATTATTTCATTTATATTCATAGTTTTAGTTAGAATGATCGAGAGAAGGAGTGACAGATAGTGAATGCAAAAAGAGCGGATAAGATTGCAACGGCTGTTTTCTATATAATAAGCGTTTTTATTGTTGTACTACTTGGAGCATTTATTGCTTATATATTATACAAAGGTGGCGCAATGCTAAAACCTTCATTTTTATTTGGAAAGCCTAAATTAACAGGTGCAGGTGGAGGAATAGGGCCACAGTTATTTAATTCATTCTATATGCTTGTAATATCATTGATTATTACAGTACCTATTGGAATTGGCGCAGGTATATATTTAGCAGAATATGCAAAGCAAGGGCCTATTCTTAATTTTATAAGAATGTGTCTTGAAACAATGTCATCTCTTCCATCAATAGTAATAGGTATGTTTGGGTTGCTGGTTTTTGTAAACATGGCAGGATGGGGATATTCAGTGCTAGCTGGAGCACTATCTGTAAGTATCTTGAATATACCATCAATGACAAGAATATCAGAAAACGCCATTGTAGCCGCAAGTAAGAAAGTAAAGGAAGCTTCACTTGGACTTGGAGCTACAAAGTGGCAGACATTAATGAGACTTACAGTACCAAGTGCTATGGCAGAAATAATAACCGGAATAATACTTGCAGCAGGAAGAATATTTGGAGAAGCAGCAGCATTCCTTTATACAGCAGGATTGAGTTCAAAAACTTTGAACTTCAACAGCATAAGCTTGACAGGAAATTCAGCTTTTTCATTATTCAGACCAGCAGAAACATTAGCGGTCCATATATGGAAATTAAATTCAGAAGGCATAGTGGTGGATGCAGTTCAGATTGCTAATGGAACAGCAGCAGTACTCATAATAGCAGTACTTTTATTCAATGTAATTGCAAAATTAATTGGGAATAGATTGATTAAAGCTTACAGTGGCAAATAGGAGGAATTTATGAATAACATAATAGAAACTAAAAATTTAAATTTATATTATGGAGAAAAACAGGCACTAAAAGATATAAATATGAGTATAAATAAAAATGAAGTTACTGCGCTTATAGGTCCTTCAGGCTGTGGTAAGTCAACTTTTTTAAGAACTATTAATAGAATGAATGATTTGATTGATATTGTAAAGATTGATGGTGAAGTTCTCTTTGAAGGAAAAGATATATATAAAGATTACGATGAAATTCATTTGAGAAAGAGAATAGGTATGGTGTTCCAAAGACCTAATCCATTTCCTATGTCAATTTATAATAATATTGCTTATGGGCCAAAGATTCATGGAATAAAAAATAAAGATCAGCTTGATGAAATAGTTGAAAAAAGTTTAAAAGGAGCTGCTTTATGGGATGAAACAAAAGACAGACTTAAGGATAGCGCGCTTGGAATGTCTGGAGGACAGCAGCAGAGATTATGCATAGCAAGAACTCTTGCAGTTTCTCCTGAAATAATTTTAATGGATGAACCTACATCAGCATTAGATCCTATTTCCACTGCAAAAATGGAAGAACTTATGGATGAACTTAAAAAGAAATATACAGTAATAATTGTAACTCATAATATGCAGCAGGCAGGAAGAATTGCAGATAAGACAGCATTTTTCTTAAATGGAGAGGTTATTGAATTTGGAAAGACAGATGATATTTTTTACAAGCCTAAGGATAAAAGAACGGAAGACTATATAACGGGAAGATTTGGATAAAAGAGAAATTAAATTAAAAGTGAGGGGATTAATAATGGTAAGGCAATTACAGGAGGCCAGAGTTAAAAATATTACTAAAAGATTAATAGATATGACTAGTTTTGTTGAAAAGCAGATTTATGAAAGCATGATTGCATTAAAGAATTATGATATACAAAAAGCTGAAGAAGTCATAAAGAATGATGATATTGTTGATAATATGCAGAAAGAAATTGAAGAAGACTGTATTAAGTTTATAGCAACAGAACAACCTCTTGCTGAAGACTTAAGGCGAGTATTTACAGCATCAAAAATAGTTACTGATTTAGAACGAATTGCAGATCATGCAGTTGATATATGCAAGATAACCAAAAGGATAAATAGAAGTCTAAAAGTTTTTAATGGAGATATTGAGAAGCTATTTGAGATGGAAATGAAAGTACGTAGCATGATAACACAATCTATAGAAGTGTATTTGCAAAATGATGTTGATGCGGCATACAAAATTTGTAAAGAAGATGATAAGGTAGATGTTTTGTATAAATCATTATTTGAAAAGATGATAAAAAGAATTCATGAAAAAGAAGATTTAATTAATGATGGAACACAGCTACTATTTGTAATTAAATATTTAGAAAGAATAGCTGATCATGTTACAAATATTTGTGAATGGACTATTTTTTCTAAAAAAGGCATTTATGTTGATTTAAATGAATAAGTGAGAATTTAATCCTTTAAATAATATAATTTTAAAGGATTTTTTTAGTGTGCTTAGCATGGTCAACAAATTGAAGGTAAAAGTTTGTTGTGAGTTTTGTAGTGGGAACCACTATCCAAGGATAGAAATTAAATACAGAAACCTTAAAAAATTGGGATTAACATATTACCAGGTAGTAAAATAATTATTTTCCTCATGCTCGATTTTTCTAATAAATAGGATATATAATTCTTGTATGAGAAATAATAAAAGGGGTAGAATTATGATAAAAAGGATTTATTGACTTAAACAAAGTAATAATGTAATATAACAAAGATAGATATTATGTTATAATAAGGAGAGTAATTTAATGAAAAGCATTATAACAAGTATAGCTCCTGGAAGTATAGCAGAAGAAGTGGGGATAGAAAAAAATGATGCGCTTCTTTCAATAAATGGAAAAGTAGTTAATGATATTATTGATTATAAGTTCTTAAGCGATGATGAAGAACTTGTATTAGAAATAGAAAAAGCTGATAGTGGAGAAATATGGGAGATAGAAATAGAAAAAGATTATGAAGAAGAACTTGGAATTGAGTTCGGTGGTGGATTAATAGATAAAGCAAAAAGCTGCAGTAACAAATGTATTTTCTGTTTTATAGATCAGCTTCCAAGTGGGATGCGTGATAGTCTTTATTTTAAGGATGATGATTCAAGATTATCTTTTCTTCAAGGAAACTTTGTAACACTTACAAATATGAAGGAAGAAGATATAGATAGAATTATAGATTATCATATAAGTCCTATAAATGTTTCTGTACACACAACAAATCCAGAATTAAGAGTAAAAATGCTTAATAATAGGTTTGCAGGAAATATATTTGAGAGAATGAAGAGACTTGCAGATGCAGGAATACAACTTAATGCTCAAATAGTTTCAGTACCTAATATAAATAATGGGGATGAGCTTATAAGAACAATAAATGATTTGTATACTTTATATCCTCAAGTAGATAGTATTGCAATAGTTCCAATTGGAGTAACTAGATATAGAGAAAATTTAACTCATGTGACTACATATACTAAAGAAGAGTCGCGTAAAGAAATAGAGAGAGTTGAAAAGCTTCAGAAGAAATTTATTGAAGAGGTTGGAACACCATTTGCAAGATTATCTGATGAATTCTACCTTGTAGCTGATAAGGAGATTCCAGATGCAGATTTTTATGAAGGTTATCATCAAATAGAAGATGGAGTAGGTATGGTAAGATGCTTTAGAGATGCTATAGATGAAACAATAGTTGACCTTGATAAAGATATGAAAGGTAGTTTTTCACTGGTTACTGGAACATTAGCATATCCAGAACTTTTAGAAGCTAGTAAGAAAATTAAAAAGGCAAATAGTAATATTCAGTTAGATGTCTATGAAATAGTAAATGATTATTTTGGACATACGATTACAGTTGCAGGTCTTTTAACAGGAACTGACATAATAAAACAGTTAAAAGGAAAAATTAATACTAAGTATTTAATCATGGCTAATAATATGTTTAGAAAGGGTTATGAACTTGCAGACTCTTCAGAACAGATAATGTTAGATGATATAAAGATTAAAGATATAGAAGAAGCTTTAGATGTGAAAGTCATAGTTGTAGATTACACAGGAGAAGACTTTATTCAAAAAATTAATGAATGTAAAGAGGAGGAAATTTAATGGCTAAACCAATAGTTGCTATGGTTGGAAGACCTAACGTTGGTAAATCAACGTTATTTAATAGATTAGCAGGAAAAAGAATTTCAATAGTACAAGACACACCAGGAGTTACAAGAGATAGAGTATATGCAGAAGCAGAATGGCTTAAGTATAACTTTACTATGATTGATACTGGTGGTATAGAACCAGAAAGAAACGATATTATAATGCAACAGATGAGAAGACAGGCAAATATAGCTATAGAAACTGCTGATGTTATTATATTTATTGTTGATGGAAAAGAAGGACTTACAGCAGCTGACCATGAAGTTGCAACAATGCTTAGAAAAAGTAAAAAACCAGTAGTTTTAGTAGTTAATAAAGTTGACTCAATAAAGGAAGAAGATAATGCATGGGAATTCTATAATTTAGGTATAGGTGATCCTGTTTCAATTTCTGCTTCTCAAGGTTTAGGTCTTGGAGATATGCTTGATAGAGTAGTAGAAAATTTTGATGAATCAATTTATGAACAAGATGAAGATGAATATGTAAGAATAGCTATGATTGGTAAACCAAATGTTGGTAAGTCTTCGTTAATAAATAAATTACTTGGTGAAGAAAGAGTAATAGTTTCAGATGTTGCTGGAACTACAAGAGATGCAATTGATAGTACTCTTGAAACTAAGGAAGGAAAGTTCATATTAATAGATACTGCTGGGCTTAGAAGAAAGAGCAAAGTTAAAGAAGAAATAGAACGTTATTCTGTAGTAAGAACTTATGCTGCAATTGAAAGAGCTGATGTATGTATATTAATGATAGATGCTCAAGAAGGAGTTACAGAACAAGATGAAAAGATAATAGGATATGCTCATGAAATGAGAAAAGCTATTATGGTTGTTGTAAACAAATGGGATCTTGTTGAAAAAGATGATAAAACATTAGATAAATTTAAGAAAGAATTACAAAGTAAACTTAAATTTATAAGTTATGCAGAATACTTATTCATATCAGCAAAAACTGGTCAAAGAACTCACAAGGTTTTAGAAATGGCTAAAAAATGTTATGATAATTATAACAAGAGAGTATCTACTGGTATTTTAAATGATGTTATAAGCAAAGCAGTTCTTATGAAAGAACCACCAGTTGTTGGTCTTAAGAGAATGAAAATCTACTATGCAACTCAAGTTGCAACTAGACCACCAAAATTTGTCTTCTTTGTTAATGATGCAGAAGCAAGACACTTCTCTTATGAAAGATACTTAGAAAATCAATTAAGAGATAGCTTTGATTTTAAGGGAACAGGTATTCAAATAGAATATAGACAAAGAAAGGAATAATTATGAGTAAAGTTACTTTTCTAGGTGGTGGAAGCTTTGGTACTGCACTGGCAGTAGTTTTAGCCGAAAAAGATAATATTGTTAACATATACAACAGAGATAAAAAAGTTGTGGATGAAATTAATATTAAGAGAACAAATGAAAAGTATATGAAAGATTTAATAATTCCTGAAAATGTTACAGCTTTTGTAGATATATCAGAAGCTATAGAAGGTGCAGATTATATTGTTTTATCTGTACCTTCACATGTAATAAGAAGCATGTGTAGATCTATAAAAGATATTTTGCCTAAAAACATTCCTATTATTTCTATAGCTAAGGGAATAGAAGAAGATAGTGATAAAAGGTTATCATCTGTGATTAGAGAAGAATTACAAAATCCTATTGTTGTTTTATCTGGACCAAGCCATGCAGAAGAAATAGCAATGAAACTTCCAACAACTTTAGTGAGTACATCAGAAGATATGAAGTATGCATTTGAAGTTCAGGATTTATTTATGACTCCTAATTTAAGGATTTATACTAATGATGATATTATTGGTGTAGAGATAGGAGGGGCAGTTAAAAATGTAATAGCTTTAGCTGCTGGAGTTTTAGAGGGTCTTGGATATGGAGATAATACTAAAGCTGCTTTAATGACAAGGGGAATGAAAGAAATAAGCCGAATTGGAATTGTTTTGGGTGGTAAATTAGAAACTTTCTATGGGCTTACAGGTATGGGAGATTTAATAGTTACATGTACTTCAAAACATTCAAGAAATAGACGTGCTGGATTTCTTATTGGCAGTGGTGAATCTTTAAATGAAGCTTTAAGTGAAGTGGGCATGGTTGTTGAAGGTGTAAAAGCCTGCAAAGCATTTTATCAGCTTAAAGAAAGAATAGGTGTATCAATGCCTATTACAGATGGATTGTATAAAGTTTTATTTGAAAATAAGCAGCCTAAAGAAATAGTTGATAATCTTATGATTAGAAGTAAGAAAAGCGAATTATTTTAATAATGTTAAAAATATCTTTCGAATGATTAATATAGTCATTCGAAAGATATTTTTATTTTATATAAAGTGCAGAAAATATTGAGATTGGTTCTTGTACAATTCTTAAAATTTTAATACTTATATTCATATATATGGAATATATATAAGTGTAATAGATAAATTATATTAATATATAAGGAAGGTGAATGGAACCTTATACATAAATGTGTTGAATTTTTACCTTGATTGTTGTGAATACTTAGTTTTTAAGCTCGTAGTGTCAGCATAGCTGACTTTTTCATCTGTGTGTATATTTTGAAATGGGTATGAATATATATATATTGGTAAAAAGAATGTGGGAGGGAATAATGTGGATAGTTTTAACATATACAAAGATATTGCAGATCGTACGCAAGGGGACATATATGTAGGAGTTGTTGGACCTGTTAGAACAGGAAAATCAACATTCATAAAGAAATTTATGGATCTCATGGTTATACCTAAGATAGAAAATACTTATAAAAAAGAAAGAGCTAAAGATGAACTGCCACAAAGTGGTTCTGGAAAGAGCATTCATACTACTGAACCTAAGTTTGTTCCCAATGAGGCAGTTGAAATAACACTTGATGGTGAAGTTAAGTTCAAGGTTAGAATGGTTGACTGTGTTGGATATATAGTAAAGGGAGCTCTTGGATATTTAGAGGGAGAACAAAGTAAGATGGTTCATACTCCATGGTATGAGTATGAAATTCCATTTGAAGATGCAGCAGAGATTGGGACAAGAAAGGTAATAAACGATCATTCTACAATTGGTTTAGTTATTACTACAGATGGAAGTATAACTGGTATAGATAGAGAGGATTATGTTGAGGCTGAAGAAAGGGTTATATCTGAACTTCAGTCATTAAATAAGCCTTTTATCGTTGTTTTAAATACAGTTAAACCAAATTCACAAGAAGCAAAGACATTAAGGAATGAATTAGAATCAAAATATAATGTATCAGTTCAGATAATGGATGTTTTCAATATGGGTGAAGAAGATATTGGAGATTTATTCAAACATGTACTTAAAGAATTCCCAGTAAAAGAAATTAATATAGATCTTCCAGAATGGCTAGAAAAATTAGAACCAGGACATTGGTTAAAGAAAGACTTTTTTAACATAATTAAGGACATGAGTCAAGACGTTTCAAAGGTTAGAGACATAAAATTCTGTTTGAATAATTTTGAAGCTGAAGATTTCATGGGTAGCGCTGCAATTAAAGAAGTAGATTTAGGAAGTGGAATGGCTAAAGTACTTATGAGACCTAAAGATAATATTTTCTATAAGGTTCTCAGTGAAATATGTGATTTGGAAGTAAAATGTGAAAGTGATCTTTTGGGAATAATAAAAGAATTGACTCATGCAAAATGTGAATATGATAAAGTTAAAGATGCCCTTGATGATGTAAGGGAAAATGGATATGGATTAGTCGCTCCACAATTATCTGAAATGAAATTTGAAGAACCTGAAATAGTTAAACAGGGGAATAAATTTGGTGTTAAATTAAAGGCAAGTGCTCCAAGCTTACACCTTATTAAATGTGACATTAAGACAGAAATAAGCCCTATTATGGGATCAGAAAAAGAATCAGAAGAACTTGTTAAAGGACTTTTAGACCAATTTGAAACAGATCCTGCTCAGCTTTGGCAGAGTAATATGTTTGGTAAGTCTTTAGAGGTGTTGGTTAAGGAAGGATTGCAGAATAAACTTTATAAGATGCCTGAAGATGTACAGGTTAAAATACAAAAAACTCTTCAAAAAATAATAAATGAGGGTAATGGAGGATTAATTTGTATAATTCTATAAGTATTTAAATAGTTATTAGAGCTAGTGATTATTTTTGCTGGCTCTTTTATTTGAAAGGAAAATTTAATTAATAATATTGGATAAGTTCAAGTGAAAATCACAAAATAAAGATAAATTTATAATTTTGATATTAACAGAAAAGCTATTAGTAAAATTATTTATTATAGTAGTAAGGTTAGCTTGCCGTAATAAAATCTTTTTATTTTAAAATTTAATAAGTAAATAACTTTTTTATCATATATGTGGAAAAGTAATTCTTGTAAGGATATAATGAAGAAAAGGATGTAAATGAGGGGTATTATGAGAAGAGAGTATAAGGCTTATAAGAAAGTCGGTAAAATAAAAATTTCAATAAGTGATGTTTTACCAATAGAAGTACCACGAACAGTTTATGCCTCTCCAGGTGTTATAAACCACATAAAAAAAAGACATGGTAAGCAATTCACAAAAAAAGTTAAAGATAATATAATAGAAATAGTTGAGAAGATAATAAGAGAACCGGATTATGTTGGAATAGATTACAAAACAGATAAAGGTCATTCTATAGAACTTGTAAAGAAAATGGAAAATACAATAATATTTTTGGGATTGGAAATTGATATAGATGAAAAATATATTTATGTAGCAACAATGTATCCCATAACATTATCGAAATTAAATGCAAGGATATATAGAGAAAGACTGATAAAAATAGATGAAATTGAACCAAAAGAGAATATCTTATGATATAATATAAAATGATTGTTTTTTGAGGTGAGAAAAGGCTCCTCACGCGCTATTTCTAGTAATCAGAGATGCAGGATACGCCGACCTGCCAAAAAATAAAAACTCTTAGAGAAGATCTAAGGGTTTTCTTTAAGTGAGAATCTAAATTTTTTATATTTAGATATTAGAACTTGCTCATCAAATGTATGTGAGTAGAGCTTTGTTAAGTACAGATCTAATTTAATATTGATTTTTCAAACGTAATCAGTAACACATATAGGTCGAATTTTATTATAATACTAAAGAGTTATGGAGGAACAAAATGAAAAAGGTAGCAGTAGTATTTAATGGTGGAACAATTTCCATGAAAGTAGATGAAAGGATTAAGGCTGTGGTTCCAAGTTTGAGTGGAGAAGATATAATGGCCATGGTAACAGGAATTGAAGAATATGCAGAAATTGAAAGTTATAATTTTTCAAGTCTACCATCACCATATATGACACCAAAGTTGATGCTTAAATTATCTAATTTAGTTCAGGAATTATTAGATAAAGAGGATGTTACAGGGGTAGTTATTACTCATGGTACTGATACATTAGAAGAAACAGCATACTTTTTAGACATGACATTAAAAACAGAAAAGCCTGTTATAGTGACAGGAGCAATGAGAAGCAGTTCAGAATTAGGATATGACGGACCATTTAATTTGGCTTCATCTATATGTACAGCAATAAGTGATGATGCTAAAAATAGGGGTGTTCTTGTATGTTTTAATGGTGAATTACATAGTGCATGCGAAGTAACTAAGAGAAATTCTATGGCTCTTAATGCATTTAGCACTCCTAACTTTGGACCAATTGGAATAGTGGATAATAATAGGGTAATATTTTATAGAAAAAATCCAGAATCTATACATATGAAGATAGAGGATGTTGATAAAAATGTAGCCTTGATTAAATGTAGTGCGGGATGTGATTCAGAATTTATAGATTTTGCTATAGATAGAGGATATAGTGGTATAGTAGTTGAAGCATTAGGAAGAGGAAATGTTCCTCCAACTATGGTGGATGGAATAAAGAGAGCGGTAAATAATAATATACCTGTTGTGATAGTATCTAGATGTTTTGAAGGAAGAGTTTTTGAATCATATGGATATGAAGGTGGAGGAAAAGAATTAAAAGAATTAGGATGTATATTTGGGGATGTTTTAGCTGGTCAAAAAGCTAAAATTAAATTACTTGTTGCAATCAATTATACAAATGATATTAATGTAATAAGAAAAATGTTTGAGTAGTATAAAAATAATTCGAAAAAAGAAATAATTGGAAATGGACGTAAGTATAATATTATTATATTTACGTCTGTTTTTTATTTTGAAATTATAATACTCTGTATTATTTACGAGAAAAATAAGTTTATAATTCGTAATAAAACAAAAAATAAAAATAAATTAATTGACAATATTCGTGATTAAATATATAATAAAACTGTTAAAAGGTACAAAATGCTTTATGTTGAAGTTTTTTCTAACAAGTAATTTGTTCAGTTAAAACCTGAATGTTGGAATTATATTTATAAAATAAAAATCTTAGATGTAGAAAATCATAATTACCATTTAATTCAGTTTGATTTTTTGGAGGTATAAAATGGAGAAGACAAAAACTAAAGGAAGATTTTTTGATATTCTTTCTAATGAAAAAGTTGATTTCAAAAAGGAGATTATGGCTGGTATTACTACATTCCTAACTATGGCTTATATCATAGCAGTAAATCCTAATATTTTAGGATCAGATGGAATTGGTATGGAAAAAGGTGCTGTGGTGACAGCAACTTGTTTAGCTGCAGCAATAGCAAGTATATTTATGGGAGTATATGCTAATCTTCCTTTTGTACTAGCTTCAGGAATGGGATTAAATGCTTATTTTGCTTATTCTGTAGTACTTGGTAAAGGTATATCGTGGCATGTTGCTTTAACAGCAGTATTTGTTGAAGGTATAATTTTTATATTAATGTCTCTATTTAAGATAAGAGAGGCTGTTGTAAATGCAATACCAATAAATATGAAACATGCAGTAACAGCTGGTATTGGTTTATTTATTGCCTTTATAGGACTTACAGGAAGTGGCCTTGTAGTTGCTAATGAATCAACTTATTTAGCTTTGGGTGATTTTCAGCTTCCAACTGTTTTAATTGCATTAATTGGATTGATAATTATAGCTGTACTTGATAAGAAACAAGTTAGGGGAGCAATACTAATAGGAATTGTTGTTAGTACATTACTAGCATGGGCATATGCTGTCTCAAATACTGAAGCTGCAGCAGCTCTAGGAATTTATTTACCTAATGGTATATTTAAGTTTGAAAGTATAGCACCAGTAGCGGGTAAAATTGATTTGGCTTATGTTTTACATCCAAGTAATATAATGAATTTTATAGTTGTAGTATGCACATTTTTATTTGTTGATTTCTTTGATACAGTAGGTACTTTAGTTGGTGTAAGCTCAAGAGCAGGTATGCTTGATGAGAATGGAAATGTTCCTAATGTAGGAAAAGCATTGATGGCAGATGCAGTTGGTACTACAATTGGAGCATGTTTAGGAGTATCAACAGTAACAACATATGTTGAAAGTTCAACAGGTGTTGCAGCTGGTGGAAGAACAGGGTGGACAGCAGTAACTTCAGGAGTATTATTTTTAATAGCTATGTTTTTCTCGCCAATATTTATTGCAATACCATCTTGTGCAACAGCGCCTGCACTAATATATGTTGGGTATTTAATGCTTGGAGCAGTTAAAAATATCGAATTTGAAGATATAACAGAAGGTGTTCCAGCATTCTTAACAATAGCAATGATGCCTCTTACTTATAGTATTGGTGATGGATTAACAATTGGAGTTTTGGTATATGTAATAGTAAATATATTATATAATTTATTATTTGCTAAAGAAAATGAAAAGAAAAAAGTATCATGGGTAATGATAATTTTAGCAATTATATTCATACTTAAATTGTTATTATTAAAGTAATTATAGAAAATTAAATTTAATCTAGCTGTATATTGGGAAAATATCTGTATATATTTTTCAATATACAGCTTTTTTACAATTTATTTTCTAGTGCTTTAAAAAAGAATTGTAAACAAATTGTAAATAAATCATTGACTGCAATTTATTAATTGATTATTATATATGAAGAATAGTTAAAGTGACATTCAATAAGGGGGTGTAAAAGTGATAAAAAGCATGACTAGCTTTGGAAGAGCACAAAGTGAAGAAGGTAAAGAACTTAGTTTTTCAATTGAAATGAAGAGTGTTAATCATAGATATTTAGATATAAATATTAGAATGCCTAAGATAATGTTTTCACTTGAAGAAAAAATACGTAATATAATAAGCAAAAAATTAAGCAGGGGTAAAGTTGATGTTTTTATTAACTATAAAAATTATGGAAGTGCCTGTGGAAAACCAGTGCTAAATATAGAGCTTGCTAGAGGATACTACGAATGTTTGAAGGAAATACAAAATAGTCTAGGTACGCTTGATGATATATCAACTACTAAAATAGCAAGATTTCCTGATGTTATAACTGTATCGGAACCAGAAGAAAATCTAGATGATATATTCAAGGAGATAGCTCCACTAGTTGAAAGTGCATTAAAGCATATGGAAGAAATGAGAGCACGTGAAGGTGAAAAGCTTAAAGAAGATATATTGATTAAGTTAGATACAATTGAACAATATGTTAATGAAATTGAAAAAGTATCTGAAATTGTGCCTAAGATGTATAAGAAGAAACTTGAAGAAAGGCTTAATGAATTGTTATCTGGCGTTGATATAGATGAAAGCAGGGTTGCTCTTGAAATTGCTATATTCTCTGATAAAGCTGCGGTAGATGAAGAAATAACAAGATTAAAAAGTCATTTAAGTCAGGTGCGTACAACTCTTAATTTAAGTGAACCAATAGGTAGAAAACTTGATTTTATAATTCAAGAAATGAATAGAGAAGCAAATACAATTGCATCTAAATCATGCGATATTGGCATGACAAATAAAGTGATTGAAATTAAAAATACACTAGAAAAAATAAGAGAACAAATTCAAAATATTGAGTAGTTAGGAGGAAAACATGGGAATCAAATTAATTAACATAGGTTTTGGGAATATTGTTTCTGCAAATAGATTAGTTGCTATTGTAAGCCCAGAATCAGCACCTATAAAAAGAATTATTCAAGAAGCTAGGGATAGAGGCATGCTAATAGATGCTACTTATGGGAGAAGAACAAGAGCAGTTATAATAACAGATAGTGATCATGTTATTTTATCAGCAGTCCAACCAGAAACAGTAGCTCATAGATTAGCGACTAAAGATGAAGTAGTTGATGAGGATGATGTATAATGAAAAACAGAGGTAAAGGACTTTTAATAGTTATATCAGGGCCATCTGGTGCCGGAAAAGGTACTATATGCAAAAGCTTTATGGAAAGAAATAAAGAGGTTGTATTATCAGTTTCAGCAACAACAAGGTCTCCAAGAAAAGGTGAAGTTGATGGCGTAAACTATCATTTCATGACTAAGGAACAATTTAAAGAAAAAATAGAAGCTGATGACTTTTTAGAGTATGCAGAAGTATATGATAATTTCTACGGCACACCAAAATCTAATGTTGAAGAATTATTAGAAAGTGGAAAAGATGTAATATTAGAAATTGATATACAAGGGGCATTAAAAGTTAAAGAAAATGCTGAAGAAGGTATATTCATATTTATTCTTCCTCCATCTATGGAAGAATTAAAGCAAAGAATAATAAAAAGAGGAAGCGAAACTGAAGAATCTTTAATGAAGAGATTTAAGTCAGCTTACAAAGAAATTAATTTTGTTTCAAAATACAATTATGCTGTAGTTAATGATGAAGTTGAAACAGCTGTTGAAAAACTTGAATCAATTATAACAGCAGAAAAATGTAGAGTAGATAGAATAAAACATAGTATATTAGATTCAAAGGAGGGTATTATTCATGAACAACTCTATGATTAATCCATCAGTAGTAGACCTACTAAAAAAGACACACGATAGATATTCTTTAGTATTACTATCAGCAAAGAGAGCAAGACAAATAATTGATGGTTCTAAGCCACAAGTAGAAGCTAACTCTCATAAACCATTAACAATTGCTATTCACGAAATTGATGAAGATGCTATTAAATTTGAAAGAGTAAATGAGGAAGCAAAATAAAATGAAAAAAAATGTTGTGCTTGGGGTAAGTGGGGGAATTGCAGTCTATAAAGCATTAGAAATAACAAGTCTTCTTATAAAGAAAGATATTAATGTTAATGTTATAATGACTGAAAATGCTACAAAGTTTGTAACTCCTCTTTCATTTCAATCATTAAGCCAAAATGTAGTTGCATGTGACACATTTCAAGAACCAAAGGTATGGGAAATTCAACATATAAGTTTAGCTGAAAAAGCAGATGTATTATTAGTTGCTCCTGCTACAGCTAATATAATTGGAAAAGTTGCTAATGGAATAGCAGATGATATGCTTTCTACAACAATAATGGCAACAAAAGCAAAAGTTATCTTTGCTCCGGCTATGAATACTAATATGTATGAAAATCCAATACTTCAGGATAATATAAAAAAGCTTAAGTCTTTTGGATATGAGTTTATTGAACCAGCAGAAGGAAGACTTGCATGCGGTTCTATTGGCAAAGGAAAGCTTGAAAAACCTGAAATAATTGTTGATAGAGTTTTAATGGAATTAGATGAGAAGAAAGATTTAAAAGGCAAAAAGGTTGTAGTAACTGCTGGGCCAACTATAGCTCCAATTGATCCGGTTAGATTTATAACAAATAGATCTAGTGGGAAAATGGGATATGCAATAGCTAAGGAAGCTAGAAATAGGGGGGCTGAAGTAACTTTAGTAACAGGGCCTTCTTCGTTAGAAGTTCCAAATGGAATAGAATTAATAAAAGTTTCAACTAACGAGGAAATGAGAAAAGCAGTATTAGAGAAATTTAATAATGCTGATATTGTTATTAAATCAGCTGCGGTTGCAGATTATAAACCAAAAACTTATAGCACACAAAAGATAAAAAAAGGCAATGATGATTTATCTTTAGAATTAATTAAAGATAATGATATCTTAAAAGAGTTAGGGAGTTTGAAGGATAAGCAGATTCTAGTTGGATTTGCAGCTGAAAGCCAAAACTTAAGAGAAAATGCCTTAGGTAAGCTTAAAAGAAAAAATTTAGATTATATAGTTGCAAATGATATAACAAGCAGCGATACTGGCTTCGCATCTGAAGATAATAAGGTTATTATTTTATCTAAAGAAAAAGAAGAAATTAATCTAGATAAGATGAGCAAAGAAAAGATTGCAGAAAATTTATTTGATATTATACTTAAGAAGCGCTAAACTTTGCGCTTCTTTCTATTTATAATGAAATTTAATAAATTTTAATTTTAGAAAATTTATTTGACTGTAATCAAAAAAACAATATAATATACTTTTGTATGTAATTATTAAATTAATGTAAAGGGGGAATACAATATGTATGCTGAAATAATAATTAATAGCGATGCATTAGAAGTAGATAAACCATTTACATATAAAATACCAGATGAATTTTTAGATAATATAGATGTTGGATATAGAGTTAAAATCCCTTTTGGAATGGGAAGTAAGAGCGTTTATGGTTTTATAATATCTATATTAAAAGAAGATGATGTTCAAATAAATTATAAGGTAAAGAAAATTAAAAATATTTGTGATGATGCGCCTATACTGACTTATGACGATATAAAAGTTGTTAAGTTTCTTAGAAAGAAATATTTATGTAAGTACATAGATGCAATACGTCTTATGATTCCACCAGGAATTATGAGAGGCTCTACAAATAAGAAAAAAATGGTTATCTGCATAAATGGAGAACTTAGTGAAGAATTTTTTAAAAAAGATAACTACAGAAATTTATATGAATATATTGTTGAAAATAATGGCGTGTATACAAAAACAGAACTGACTCAAAATAAGGATTTTTCTTTATATTCGTTGAATAAGCTTATAGAAAAAGAAATATTGAAGTGTGAAGAAAAATTAGTATTTAGATATAACACTAGGACATATGGAAGTGAACTACGAAAAGATTTGACACTTGAACAGCAGTATTGTGTAAATTCAATAATTAGAGGCGATGATTATAAATATTTAATAAAAGGTGTAACGGGTTCAGGAAAAACTGAAGTATATATGAGACTTGTTGAATATGTACTTTCAATTGGAAAAAGTGCTGTAGTTCTTGTGCCAGAAATAGCACTTACACCTCAAATGATTGAGAGATTTAAAGGCAGATTTGGGGAAGATGTTGCACTATTTCATAGTAAACTTAGTGATGGTGAAAGATTTGATGAATGGTATAGAATTAAAGAAGGAAAAGCAAGGCTTGTAATAGGTGCGAGAAGTGCATTATTTCTTCCTTTAATGAATCTTGGACTTATAATAATAGATGAAGAACATGAAAATACGTATAAGTCTGAGCAGAATCCTAAGTATCATACTAGAGAAGTAAGTGAATATTTGTGTGAAATTAAAGGATGTAAACTTGTATTAGGATCTGCAACTCCTAGTATAGAAACTTATTATAAAGCATTGAAAGGTGAATATAAACTTCTTGAAATGAATAATAGAGTTAATGGTAAGTCTATGCCTAAGATGGAAATAGTAGATATGAGACAAGAATTGAAAAGCGGCAATATGTCACTATTTAGTAGAAAATTATCTTCTGCCATTGAAGAAACACTAAATGAGAAGAAGCAGATAATATTATTTTTAAATAGAAGAGGTTTTTCAACATTCATATCATGCAGAAGCTGTGGATATGTATTTAAATGTCCTGAATGTGATGTATCAATGACATATCATAAAAATGGATATCTTGTGTGCCATTATTGTGGGAGAGCGCAAAAGGCAGAAAAAGTATGTCCCGAATGCGGAAGTAAATATGTGAAATTTTTTGGGGCAGGGACAGAGCGTGTTGAACAGGAAGTTAAGAAATACTTTCCAAAAGCAAAAGTTTTAAGAATGGATGTAGATACAACAAGATATAAAAATTCTCATGAATCAATATATAATTCTTTTAAAAATCATGAAGCAGATATTCTTATAGGTACTCAGATGGTATCTAAAGGGCTTGATTTTAAAGATGTGACACTTGTAGGAATATTGGCAGCTGATATGTCTTTAAATATACCCGATTATAGAGCAGCTGAAAGAACGTATCAAATAATAACTCAGGTTGCAGGAAGAGCTGGTAGAGGAGAAGATGATGGAAAAGTAATAGTTCAGAGTTATACACCTAATCACTACAGTCTAAATTATGCAAAAGATGAAAATTATGAAGGATTGTTTAAAGAAGAAATAAATCTTAGAAGGTTGATGGCCAATCCTCCTTTTGGTAAAATATTATTGATTGGTGGTTCTTCTAAAAATGAGGAAAAATTAAAAAAATTTATGAATAACTTACAAGTTAATTTGAAAAAATTAATAGTAGGAGATTTAAAAATGTTGGGACCAGTACCTTGTATTATCAGTAAATTAAAAGATAATTATAGATGGCAGATAATAATTAAAGGTGAATTTGACGACAAATTTAGTGAAAATATTAAAGATATACTTTATCAATTAAATAAGAGTGTATATAATGAAGTAAGGGTTAGTATAGATATTAATCCTAATAATATGACCTAGGGGGAATTAAAATGGCATTAAGAAATATAAGAAAATTTGGAGACGACGTTTTAAGACAAAAATGCAGAGAAGTTGAAAAGATAGATAAAAGATTATTAACATTAATTGATGATATGTTTGACACAATGTATGAAGCTGATGGAGTAGGTCTTGCTGCACCACAAGTTGGTATATTAAAAAGATTGTTTGTCATCGACATTGGAGAAGGGCCACTAGTATTTATAAATCCAGAAATTTTAGAAACTGATGGAGAACAAGTTGACCAAGAAGGATGCTTAAGTTTACCTGGTGAATTAGAAGAAGTAAAAAGACCTTATTATGTAAAAGCTAGAGCAATAAATGAAAAAGGTGAGGAATTTGAAATAGAAGCTGAAGAACTTTTAGCTAGAGCTATTTTACATGAAAATGACCATTTAGATGGTACTTTATTCGTAGACAGAGTTGAAAAATAGAAATTAGCAAAGGAGGAAAAATTAATGAACATAGTATTTATGGGTACTCCTGATTTTGCAGTTCCATCATTACAAAAATTAGTTGAAAAATACAATGTTATTGCTGTATTTACGCAACCAGATAAGCCAAAGGGTAGAGGAAAGAAGATGGGATATTCTGAGGTTAAGGAAGAAGCTTTAAAGCATAATATCCCTGTATACCAACCTGTTAAGCTTAAGGATGATATAGAACTTATTGAAAAATTAAAGGAAATGAAACCTGATTTTATAATAGTAGTTGCATTTGGACAGATTTTAACAAAAGAAGTTTTAGATATACCAAAGTATGGCTGTATAAATCTTCACGGTTCTCTTTTACCTATGTATAGAGGAGCGGCACCAATTCAGTGGGCTGTAATAAGAGGAGAAAAGGTATCAGGTAATACTACAATGCTTATGGATGTAGGGTTAGATACTGGAGATATGCTTTTAAAAGATGAAGTACAAATACCATATAGTATGACTGCTGGTGAGCTTTATGACATTTTAAAAGTAAGAGGTGCTGATTTATTAGTTGAAACTATTGAAGGTTTGGCAAATAAAACAATAGTTCCTGAAAAGCAAAGTGGAGAAACATTCTATGCTAAGATGCTTAATAAAGAAATTGCTAATATATGCTGGGATAAGGACGCAGAAGAAATACACAATTTAATTAGAGGATTAAATCCTTGGCCAATTGCATATAGCAGTTATAAAGATCAAAGAATGAAAATATTTGAAAGTGAAGTCTTAAAAGAAAAAACTGATAAGACTCCAGGAACAATAATTGATGTAAGTAAAGAGGGTATAAAAGTTACATGTGGCAACAATGTATTGTTAATTAAGAAAGTACAATTTCCAAATGGGAAGCCATTAATGGTTGAACAGTATATAAATGGACACGATATTGAGAAAAATATAATTTTAGGATAGTGGAGGTGTAGATCCAATGCATGGGCTATATTTTGATCCGACAGTAATTCTATTATTGCCAGCTATAATTATTTCATTCTTTGCACAGATGAAAATAAATTCTACTTATAATAAATATAGTAGAGTTAAAACTACCAATGGGTATACAGGTATGCAGGTTGCAAGAATGATTTTAGATGGAGCTGGATTATTTGATGTGAGAATAGAAATGGTAAATGCAAGGCTTGGAGATCATTATGATCCATCAAGCAGGGTACTTAGATTATCACCAGAAGTTTATAATAATCCAACAATTGCAGCAGCAGGAATTGCAGCTCATGAGGTTGGTCATGCGATTCAGCATAAAGAAAGTTATAAGCCCCTGGTTATAAGAAATTCTATAGTGCCAGTAGTAAATATTAGTTCGAATATATCTTGGGTATTATTCTTTATTGGGTTATTACTTGGATTTAGAGGACTTACAGCACTTGGAATTTTATTGTTTTCAGCTGTAGTAATATTTCAACTTATTACGTTACCTGTTGAATTTAATGCTTCAAATAGAGCATTGAGAATTCTAGAATCAAGAGGTATACTTTATGGAAATGAAATAAAAGATGCACAAAAAGTTTTAGGAGCAGCTGCAATGACTTATGTGGCAGCGACATTAATGGCGGTATCACAGCTAATAAGACTAATTGCTTTAAGCAATAGAGATGATTAAGAAGAGGTAGCATATGAATTGTAGAAAATTAGCAGTAAAAATATTAAATAGAGTTTTAAATGAAGGAGCATATTCTAATATAATTCTTTCTAAAGAATTAAATGAAGTTGAGCTTAATGACAAAGATAAAGCCTTACTTACAGAAATAGTTTATGGTGTTTTAAGAAGAAAGAAAACATTAGATATAATAATAGGTAACTTTGTAAAAGATATAAAATTAATGGATAAAAATACATTAAATATTTTAAGAGTTGCAGTATATCAAATGAATTTTTTAGATAAGATACCAAGTTATGCGGCATGTAATGAAGCAGTAGAAGAAGCTAAAGAAGTATCAGAAAGTGATGCTAAATTAGTTAATGGTATATTAAGAAGTTTTACAAAAAATCCTGATGATATTAATGTTCCAGGAAATAAAATAGACGAATATGCATATAAATTCTCTTTTGAACCATGGATGATAAGACTTTTAATAAAGCAATATGGTGAAAATACGGCTAAAAGAATAATGGCAGGATTAAATAATATTCCGAAGGTAAGTATAAGAGTTAATGAACTTAAAGCGGATTATGATGATGTTTATGAAGAACTTGAAAATATGGAATATGATATTGAAGAAGGTGCTGTATGTCCAGAAGCAATAAGTATTAGAGGTGGAAAATCAATAGAAAGCAATCCTTTATTTGTAGAAGGTAAAATAACAGTTCAAGATGAAAGTGCTATGCTTATAGCTCCACTTCTTGATTTAGAAGAAGGAATGACTGTTTTAGATTTATGTAGTGCTCCAGGAGGAAAGACTACTCATATAGCTTAAATTCTAAGAAATACAGGTAAAGTTCTTGCATTTGATTTACATGAATCAAAACTTAATTTAATAAAAGAAAACTGTGAAAGATTAGGTATAACTAATGTTGAAGTTGCAGCAAATGATGCTACTAAGTTAAATGCTGAATTAATTGCTTCAAGTGATAGAGTACTTATAGACGTTCCATGTTCTGGATTAGGCATAATAAGAAAGAAACCAGAAATTAAATGGAATAAGAAAAGAAATGATTTAAGAGAAATAATTCCAATTCAAAGAGAAATAATGGAAAATGCATGGCAATATTTAAAGAAAGGTGGAATAATGATTTATTCAACTTGTACTTTAAATAAAGAGGAAAATGAAGAAAATATTGAATGGTTTATAAATAAGCATAAGGACTGTGAAATTAAGAAAATTTTTGTAGGTAAGCAAGATAACTTAGCATACAATAGAGATGGTTCGCTAACTATAATGCCAAATGAAGATATGGATGGATTCTTTGTTGCCAAATTAGAAAAGAAATAATAGTAGGTGAATAAATGAACAATTTACTAGATTATACTTTAGATGAACTTAAAGTATGGATGAAAGAAAATGGTGAAAGTGCATTTAGGGGCAAGCAAATACTATCATGGGTATATAAGGGGGTAACTGACTTTGAAGGAATGAAAAATATTCCAAAGTCATTACAAGAAAAACTTAAAGAAAACTTTACAATTACAATGCCTGAAATTGTTGAAGTATATAAATCAAATCTAGATGGAACTGAAAAGTTCCTTCTAGGGTTTCCAGATGGAAATTTAATTGAAAGTGTACTTATGAGATATAAGCATGGGAATTCAATATGTATATCTACTCAAGTAGGATGTAGGATGGGATGTAAATTCTGTGCTTCAACAATTGAAGGACGTGTTAGAAATCTAACTACTGGTGAAATGCTATCTGAAGTATTAGTAGTCCAAAAATATATTGGAGAAAGAATTTCTAATATTGTATTAATGGGGAGTGGAGAACCATTAGATAATTATGATAATGTAGTTAAATTTTTAGAAGTAGTTTCTGCAGATTATGGATTAAATATAGGACAGAGACATATAACATTATCAACTTGTGGTATTGTTCCGAAGATATATGAATTAGCAGATAAGGAATTTAGTACTACATTGGCTATTTCGCTACATGCATTTAGCGATGAAAAAAGAAAAGAAATTATGCCTATTGCAAATAAATACACAATAGAAGAATTACTTGAAGCATGTAAATACTATATTAATAAAACTAATAGAAGAGTTACATTTGAATATGCATTAATTAAAGATAAAAATGATGGTAAGGAAGATGCAAAAGCATTAGGAAAACTTTTAAAGGGCCTTTTATGTCATGTAAATCTTATACCTGTAAATGAGGTAAAAGAAAATACATTTAAGAGATCATCTAAAAAAACTATAGAAGATTTTTCTGAAATAATTAAGAATTATGGAGTTGAAGTTACAACTAGAAGAGAAATGGGAAGTGACATTAATGCAGCATGTGGACAACTTAGAAGAAGTTACATTAAAACCCAAAAGATAGGGGAGGATTAATATGGTAGGCTTGGTAAGTGACATAGGTTTGAAAAGAGCACTTAATGAAGACTATGCAGCTTATTATGAAGATGCTGATTTTAAAATTTATGTAGTAGCAGATGGAATGGGCGGGCATAATGCTGGAGAAGTTGCAAGTAAAATGGCAGCAGAGAGAATTGTAGATTATGTAAAATATAATTTTTCTAAGATACATGAAAGAGAACTCATTAAGATAGCAATTGAAGAAGCAAATAGAGAAATATTTAACTTCTCAATGACAAGTGATAAATTAAATGGTATGGGAACAACAGTTACAGCATGCTTAATAACTAGAAAAAATATATATGTTGCCAATGTTGGTGATAGTTCATGCATTGGTATAAAGGATGGAATGATAAAAAAGATTACTAAAGATCATTCACTTGTACAGGAACTTATTGATAGTGGTACAATAAGTGAAATGGAGGCTGTAAATCATCCTAAGAAAAATATAATAACAAGAGCTTTGGGAACAAATCAAAATGTATGTATTGATGTATTTGATGTAATGAATGGCGAATATGAAGTTCTATTATTATGTTCAGATGGATTAACAAATGAATTAACAAAAGAAGAAATTTTACAGATTGTCATGAGTGAAAAAAATTATGATCATATTGCCAATAAACTTGTTGATATGGCTAAAGAAAAAGGTGGCAGGGATAATATAACAGTGTTGTTGTTTGGAGGAGAGATGTAAAAATGGAAGGAATCGTACTTGGTAACAGATATGAGTTGCTAGAGAAAATTGGCGAAGGCGGAATGTCTCAAGTATTTAAAGCACGTGATAACAAATTAAATAGATTTGTTGCTGTAAAAATACTTAAGAAAGAATTCTGTAATAATGCTGATATAGTAGAAAAGTTTATGGGAGAAGCAACTGCCATTGCAACCTTATCTGACAACAATATAGTTAATGTGTTAGATGTAGGAACTCAGGCTGATGATATAAATTATATTGTAATGGAATATGTTAATGGAAAAACATTAAAAGATGTTATAAAACAAGTTGGGAAAATGAATTATGAAACTGGTATTTCAGTTGCAATTCAAATTGCAAAAGCGTTAGATTGTGCGCATAGAAATAAAATAATTCATAGAGATGTAAAACCACAAAACATATTAGTTACTGAAGATGGTGTTATGAAAGTAACTGATTTTGGAATAGCTAAGTCATCAACATCATCAACTATTACAAATACTAGTACAATAATGGGATCAGCACATTATCTTTCTCCAGAACAAGCAAAGGGAAGCTTTATTGATTGTAGAACTGATTTATATTCGTTAGGTGTTGTATTATATGAAATGGTAACTGGAGTAGTGCCATTCCAAGGTGATAGTGCTGTAACTATTGCTTTAAAACATATACAAGAGGATGTTGTACCTCCAAAGACTCTTAATTCTAAGATTCCAGACAGCTTAAATACTTTAATTTTAAAAGCAATGGAGAAAGAACCTAGTAAGAGGTATCAAACGGCTAAAGAAATGATAGCAGATTTGCAAAAGATTAAAAATAATCCAAATGCTATTATTGGTGATGATAATGATGATAATGAGCATACAATAATAATGTCTGCTGTAAGTGAGGAAATGACTAAGCAAAAACCAAAGGAAACTGCTCCTAAGGCTGCTTATTCTAACGATGAAGAAGATGATGATTATTATTATGATGACGACTATGATGATGATTCATTTTTCGTTAAGAAAAAATCTATGATAAATAAAATACTTTTAGGAGTAGTAGGAATTGTATTAGTGATTGTTTTAGGAGTAGGTGGTTATAAGCTTTTAGGCAATAGAGCAAAAGAAGTTACTGTTCCTAATTTAGTTGGAATGAATGTTGATGAAGCTAAAAGTACACTTGAATCTATGAATTTAGTTTTAGTTGAAGCTGGAACTGAGGAAAGTGATCAACAAAAAGGAACAATAATTAAATCAAATATTGAAGCTGGAACTAAAGTAAAAGAAAATAGTCAAATTAGAGTAATTGTCAGTGGAGGAGCAGCAAAAGTTAAAATGCCAGATCTAGTTGAAGATGACCTTGATACTGCAAATACAATTTTAAGTTCATATAAGTTAAAGATATCAAGTACTAGTGAAGAGTATAGTAGTGATATTCCTAAAGGCAAAATAATAAGACAGACTCCAGCAAAAGATACTGAAGTAGATGAAAATACAGAGATTACAGTTGTTATAAGTAAAGGTCCTAGAGTAATTAAGAATACTGTTACTAATAACAAGAAAAACAATCAAGATGACGATAAAGACAAAACAAATAATTCAGAACCAGAAGTTAAGGATACTGATAAGCCACAAACAAGTACAGAAGCAAAACAAAATGATAAAACAGAACAGAATGGTTCTGACAAAGATAACTCTAATGTAAATAATAATAGTAACAATAATAATAATAATAATAATAATAATAACAATGGCAATAGCCATAGCGATATTAACAATAACCATAATAGTAGTAACAATAATACTAATAATAATAACAAAAATAATAGTAATAATACTAATAGCGGAGAAAATCACAAAGAGGAAGCAGGAAATTCAAGTTCACAAACTACTGCAAAGCCATCAGGTGAAGAAAACACTGGTGGAAATGCTCCAGTAGCTAATACTAATGATAATAATACTACTAAAACAGATAATTAATAAAATTTTGGGGGGAGGTTGATTTTAAAAGCCTCTCCTTTTATAATATATTTAATTTATACAAATTATGGAGGAATAATATGAATGGAAAGATTATAAAAGGCATTGGGGGGTTTTATTATATTAAGACAGAAGAAGGTTTAATAGAATGCAAAGCTAGAGGGAAATTTAGACATAAAGATATAAAACCTATGGTAGGTGATGATGTTACAATAAAGATAGAAAATGGAAAAGGGGTAATTGAAGATATACATAAAAGAACATCAGAACTTATCAGACCAACTGTTGCTAATGTATCTTTGGCATTTATTGTTTTTGCAGTAAAGAATCCAGATATAAACTTTGATTTGCTGAATAAATTTTTAATATTATGTGAATACAATAATATTGAAGTTGTTGTATGTTTAAACAAAGTAGATTTAGTATCTGAAGATGAAAGAGAAGAAATAAAAAAGAGAATAAATGATATTGGATATGAGGTTCTTTACATTAATGCAAAAGAAGGTATTGGAATCGAAAGACTTAAGGAAAGAATTCAAGGAAATGTTACAGTATTATGTGGTCCATCAGGTGCAGGTAAATCAACACTTATTAATAAACTTGCAGATAAAGAGCATATGGAAACTGGAAGTGTAAGTGTTAAACTTGGAAGAGGAAAACATACAACTAGACATAGCGAACTTATAGAAATAGAAGATGGATATATAGTGGATACTCCAGGTTTTTCTACTCTAGAAATAAAGGAGCTTATGGATAAAAATGATTTGAAATATTGTTTTCCGGAATTTACCGAGTATAATGATAAGTGTAAATATAGAGGATGTCTACATTATAAAGAACCTAAATGCGTTTTAAAAGAAGCTGTAGAAGAAGGCAAGGTTAATAAATATAGATATGATTTCTATGTTAAATCATTAGAGGAGATAATGAAGGAGGAGAAAAACAAATGGTAAAGATAGCACCATCAATATTATCTGCTGATTTTTCAAAATTAGGAGAAGATATAGAAAGAATAGATAAAGGAGGAGCAGATTTTATCCATATTGATGTTATGGATGGATCTTTTGTTCCAAATATATCATTTGGTTTACCTGTTATAAAATCTATAAGAAATAGAACAGATAAGGTTTTTGATGTTCATTTAATGATAGATAATCCAGCAAATTATATAGATGCATTTATTGAAGCAGGTGCAGATTTATTAACTATTCATTATGAAGCTGATAGACACATCGATAGAACAATTAATTATATTAAATCTAAAGGAAAAATGGCAGCTGTTGCATTAAATCCAGGAACTCCAGTATGTGTATTAAAAGATATAATAAACAGTTTAGATATGGTTTTAATAATGTCTGTTAATCCAGGGTTTGGAGGTCAGAAGTTTATTCCTTATTCTTTAGATAAAATAAGAGAAGTTAAAGAAATGAGTAAAGAGGGAAATCCAAATCTTCTTATACAAGTTGATGGAGGAATAGGAAAGGATAACGTAAAATCTGTAATAGAAGCTGGTGCAAATGTTATAGTAGCAGGATCAGCTGTATTTAATAGTGGAGATATAAGTGAAAATATAAAAGCACTTAGGGGGTAGTATTTTTGAATGCTTTAATAGTTAGTGGTGGAAATGCACCAAGTGAAAAGTTGCTTAGAAAATATGTTGCTATGTGTGATTTTATCATAGGAGCTGATAAGGGAAATGAATGCCTTATAAAATATAATATAATTCCTCAATTATCATTAGGGGATTTTGATTCTATAAATAAGAAAACTTTTGAAACTATTAGTTCTAAGAATATTGAAATTAAGAAATTTCCACCTGAAAAAGATTATACAGATACTGAAATAGCTATTATGGAAGCTCTGAAAATGGGAGCAGAAAAAATTTATCTTCTTGGAGGAACAGGAACAAGAGTAGATCATACTTTAGGGAATATAGGTCTTATTCTTACGACCAAAGATAAAGGTGCAAAGCTTATTATAGTAGATGATAACAATATAGTTTATCTTGCTCATAATAATATGACTTTATATGGTGAGTATGGTGAAAATATTTCTTTTCATGCATTGAGTGATGTTGTTAAGAATTTTAATATACAAGGTGCAAAATACAATCTTGATGGATATGATATGCATCTGTTAGATCCAAGAGCAATATGTAATGAATTTATTGATACGCCAATAAAAATAAGTTTTGAGAGTGGAAATTTATTAATAATGCATTCAAATGATTAAATTTTTGGAACATATTTTAAGCCTTCTGAATATTAATATATAGATAGAGCATTTTTATCAACACAAAAATATACTCGGAGGGTTTATTTATGAAAATTATTGCTATTAAACTGCCTAAGTTTTTTTCAAATATTATAAGGTTTTTTAGAAGAAAAAAATAGAGTGTACATAATTAAGCTCTAATAATAAAAAAAGTATTTATAATTAGTTGTGAATAAGGTTAGAATGATACGCTTGTTTACAACTATTTGTTTTTTTAGGTAAGTAATGTTAATATGAATATGTATAAAATTATTATAATATAGAGAGAATAAATTAATATGAAATCTTCATTAATAAAAACTGCAAAATAAAAAATGCAATTGACTTAACAATTGCATTCCTTATTATGAACTATATTGCTCTTTGAACCTTTCCAGATCTAAGGCATCTTGTACATACATGAACAGTTTTTGGTGTTCCGTTAACTAAAGCTTTTACTTTCTTTATGTTAGGAGCCCAAGTTCTCTTTGATTGACGATGTGAGTGGCTGTATTGTACACCTGCTACAACACCCTTATCACAAATTTCGCATCTTCTTGCCATTAGAAAACACCTCCTTATATTTCAAAGATAATCTTCTTCAATAGGACAGATTAGATTATATCATATGATTTTCTAATAGGCAAGAAAAAATATTCAAAGAATTTGAAGAAAATGTTGTTTTAGTAATATTAATTACTTGGATACTTGAATAAAATATGGTTCTAATATAGAATATAGAATAGGAAATAAGAATTAGGAGGAATACGAATGGTTGGATTTTCAAACGAAAATGGTAATATAAGTTATTCAGAAGAAGTTTTAGCAAAAATTGTTGGTTTATCAACAATGGAGTGCTATGGCGTAGTTGGAATGGTTTCTAAAAGTGCCAGTGAAGGTCTTTGGGAACTTATGGGCATAGAAAATTTGAGCAAAGGTGTTAAGTTACAATTAACAGATGATGATAGATTACAGATTGAACTATTTATTATGGTTGAATACGGAACAAAAATTTCAGTTATTTCTAGCAACATTATACAAAAGGTACGTTATAATGTTGAAAATTATACAGGACTTAAAGTTTCATCCATAACAGTAAATGTGCAAGCGGTAAGAGTCTAGGAGGTTAAACTAAATGAATTATGAAAAAATAAATGGCCGTGATTTTTATAACATGGTTGTGAATGCTAGTAATAGATTATTAGAAGAAAGTGATTTTGTAAATGCACTTAATGTTTTCCCAGTACCAGATGGTGATACAGGAACTAATATGTCTATGACATTTAAAGCGGCTGTTAAAGAAATAGAAAACATGGATAGTGACTCTATTGGAGAAGTTTCTAAAAAGTTAGCTAAAGGCGCTTTAATGGGAGCAAGAGGAAATTCAGGTGTTATCTTATCTCAAATCCTTAGAGGTATATCAAAAGGATTAGAAGGAAAAGATGAGGTGGATGTTGCTGAATTTTCAGTAGGACTTTTAGAAGGATCTAATGCAGCATATAAAGCAGTTATGAGACCTACAGAAGGAACAATACTTTCAGTTGTAAGAGCAGCATCGGAAGCTGCTATCGCAAGTGAAGCTAAAGATATAGTAAGTTTAATGGAAGAAGTTACTGCAGAAGCTAAAATAATGCTAGATAAAACTCCAGAATTGTTACCTGCTTTAAAGAAGGCAAAAGTAGTAGATTCGGGTGGTATGGGGCTTTATATAATCTTACAAGGAATGTATGAAGCGTTAAAAGATGATATTAAAGCAGAAATTAAAGACATTACTGCTGGTTCATCAGGTAAAGTTGGTGCACAGTCAACTGAAGAAGTAGATATTAAATTTGGATATTGTACTGAGTTTATAATTTTAGGAGATGCTAAAAAAGCTAAGGAATTCCAAGATAAAATAGAACCACTTGGTGATTCGATGATAGTAGTTGGATATGATGATGTTATAAAGACTCATATACACACTAATGATCCAGGAAAAGTTTTATCTTATGCTGTTCAATATGGTGAATTATCAAAAATTAAAATTGATAATATGAGAGAAGAGCATAGAGAATTATTAATGGATGCAGCTGATAAAAAAGAGAATGAAAAAGCTAAAGAAGCCAATGAGGCTGAAGAAGTAGCAACTTGTGATGAAGAGAAAAAATATGGATTTATAACAGTTGCTATGGGAAGTGGAATTTCAAATATATTCAAAGATTTAGGTGTTGACTACGTAATAGAAGGTGGTCAGACAATGAATCCATCAACACAAGATATGCTTGATGCAATAAGTAAAATAAATGCTGAACATATATTTATATTACCTAATAATAAAAATATAATAATGGCAGCAAATCAAGCAGCAGAAATTTCAGAAAAAGATATTCGTGTAATACCAACTACAAGTATTCCTCAAGGTATAGCATGTGCTACAATGTTTAACCCAGACTGCGAGGTTGAAGAAAACTTTGAAGAACTAAAATATGCTATTGAAAGTGTTAAAACTGGATCTGTAACTTATGCAGTAAGAGATACTGAAATTGATGGTATAAATATTAAAGAAGGCAACATGCTTGGTTTAATTGAAGGTAAAATCAAGGAAGTTGGTGAAAATAAAGAAGAAGTAGCAGCTAAAGTATTAGCTGATATGATAGATGATGATTGTGAACTTATCACTGTATATTGTGGTGAAGAAGTAACAGATGAAGAAGCTAAAAAGTTTGAAACTGAATTAAATGATAAATATGAAGATTTTGATATTCAATTCTATAAAGGAAATCAGCCATTATATTACTATTTAATTTCGGTAGAATAAAAGGAACACCTTAGGGTGTTCTTTTTTTGCATAAAATATAATTTATACATTGTTCATTGTCAATTATAAAAATAGTGGTATAATGTACAACGGATATTATTTATAGAAAATAAATTTAAAAGTTATTATGTATTATATTCATTGCGTAATAGTAATTTAATACATGATAAAAGGAGAAATTATGGATATATACAGTAATATTTCATCATTAAAAGGTGTTGGCCCGAAGGCGACTGAAAAATTAAATAGATGTGGAATTTTTAATATTTTAGATATACTTTTGTATTTTCCGAGAGATTATGAATTTGTAGATGGAAATGCTGAATTTGAAAATATTGATGGTGAGGAAAAGCAGATTCTAAAATGTGAAGTGCAGCTTTTTAAAAAAGATATAAGAACAAGAAATGGTAAGATATTGACCACAATTGATTTTAATTATGGAGGACATAAAGTAACTGCAAAATGGTTTAATCAGCCTTATGTAAAGAACAATTATACAAGAGGAAAATCTTATAACCTTATGGGTAAATTTAAAAGAGTAGGGAATACTTTAGAAGTAATAGGTCCTGTAATTGCATGTGATGAGGCTATGTCTAGTGAGATACTTCCTAAATATCCGTTAAAGGGGGATATAAGTAATAAGTTGTTTGAAAAGCTTATTAATCAAATATTAGGATCTATGGATATAAAAGAAAATTTACCACAGGAAATTTTAGATAAATATAAGCTTATATCTTTAAATGATGCTATAAGAAGCATTCATTTCCCAAAAAATAGAGATATGCTTGAAAAAGCTAAAACAAGATTGAAATTTCAAGAGCTATTTACATATTCTCTTAAACTTCTTCTTCTAAAATATCAACTTAAAAAAAGTACTAACGGTATTTCCTTTGAATGGGCTGAGGAATTAAGAGATTTTAAAGAAAAGCTGCCATTTCCACTTACAAATGCCCAGACGAAAGTAGTAAGAGATATTTTAAGAGATCAAAAAGCAAGTGCACCTATGAATAGACTAGTACAAGGAGATGTAGGAAGTGGAAAGACTATTGTAGCTTTAATTGCAATATTTAATGTTATTCAAAATGGATATCAGTGTGTACTTATGGCTCCAACAGAAATTCTGGCTACACAACATTATGAAGAAGCTAAGAAATTATTTGCTGATTATGATATAGAGATTGAATTATTAACAGGTGGAACTAGTATTAAAGAAAAGAGAAGAATAAAAGATAGAATAAAAAATGAAAATCCTATTTTAGTGATTGGAACTCATGCTTTATTCCAAGAAGATGTTGAATTTGGAAAGCTAGGTCTTATAATAACAGATGAGCAGCATAGATTTGGGGTAGAACAAAGAAGCAAGCTTATGAATAAAGGAAGAAAAGCAGATTGTCTTGTAATGACAGCAACACCAATTCCAAGAACATTAGCTTTATATATGTATTCTGATTTGGATGTTTCTATAATTGATGAGCTTCCACCAGGCAGAAAAAAGATAGAAACTAGATTTTATGAAGATTCCAAGAGAGATATAGGGTATGAACTTGCATATGATGAAATTAAAAATGGAAGACAAGTGTATATTGTATGTCCTCTTATAGAAGAAGATGAAAAGGAAGAATTAAATTCTGTAGAAACTGTATATAATAGGGTTACAGAAGGTGTTTTTAGAAATCTTAGAGTTGAAATTCTTCATGGTAAAATGAAAGGAAGCGAAAAAGAGGAAATAATAAAGAGATTCAAGAATCATGAATTAGATGTTATTATTTCAACTACAGTTATAGAAGTTGGAGTTAATGTTCCTAATGCATCAGTAATGATTATTGAAAATGCTGAAAGATTCGGATTAGCGCAGTTACATCAGTTAAGAGGAAGAGTTGGAAGAGGTCAATATGCATCATATTGTATACTTATAGCGAAAGCAAAGAGTAATATTACTAAAAAGAGAATGAACATAATGGTTGAATCAAGTGATGGATTTTTAATTTCAGAAGAAGATCTTAAGCTTAGGGGAGCAGGAGAAATGTTTGGGAGAAAACAGAGTGGAGATGAAGGATTTGTACTTGCAAACATTTATGATGATATGAATATTTTAAGGTGTGCAAGAATGGAAGCGGACAATATACTGCATAATGATACAGAATTAAATAGAGAATTAATAAATGAAATAAGTAAAAGTCTTCAAAAGAGCAGTAAATATATATGTTTCAATTAATTTGAAATATTATTATAAATTATGTTAATATAATAAATATATACCGTTAAGGGAGGAAATTAATTTTGAGAATAATAGCAGGAAAAGCAAGAGGACATAAACTAATATCTCCAGCAACAATGGAAACAAGACCAACATTAGATAGAGTTAAAGAAGCAATGTTTAGTTCTATCCAATTATACTTACCTGAAGCTGAAGTAGTAGATGTATTTGCAGGTACAGGTAGTTTAGGTTTAGAAGCAGCAAGCAGAGGAGCAAAGGAAGTTTATTTATTTGACAAAAGTGATACTACTTTTCCTTTATTAAAACAAAATGTTGAAAACTTAAAATTCCAAGACTTTTGTTTTCCAATGAATATTGATGCATATGTAGGTTTAAAAAATCTTGCATCTAAAGGGAAGAAGTTTGATGTGATTTTTATTGATCCACCTTATTGTAGAGAAATGATTCCTGAAGCAATGAAAATAGTTTATGAAAATGGGCTTTTAGCTGAAGATGGAATAATAGTAACTAAAATAGATTCGATTGAAGAAATATATGAAGGTTATGAAAGTATTAAATTAAAGAAGAGTAAAAAGTACGGTAATACAACTGTATGTTATTATAAGTGTTAGGAGATTTGTTAATGAAAGTAGCAGTTTACCCAGGAAGCTTTGATCCAATAACAAATGGGCACCTTGATATAATAAAACGAGGTGCTAAGATTTTTGATGAGATCATTGTAGCTGTATTAGTAAATATTGATAAAAAATATTTATTTGAAACAAATGAAAGAGTTGAACTTATAAAAAGAGTTACTAAAGATATGGAAAATGTAAAAGTGGTAAGTTTTAATGGACTTTTAGTTGACTTTTTAAAAGAATATAATGCTAGTATTCTTTTAAAAGGTCTTAGAAATTCTATTGATTTTGAGTATGAATTACAGATGGCATTTATAAATAATCAACTGGATTCTAATGTTGAGACTATATGTATGATGAGTTCGGCTGAAAATTTACATATAAGTTCTTCCGGTGTAAAGCAGGTTGCAAAGTTTGGCGGTAATATTACAGGGTTAGTTCCACTAGAAATAGTAGGGGATATACTCGATAGAATAAAAAATTAAAGGAGTGTTTTAAGTGGATAATATGGATGTAAATATTATTGAACTACTTGAGTATTTACAAGACTTAGTTGAAAATTCAGCGAAAGTACCTATGAGTGGCAAAATAATGTTGGATAAAAGAGAACTTTTAGAAACTATAGATCAAATAATAAACTACCTTCCAGATCAGTTAAAAAAAGCACAGTGGGTATTAGGTGAAAAAGAGCGAATATTAAAGGAAGCTAAAAAGGAATACGAGTCTGTAAAAAAAGAAACTGAAAGTATGATGAAAAAAAATGTGGAAAGTCATGATTTTGTTAGAGAAGCAAAAATTAGAGCAGAAGAAATAATAGCCTCAGCTCAGAGAGATGCTAAGGCCATTAGATTAGGATCAAGAGATTATTCGGATGAAATTTTAAGTCAATTAAATAGGGAAATAGAGAATCAGAAAATTATACTGATAAAAAATCTTCAAAGTAGTTTTGAAACTGTTGCAAATGACATAGATAGAACTTTAAGTGATGTTGATAATGTTATTAAAGATAATATTAAAGAATTAAGAGACATGAAAAAATAATCTATATATTAAATTACATGTAAATGTTAGTACAAGCAATAAAATTGCTGGCAAGATAGATAGATAAGAATTTAACAATGTAACATGAATACTGCTTGTGTAAACACTTGATGGTATTGCTAAAGTGAGACCGTATGTTATAAAAAAACTTAAAATACCCTGAATTAATTTGAAAAATATATATTTGCTATAATGTATATTTGTTTCACTGACAAATGAACTTACTTGTGCTATTATTGCAAGGCCTGAAAAAGAACATAAGAAGCTTATGATACTTATTTTTAGTGGAATTGATACAGGAAGATTGGAAATAATATTACAGCCATTTGTTATTTCTATACTTCCTAAAAAGATTCCATATATTATTTGAGAAATACAATTTATAATATTTCCTAGATAATTAAAGATAAATGAGATATATTGACTCTTTTTTATTAATGAAATTATAACTGAAAAAATTACTATAAATCCACCAATAGTAAGTACTGTATTAATTGCATTTTCAACAGCAGATTTTATTGCAGTACCAAAATTTGAGGTGGTATTTTTATAAGAAGGAAGATGATATTCTTGTATAACATCCTTCTTTTTTTTTGTAATTAATCCAATTATAAAACATGATACATAATTACTTATAAGCATTATATATCCTAAAGAAGCATTGTTTAGTAATGCAGCACCTACAGAACCAACTAAAAATAATGGTCCTACATTTGAGGCTATATTTAATAAGCGCTCATATTCGTTTTTTTCTATATATCCCATTTTGTAAATATCAGAAGAATATTTTGCACCTAAAGGATATCCGCATAGCATACTAGCAACTATAGGGAATGAACTATTTTTTGAAAGGCCTAAAGGCCTGCATATTAAAGGACCTAGAATTTTTGAATATAGTTCAATACCATTATAAGATATAAGCAAGTTGCATATTATAACAAATGGAAATGTAGTTGGTAGTATTGCTTTATACCACAATTTACAGCCATCAAGTGCTGCAGGAATGCATGTCTTTATATTTATAGTGAATAAAACTATTAAAATAGAAATAATAATACAGAAAATTATATTTTTATCCATATTCAACTGTTTTATAAGTAGAATTATCAGTAGAATAATTAATAAACACAAGATTATAATCACAGTCATAGAATCACCCCTATCTATAAAGGACGAGTAAGAATAACGTAATATCTAAAAAAGCTGCTTATAAAATTTTTTATTTACGGGTAACTGCTAGTTGATCACAGATTACCCATAAATGAGATTATTTTATTGCATAAATTGTAGATATTGTTCAGTAACTCGTACTATTTTTATTTCTATTCCTATGATTATGTAAATAACTTTTATATTATGATAGGTCCATTAAAATAATCTGCCATTGGATTTATATGGTTATTTAAAACTGAATATGCCTTCGTACCTAAAATATCGAGTTTTAAATGATCACATAAATTATTTTTTGGAATTTTAGTTATTATATCAATGGTTGAAGTTTTTTTCATTTTTTTTAAGATTTCACGTCCAGTATTATTAAAAGCAAGCACCCGTGCATATGGAGCTGGTGATTTTGCAAGCTTTAATAAATCATAATTTTCTAAATTTAAAAAACATTGAGCCAGTATTCTGTTTATTCGTGTATAAGTATATCTCTTGCTTTTAACAGATAATATAAGCTGGTCTAAAGAATTTGAGGAAAGTATTTCTTTGTAAATTTTATTATCAAGACCTTCGGATACATCAGGAAGAGAGGCTAATGCATTTTCATTTGTAAGTAGTTTATATTTTATATACTTAAACATATCTTCTTCGAAAGTAAACTTATAATTATTTTGATGTAAGTTATTTAGTATAGCAAAACTTTCTTCAGTTAAAACATCTCCTAATAAATCTATAGAGTTTTCTTTAAGATGTTTTCTTATTGAGGTTGCTGAAGCAAATGATTTGCTTAAAGTTTCTTCATTATAAGAAGAACCTTCTCGTTTAAGAGTTTTAGGTATGATTTTGCTGTTTAAGGATTTTATTGCTTTAATATATTCTATTCCTAATATATTGTTGGAATTTGATAATACTTCTTTTACATTTTCATTTTTTAAGTATTGGTCTAAAGCAATGGATCTGCTTGAATGGAATGGAAATCCATTATCTAAATGCTTTTTTAAAAGTTTTTTATATTCTAAAGGTTCATTTGAAAGTACATCTGCAATAGAATCTAAAACATCAATATTGCCATGTTCACTTCCAAAATAAACTGTATCTATTATTCCTAAATTGTTTAAAAGTGAAATGCCTCCAAATGCGAAATATTCCGCTGAAGAAATTGAATATACTAATGGTAGTTCAATTACTAAATCTACTCCGTTCTTAACAGCCATTTCTGCACGTTTCCATTTGTCAACTATTGCTGGTATTCCTCTTTGCATAAAATTACCACTCATTACACATACTACACCTGAAGACTTTGTATCTTTTTTGCAGTGTAATAAATGATATGCATGGCCTTTGTGAAATGGATTATATTCAGTAATAATTCCTGTAATCATGAATTCACCTCTTTTTTATAAAGTTAATTGAATATTATTTATTATAGACTGAAAAAATATATTTATAAAGGAAATTATTACTGTAATTTTTTTATAAAATAAGTATAAAAAGTATTATGTTAAAAATGTTTACAGTGGTATTTTTGCTTGATTTTATCAAATTAAAAAATATTTTTTAATTGTTAAAAAAAAAACTTTTAGCCTATGTGTATTTTTAAGGTTAATTGTCTGATAATTTTGATTATTTTAAATCTAAAGAATTCTATTTTCTAGTTGAAAATGCTAGAGTTATAGGAGTATATTAGTTATAAAAGAGATACGATTAGTGAAAGGAGAACTCAAATTATGAAACTCATGGAAAAAATTTGGGAAGCAGCAAAATCAGACAGAAAGAAGATAGTTCTTCCAGAAGGAAACGAAGAAAGAACTATAGCAGCTGCGCAAAAAATTAATAGTTTAGGATTAGCATATCCTATATTAATTGGGAATAGAGAAGAAATAATAGCTAAGGCTACTGAATTAGATGTAGATTTAACAGGTGTAGAAATTATAGATCCAGAACAATCAGAAAACTTAGGTAAATACATAGAAGGTTTCTATGAACTAAGAAAAGCAAAAGGTGTAACAATGGAAAAGGCTGAAAAAATAGTTAGAGATCCATTATACTTTGCTACAATGATGGTAAAATTAGATGATGCTGATGGAATGGTTTCTGGAGCAGTTCATACAACTGGTGATTTATTAAGACCAGGGTTACAAATAATAAAAACAGCACCAGGAGTATCTTGTGTATCAAGCTTTTTCATAATGGAAGTTCCAAATTCACCATACGGAGATAATGGTTTATTATTCTTTGCAGACTGTGCTGTTAATCCAGTCCCAAATGAAGATCAATTAGCGTCAATAGCAATAGCTACTGCTGATAATGCAAAACATCTTGCAAAGATGGATCCTAAGGTAGCTATGTTATCATTCTCAACTATGGGAAGTGCAGATCATGAAGTTGTAGATAAAGTAAGAAATGCAACAAAGAAAGCAAAAGAATTAAGACCAGACTTAAATATTGATGGTGAATTACAATTAGATGCTGCAATAGTACCAAAGGTTGCAAAACAAAAAGCACCAGAAAGTAAGGTTGCAGGAAATGCCAATGTATTAGTATTCCCAGACTTACAAGCTGGTAATATAGGATATAAATTAGTTCAAAGATTTGCAAATGCAGAAGCAATTGGACCAGTTTGTCAAGGATTTGCTAAACCAATAAATGACTTATCTAGAGGCTGTAGTTCTGAAGATATAGTTAATGTTGTAGCATTAACAGCTGTTCAAGCTCAAGCAACAAAATAAAAAAATAATTAATTAGAATTAATACTAAGAGGAGTGTTGTCAATTATGAAAATATTAGTAATTAACTGCGGAAGTTCTTCGTTAAAATATCAACTTATTGATATGAATGATGATAATGTATTAGCTCAAGGGCTAGTTGAAAGAATAGGAATTGATGGAGTTTTAACACATAAGGTTGAAGGCAGAGATAAATATGTACTTGAAACTGAATTAAAAGATCATCAAACAGCTATAGACTTAGTTCTTAAGACTTTAGTTGATGAAAAACAAGGTGTAATTAAATCAATGGATGAAATATCAGGAGTAGGACATAGAGTTGTTCATGGTGGTGAAACTTATACTCATTCTGTTGTTGTTAATGATGAGGTAGTTGAAGAACTTCAAGAAATATCAAAACTTGCTCCATTACACAATCCAGCAGCTGTACTTGGAATAAAGGCTTGCCAAGCTTTAATGCCAAATACTCCAATGGTAACAGTATTTGATACTGCATTCCATCAAACAATGCCAGAAAAAGCATTTATTTATCCATTACCATATGAATACTATACAGAAGATCACATAAGAAGATATGGTTTCCATGGAACTTCTCATAAATATGTAGCAGGTCAAGTTGCAAAGTGGATGAATAAAGACATTAAAGATCTTAAAATCATTACTTGTCACTTAGGAAATGGTGTTAGTATAACAGCTGTTGATGGTGGAAAATCAGTAGATACTACAATGGGGTTCACTCCACTTGATGGTATTATAATGGGATCAAGATGTGGAAGTATTGACCCAGCAATAGTTACTTTCTTACAAAAAGAAAAAGGATATACTGCTGATGAAGTTAATGAAATCATGAACAAAAAATCAGGAGTTGTTGGGGTTTCAGGATTAACAACTGACTTTAGAGATATTAGAGCTGCTGTTAATGAAAGAAATGATCATAGAGCATTATTAACAATGGATATTTATGGATACCAAATTAAAAAGCAAATAGGAGCTTATGCTGCAGCAATGAATGGCGTAGATGCTATAGTATTTACAGCTGGAATTGGAGAACATGCTCCAGAAGTTAGAATAAGAGCCTTAAGTGATATGCAGTTCTTTGGAATTGATATAGATGCAGTTAAAAATGATAATCAAAATGTAGGTGATGGTATGGAAATTTCTACACCAGAATCAAAGGTTAAATTATTTGTAATTCCTACTAATGAAGAATTAATGATTGCTGAAGAAACTTTAGAATTAATTAAATAGTATTTGTTATAAATAACTTGACTTTTTATAACCTCCTTTATATAATTAGTTGTGTTTGATTTACAAATAAATGCTAAGGAGTGAAAGGAGATTATTGGATTATTGACAACTGTTCAATTATGCAATATACTCTGTAAGTATGAAAGTACAGATTTCAGATATTATTTCAGGTAAAGATAGAAGCAAAAAGATTAATTATACTGTTGAAATTCCTAATGTGGAATTTGAAGGAGATATAATTAAATTTGCTAAGCCATGTATTGTAGATGGTATGATAACATCTGGCAGTGATATATTAGTTATTAAAGCTAATATAAAAACTGAACTAGAAATGGTATGTTCAAGATGCTTAGATACCTTTATCTATCCAATAGATATTGATATAGAAGAAAGGTTTACGACAAATGCAGATTCAGAAGATGATGAAGCTATAGTTGTAATGAATGATGTATTAGACATCACAGAAATTGTTGAAACAAGTATAATTTCAACATTACCTATTCAAAGAGTATGTAAAGACGACTGCAAGGGATTATGTCAAGAATGTGGATGTAATTTAAATTATGAAACATGTTCTTGTGATAAAGAAGACGTAGATATACGTTTTGAAGCCTTGAGAGGGTTGTTTGATAAATAAGGAGGTGTAACTAATGGGTTGTCCAGCTAGAAAGCAATGTAGTGCTAGAAGTAAAAAGAGAAGAGCTCAAACTTTTAAAGCTAGTTTACCAGGCATCGTAGAATGTCCACAATGTCACGAAATGAAACTTGCTCATAGAGTATGCAAGAACTGTGGTTCTTACAAAGGTAAGGAAGTTGTAGCTTCTGCAAACTAGTAGTAGTTTCTGCAAATTAAAAGAAAGTCTTATGGCTTTCTTTTAACTTATATAAGGCTGTTATAAATAATCTAATTCATTAGATTTTTATAATAGCTTTTTTGTTTTTTATGAATTAATTAATATTTAAATTAATTTTGGTTTTATTTATAATTTAATTAATATATGTATAGGCACAATAAATATAGAAAATATAATTTGGTAATTTATAAAATAAGTATTATAAAATTAATTTGACAGTGAAATAAATATTGTGGTTATATAAATAAAGGCTGTAATAAATGAGATTATAGGATATAATTAAAATGATTCATAAATAAAAAATGATAAAAATATTTCAGAGGTGAATATATGACAATGAAGATAGCTATAGATGGTATGGGTGGAGACAATGCACCTGCAGCTGTTGTTGAAGGGGTAATTCAAGCACTGAAAGATTATGAGAGTATAGAATTTTATATTACTGGACCTGAAGATAAAATTAATGCAGAATTATCTAAATATGATTATTCAAAAGATAAAGTAAAAGTTATTGATGCTAAGGAAGTTATATCAACTAATGAGCATCCAGTAATGGCAGTAAGAAGAAAGAAAGACTCAAGTATAGTAAAAGCTCTTAATTTAGTTAAAGATAAAACATGTGATGCAATTATTTCAGCAGGAAGTACTGGAGCATTCTTAGCAGGATGTACTCTTATAGTTGGAAGAATTAAAGGAGTAGAAAGACCAGCTCTTTCACCTATAATGCCAGGGAGAAAATCACAGTTTATGATAGTTGACGTTGGAGCTAATGTTGATTGCAAGCCTCAATATTTAGTACAATTTGCTAAGATGGGTGAAATATATTATAAGTATGTATTTAACGTAGAGAAACCTTCTATAGGTCTTATAAATATAGGAGAAGAAGAAGAAAAGGGAAATGAATTGGCAAAGTCAACATATCAATTATTAAAGAATGAAAAATCATTGAATTTTATTGGTAATGTTGAACCAAGAGACATACCTACAGGAGAAACAAATATATTAGTAAGTGATGGATTTGTAGGGAATACTGCTTTGAAAATGTATGAGGGAGCTGCTTCTAATATATTAGGAATGGTAAAAGATGAAATTATACAGTCGTCATTTATTTCTAAACTTGGAGTTCTTCTTTTAAAACCAGCATTAAAAAATTTAATGAAAAAAGTTGATTATAAAGAGTATGGTGGTGCACCGTTTTTAGGTGTTGATGGAATATGTATAAAAGCTCATGGAAGTTCTGATGCAAAAGCATTTAAAAATGCTATAAGACAGACAAAAATATTTTATGATAATAAAGTATTAGATAATATTAAGGCTGAATTTGTTAAACAAAATTAATTATATATTTAAAAAACTTATATTGACGATTTAGGTAATATATAATATTATCTAAATGTAGAACTTGGGAGGTGAAACAAATGTTTGAAAGAATCCAAGCAATTATTGCTGATAAGTTAAGCATAGATGAAGCTAGCGTTACTATGGATGCATTATTTATAGATGATTTAAATGCTGATTCATTAGATATCGTTGAGCTTATAATGGCTTTAGAAGATGAACTAGACATGGAAATACCAGATGAAGACGTTGAAAACTTCAAAACAGTTGGAGATGTTGTTAATTATGTAAAAGCTCATCACGAAGAATAACATAATCCCGCTAAATTCTGCGGGATTTTATATTTATAAAATTAGTTTATTCTTGAATTTGTTTATAAGAGCAAGTTGAAGAATAAACTTCAAGGAGTGGAGAAAATGAACAGATATACACTTAAGGAAATTGAAGAACACTTGGGAGTTTATTTTAATAATCCTACATTGTTAAAAACAGCACTTACGCATAGTTCATTTGCTAATCAGTTTAAAGATGCTGAATATAATGAAAGGCTTGAGTTTTTAGGCGATGCAGTTTTACAATTATGTATTACTGAATATCTATTTAATAATTATAAGAATAAAAGTGAAGGTGAGCTTACTAAAATAAGAAGCTTAATAGTATGTGAAAATTCTCTTTTTGAGATTGCTAAAAAATTAAAACTTGGGCAATATATAAGAATGAGCAAAGGTGAAGAGCTTACAGGAGGAAGAGAAAGAACTTCTATACAAGCCGATGCAGTCGAAGCTATTATTGCGGCTGTTTATTTAGATAAAGGTATTGGATTTGTAAGAGACTTTATATTGCTTCATTTTGAAGATATAATTAAGAAAGCTATAAATAATGAAATAGTATTAGACTTTAAAACTAAGCTTCAAGAATTTTTACAAAAAGATGGAGAAGTATTAATTCATTATGAATTAATCAAACATGAAGGGCCACCACATAGAAGAAAATTTTTCACTAACGTTGTGATTGATAATAAGGTCATGGGTGAAGGATGTGGATATAGTAAAAAGGAAGCAGAACAAAATGCTGCAAAAGAAGCTTTGATAAAATTGGATGGGATAAATGAGTAAGAATTATTATATAATACCTATATTTGTACCTCATGAGGGGTGTCCTCATGACTGTGTTTTTTGTAATCAGGATAGAATTACAGGAACTAATAAGGATTCTATAAGAATAGCTGGAGCAGATACTATACAAAAGAAAAATCATGATCATGAAGAAGTAACAGATAAATTTGTTGAGAAAACTATTAAAGATTACCTTGAAACTATAGATCATACACAAGCTACAGTTGAAGTGTCCTTCTTTGGTGGTACATTTACAGGGATAAGAGAAGAAAAGCAACGCGAATTATTAAAAGTAGCAAAAGAATTTAAGGATAAAAAGCTTATTGATAAAATAAGACTTTCAACAAGACCTGATTACATAGATGATTACATACTTACATATTTAAAGGAATATGGTGTGGATATAATAGAGCTTGGAGTTCAGTCTCTAGATGAAGATGTGCTTAAAAAGAGTGCAAGAGGTCATGGGGTTGAGGATGTTATAAAAGCTTCAAAGCTGATAAAAGATTATGGGTTTGTACTAGGACATCAAATAATGCCAGGGCTTCCAGGTGATACTTTCGAGAGAGATATTTACACAACTGAAAAATCTATAAGTATGAAGCCTGATATATGCAGGATATATCCAGCTCTTGTTATTAAAGATACAGCTATGGAAGTAATGTACAATAGAAGAGAGTATATACCTTATACATTAGAAGAAGCTGTTGAAATAAGCAAGAAGATGTATGATATGTATTCTGAGAATAATATAAAAGTCATTCGTATTGGACTTCAGCCAACTGAAACTATAAATGAAAATGGTGATGTTGTTGCAGGGCCATTTCATCCTGCGTTTAGAGAACTTGTTGAGAGTAGTCTTTTAGTTGATAAGATTCTTGAAAATATGAATGAATATGATAAAGGTGAAATTTATATTAATCCTAAGGATATAAGCAAACTTTATGCAAATAAGAAGGCTTATTTTAATAAACTTAATGAAAAAGGAAAGAGTCTCATTGTAAGGCAGGATTCTGATATTGATAGAGGAAGAATTGAACTTTATTTAGATAATAAGAAAGTGGATATAATATACTAGCGAGGGGAAACTCTCGCTTTTAATATATTATTTGAAATTTGGTAATATATACTATAAACTTAAAATAACGAGGAGGGTAAATATGAAGAAGAAGACTAGAGAAAAAATGACGGTAGCTATGGTTGTTTTTATGATTATAGTGTTTATTTTAGGATTATTACCTACTATACTTTTGTAATTTGTAAGGAGTGGGCAGATGTTTTTAAAATCTCTGGAAATAAGAGGATTCAAATCCTTTGCTGATAAAACAGAATTAAAATTTGAGAAAGGTGTAACTGCAGTAGTAGGTCCAAATGGAAGTGGTAAAAGTAATATATCAGATGCAGTAAGATGGGTTTTAGGAGAACAAAGCATAAAGGTACTGAGAGGCGGAAAGATGGAAGATGTAATCTTTGCTGGAACTCAATTTAGAAAACCAGTTGGTCTTGCACAGGTTACTCTTACATTAGATAATAGTGATGAACAGCTTGCAACGGAATATAATGAAGTTACTGTAGCTAGGAGAATATTTAGATCAGGTGAATCTGAATATCTTATAAATAATACAAAATGCAGGCTTAAAGATATTACAAACTTATTTATGGATACTGGAATAGGTAAGGAAGGATACTCTCTCATTGGACAAGGTAAAATAGAAGCTATTTTAAGTGGTAAGCCTGAAGAAAGAAGAGCTCTTCTTGAGGAAGCTGCTGGAATAGTTAAATTTAAGAATAGAAAAGAAGAAGCTGAAAAGAAACTAAGTAATACAGATGATAACTTGGTTAGGATTAATGATATTTTATCTACATATGAAGAAAGATTAGAGCCTTTAAGAATTGAAAGAGAAAAAGCTCTTGAATTCAATGAATTGTCTAAGGGATTAAAGGCTAAGGAAGTTTCACTTATAGTCCATACAATAAAAATTATGGATGATGATTTAAAGATTTTTAATGAAGATTTAAATGAAAAAGTTGAAGCTATAAATTCTAAAAGACAGGAAATTGCTAGTGATAAGGAAAAACTTAAAGAATTAGAAAATAAAATTGAAAATATTGAAAAGAAAACACTAGAAGAAAAAGAAAAATATTATGGTCTTAAAGATATTATTAGTGAAGATGGAAAAAGTATAGAATTATTTCGAGAAAGAATAAAGAACTGTGAAGAAAAAATAAAAAGAAATAATTATGAAATAGAAGATATTTCAGCTAAGATAAATAAATTAATTGAAGATAAGAAACTGTTAGAAGAGGAATTAACATCTAAAATTGATGAACAGAAAGAAAAGACAGAAGAAATTTTAAAATTAGAGACTTTAAATAAAACTGGATTCAATGAATTAAGAAAGATTGAAAATGAACTTAAAAAGTTAAGGGAAGGCGAATTAGAATTTTTAAAGAATAATTCAGATATTAAAAATGAAATTAATATTCTAAGTAGAGATATAGCTTTAAGAGATGAAAAAGAAGAAACTTTAAATGCTTCCATATCATCATTAGAAAATAATATTGTTATAAATAAGGCTACATATAAAGGTCTGTTAAATGACATTGAAATGAAAAAAAATAATATTAGAGAAATTGAATATAGGATTTCAGATAGTAGAAAAAATTTAGTTTCTTTACAAGGTACTCTTACTAAAAAAGAAAATGAAGTTAGAGAATTAAACAGAGTATTAACAAAGTTAGATGCTAATAAGAATATGCTTGAAAACTTAGAAAAGCATTATGAAGGATATAATAGGTCTGTAAAATCACTTATGGAATCAATTCATAAGAATAATATTGTAAATCCAGAGGATACAAAAGTAGTAGGTGAAATATTTAAAGTTGAAAAAACATATGAAACTGCTATTGAAATAGCATTGGGAGCAGCCATATCAAATATAATAACCAAAAATGAACAAATTGCTAAAATTCTTATAGGATATTTAAAGAAAAATAATATTGGTAGAGCTACATTCCTTCCGCTTAATATAATAAAAGGAAAGAAATTAAATCTTGATAAGCGTATTTTAGAGTCTAAAGGATATATAGGAATAGCAAGCGAAATAATATCTTATTCATCTGAATATGATAACATTATGAATTATATACTTGGAAGAACTATAATATGTTCTGATATGGATAGTGCTCTTAATATAGCTAAGATAGGAAATTATTCGTATAAAATAGTGACTTTAGAAGGTGAAGTTGTTAATCCAGGAGGAGCATTAACAGGTGGGAGTATAAAAGGTAAAAATGCTAATGTTCTAGGAAGAAAAAGAGAAATTGAGGAACTAGGAAAAGAAATAGAAGCTAAAAAGGTTTCATATTCTTCATTAGTTAAAGAAACACAAGATATTAAGTTTAAAATAAAGTCTATGGATGAGCAGATTTTAAATGATAGAGATCTTATTCATGAAAAGAATATTGAACTTACTAAGAAGGAAAGTGAAACTAAAGGGCTTCAAAATGATACAGATAAGCTTCAAAGAAACTTAGAAATATCTAGAGAAGAAATTAAGAAGATATTAAGAGAAAAAGAAATAATGTTAGAAAAGCTTTCTAAAAAGCAAAAACATATAGAAGCACTTGAAAGTAAAAATTCTACTAATAAGAGTAAGAGTGTAGAATTAGAGAATATCATAAGCATTAAGAGTGAAGAAGTAAGCAGTAGTGATAATAAGCTTACTGAAATGAAAATTTTAAAAGCAAAACTTGATGAAATAATTGAAGGTAAGAAAAACGACTGTAATAGAATGGAAAAGGATGAACTTGATCTTGAACAGAAGAGTAAAGACCTTAAACAGGAAAATATCTATAATGAAGAGGCAGTAAAGCAACTAAATGAAGATATTAAAGAGAAAAATAGAAGTATAGAAGAAAACAGTATATTAATAAATAAACTTGAAATGAATTTCAAAGATGATGAATTGCTAAAAGAAAAATTAAAAGTAGAATTTAAAGAAAAAGATAATGCTATAAATATTGTTCTTGATGAAATCAGCAGACGTGAAATGGAAGTTAATAAAAGAGAAATAGTAAAAGCTAAAAAAGAAAGTGATAAAGAGCATATATATAAAAAGCTTAATGAAGAGCTTGAACTTACATATGCTGAAGCTCTTGATATGTGTGAACCTGTTGAAGATGAAGAGTTATTAAAGCATGAAATAACAGTAACAAAGAGTAAAATTACAAAGCTTGGCGTTGTTAATTTAGCTGCAATTGAAGAATATGAAGAAATAAAAGATAAATTTGAATTTATGTCATCTCAAGCAGAAGATCTTGAAAAAGCTAAAATGGAGCTTATTTCAGTTATTGAAGAAATGACTAATGAAATGAAAAGTTTATTTAAGGAAAACTTCAAAATATTAAATTATAACTTTAATGAAACATTCAAGGATTTATTCCAAGGGGGAAGTGCAGAGCTTATATTAGGTGAGGGCGATGAACTTACAGCTAATATAGATATAAATGTTGAACCTCCTGGCAAAAAACTTCAAAATATAAATCTTATGTCAGGGGGAGAAAAAGTTTTATCTGCAATAGCATTATTGTTTGCGATACTTAAGATGAAACCTACTCCATTCTGTATTCTAGATGAAATTGAAGCAGCACTTGATGATGCTAATGTATTTAGATATGCTGAATTCTTAAAGAGATTTTCTCATAACACACAATTTATAGTAATAACACATAGAAAAGGAACTATGGAAGCAAGTGATATAATTTATGGTGTAACTATGGAAGAAAAAGGTGTATCCAAAGTTGTATCTGTAGATTTAACTAAAAATATAGAGTAAATAAAATGCTAGGAGGAATTTAAGTTGTTTGGAAATTTATTTAATAAACTTAAAGATGGATTAACTAAAACTAGAGATGGTCTTACAGATAAGATCAATGAAGTATTAAAAATTGCTATTACAATTGATGATGATTTATATGATGAATTAGAAGAAATATTAATTACATCAGATATTGGTATGGATACTACAATTGATATTATTGAAAGATTAAAAACTAAGATACGTAAAGAAAAAATAAATGATCCTCAAGAAGTAAAACCAGCTCTTAAAGAAGTTATAAGGGATATATTAGTTGAGGGGGCTTACGAAGAGGATGATTCTGAAAAGAGAGTTATGCTTGTAATAGGGGTTAATGGTGTAGGGAAGACTACATCAATTGGTAAACTTGCGGCTAAAAATAAAGCTGAAGGTAAAAAGGTTCTTCTTGCAGCTGCGGACACATTTAGAGCAGCTGCTATTGACCAGCTTGAAGTGTGGAGTGAAAGAGCAAATGTTGATATAGTAAAACATCAAGAAGGTTCAGATCCAGCAGCAGTAGTATTTGATGCAATTGAAGCTTCAAAAGCTAGAAATATTGATTTATTAATATGCGACACGGCTGGAAGACTTCATAATAAGAAAAATTTAATGAATGAGCTTGAAAAAATAAATAGAATTATTGATAGAGAACTTGAAGGATATAAAAAAGAAACTCTTCTTGTGTTAGATGCTACAACAGGACAGAATGCAGTTATTCAAGCTAAGCAGTTCATGGAAGCATGTCCTATAGATGGTATTATATTAACTAAACTTGATGGAACCGCAAAAGGTGGTGTTGTAATTTCTATTAAACAGGCTCTTGGTATACCAGTAAGATATATTGGTGTGGGAGAAGGTATTGATGATCTTCAAAAATTTGATGCTGAAAGTTTTGCAGAAGCATTAATTTAATTATTAATTAAGAAATATGTTAAAAATATTATAAAAAAAGTGTTTTTATAATGATAAAAAAATATAAAAAACGTTTCAAAAAAACAAAATTTTTAAAATAGAATAAGTGTTAAGTAAAAGTACTTGACACTTATAAATAATCCTGTTAAAATCTCTTTTGTGGGTAAGGTGATTAAATGGAAGATAGAGTTGAGATTGCGTTACTTATGGATTTATATGGTTCATTATTAACGGAAAAGCAAAGAGATATAATGGATTTATATTATAATGACGATTTATCTTTAGCAGAAATTGCTGAGATTAATAAAACAAGTCGTCAGGCAATCCATGATTTAATCAAAAGATGCTATAAGCAACTTCTATCCTACGAAAGTAAGCTTAACTTACTTCAAAAGAGTGTAAGTAGAGAACAAAAAATTATAGATTTTTTAGAGTTTTTAAAAAGTAAATATTCCATTGATGAAGAGGATATTATACAATATAAAAATAGACTAGAAAATTTATAAGGAGGAGGTAAACATGGCTTTCGAAGGTTTAGGCGAAAAGCTACAGGAGACTTTCAAAAAATTAAGAGGAAAAGGAAAGTTAACTGAAAAAGATATTAAAGAAGCCATGAGAGAAGTAAAGCTTGCCTTATTAGAAGCAGATGTTAACTATAAAGTTGTAAAAAACTTTGTTTCTTCAGTTAGTTCTAAATGTGTAGGAGATGAAGTATTAGAAAGTCTTACACCAGGACAACAAGTAATCAAAGTAGTTAACGAAGAACTTACTAATCTTATGGGTGGAAGTGAAAGTAAACTTAACTACAATAGTAGTGGACCTACAGTTTTAATGATGGTTGGGCTTCAAGGTGCTGGTAAAACTACAATGTGTGGTAAACTCGCATTATCTTTGAGGAAAGAAAATAAAAAGCCATTATTAGTTGCTTGTGACGTATATAGACCAGCAGCTATAAAGCAATTAGAAGTAGTAGGAAAACAAATAGATATACCAGTATTTTCAATGGGAGATAAAGTGAATCCTGTTGATATTGCAAAAGCAGGAATTGCTCATGCAAAAGATAATGGTAATAATATTGTAATCATAGATACTGCAGGTAGACTTCATATTGATGAAGAATTAATGCAGGAATTAAAAGATATAAAAGAAAATGTTAATCCATCAGAAATACTTCTTGTTGTTGACTCAATGACAGGGCAGGATGCTGTAAATGTAGCAGAAAGCTTTAATAATGCTTTAGATGTTACAGGTGTTATCCTTACAAAACTTGATGGTGATACAAGAGGTGGAGCTGCACTTTCAATCAAGAGCATAATTGATAAACCTATCAAATATGTAGGTCTTGGTGAAAAGATGAATGACTTTGAAGTGTTCCATCCTGATAGAATGGCATCTAGAATTCTTGGAATGGGTGATGTGCTATCACTTATAGAAAAAGCTCAAGAAGCCATTGATGAAAAGGAAGCAGCAGATTTAGGAAAGAGAATGTTAAATCAAGAATTTAACTTCGATGATTACCTAATGGCTATGGAGCAGATGAAAAAGCTTGGACCTTTAAATAAAATTTTAGAAATGATTCCTGGTATGAACTCAAAAGAACTTCAAGGAGTAGATTTTGAGAAAGGTCAGGAGGCTATGGATAGAACTAGAGCAATTATTCAATCTATGACTGCTAAAGAAAGAAGAAATCCTGATATATTAAATAAGGAAAAGTCAAGAAAGAATAGAATAGCTAAGGGTTCTGGAACTACAGTTCAAGAAGTTAATAAACTCATGAAGAGTTACGAAATGATGAAAAAGCAGATGAAGCAGATGAAATCATTCCAAAAACAAGCTAAAAAAGGCGGATTATTTGGTAAGTTACCTTTCTAGAGTTGAAATATAATATTATCCTTTAAAGGAGGTGAAATAAACATGGCAGTAAAAATCAGATTAAGAAGAATGGGTGCTCACAAAGCTCCTTTCTATAGAGTTGTTGTTGCAGATTCAAGATCTCCAAGAGATGGTAAGTTCATCGATGAAATTGGATACTACAACCCATTAACTGAACCAGTTGAGTTCAAAGTTGATGAAGAAAAAGCTAGCAAATGGTTAGCTAACGGTGCACAACCAACAAACGTAGTTAAAAGACTTTTCGACAACGCAGGTCTTACTAAGTAATTTTGGAGGTGAATTCTGTAATTAGTACATACTAATTATAGACGTTTATGAAGGAGTTAGTTGAATATTTAGCTAAATCCCTTGTTGATAATCCGGATGCTGTTACTGTTAATGAAGTGGATGGAGAGCAATCTCTTATACTAGAGTTAAAAGTAGCCCCAGATGATATGGGAAAAGTAATTGGTAAACAAGGAAGAATTGCAAAAGCTATACGTACAGTAGTAAAGGCAGCAGCAGTGAAACAGCATAAACGCGTTATAGTAGAAATCATCTAAAATAGAGAGTTAGGTTTATCCTAACTCTTTTTGTTTTATTTTTTATAAATTTAGGATATAATGTTTTAGATAAAGAAAAATATTTTTAACAGATAAACTTTTAATATTAGCAGAGCAATGATTCATTATTTACGTAGTTTAATAAATAATGAGACTTTTTTGAGTAAAATGTATCTTTGTAAACATCTGAAACTGCTAACTGTTAACTGTTAACTGTTAACTGAAAAAAATACGGGGTGAAAAGTTTGCAAAAAAAATTATTTAAAATTGGTCAAATTATAAATACTCATGGAATTAAAGGTGAAGTTAAAGTATACCCATTAACTGAAGATGTTCAAAAGTATAAGAGACTTAAAACTGTTTTAGTTGGTGGAGTAGATATGAATATACAAGGTGTTAAGTTTCAAAAGGACAGAGTAATATTAAAACTTGAAGGTGTTGATACTATGAATGATGCTGAAACTTATAAGCAAAAGTACATAGAAATCCCACGTGAAAGTGAACCTGAATTACCACCAGATACTTATTATGTTTCAGATTTAAAGGAATGCATAGTGTATGACACAAATGACAAGGAAATAGGAAGAGTTTTTGATGTTATAAGTACTCCTAATAATGATGTATACTGGATTAAACAACCTAAAGAGGTATTAATTCCAGTACTTAGAGATATAGTTCTTAGTGTTGATATTGATGAAAAGAAAATAGTTATAAGACCAGTAGGTGAATGGCAAGATGAAGATTAGTATTTTGACTCTTTTTCCAGAAATGTTTTCGATTTTTGATCATAGCATAATTGGAAGGGCAAGAGAAAATAAAATTGTTGATTTAAATGTATTCAATATAAGAGATTATACATTAAATAAGCATAAAAAAGTTGATGATTATCCATATGGTGGAGGAGCTGGTATGGTTATGGCACCTCAACCTATAGTAGATTGTATAAGAGCAGTAAAGAAAGAACGCAATGGTAAGGTTATATTCCTTGGGCCTAGAGGTAAAACTTTTAATCAGCAGATGGCAAATGATCTTTCAAAAGAAGAAAGCCTTATATTCTTATGTGGACACTATGAAGGCATAGATGAGAGAGTTTATAAACATGTGGATATGGAAATATCTTTAGGTGATTTTGTTCTTACTGGAGGAGAAATGGCGGCTATTCCTGTAATTGATTCAGTTTTACGACTTATACCAGGAGTTCTTGGAAAACAGGAAAGTTTTATGGAAGAATCTTTCTATGATGGACTTTTAGAATATCCTCAGTATACAAGGCCGGAAGAATTTGAAGGGGAGAGGGTTCCTGATGTGCTTTTATCAGGTCATCATGAAAATATAAGAAAGTGGAGAAGACTTCAATCTCTTGAAATAACAAAGGAAAGAAGACCTGACTTATATAAAAATATAACTTTTACCAAAGAAGATATTAAGATTCTAAAAAAAGCCAAAGAATGTAAATAAAAATAAATCTTTTTTGTTGAAATGCAAAAAAATATGTGGTATTATAGATTTTGTGCTAGTACGGGCGTTCCTCTGTCTACATGAAAAACTGTGTTAAGAACGTCAAATTATCGTTAAGGAGGGAATGCACAATGAACGAAATAATTAGAGCTATTGAAGCTGAACAAATCAGAACTGACTTACCTAAATTTGCAATCGGAGATACTATAAAGGTATATGTTAAGATTCAAGAAGGTAACAAAGAAAGAATCCAAATGTTCGAAGGAACTGTAATCAAGAAACAAAACGGTGGTTTAAGAGAAACTTTCACTGTAAGAAGAGTTGCTTACGGTACTGGAGTTGAAAGAACATTCCCAATGAATGCGCCAATCATCGACAAAATCGAAATCACTAGAAAAGGTAAAGTAAGAAGAGCTAAACTTTACTACTTAAGAGATAGAGTTGGTAAGGCTGCTAAAGTTAAAGAATTATTAACTAGATAGTATATAAAAAAAGGGGACTGAAAAGTCCTTTTTTTTATTATAAAAGTAAATTATAAAAAAATAATATTTTATAAATTAGGATATATTATATAAAAATATAGATTAAATCTAATAAGAAGTAAGAGTTAAGGTATTTAAGTTTAAAATTTTTAAAATAGCTGTTGATAAATATAATAATTTTTTTAATTACCATCTTTTACTTATTAATTATAAATAAAAGGAGGAATTCATATGGCAATAAATTGGTTTCCAGGGCATATGAGAAAAACTCAAAGAGAAATCAAGGAAAATTTAAAGTTGGTAGATGCTGTAATTGAAATAAGAGATGCAAGAATACCAAGAGCATCTGCAAACCCTGATATTGATAAATTATTAGAAGGAAAACCAAGACTTATTCTTTTAAATAAAAGTGATCTTACAGATAGCAAAGTAACAAAAGAATGGATTAATTATTTAAGTAATGACAATGTAAAAGTACTTGAAGTTAATTGTTTAAAAGGTGATGGACTTAAAGCAATTAAACCTGCCCTTATGAATTTATTAAAAGAAAAACATGATAGATTAAAAGCAAAAGGTATGGTGAAAATAATTACTAGAGTAATGGTAGTAGGTATACCTAATGTTGGTAAATCTACATTTATAAACAAAATGGCTAGAAATAATATTGCAAAGACAGGAGATAGACCAGGGGTTACTAAGAGTAAGCAATGGATTAAAACTGCTATTGGTATCGAGCTTTTAGATACACCAGGAGTACTATGGCCTAAGTTTGAAGATGAGAAAACAGCCTTGAATTTAGCGTTCACAGGAGCTATTAAAGACGAAATAATGGATATAGAAGAATTATCCTTAAAACTTGTTGAAAGACTTCAGAATAATTATGAGGCGGAATTAAAAGCAAGATATAAATTAGATGAAGTATACGAAAATCCATTAGATACTTTAGATGCAATTGGAAAGAAGAGAGGGACTTTAATATCAAAAGGGGAAATTGACTACAATAGACTTGCTGTTATACTTCTTGATGAATTTAGAGGTGGAAAGATTGGTAAGATTTCTTTAGAAAGGCCAGTTGAAGAAGAAAAAATACAAGAGGAAAATGATGGAGATAATTAATAATGATATTAAGTCTTTTCCTTTTGCATACATAAAAGAAGAAGTATCTAAAGTATGTGTTATTGAAGCTTATAAAAGTGGAGAAATACAAAAGATATTGTCATGGCTTGGAAGTGATACAAGAAAAAATGTATTAACATTAAGGGCTAAAATAGAAAAAGAAATTTCTGCTTATGTTAAAGAAGTGGAAAGAGTTAAAAAAATGTATGAGTTTGATAGATCATTTGGAAATTATAAATATGTTGCAGGTGTAGATGAAGTAGGTAGAGGACCCCTTGCAGGGCCTATTGTTGCATGTGCAGTTATGCTTGATTTGGAAGTATGTGATGATGATCTTATACTTTATTTAAATGATTCAAAGAAAGTGAAAGAATCAAAAAGAGAAGAACTAGCAGAAATAATTAAGAAAAAAGCACTATGTTATCATATAGCTGTATCCTCAAATAAAGAGATAGATGAAAAGGGAATTGCATTTGCTAATAATAAAGTGTTTTTAGAAAGCTGTAATTCTCTTAATATAAAACCTGATTTAGTTCTTTCTGACGGATATCTTGTGAAAAATATAGAAATAGAGAATAAATCAGTAGTAAAAGGTGATACTAAAAGTGCATGTATAGCCGCAGCTTCTATAGTAGCTAAGGTATATAGAGATAATTTAATGCATGAATATGCTAAAAAATATCCCCATTATGATTTTGAACATAATGTAGGATATGGTACTTCAAAACATATTGAAGGACTTAAGAACTATGGAAAAAGTGAAATTCATAGGGAGAGTTTCTTATCGAATTTATTATAAATAATAAAAAGACAAAAAAGCTGGTTATAGTTAAGAACTGTAACCAGCTTTTTTGCTGAATAAATATTAAAAAATAAAATCACAGTAAGACGTTAAGGAAGTTAGGATTAAAGTGATATTATGAAAATTAATTAATTCTGAAAGCATCTTTTATATGATTAATAATATATGAATCATCTTTATAATTCATATATACCTCTATTACGTCAAATCTTATATTCATATTATATATATTTTTATATAGTAAATAAAATTTTGTTACATTTATTATTGATTTTTGTTTGGAATAATTTACGGATTCTTTTGGGGGGCCATATTGGTATGAATAACGACTTTTTACTTCTATGATAATTATTGTATCGTTTTTTGAACAGATAATATCTATTTCGCCAGAGCGATTTCTAAAATTGCAGTCTAAAATGTTATATCCATTTTTTAATAAGAATTTTTGAGCTATTTTTTCAGAGTTATTTCCTACTAATTTATTGAAATGTTTCAATGTTAATACTCCTTGATTCTACTTGAAATTAAATTTTATTAAAATTATTTATAAGTATTGACTGTATGAAAAAAATTAATCAAATTAAATGTTTTTTTATAATTATGGAATTAAAAATTATTTGAATGTCTATAATCATTCATAAGGTGGTGATATATAAATGGCAGTTAAAATAATAAGTGCAACTCATAATGGACTTGAAGGTTTTTTGATTAATGTTGAAGTTGATATTGAAAAAGGACTTCCACAATTTATAATTGTAGGACTTCCTGATACTTCTGTAAAAGAAGCAAAGGAAAGAGTAAGAGCTGCAATAGTAAATTCAGGTTATAAATTTCCACTTGGCAGAATTACTATTAATCTTGCACCTGCAGATGTTAGAAAGATAGGATCTTTACTTGATCTACCAATGGCAATAGGAATACTTATGGAAAGTGGACAGATTGAAAAAAATAATATGAATGAATACATAGTATTTGGAGAATTATCTCTATTTGGAGAACTAAAAAGTATTAAGGGAACAATACCAATAATAGTTCAAGGAATTCGTGAAAAAATAAAAAAATTTATATTTCCTTTTGACAATATGAAAGAAAGTGTTTATTTTGATGAGGGTGAATATTATCCTTTTAGGAATTTAAGTGAAGTGATTTCATTTATTAAATTTAATGATATTCTACCAATGAAGGCAGAGATAAAGGATGAAGTAGAAGAATGTGACTCAGATGTTGATTTTGGAATGATAATGGGGCATTATTCATCTAAAAGAGCGTTAGAAATTGCAGCGGCGGGAAAGCATAATATAATTTTATATGGTGATCCTGGTTGTGGAAAGACCATGCTGGCAAAAGCGCTTATATCAATAATGCCAGATTTGAGTAAAGAAGAATTAATTGAAATTGCTAAAATACATAGTGTGGCAGGAATTATAAATGGTGATAAAAATATAACTAAAAGACCATTTAGATCTCCTCATCATACAACTACAAGGTCAGCACTTATTGGAGGAGGAAAAGAGATAGTACCAGGAGAAATAACATTAGCACATAATGGAGTTTTATTCTTGGATGAAATATTACAATTTAAAAAAGAAGCACTTGAAGCTTTGAGGGAACCACTAGAAGAAAAATTTATTAATATAAATCGAGTAAGTGGATCATATACAATGCCATGTGACTTTTTGCTTATAGGAGCTTTTAATCCAACTGAATCAAATAGAGAAAGTATATGTTTAGAAGATTCATTCTATAGCAATGATATTATAAAAAAATACTCTAAAAAATTTTCAAATGCATTACTTGATAGAATTGATATTTTAAATTTTGTGCCAAGACTGGCTTATGATGAAATTAATTATAAGAAAGATTATTATTCATCAAAAGTTATGAAAGAAAACGTAATGAAAGCAAGATTTGTTCAGGAAAAAAGATTTAAATATACAAAGTATAGATATAATTCTGAAATAAAAGGAAAAGACATTTTTGAAATATGTAAAATAAACACAAAGTGTTCTGAGATTTTAAAGTATTATTATAATAACACAAAAATGTCTCTTAGAGGATATGGGAAAATAGTCAAATTAGCGAGAACTATAGCTGATATTGATAATAAACATGATATTTCAGAAGAGCATGTTTTAGAAGCTATTAGTTATAGAAAAAATATTAATGGAGAAATTATATAGGAAGGATTTTAGCTATGAATTATGATTTGTGGTTTATAATGCTTGACATAAGTAATCGAATGAAATATAAATTGATAGATACATATGAAAAAAGTGAAAATATTTACAATAATTATGAGGATATAGTTAATAGTGATGATGTAATTTCAAAAAAATTAAAAAAATATAAGAAAAGCGATTTCTATGAAAAAGTACAGAAGTTAGAAGAACAATTATATAAAAATAATATAAAATATATAACTGGTGCTAATCCTTTGTATAAAGACAAATTAGATGGGATTTTACAAAAGCCTTTTCATTTATTTTTTAAGGGAAATATCGAGGTTATAAATAAAAAATCAGTAGCAATTGTCGGGGCAAGAAAATGTTCAAAATATGGATTTGCATCAACAAAACTCTTGACAAAGGAGCTTATTACTAATAATATATCGCTTATAAGCGGAGGTGCACGAGGAATAGATTCCATTGCACATAAAACAGCCTTGGAAAACGGGGGTGTAAATATTTCTGTAATGGGATGTGGACTCGATAGAACCTATCCATATGAAAATAAAATGCTCTTTTCAAAAATACAAGAAAAAGGTGTGCTGTTATCTGAATATTTACCTGGTACTAAACCAAATTCTTATAATTTCCCACAAAGAAATAGAATAATAAGTGGTTTGGCTGATACTGTAATAGTGATAGAAGCTTCAGAAAAAAGTGGCTCTCTTATAACAGCAGACTTAGCATTGAAACAAGATAAAAGAGTTATCGCGGTTCCAGGCTCAATATTTTATAGTGGAGCAGAAGGCTCTAATAATTTGATTAATAGAGAAGGTGTAGAGGCATTTTCAACTATAGAAAACTTTAGACAGTTATTAAATTTTGACCATGTTAATATAACGCCTATGGATTTTACACCAGAAAAAAGTGATATATTAGATATATTATCTGATACACCTATACATATAGATGATATTTTTAAGAACACATCTGTGGATAAAGGTGCTCTCTATGCATTGTTATTTGAAATGCAGATTAAAAATCAAATAATTTGTTTGCCTGGAAATTATTATGTAAAAATAATATAAAGTATATAGGGGGTGAATACTTCATAATTTTATGAAGTTAGCTATGGGTCAAAAACTTGTAATTGTAGAATCGCCAGCAAAAGCAAAAACAATTGGAAAATATTTAGGAAAGAACTATGTTGTAGAGGCTTCTATGGGTCATGTTAGAGATCTTCCTAAAAGTAGGTTGGGGGTTGATATAGAAAATAATTATACTCCAAAGTATATTACTATAAGAGGAAAAGGTGAATTAATTGATAAACTAAGAAAAGCTGCTAAAAAAGCAGATAAAGTTTACCTTGCAACTGACCCTGATAGAGAAGGAGAAGCAATTTCTTGGCATTTAGCAAATATTTTAAAAATAGCTGAAGATGAAACTTGTAGAATTGTATTCAATGAGGTTACTAAAACAGCAGTAAAAGCGTCTATAAAAGAAGCGCGTAAAATAAATCTTGATTTAGTGGATGCACAACAAGCTAGGAGAGTGCTAGATAGATTAGTGGGATATGAAATAAGTCCTATTCTTTGGAAAAATGTAAAATGGGGTTTAAGTGCAGGAAGAGTACAGTCTGCAGCTTTAAAACTTATATGTGATAGAGAAAGGGAAATTAAAGAATTTATTCCTAAAGAATATTGGTCAATAGATTGTATCCTTAAAAAGGAAAGAAAAAAATTCCCTATAAGATTATCAACATATAAGGGTAGTAAAATAGAAATTGCAGATGAACAAACTACAAATAACATAATAAAAGAACTTGAAGGAGGAAGCTTTGTAGTTAAAGCTATAAAGAAGGGGAAAAAGAATAGAAATCCATTACCTCCATTTACAACAAGTACACTTCAACAGGATGCAAATAAAAAGTTAAATTATAACACTAAGAAAACAATGTCTGTTGCACAGGTTCTTTATGAAGGTGTAGAAGTAAAAGGCTTTGGAACTGTAGGCTTAATAACCTATATGAGAACAGATTCTGTTAGAATAGCAGATGAAGCACAAGCAAAAGCTATGGACTTTATTGAAAATACTTATGGAAAAGAATATTTACCTGCTAGTAAAAGAGTGTATAAAGGAAAGAAGAATATTCAGGATGCTCATGAAGCTATAAGACCAACTTATGTTGAGATAACTCCAGAAATAGCTAAGGAAAATCTTACACCTGAACAATATAAATTATATTCACTTATATGGAAAAGATTTGTTGCTAGTCAGATGTCTTCATGTGAATTAGATACAAATTCAATAGACATAATGAATGGAGATTATAAATTTAAAGCATCTGGATCAGTTATAAATTTTGATGGTTTTATGAAAGTGTATGAATATTCTAATGAAGAAGATGAAAATTCTGTTACACTTCCAGTATTAGAAGAAAATGAAGAATTAAAAACTGCAAAGCTTGAAGGAAGCCAGCATTTTACACAGCCAGCTCCAAGATATACAGAAGCATCATTTGTAAAGCTTTTGGAGGAAAAAGGCATAGGAAGACCTAGTACTTATGTACCTACAATATCTACTTTGTTAGGAAGAAATTATGTTGTACGTGAAAAGAAAAATTTAATACCAACAGAACTAGGGGAAATTGTAAATGATATCTTAGGAGAATATTTCAAACAGATAGTAGATGTTGATTTTACAGCTGATATGGAAAGAAAGCTTGATAATGTTGAGGAAGGTAAAGAAGAGTGGACTAAAGTAGTTGGAGAATTCTTTGAACCATTAAAGGTAGCTATAGATAAAGCTGAAAAGGAAATATCAAAAGTAGTTATTGAAGATAAAGTTAGCGATGTAAAGTGTGAAAAATGCGGACGAATGATGGTTATAAAGCGAGGACGTTATGGTGAATTCTTGGCATGCCCTGGATACCCAGAATGTAAGAATGCAAAACCAATAGTTGAGGAATTAGATGTTCCATGTCCTGAATGTGGAAAGCCTATAGTAGCAAAGAAAAGTAAAAAAGGAAAGAAGTTTTTTGGATGTTCAGGTTACCCAGAATGTACTTTCGTAAGCTGGTATGAACCAGTAAAGGAAAAATGCCCTAAATGTAATTCATATATGGTTTTAAAATATTCAAAATCAAAGGGTAAATATATTCAATGTTCGAACAGTGAATGTGGCTACAAAGAGGAAATAAAAGAGGAAAATAAGGAAGAAAATTAAATATAAATTAGATGACATAATTTTATAGGTATATACAATTTTGTCGAAACTGCTTAAAATACTGTTGAAAACCCAAAATTTCTATGTTAAACTTAGGTTAATGGATATTTGTAAAATAATTCAATAAAATATGAATTTTCAAACAATTATGTTACTTTTTATGTTTTAGAAGTTGCCTAGGAGGATAAATTATGTCATCACTATTAAATAAGACAAGGATGCTGAATAATATTTTACAAAAATCTGGTACAGAACCGGTAGTGTTTCAAGATATATGTAAGCTTTTAAGTGAAGTTTTAGAGTGTAATGTTTACATAATAAGCAGAAAAGGTAAAGTGCTTGGATATACATTTGGAAAAGATTTTGAATGTGAGGCTATGAAGAAGAAGGTAATCGAAGATAAAAGATTCCCTGAAGACTATAATAAGACTCTTATGAATGTAAATGAAGCGATAGCCAATGTTCCTAATGAAGGTAGATGCGTTTTTGAAGAAATAGGAAAATGTAAAAAAGTAGATAAATTATCTACGGTAATTCCTATTATTGGAAACAGAGAAAGGTTAGGAACTCTGATACTTGCCAGATTTGGCAATGCATTTACTGATGATGATTTAGTATTAGTTGAGTATAGTGCTACAATTGTAGGAATGGAAATGCTTAGAGCAATGCAGGACGAATTAGAAGAGGAAGCGAGAAAGAAAGCAGTAGTACAACTTGCAATTGGAACTCTTTCGTATTCGGAATTAGAAGCAGTTGAACATATATTTAATGAACTTAACGGTAATGAAGGATTGCTTGTTGCATCTAAAATAGCAGATAAAGTTGGAATAACTCGTAGTGTTATAGTAAATGCCTTAAGAAAGTTTGAAAGTGCGGGAGTTATTGAATCGCGCTCTCTTGGAATGAAGGGTACATATATTAGAATTCTAAATGAAAAGTTAGTAGAAGAATTAAAAAGAATAAAATAATTCTTCTTACACTATATAGCAGTTTTAATAATAAAGAATATTATTAAAGCTGCTATTTTTTTGTATAGAAATATTATAAATGTTAAATATATAAATTGTAATGCTTTAAAAGTATTTTGTTATGTATTTACTACGATAAATAACAATTATATTGTCATAAAAGTACAGTATGATGTCTTTTGACATAAAGCATTAAAAAAAGAAAAATTTTTGTTGATAGGATAGATACCTTGTGATATACTATCTAAGGTAATAAATACACACACTATCCAATTCATAAATATGGTGACTCTATTTAGAGGGAATTTATGAGCTAAAGATAGTGGAGGTAAAAACCAAGGAGGTAACAAAATGTCAGTAATATCAATGAAACAATTATTAGAAGCAGGTGTACATTTCGGACACCAAACTAGAAGATGGAATCCTAAAATGGCTCCATATATCTTCACAGAAAGAAACGGAATCTATATAATAGATTTACAAAAAACAGTTAAGAAAGCTGAAGAAGCTTACAACTTCATAAAAGAAGTAGCTGCAGAAGGTAAAGATATATTATTCGTAGGAACTAAGAAACAAGCTCAAGAAGCTATCCAAGAAGAAGCTGTAAGAAGTAACATGCACTTCGTAAACAACAGATGGTTAGGTGGAATGTTAACAAACTTCACTACTATCAAGAGCAGAATCAGAAAGTTAGAAGAAATCGAAAAAATGCAAGAAGATGGTACTTTTGAAGTTCTTCCAAAGAAAGAAGTTATCAAATTAAAGGGAGAATTAGAAAAGTTAGAAAAGAATCTTGGCGGTATCAGAAACTTAGATGCTTCAAACGTTGGAGCTATGTTCGTAGTTGACCCAAGAAAAGAAAAGAATGCTATATCAGAAGCTAAAATTTTAGGAATACCAGTAGTTGCTATCGTAGATACTAACTGCGATCCTGAAGAAGTTGATTACGTAATCCCAGGTAACGATGATGCTATCAGAGCTGTTAAATTAATAACTGCTAAAATGGCTGATGCTATTATCGAAGGAAGACAAGGCGAACAATTAGCTGAATAATTTAGATATACAAAAGGGTGAGTGAAGGCCACTTCAGTTGCCCTTTTGCTAAATTATACGGATTACTTTTTAATATTGAGGAGGAATTTATAATGGCAAATATAAGTGCACAATTAGTTAAAGAACTAAGAGAAATGACTGGAGCTAAAATGATGGATTGTAAAAAAGCTCTAGTTGCTACTGAAGGAAACATCGATAAGGCTATCGAATTTTTAAGAGAAAAAGGACTTGCAGATGCAGCTAAAAAATCAGGAAGAGTTGCTGCTGAAGGTATAGTTAAGACATATATTTCAGAAGATAAGAAAGCTGGAGCAGTTTTAGAATTCAACTGTGAAACTGACTTCGTTGCTGCAAATGACGAATTTATAGCATTTGCTGACAGATTAGCTCAAATGGTAGTTGAAAAGAATCCTGCAAATGTTGAAGCTTTATCAAACGAAATGTTCGATGAAAACACAACTGTTGCTGATGCTTTAAAAGCATTAATCGCTAAATTAGGTGAAAACATGACTATCAGAAGATTCACTAGATTCTCTATTGAAAACGGAATAGTTAAGAGCTACATCCACGGTGGTGGAAGAATCGGAGTTTTAGTAGAATTAGGATGCGATACTAATAGCGACGTTTTAGATGAAGTTGCTAAAGAAGTATGTATGCAAATAGCTGCTGCAAACCCATTATTCTTAAGTGAAGATCAAGTAGATGCTGCTTCAATTGAAAAAGAAAAAGAAATCTACAGAGTTCAAGCTTTAAATGAAGGAAAACCAGAAAATATCGTTGAAAAAATGGTAGAAGGTAGAATTAAGAAGTACTACAAAGAAGTTTGTCTTTTAGACCAACTTTGGGTTAAAGATAACGACAAGACAATTGCTAAGTTCTTAGCAGAAAAATCTAAAGAAGTAGGTTCTCCAATCTCTATAACAAGATTCGTTAGATATGAAAGAGGAGAAGGAATCGAAGTTGAAAAAGTAGACTTTGCTGCTGAAGTTGCTGCGCAAATGGGTAAATAGTTTTCAACTAAAGAGAGAACACTTTGTGTTCTCTTTTTTTGAAAATATACATAAAAATTAATATGAGCTTTTTAATATATCAGGAGGTAATTTGAAATGTCAGAATGTAAATACAAGAGAGTAATATTAAAACTTTCAGGAGAAGCTTTAGCTGGAACAAATGGATTCGGGTTTGATTTTAATGTTTGTAAGAGAATTGCATTAGAAATAAAAGAACTTGTTGACATGGGAGTTGAAGTAGGTGCTGTTGTCGGCGGAGGAAACATATGGAGAGGCAGAAGTGGTGAAGGTATGGATAGAACTACTGCTGATTATATGGGAATGATGGCTACTTGCATTAATGCTTTAGCACTTCAAGATTCATTAGAACAAGTTGGTGTTAAGACAAGAGTGCAAACTGCTATAGAAATGAAAGAAATAGCAGAACCATTTATAAGAAGAAGAGCAATGAGACACTTAGAAAAAGGAAGAGTAGTTATATTTGCAGCTGGTACAGGTAATCCTTATTTCTCAACTGATACTACTGCAGCACTTAGAGCGGCGGAAATAGAAGCTGATGTTATTTTATTAGCTAAAAAAGTTGATGGAGTATATGATAAAGATCCTCATAAGTATTCAGATGCTAAAAAATATGATAAACTATCATATATAGAAGTATTAGAACAAGGATTACAAGTTATGGATTCAACAGCAACTTCATTATGTATGGATAACGAAATGCCAATACTTGTATTTGCTTTAGATGAGCCTGGTAATATTAAAAAAGCTATTTACGGTGAACCAATAGGTACATTAGTATCAAAAAAATAGGAGGTATATCATGATTAAAGACATTATTAAAACTGCAGAAGAAAAAATGCATAAGACAATTTCTGTACTAGAAGAAGACTTAGCGACAATGAAAGCTGGAAGAGCAAATCCTACAATGCTTGATAAGATTCAAGTTGAGTATTATGGAAGCATGTGTCCACTAAGCCAAGTGGCAAATGTTTCAGCTCCAGAACCAAGAGTGCTTATGATAACTCCATGGGAAAAACCATTATTAAAAGATATTGAAAGAGCAATATTAAAATCAGATTTAGGCATGAACCCATCAAATGATGGTTCAGTAATAAGACTAGTTGTTCCTGAATTAACAGAAGAAACAAGAAAAGCTCTTGTTAAGAAGGTTAAGAAAACAGGAGAAGATGCTAAAGTAGCTATAAGATCTATAAGAAAGAATGCTAATGATAAGATTAAAGCATTAAAGAAAGATTCTGATATATCAGAAGATGAAATTAAAAAAGGCGAAGATCAAGTTCAAAAGAAAACTGATGCAGTAGTTAAAGAAATAGATGTTATAATAACAGCAAAAGAAAAAGAGGTTATGTCTGTATAATTCTCAAAAAAACCTGCTTTTAGCAGGTTTTTTAATTAATATTGATAAATTATCTTTACCTTATGTATAGGGGGGAAATGATGTTAAAGTTATTTAAATCAAAAGAAAGTGAAAATCAAGATATTGTATTAGATATGGATAGAATACCTAATCATATTGCAATAATTATGGATGGTAATGGAAGATGGGCTAAAGAAAGAGGTCTTCCAAGAGGTATGGGACATAAAGCAGGAGTTGAAACAATTAGAATAGTACTTAAGGAAGCTGTTAGATTAGGTGTTAAAAACTTAACATTATATGCATTTTCAACTGAAAACTGGGCAAGGCCTAAGGAAGAAGTTAGAGGTATAATGAAGCTTTTGGTTACATATTTAAAAAAAGAATTAAAAGAATGTAATGAAAATGGTGTGAAGATGAACGTCTTAGGAGACATTACAAGACTTCCAGAAGAATGTCAAGTTGCTCTTCATGAGGCTTTAGAAACTACTAAAAATAATACTACAATTAATCTTAACTTTGCATTAAACTATGGTGGAAGAGCTGAGATAGTTAGAGCATTTAAGCTTATTACAGAAGATATTAATAAAAATAAGATTTCTGAAGAAGATATTAATGAAGAGCTTATAAGTAGTTATTTATATACTAGTGGAATTCCAGATCCAGATATAATTATAAGACCATCTGGTGAGCAAAGATTAAGTAATTTCTTATTATGGCAGTGTGCATATTCGGAATTCTGGTATTCTAATATAAATTGGCCAGATTTTAAAGAAGAAGATTTAAGACGTGCGATATACGATTTTCAAAATAGAGATAGACGTTTTGGAAAAGTTAAGTAGAAGGGAGTGTGTACTTTGAAATCTAATAATAGATATTTAGGTGCAGCAATGATTGCTCCATTTATAATTTTTATTTTTCTTGGAGGAATATATCTCAAATGCTTTATTTTTGCATTATCTCTAATGGCTATGTGGGAATTTTATAATGCACTTAAGGCAAAAGAATTTAAACCTGTAGCAATAGCTGGTTATGCTCTTTTAATTTTATATTATCTTATAAATAATAACTTTGAGAAGATGATGTATATATTAGTTGCTGCTACATTTATATTACTTATAATTCCTGTAATAAATCTTAAGTATACATTTATAGATATATCTTTGACATTGCTTGGGTTTATGTATGGCGGTATATTATTTAGCACTGTATATTTAGTAAATGCTAAACCATCAGGAGCATTTTTAGTATGGCTTATATTTATTGGTTCATGGCTTTCTGATACTGCAGCATATTATAGTGGAAGATTTTTTGGAAAACATAAATTATGTCCAAAGGTATCACCTAAGAAAACAGTAGAAGGTTCTATAGGAGGGCTTATTGGAGCAACAATATTCAGTGGAATATATGGGATTATAATTTCAAGATATACAAACGTAATGCCTGTAATTCATTACTTTCTTATAGGAGCTTTATGTGGAATCTTTGGTCAATTTGGAGATTTGGTTGCGTCTTCTATAAAAAGATATGTGGGAATAAAAGATTATAGTAATCTTATTCCAGGTCATGGTGGTATTCTTGATAGATTTGACAGTATAATATTTTCAGCAACAGTAATATTTTATTACTTAACATTTATTGTGAAAATATAATTTAAATCATAAATTTCTAATGGAAATTTTATTGTCCATTAGAAATTTATGATTTTTTATTTTGTATTAATTTTACCTAAGTTTTAAGAAGAAATAAAATGCATATAATTTATAGAAAATAAATTTATATTTGGGGGTGAATAAAATTTTAACATCATATAAAAAACTAATTTCTTTATTAATTTGTTTTCTCGTATTTGCATGCATAACTTTATTTATAAAATATTATTTTAAACCATTTATTTTAGTTTTAATTATGGCTATAATCTGTGCCCCAATATATGGACTTATGAATAATTTGAACATACCAGAAAAGATATCAGGAGCTTTATGTATAGCGATTATAAATATATTACTGATACTTTTTATAATATATTTGGGAAATGAAATCTTTAATTTAGGAAAGAATATATATAGTAAGAACTTGGAGTTTATAAATACATTAATTAAAGATATATCAATGGCTTTAAATGTTGATATAAGTAATTTGAAGATAGGCAAAAGTGTATTTTCAATAATAAGTGATAAGGGGTTAAGACAAGGTGCTATAAGTACTGGGGAAATGATATTAGCTTATTTTATGGCTAATATATGCACATATTTTATACTTGTGGATAGAAAATATATAATTGAAATATTTGAACTTCTTTTTCCAAAGAATCTTACAAATAAGTTTATGAACCACAAAAATAATTTTAAACATATGATTGTTATTGAAGGTATTCTAGTTTTGATTTCTATATTTGAGATAATTGTTGGGTTTACAATACTTGGTATACCTAATGGTTTTATGCTTGGAATAGTATGTGGTGTATTAGATATACTTCCCTATGTTGGAACTATAATTGTATTTATTCCAATTATAATATACAATATTATAATGAAAAAGTATATTACTGCAATTGGGCTTGTATGCTTATATATATTAATACAGGTAGTTAGAGAAGTGCTAGAAGCTAAATTTTTAGGAGCTAAATTAGATATTCATCCTCTTGTAATTTTAATATCTATTTATGTAGGAATGAATATATTTGGTATACTTGGAATGATAGCTGGGCCCATGTATAGTATTATTGCAAAAGAAATAATATACAGTACTGAGTGATGTATTTGTATATTTTAGGAGGGAATTAAAAAATGAGAAAACTTTCGATACTAGGGGTCACAGGTTCTATAGGAACTCAAACTCTTGATGTACTAAGAAATTCAAGTGAAAAATTAGAATTAATAGGGATTACTGCAAACACATCAGTAAGAAAAATAACTGAAATAATAGAAGAATTTAATCCAAAGTATGTTGGTATGATGGATAAAAATTCAGCTGAAGAAGTAAGATTATATTGTAATAAAAATAATAAAAATATTATAGTCCTTGATGGAATTGAAGGATTAAATAAAATAGCAACTTTAGATGAAATTGACATAGTAGTGACATCTGTAGTTGGTATGATAGGATTAGAACCAACTATAAAAGCCATAGAAGCTGGAAAGGATATTGCTCTTGCAAATAAGGAAACACTAGTAGTTGCTGGCGAAATTGTAATGAAGGCAGCAAAAGAACATAATGTTAAAATTCTTCCAGTAGATTCTGAACATAGTGCTATTGAGCAGTCGTTGAAAGAAAATAGCCTTGATACATTAAGAAAAATAATTTTAACTGCATCAGGAGGGCCTTTTAGAGGTAAAACTACAGAAGAATTAACTAATATTAGAGTGGAAGATGCATTAAAGCATCCAAAATGGAATATGGGAAGAAAGATATCTATAGATTCAGCAACTCTCATGAATAAAGGACTTGAAGTAATAGAGGCTCATTGGCTTTTTGATTGTGATTATGATAATATTCAAGTATTAGTACATCCACAAAGTATTATTCATTCAATGGTGGAGTATATTGATGGAAGTATAATAGCACAGCTCGGAGCTCAAGATATGAGGCTTCCTATACAATATGCACTGAATTATGAGGAAAGAAAAGAACTTGTAGCAGATACTATAGATTTTTATGAAATAGCTCAGCTTACTTTTGAAAAACCTGATATAGATACATTTAAATGCTTGAAGCTTGCATTTGAAGCTGGCAAAAAGGGTGGACTTATGCCTACTATATTAAATGGTGCAAATGAAGCTGCAGTAGAATTGTTTTTAGATGAAAAAATAAGTTTTCTTAGAATTCCACAGCTTATAGAAATGGCTATGAGAAATTTTGAGGAGGATGGAAGAAAAGAATTGACATTAGAAAATATTATTGATTTAGACAAAAGGGTTAAGGCATATGTAATAGAAAATGCCAATTAAGGAGGAAGAGAAGATATATGTATATAATTTTAGCTATATTAGCTTTTGGAGTTCTGATATTTGTTCATGAACTAGGTCATTTTACATTAGCTAAGATAAATGGTGTAAAGGTTGAGGAATTTTCAATTGGTATGGGACCTAAGATAATTTCTAAACAATACAAGGATACTAAATATTCATTAGGAATACTTCCTATAGGTGGATATGTAAAAATGCTTGGTGAAGAAGATGAAAGTGAAGATCCAGATAGCTTTTCAGCTAAATCACCACTTAGAAGAATTACAATAATAGTTGCAGGGGTAATAATGAATTATATTCTTGCAATATGCATATTTACAGCTTTTATAAGTAATTTTGGGTATACAAAAACTGAGGCTATGAATGTTGTTCAAGGATCTCCAGCTTATGAAAGTGGTATTCGAGATGGAGATAAGTTCTTGAAGGTAAATGGGCTTAAAGTTTTTACTCAAGATGATATTTCGGCAGGTGTATTATTATCATATGGGAAGCCAGTAGAAATGATTATTGAAAGTAATGGTGAGAAGAAAGAATTAACAGTTACACCTGGATTAGATGAAAATAATCAATATAAAATAGGTGTGTCTTTTGAAAGAGTTCAAAATCCAGGACTTTTAACTAGTTTTGAGCAAAGTTTTAAACAGACTGCATCGCTTGTATCTCAAACATTTAAAGGACTTGGAATGATATTTACAGGAAAGGCAAACTTAAAGACTGATGTGGGTGGACCAGTTACTATTGTAAAAATGTCTGCAGCAACAGCTAAAGCAGGTATATGGCCTTTATTATACTTCACTGCTTTTTTAAGTGTTAACCTTGCTGTATTTAATTTATTACCATTCCCAGCATTAGATGGAGGCTGGACTGTAATATTATTAATTGAGCTAATAACAAGAAGAAAAGTTCCAGATAAGATTGTAGGGGCACTTAATTATATTGGTTTTGCAATATTAATAGGTCTTATGATTCTTGTAACAGCAAAGGATATATTATTCCCAGTAAATTTCTAATGTATAAATAAAAAAATCCTGTTTATCAACTGAAAATTGATAAACGGGATTTTTTTGTTTGTAATTGAAATCTTAGGTTAAGTATTTGTATCAGAAGTAATTTTATTGATATATATATTGAAATTTATTTGCAATAAAAGTGATATAAAAAGTTATATTATATCTTTAATATATTTTAGGTATGAACAGCAGCTTTACTGGGATATCAGATGTTCAGATCGAACTTTTAAAGATGATGGTATATGGATTAAGTAATAACTAAAAAATGGTGATAAAACTATAAAGTTTACAACAATACTATAAAGATATATAATTACAACATCAGATTAGAAATAATTATAGATTCAATATATATGCTGAATAAATAAGAGGTGAAGATACATGGAAAGAAGAACTAGCAGAAAAGTTAAAGTGGGAAATGTATATGTAGGTGGAGATGCTCCAGTATCAATACAATCTATGACAAACTCAAAAACTAAAGATGTTGAGGCAACATTAAAACAAATCAAAGAACTTTATAATGCTGGATGCCAAATAATAAGATGCGCAGTTTTAGATATGGAAGATGCTGAGAAATTAAAAGAAATTACAGAGAAATCTCCTATTCCAGTAGTTGCAGATATACACTTTGATTATAGATTAGCATTAAAAGCAATAGAAAATGGAGTATCTGCACTTAGAATCAATCCGGGAAATATTGGAAGTGTAGATAGGATAAAAGCTGTTGCAGAAAAATGTACTGAAAAAAATATCCCAATAAGAATAGGTGTAAATTCAGGGTCTTTAGAAAAAGATATTTTAGAAAAGCATGGAACAGTTAATGCAGAAGGATTAGTTGAAAGTGCATTAAGACATGTGAAAATATTAGAAGATTTAGATTTTCATGATATTGTAATTTCTATAAAATCATCTAATGTTCCTATGATGATTGAATGTTATAGATTAGTTGCACAAAAATGTGATTATCCTCTTCATTTAGGTGTAACTGAAGCTGGAACAGTTCAGATGGGAACTATTAAATCAAGCGTAGGAATTGGAACTCTTTTAGCTGAAGGTATTGGTGATACTATAAGAGTATCATTAACAAGTAATCCAATAGAAGAAATAAAGGTAGCTAAAGAGATTCTAAGATCATTAGGATTAAGAAAAGGTGGAGTAGAATTTGTATCATGTCCTACATGTGGAAGAACACAGATTAATTTAATAAAGATTGCAGAAGAAGTTGAAAAAAGACTAGCTGAATGTAATAAAGATATAAAGGTTGCTGTAATGGGGTGTGTTGTAAATGGACCAGGAGAAGCAAGAGAATCAGATATCGGTATTGCTGGTGGAATAGGCGAAGGTATAATCTTTAAAAAAGGTGAGATTATAAGAAAGGTCAAGGAAGAAGATCTTATTGATGCTCTTATGGAAGAGGTTGATAAACTATAATTTTAGTTCCTTTTATTTGTGTTAATTAATATAAAAATTTTTGATTTTTTCTTTATGAAGTCAAGGCCATAAGTGAGTTTATAATCGAGCTGTGTATTAGGAATTTAATATTGGTATTGTATTAATTTAAAAAATGTGCTAACATATAAATAGAATTTAATTCTAATAGAGTAAAAAGGAGTGGGAAAAAGTTTACCCGCTCTTTCTGTTTGTAACGCAACTTCTACAAAGATAGTTGCGTTTTTGATTACAAATTTTAAAATTGCGTAAACTAAAAATATATTTGTTATGTAATTTTATTATGATGAAAGCGAGGGGAAGAAAAAACATGGATAAAAATGCATTAGTTGAAAAAATCGAAAAGATAGTTGAGCCTATTACTTCAGAATTATCATATGAATTATATTACGTTGAGTATGTAAAGGAAAATGGTGATTTTTATTTAAGAATATATATAGATAAAGAAGAAGGTAGAGTATCGTTAAACGATTGTGAAGCTGTATCAAGAAGAGTAAGTGAAGTATTAGATGCTGAAGATCCAATTGAAAGTGCTTATTACTTAGAAGTTTCTTCACCAGGTCTTTTTAGAATGTTATATACTAAGAAGCACTTTGAAAAAGTACTTGGAAAAGAAATATTAGTAAAATTTAATGGATCAATTGATGGCCAAAAAAGTGTAAAAGGTATTCTAAAAGAAGTAAATGATGATTTTATTGTGGTTGAAAGCGATAAAGAATTCAAAATAACAAATGACAAGATTAAAAGTGCAAATCTTGAAGGGGAAGTATAATTAAGGAGGGTTTTTAAAATGAATGAAGAGTTTGTAGGTGCTCTTAGAGAACTAGTAAAGGAAAAAGGTATATGTGAAGATTTACTTTTCACAACAATACAAGATGCATTAGTTGCAGCTTATAAGAAAAATTATGCTAATGTTAATACAAATGCGCAAAATGTTAAAGTGACTATAGATAGAGAAACAGGAGAAATTGGAGTATATGCTCAAAAAGTTGTTGTAGATGAAGTATATGATGATGTTACAGAAATCTCAATAGAAGAAGCAAAAGCTATAAGTCCAAAATATGAAGTTGATGATGTTGTTGACTTAGAAGTTACACCAAAGAATTTTGGAAGAGTTGCAGCTCAGCTTGCAAAACAAGTTGTAACACAAAGAATCAAAGAAGCTGAAAGAAATATAATATATGATGAATACAAAGAACAAGAATTTGATATAATTACAGGAACTATTTTAAGAAAAGACAAAGGAATGGTTTTTGTTAATTTAGGAAAATTAGAAGGTGTTATAGGACCAAATGAACAAATTCCACATGAAGAATATAACTTTAATGAAAAGTTAAAACTATATATAGTTGAAGTAAAAAATGGAAGCAAGGGTCCTCAAATACATGTTTCAAGAACTCATCCAGGTTTAGTTAAGAGATTATTTGAACTTGAAGTTCCAGAAATATTCAACGGAGTAGTTGAAATTAAGAGTATTTCAAGAGAAGCAGGATCAAGAAGTAAAATTGCAGTATTCTCAAATGACCCAGAAGTTGATGCAATGGGAGCATGTGTTGGTCCTAAGGGAGTAAGAGTTCAAAATATAGTAAATGAACTTAAAAATGAAAAAATAGATATAATTAAATGGAGCAAAGATCCAGCTGAATTTATAGCAAATTCATTAAGCCCAGCAAAAGTACTTTCAGTTGAAGTAGATGAAGAAAACAAATGTGCAAAAGTTGTAGTTGATGACAATCAACTTTCTTTAGCAATAGGTAAAGAAGGTCAAAATGTTAGACTTGCAGCTAAACTTACAAACTGGAAGATAGATATAAAGAGTAAATCACAAAAAGAGAAATTAGATGCAGAAGAAGAGAAGTTATTAAATACTGACGTTGAAATCGAAAATGAAGATTCTAATGATTTATTAGATTTAGAAGCTTCAATAGATGAAAACGAAGAATAGAGGTGCTTTCTAATGAAGGTTAAAAAAATTCCTTTAAGAATGTGCACAGGCTGCATGGAAATGAAACCAAAGAAAGAACTAATAAGAATTGTAAAGACTCCAGAAGGAGAAATTTGTGTAGACTTAACTGGTAAAAAATCAGGAAGAGGAGCATATGTATGCAGAAATATTGAATGTTTTGAAAAAGCATACAAAGCAAAAAGACTTAGTAGAAATCTTGAAACACAGATAAGTGATGAAATTTATGATAAACTAAAGGAAGAAATAGAAAATGAATAAATTTTTTAACTTTTTAAGTATAGCAAAAAAATCAAATAATCTGCTAGAAGGCTATAGTAAGTGTGATGACTATAGAAATAGTACTAAAATTTATTTGTTTATTATGTCTAAAAATTTATCAGATAAATCAAAAAGTAAGTTTAAAAAACACTGTGAAGCCAATAATATACCATATATTGAAGATTTCTTAAAAGAAGATTTGGGAAATGCACTTGGTCGTAAGGAAGTTATGCTACTAGGCGTATTGGACGAAGGGATAGCAAAAAAATTATTAAGCTTATACGAGGAGGAAAAATATATGGATAGATAATAAAACGGGGGTGACTGCATGTCAAAAATAAGAGTACATGAATTAGCAAAAGAATTAAATATAGGTTCTAAGGAACTAATTAATTTATTAAAAGAAGAATTTAATGTAGAAGTTAAAAATCATATGAGCACGATTGAAGATGAAGATGCTGCATTAATAAAAGAACTTCTAAATGGGAATTCTAATAATGACTCAAAAGCAGAAGCAAGTGCCGATAAAGATAATAAAAAGAAAAATATCGTAGATGAATACGAAGATCAATTAGCCGATGAATTAAATAAAGGCAAAAAGAAAAAGAAAAAGAAAAAGAATAAACAACATAAAGAAGAATCTTTGAAGGATGAGGTAAGCAGAAATATGGAAGAAACTCAAATAATAGAAATAGGTGACAGCATAACAGTAAAGGAATTAGCTGAAAAGTTAAATAAACCTTCAAATGAAGTTATCAGAACACTAATTTTCACTGGTGTTATGGCTGCAATTAACCAAGAAATTGATTTTGCTACAGCAGAAAAAGTATGTGCAGAATATAATGTATTAGTAGAAAAGAAAGAAGAAAGTCAAGAATTAGAAGAGCTTGAAATTGAAGAAGATGATGAAGAAAATCTTCAAAAGAGACCACCAATAGTAACTGTTATGGGACACGTTGACCATGGTAAGACTTCATTACTTGACTGTATAAGAAAATCAAGAGTTACAGCTTCAGAAGCTGGTGGAATCACTCAGCATATTGGTGCTTATACTATAACTATAGATGGAGAAAAAATTACATTCTTAGATACTCCAGGACACGAAGCATTTACAGCTATGAGAGCAAGAGGAGCTCAAGTTACAGATATAGTTATATTAGTTGTTGCAGCCGATGATGGTATAATGCCTCAAACAAAAGAAGCTATTGCTCACTGTAAAGCAGCAGGAGTTCCAATGGTTGTTGCTATAAATAAGATTGATAAGCCAGGTGCAAATCCAGACAGAGTTAAACAAGAATTAGCTGAAGAAGGATTACTTGTAGAATCTTGGGGTGGAGATGTAATATCTGAAGAAGTTTCTGCAAAACAAAACTTAAACATTGATAAATTATTAGAAATGGTTCTTTTAAGTGCTGAAATGCTTGAGCTTAAAGCAAACAAAAATAGAAGAGCTGTTGGTACTGTAATTGAAGCTAAACTTGATAAAGGTAGAGGTGCTGTAGCAAGTTTATTAGTTCAAAATGGTACATTACATGTTGGTGATTCAATTTTAGTTGGTTCAACATATGGTAGAATAAGAGCAATGTTTGATGATACAGGAAAGAAGATTAAATCAGCAGGACCTTCAATTCCAGTTGAAGTTTTAGGTCTTTCAGAAGTACCAGAAGCAGGAGACAGATTTAACCAAGTTAAAGATGAAAAGACTGCAAGAAACATGGCTGAAGCAAGAAAAGAAAAATTAAAATCAGAAACTCAAATGGCTAACCACAGAGTTTCATTAGAAGACTTATATAGCCAAATTCAAGAAGGAAAAGTAAAAGAATTATCTATAATTGTAAAAGCAGATGTTCAAGGTTCAGTTGAAGCTATAAAACAATCATTAGAAAAACTTTCTACTGATGATGTAAAAGTAAGAGTTATACTTGGAGCTGTTGGAGCTATAACAGAAACAGATATAACATTTGCAGCAGCATCAAATGCACTTGTAATAGGATTTAATGTAAGACCTGATAATAATGCATCAGCTCTAGCTGAAAAAGAAGGCGTAGATATTAAGACTTACAGAATTATATATGATGCAATAGAAGATATTAAGAAAGCTATGATAGGAATGCTTGAACCTGAATATAAGGAAGTAATTCTTGGAACTGCAGAAGTAAGAACAACTTATAAGATTTCTAATGTTGGTACTATAGCAGGATGTTATGTACAAAGTGGAAAACTTAGAAGAAATGCTGAAGTTAGAGTTATAAGACAAGGGATTGTTATATTCGAATCAACTTTATCTTCATTAAAGAGATTCAAAGATGATGCTAAAGAAGTTGCAGCAGGATATGAATGTGGATTAAGCGTAGATAAGTTTAATGATATTAAGGAAGGCGACATCATTGAATGCTTCATGATGGAGGCAATTCAAAGAAAAGAACTTTAAGAGGTGATGTGCTATGGCAAACTATAGAGGCGGAAGAATTAATGAAGAGTTCAAAAGAGAAATTAGTAGTTTAATTCAAAATGAAATAAAAGATCCTAGAATAACAGCTATGATATCAGTTACTGATGTAAAAGTTACTAAGGATTTAAGATATGCTAAAGTTTATGTAAGCATATTCTGTAATGATGAAGAAGAAAAGAAAACTAATCTTGCAGCTTTAAAGAGTGCAAGTGGATTTATAAGAAAAAGTGTAGGCCAATCAATTAACTTAAGACACACTCCAGAAATATTATTTGAATTAGATGATTCTATAAACTATGGAATGCATATGGATGAGCTAATTCAAAAAATAAGCAGCAAGAAATAATGCAATTTAGAGAAATAAAGGAAGAAATTTTAAAGGCAGAAAAGATTGGATTATCATTTCATACATCTCCTGATGGAGATGCTATAGGAAGCACATTAGGGCTTCTTATTGGACTTAGATATCTAGGAAAAGACGCTTATGTAATATCAAGAGATGTTATCAGTGATAACTTCTCTTATATTACTTTTAGCGAAGAAGTAGATGGAACTGTATGTGAGCCTAAAGAAGGAACAGATTTAGTTATAGTTTTAGATTGTGGTAATGTTGAAAGAATTTCAGCAGACCTAGAAAATTATAGTGGAACGATAATTAATTTAGACCACCATATTTCTAATGATAATTATGGAACAATTAACTATGTAGACCCAAAGGCAGCAGCAACATGTGAACTTTCATATTTATTAATGAAAGAACTAGGGATTGATTTCAGTCTTAAAACTAAGGAAACTATAGAGATAAGCACAGCAATATATACAGGAATAGTAACAGATACTGGATCATTTAGACATTCTAATGTTACAAAAAGGTCTCATAATATTGCAGCTGAGCTTATAGAAAATGGAATAGATAATAGTAGTATACACAGCAGTCTTTTTGATAATAAGCCTTTTGAAAAAGTTAAATTAATGGGAAGTGTCTTATCTAATATAAAGCTTGAACTTGATAATAAAGTAGCTGTTTTGGAAATTCCTAAAGGTATGCTTGAAGAATTCAATTTACCTAATGCTGATACTTCAGACATTATTTCAATTGGCCTTGGAATAAAAGGTGTAGAAGTATCTATACTTCTTAAGGAAGTAGATGAAGGAGTAAAAATAAGTCTTAGATCTAAAAATAATGTGGATGTTAGAAATGTAGCCGAAAAATTCGGCGGTGGCGGACATGTTAAAGCATCAGGTGCTATGCAGAAAGGTGTAGGTCTTGAAGAGGCTAAAGAAAATCTTTTAAAGGCATTAAAGGATGAAATGCAGATATGAATGGAATATTAAATGTATATAAAAACAAAGGAATGTCTTCTTTTGATGTAGTTAGGAAAATTAAATTTTTAGCTCATGAAAAAAAAGTTGGACACACAGGAACATTGGATCCAGAAGCAACAGGAGTACTTCCTGTTGCATTAGGAAAAGCAACGAAAACAATAGATTATATAATGAATTGCAACAAGACGTATGAAGTTAAATTTCTTCTTGGAGTAAAGACTACTACATATGATCTTGAAGGAGAAGTAATAGAAAAGAAGGATACTTCATTTCTTACAGAGCAGGAAGTAAAAGATGCAGTTTTATCTTTTATTGGAGAATATGATCAAGTTCCTCCTATGTATAGTGCATTAAAACAAAATGGTGTAAGACTTTATGACCTTGCAAGACAAGGTATTGAAGTTGAGAGACAAGGAAGAAGAATTCATATCCTTAACATAGAAGATATAAAAATAGAATTACCGTATGTATATATGAAAGTAAGCTGTTCTAAAGGTACATATATAAGGAGTTTATGTTTTGATATAGGAGAAAAACTTAATGTTGGAGCAACTATGACTGAACTTAACAGAAGTGAAACATCTGTATTTAATCAGGAAGATAGTGTAAATGTTGAAGATTTAACAGAAGAAAATATACAGGAATATCTAATATCTATAGAAGATGCTTTGAAATTTTATCCTAAACTTGTGATTAATAGTTCATTTACTAAACTACTAATAAATGGAGTAAAGGTTTTTGATAAAAGACTTACAAATGAGCATAGGGAAAAAGATTTGCTGTATCGAGTTTATGATGATAAAGGCTTATTTATTGGTCTTGGAAAACAGGATGATAAAGGTTTTAAGATAGAAAAATTGTTAATGTAAATTAAGAATTAGGAGTCATAGAATGATTGTTATAGATGGAAATACAGATAGTATACAATCTTTTGATAATTATATAGCTTTAGGTAGTTTTGATGGATTACATTTAGGACATTTGTCTTTAATACAGAAGACAAAGGATGAAGCTGATAAAAATAATGGAAAGAGTATGATTTATACTTTTAAAAATCATCCTCGTTTTTTGATAAATAAAGAAAGTAGTCCTAAATTATTAATGAATAATGAAGAAAAAGTCCAGATTTTAAATGCTTATGGAGTTGACATTGTATATTTTCAAGAATTTAATGATGAATTTATGAAAATTAATCCAGAGGAATTTATAAAAATGTTAGTAGAAAAATTCAATGCTAAAGGAATTATAGTTGGATTCAATTATAAATTTGGATATAAAAATTCAGGAGACATAGAGTTATTAAGAAGATTACAGAAGAAGTATAACTATGAATTATATGTTATGGAACCTTGTGCATATAAAAATGAAGTTATAAGTAGTACTAGAATAAGAAAAGCTATCGAAGAAGGTAATGTAGAAGGTGCATACAAAATGCTTGATAGACCTTATTCTTTAAAAGGAACTGTTACCCATGGAAAACAAATAGGAAGAACTATAGGATTTCCGACAGCAAATTTGTCTTATGATGAAAAATTTATTTTACCTGCAGATGGCGTATATTATACTAATATTAAGGTAAATAATAAACTATATAAGGGAATTACGTCAATTGGATATAATCCAACTGTAGGCGGTAAAGTCCTGACTATTGAAACTTATATATTGAATTTTAGTGAAGATATATATGAAAAGTATATAGAAGTAAATTTTATAAAGAAAATCCGCGAAAATATAAAATTTAATGGAATAGATGAATTAAAGGATCAGCTTGAAAAAGATAAAAGTTTTGCAGAGAGACAGAATTATATGTCGAGTTTAAGAATATAGTTTACAATAATCATTACTTTTGATATAATTACTCGTGAACCTAGTGCTATGTTTGAAGGTGCCATCTTTTTACTTGGAACTAGGGGATAATGAATATAATTACACGGAGGTGCACTTATAATGGATAAGGCAACAAAATTAGAAATAATCAAAAAGTACGGTAGAAGTGAAGGAGATACTGGTTCTCCAGAAGTTCAAGTAGCTTTATTAACTGAAAGAATAAACTCTTTACAAGAACACTTTAAAGTTCACAAAAAAGACCACCACTCAAGAAGAGGTTTATTAAAGATGGTTGGTCAAAGAAGAGGTCTTTTAAACTATTTAGCTGATCAAGATATCGAAAGATACAGAACTTTAATCAAAGAATTAGGTTTAAGAAGATAATTTTTAGAGCGGAGTTTTCCGCTCTATTATTTTAAAAAAATACAAATTGTAAAAAAAAGTATAAAATAATAAGATGAACCTGAAGGGAGGTCACAGTTTATGAATAACGTTCTAAGTACTGAAATCGCTGGAAGAGAATTGAAGGTTGAATTTGGGAAAACAGGTATGTTATCTAATGCAGCAACGTTTACTAGTTATGGTGATACTGTAATTATGACAAATGTTAATGCAAGTGAAGAACCAAGAGAAGGAATTGATTTCTTCCCATTAAGTGTTGAATATGAAGAAAGATTATATGCAGTAGGTAAAATCCCAGGTGGATTTATCAAAAGAGAAGGTAGACCATCTGAGAAAGCTATATTAAATGGTAGAGCTGTTGACAGAACAATCAGACCTTTATTTCCAAAGGGATATAGAAATGATGTTCAAGTTGTTAGCACTGTAGTGTCAGTTGAAAAAGACAATTTACCAGAAATATTAGCAATAAATGCAGCATCTCTTGCATTATGCTTATCAAGTATTCCATATACAATTCCAGCTGCTGCAGTACAAGTAGGATTAATAGATGGTAACTTTGTTACAAATCCTAATGAAGAAGGAAGAAAAGAAAGTATACTTCATTTAACAGTATGTGCTACTAAGGAAAAGGTAATGATGATAGAAGCTGGTGGAAACGAAATACCAGAAGATACTATGATCGAAGCTATTAAGTATGGATTTGATGAATGTCAAAAGATAATTGCTTTCCAAGAAGAAGCTATGGCTAAATTCGGTAAAAAGAAAGATGTTCCAGTATTATATTCTGTGAATGAAGAACTTGAAAAAGATGTTAAGGACTTTGCATTTGATATGGTCAAAGAAGCAATGTACATAATGGATAAGGATGAAAGAAATGCGGCTATAGATGCAGTAAATGAAAAGGTAAACGAAGAATTTGCTGAAAAGTATGCTGATAATATGGCTGATATTAAAGAAGTTCTTTATACAATGCAGAAGAAGATTGTTAGAAATATGCTTTTAAATGAAAAGCGTAGACCTGATGGAAGAGCATTTGATGAAGTAAGACCAATATCATGTGAAGTAGGAATACTTCCAAGAACTCATGGAACAGGATTATTTACAAGAGGGTTAACTCAAGTAATGACAGTTGCAACACTTGGATCTGTAAGTGAAGTTCAAATATTAGATGGTATTGATGAAGAATCAAAGAGATACATGCATCATTATAATTTCCCAGGATATAGTGTTGGTGAAGTTAAACCACTTAGAGGACCAGGAAGAAGAGAAATTGGTCATGGAGCATTAGCTGAAAGAGCTCTTGAACCATTAATTCCATCTGAAGAAGAATTCCCATATACTATAAGATTAGTTTCTGAAGTGTTAAGTTCAAATGGATCTACTTCACAAGCATCAGTATGTGGATCAACATTAGCATTATTAGATGCAGGTGTTCCAATAAAGAGACCAGCAGCAGGTATTGCTATGGGATTAATAACATCGGAAGATTTAACTCAAGAACAAGTAATCACAGATATTCAAGGAATCGAAGATTTCTTTGGAGATATGGACTTTAAGGTAGCAGGGACAACTGAAGGTATTACATCAATCCAAGTTGATACAAAGCTTCAAGGTTTCAGCTTCAATGTAGTTGAAAATGCTATAAGAGATGCTAGAAAAGCAAGATTATTTATCTTAGATAAGATAAATGAATGTATAAGTGCACCAAGAAAAGATGTATCAATTTATGCTCCTAAGACTGAAATGATGCATATTAATCCAGATAAGATTAGAGATGTAATCGGAGCTGGTGGTAAAGTTATCAATAAGATAATTGCAGATACTGGTGTTAAGATAGATATAAAAGAAGATGGAACAGTATACGTAAGTTCTTCAGATCATGATGGCGTAAATGCTGCTATTAAGATAATTGAAGGATTAACTAAAGAAGTTCAAGCTGGAGAAGTTTATTTAGGAAAGGTAACAAAGATTGCTGCATTTGGAGCATTCGTTGAAGTATTACCTGGAAAAGAAGGATTAGTACACATTTCTAAGCTTGCAAAAGAAAGAGTAGAAAAAGTTGAAGATGTTGTTTCTGTTGGAGATGAAATTTTAGTTAAAGTAACTGATATTGACAACCAAGGTAGAATAAATCTTTCAAGAAAAGATGTATTAGAACAACAAGAAAATAAAGAAGATAAGTAAAGGGCAATTTTAATTGCCTTTTTTTAGAATGAGGAGGCTAAATATCATGTATAACACATATACACTTAAAAATGGACTAAGAGTTGTAACAGAAAAAATTGAGCACTTAAATTCAATAAGTATTGGTGTTATGGTTCAGAACGGTTCTAGAAATGAGAGCCAAGATGTAAACGGAATCTCTCATTTTATAGAGCATATGTTCTTTAAAGGGACAGATAAGAGAACTTCAAAAGGTATTATGGAAGAAATCGAAAATGTGGGTGGACAGATTAATGCCTTTACAAGTAAAGAAGCCACATGTTATTACATTAAAGCCTTAAATACTCATATTGATTTATCGCTTGATATACTTTCTGATATATTATTAAATGCGAAGTTTGATCCAGAAGAAATTGAAAAGGAAAAAGGTGTTGTAATAGAAGAAATAAATATGAGTCAGGATTCTCCAGAGGATGTTTTGGATGATGTTTATTCAAAAGCATGTTATGGAAATGACCCTTTAGGAAATCCTATTCTTGGTACAATAGACTTGGTTAAGTCATTTACAAGAGAAAAGATAGTGAAGTTTATAGAAGAAAAATATACACCTTATAATTCTGTGATTTCAATATGCGGTAATTTTAAAGATGATGAATTAAGAGATTTAATAGAAAAGTATTTTGGTTCATGGGAATGTAAAAATAAAAATATTGTTGACTATGGAAATTCAATAATACAAGTAGGATCTGCATATGGTAAAAAGGAAATAGAGCAGCTTCATATTTCATTAGGATTAAAAGGATTGCCTTATGCTGACAAAAATAATTATTCATTAGTTCTTTTGAATAATATTTTTGGGAATGGAGCATCATCTATACTATTTCAAAAGGTTCGTGAAGAATTAGGATTGTGTTATTCAATAGGTTCATATCTACAACCATTTCAAGGAGTTGGAACTTTAAATATTTATGCAGGTTTAAATAAAAATTATGGAGAAAAGGCACTGGAAGTTATAAATAAAGAACTTAATTTATTTGTTAAGAATGGTATAACTGACAGACAGCTTGAAATAAATAAAGAAAAGATTAAAGCTAATTATATTTTAGGGCTTGAAAGCACAAGTTCTAGAATGTTTGCAAATGCAAAACGTTATCTGTTCAAGAATTCTATAAGAACTCAAGAAGAAGTTATAGACATGATAGATAATATAGATAAAGATGATATACAATATGTTTTGGATAGCTGTTTTAAAACAGGTATATTAAATGCAGCATATGTAGGGCAAGATGTAGAATGTGACAAACTTGATTCTATAATATTAAAAAATGCTAAAGCATATGATAATTCTAATATTAATGGAAAAATAGAAATTTAATAAATATTGTAATAATACGCCTCCTTGCTTCATATTATGTTATGAGCATTATAAGGAGGTATTTTTTATGAGTGAAGAAAGTAATATTAAATATTTAAGTGACATAGAGAAATATGAGCTTATTAATATAAATGATGGCGAAAAATATGATTATTTATTAAATAATGATTTAATTATAGATGATGATGGTAATTTTAAATATCTTATAGTAAACTTAAGCAGTGGGAAGTTTAGTTTTTTTAATAGCAAAGATTTTCTTGAAATTCCTTGGAGTTGCGTGAAAAAGATTGGTGCAAGGACTATAATAATAGATGCGGATGAGGAGAATGTAAAGAAAGTTAAGCTATAAATTAGGAGGAACAATAATGAAGATAATTGTACAAAAGTTTGGGGGAACTTCAGTTTCAACAGAAGAAAATAGAAAGAAAGTAATTGAAAAAGTTAAAACGGCTATTAAAAATGGTTATAGTCCAGTAGTAGTTGTATCTGCAATGGGAAGAAAAGGGGCTCCTTATGCAACAGATACATTATTATCACTTATTAAGGAAGAATTTAAAGATTCAAATAAGCTTGCACAAGACTTACTTATGTGTTGTGGAGAAACAATAAGTTCAGTTGTTATGTGCCATGATTTATATAATGCAGGAATAAATGCAGTTCCACTTACAGGCGGTCAGGCAGGTATTATAACAGATAATAATTTTACTGATGCACGATGCTTAAATGTAGAACCTAAAAGAATACTAGAAATGATATCTCAAGGAATAGTGCCAGTAGTAACAGGATTTCAAGGTGTAACTAAGGAAGGATTTTTAACTACACTTGGAAGAGGGGGAAGCGATACATCAGCATCACTTCTTGGAGTAGCTTTAAATGCTTCTATGATAGAAATATATACAGATGTTGACGGAATAATGACTGCTGACCCAAGAATAGTAAAAGATGCAGATTTAATAGATGTAATAAGTTACAATGAAGTATTCCAGCTTGCAGATCAAGGAGCAAAGGTAATACATCCTAGAGCTGTAGAAATAGCTATGGAAGGAAATGTACCATTGCTTATTAAGAATACAATGAATGATTGCAAGGGAACTCTTATTAATAATTTTGGAGACAGAAGCCATAGAAGAATAATGTCTGGAATAACAAGTCAGGGAGATAGGATTCAAGTATCTATTAGTAAGGCTGATAATAAAGAAAATGAAAAATATAATGATATATTAGACCTCCTTGCAGCTAATAATGTAAGTCTTGATTTAATTAATATATTCCCAGATAATCAGGTATTTACAATCAATAAAAGTGATAAAGATTTAGTGAAAACATTATTAAATAAAGAAAAATTTAAATATAACCTAATTGAAGAATGTAGTAAAATCTCTGTTATAGGTTCTGGAATGAAGGGTATTCCAGGAGTTATGGCAAGAATAATTAAGTCTTTGAGTGAAAATAATATAGAAGTTCTTCAAACAGCAGACTCACATATGACTATATGGTGTTTGGTTTATTCAAAAGATGCTATAAATGCAATAAATATTCTTCATAAAGCTTTTTCTGTAGGAGAAAATTAATATAAATCTAGTATATTAAATAAACAGCATATATGCATTGATCAATGTATATATGCTGTTTATTTTTGTATACATTTTGAATAAAATTACATATTAGGGTATAATTAAGTGGTGTGTGTTTACACAATAAGAAATGGGGAAAAGATAATTGAAATTAGAAATTAAAAAGGGAGTTATTAAAAATTTAGATGAACTAGAAAAATTATATGATGATCTTAATAATAATATGCCAGTAATAAAATTATATGAAAAAACGGGGTATAAATATTTAGATAGTATAGATTTAGAGTTAGGTATGTATGGATTAGATTGGTTCAAAATATATGAAAAAGTAATATAGGAGGCAATATGAATAAGAGCAGAATAAAAGGAAACGCTATTCTTATGCTTACTGCATTTATATGGGGGACGGCATTTGTGGCACAGAGTGTAGGAATGGAGTATGTAGGACCATTTACGTTTATAGCAGTGCGATATATTATTGGTGGTGTCTTTTTGATTCCATGTATTTATTTGTTGGATAGATTAAATAAAAAAGAAAATTGTGAAAAAAATCAGTCCCAGAGGAAAGAACTCATTATAGGAGGAATATTGTGTGGAATAGTTTTATTTGTAGCAAGCAGTTTTCAACAGATAGGAATTCAATATACAACAGTAGGGAAATCTGGCTTTATAACTGCTTTATATATTATTATAGTTCCTATATTGGGAATAGTGTTTAAGAAGAAAGTACAAGGAAGAGTATGGATATGTGCAGCTGTTTCACTTGTTGGATTATATTTACTATGTATAAATGAAAATTTTAATATACGAAAAGGAGACTTTCTTATACTTGCTTGTGCATTCTGCTTTTCTATGCATATTATTCTTATAGATAAATTTTCACCATTTGTTGATGGAGTAAGAATGTCATGTATTCAATTTTTTGTAGCAGGTATATTAGGAATGATTCCTATGATTCTTTTTGAGAATCCTAGTATGACAAGTTTATTAAATGCATATGGTCCTATCTTATATGCAGGTGTGATGTCGTCAGGGATAGCATATACATTACAAATCATTGGACAGAAATATACAAGCCCGGTTATAGCAGCTTTAATAATGAGTCTAGAATCTGTATTTGCAGCATTATCTGGATGGATTCTTTTGGGGGAAGTACTTTCAATAAAAGAATTTTGCGGGTGTGTATTGGTGTTTATAGCAATAATATCGGCACAATTGCCTAATAAATCAATAAGTAATAATTAATGTTTTTAGATATTGAAAATCTATAATACTATTTGATAAGAGCATGATTGTATATAATGTGGTTATATAATTAAATATAAATAGGTTTATTAAAAAGATAATATAGTTGTTAAATTTATAGAATTTCCTGAGAAATTATAAGGTTGTGAATAAAAAATTATTCTTCTGTGCAAAATAAAAATAGTACAGGAGGATAATTTTATGGATGATAATGAAAAAAATAAAAGTATAATTAGCGAGAGTGATGAAGATAATAAAGATGAAAATAATAAAACTTCTGAAGCTCAAGATAAAATGAAAAATATAAAAGAATTTGGAAATACTTCATCAGTAAATTCAGATAGAGATATAGTTGTCTTATCAATAATTGGTCAAATTGAAGGTCATTCTGTACTTCCACCACAAACTAAAGCTACTAAATATGAGCACATAATACCTCAGCTCATAGATATTGAACAGAATGATAAGATAAAAGGTGTTCTTATAGTTCTTAATACTGTTGGTGGAGATGTAGAAGCTGGCCTTGCAATAGCAGAAATGATAAGAAGTATGTCTAAACCTACAGTGTCTATTGTAATAGGGGGAGGACATTCAATAGGAGTTCCACTTGCAACATCTTCTGATTATTCATTTATAACACCAAGTGCAACAATGATAGTACATCCTGTTAGAATGAATGGATTTGTAATAGGAGTTGCACAGACATTTGAGTATTTTAAAAAGATGCAAGAAAGAATTAATGATTTTATTGTAAGAACTTCTAATATAAAAAAATCAACACTTGAAGAATTTATGCTTAAAACAAATGACCTTTTGAATGATGTAGGTACTCTTCTTATAGGAAAACAGGCAGTAGAATGTGGACTTATAGATGAAATTGGAGGTATAAGTGAAGCTTTAAATAAATTAAACGAGATGATAAAAAATAAATGATTGTAAGTTATTTATTCGGTTATAGAAAAAATCTATAGCCGATTTTTATTTTTAGTGGTATCTTATTAAAGGAGAATATGTGTAGGTGTAGAAATATTTAAAGAAAGAGGTGATTTATGTTGGCTAGAACCAAAAGCAAAAGCAATAAAAGTGCAGCAAGAAAAAAGCGTCAGGATAATGCCTTAAATGCAGATATTATTGGAATTATTTATATAGCAACAGGGCTAATTATGGGAATAGCAATTTATACTGAACTTGCAGGGGTACTATCATCTTTAGCACAAAAAATATCATGTGCAGCTATAGGTGTTGGTGAATATGCATTACCTATTTATCTTATATATTTTGGATTTCAATATATAAAAACTAGAGGGAATATTGAGTTAAGTAAGAATTTCTTTGGGATAACTCTACTTATATTAGTTATAATGATGGTTTGCGGGACATTAAATATACAAAGCTCTAATAAGCCTGATGATTTTATATATAATTTTAAGGCGATTATATACAATAAGAGTGAATTTATTCATGGTGGAATACTATCATATCTAATATGTTATCCTTTATGTAGGCTTATTGGCTTTTTAGGAACATATATAGTTTTATTTGCTTTTTCAGTAATATCTATTATTTTTATTTTTGACATTACATTATATGATTTAGGATTAAAAGCATATAATACAACTGAAAAAATGAAAAATAATAGAAAACAAAGAATTGTTGAAAAAGAAAGAAAAGAGCTTCATGTTAAAAAGAAGAGACAGAATAGTTTTATAAATATTGTTGAAGATGATAATGAAGAGGTTGAGAGAAAAGAAGAAAAATCAAGTCGACAGTTATTTGGTAATCTAGATAAGAAAATAAAAGTATTAGATTTTATAAAAAATGCTTCGGATGACGATGATATTGAAACAGAAGTGGCAAACGATGTGGTAGAAAATAATTATTCAGAAGATATGATACAAGAACCTATAATACAAGAACCTGTTCAAAGTAGAACAACTTTCGAAAGGCAAATAGAACAGCAAACAAATTCAAGAAAAAAAGGTAAACTTGATAATGATGTTAAAGAAGTTGTAAATAAGGAGATAGAAGAGCAGATTTTAGAAAATAAAAAGGAAAAGAAGTATGTACATCCAAATATTGATTTATTGAAAAGTAATTCTAGTACAAGATTAAATAGCTCAGATAAGAAAGAGTTACTAGAAAATGCTGATAAGCTTACGGAAATACTGGCTAATTTTGGAGTGGATGCAAAGGTGACGCAGGTTACAAAGGGGCCATCAGTTACTAGATTTGAACTTCAACCAAGCCCAGGTGTAAAAGTAAGTAAGATTGTAAATTTAAGTGATGATATAGCGTTGGGGCTTGCTGCATCTGGTATAAGAATTGAAGCTCCTATTCCAGGAAAAGCAGCTGTTGGAATAGAAGTTCCTAATAGTAAACAAACAGCTGTGTTCTTAAGAGAAGTATTAGAAAGTGATGAATTTATAGAATCAAAGAAAAAACTTGCATTTGCCCTTGGTAAAGATATATCAGGTAAATGTGTGGTGGGGGATTTAAGTAAAATGCCTCATACACTTATAGCAGGGGCTACAGGTTCAGGAAAGAGTGTATGTATAAATTCATTAATTATAAGTTTACTATATAAATATGATCCAGATGAGGTAAAACTTCTTATGGTTGATCCAAAGGTAGTAGAACTTAATGTTTATAATGGAATACCACATCTTTTAATTCCAGTTGTTACTGACCCTAAAAAAGCAGCAGCTGCACTTAATTGGGCTGTAAATGAAATGACAAATAGATATAAGCTGTTTGCAGACATGGGAGTAAGAAATATGGAATCCTACAATGATCTATTTAATAAAGGAATGATAACAGAAAAACTTCCTTATATTGTTATTATTGTGGATGAGCTTGCAGATCTTATGATGGTATGTCCGAATGATGTTGAAGATTACATTGGAAGGCTTGCACAAATGGCAAGAGCAGCTGGAATGCATCTTGTAATTGCGACTCAAAGACCTTCTGTAGATGTTATTACTGGAGTAATAAAGGCTAATATACCTTCTAGAATATCTTTTGCTGTATCGTCACAAATAGATTCAAGAACAATATTAGATAGTTCAGGAGCAGAAAAGCTTCTAGGAAAAGGTGATATGCTTTATTATCCTGTTGGAGAAAGCAAGCCGTTAAGAGTTCAAGGGTGCTTTATATCTGAAGAAGAAGTAGAAAATGTAATATCATTTATAAAGAGTGAACAAGGTGAAATCAATTATGAAGAAGATATAATTGAACATATTAACAATACAGCTGATAATAATGGCGGTCATAGTTCAGAAGGTAATGATGATATTGATGAACGATTAGATGAAGCGATAAAGATTGTGGTTGAATATAATCAGGCTTCTACATCTTTTTTACAGAGAAAACTAAGAATAGGGTTTAATAGAGCTGCTAGAATTATGGATCAACTTGAAGAACGTAAGATAATATCTGAAAAAGATGGAAGTAGGCCAAGACAGGTTCTTGTAACAAAAGCACAACTGTATGAATCAAATAATGAAAAGGATGAAAGTGTATAATTTAACATAAATAATACTTAAAAACTAATAAATGTTATAGACTTAGATTATATATGAGATAATTAACAATTTTATTGTAGTATAATCAGGTGTATAATAAGAATGGCTTGTAAATTTACGCTTTCATTTGTTATAATTGAAACTATTAAAACACAGGAGGATACAAAACTTGATCGAAAATAATATACAAATTGTAAAAGATCCTATAAGAAAGGATGCTTCTGATAAATATAAAGTTGGAATGGTAAGCCTTGGCTGCGATAAAAATAGAGTAGATTCTGAAATAATGTTAGGAAATATGAGTAGTGATTATATAATAACTAATAATCCTAAAGATGCTGATATAATCATAGTTAATACATGTGGTTTTATTGAAAGTGCAAAGCAAGAATCTATAGATACTATTTTAGAAATGGCAAATTACAAAGTTAATTATAAGTGTAAGCTTCTTATAGCAACAGGTTGCCTGACTCAAAGATATGGTGAGGAATTAGGTCAATTGATTCCAGAATTAGATATGATGCTTGGAGTTAATGATTACAATGTAATAAATGAAGTTATAACTGATTTTATAAATGGTAATAAAGAAGCAGCAAATCTTCTTAATTATTCTGATGAAAGTATAAATGAGGGTAAAAGAGTAATTACAACTCAAAAGGAAAGTGCTTATATAAGAATAGCTGAAGGGTGTAATAATTTTTGTACATACTGCATAATTCCTAAGATAAGAGGAAAATTTAGAAGCAGAAAGATGGAAAATATTCTTGAAGAAGCAAGAGATTTAAGTAAAAATGGTGTTAAAGAAATAATTCTTATTGCACAAGATACAACAATGTATGGAAGTGATATTTATGGAAAGAAAAATCTTCATGTATTGTTACAAGAATTATCTAAAATAGAAGGAATAGAATGGATAAGAGTTCTTTACTGTTACCCAGAAGAAATATATGATGAATTAATTGATGAAATAGCACATAATGATAAAGTTGTTAAATATTTAGATTTACCAATACAACATATAAGTAGTCATGTGTTAAAACTTATGGGAAGAAAGACAAATAAAGAAGCTATAATAGAAAAAATCAATAAATTAAGAGATAAAATAGATGGAATGATTATAAGAACAACTTTTATAGTTGGGTTCCCACAAGAAACTCAAGAAGATTTTAATGAAATTATTGATTTCTTAAAAGAATATAAACTTGAAAATGTTGGAGTATTTACATATTCGCAAGAGGAGGATACTCCTGCGGCAAGAATGGAAGGTCAAATACCTGAAGAAGTTAAAAGAGAAAGAGAAGAAATTTTAATGAAAGTTCAGAGAGAAGTTTCTGAATCTATAAATAAATCTAAAATTGGTAGAGTTTATGATGTTCTTGTTGAAGGATATGATGGAAATGAGTACAGTGGAAGAAACTATGAAATGGCACCAAATATAGATGGAAATATATTCTTTAAGAGTGATAAAGACATACAAATAGGTACAATTGTAAAAGTTAAAATAACTAAGAGTATGGATTATGATTTAATAGGAGTTGTTGTTGATGAAACTTGCAAATAGGTTAACTGTATTAAGAATGATTTTAGTTCCAATATTTCTAATATTTATTTCTGCAAGGCATATACCATATAGTAGTACAATTGCAACAGCAATATTTATATTGGCTTCATTGACTGATAAATTAGATGGTTATATAGCAAGAAGTAGAAATCAAATAACTAATTTTGGAAAATTTATGGATCCATTAGCTGACAAACTATTAGTATCTGCAGCATTAATTTCTTTTGTTGAACTTCAGATAGTGCCAGCATGGGCATCGGTTGTAATTATTGCTCGTGAATTTGCTGTTTCAGGATTAAGATCTATAGCAGCATCACAAGGCATAGTTATAGCAGCAAGTTGGTGGGGAAAAATAAAAACAGTTGTTCAGATAATTGCAATAATATTATTACTACTTAAGGTAAATATACATGACTTTAAGTATACAATGGATTTAGTTAATAACAGTAAATTTTGGAACGATTTCTTTAATATAGTTCCATCAATAATGCTTATGGTAGCAGTTATAATAACTCTTATTTCAGGATATGAATATTTTAAAAAGAATAAGGATGCTATAGCAATTGATAAATAATAAATAAATACTATGACTAAAATAATCTAAATTGGTTATACTTAAAATAATTCCTTCTTTATAAAAATAAAGAAGGAATTATTATTGGAATAATCATTGACTATATTCAGTAATTATTCTATAATTTAATTAAATAAGAACATTAGTTCGATGAGAGGAAGGTAGTATTATGGGCAAAATAGATGCAGATAAATTAAAAGCAATTGAAAGTGCTATGAGTCATATAGAAAAACAATTTGGTAAAGGTTCAGTAATGAAATTAGGCGATCATAATGTTACTAAAATGGATGCTATTTCAACTGGATGCTTAGACTTAGATATTGCGCTTGGAATTGGCGGTGTACCAAAGGGAAGAATAATTGAAATATACGGACCTGAAAGTTCAGGTAAAACTACAGTAGCATTAAGTATAGCTGCAGAAGCTCAAAAGAAAGGTGGCGCAGTAGGATATATAGATGCTGAACATGCACTAGATCCAAGTTATGCTCAAAAAATAGGAGTAGATGTAGATAGCTTAATAATTTCACAACCAGATACTGGTGAACAAGGTCTTGAAATTGCTGAAGCATTAGTTCGTTCTGGAGCAATTGATGTTTTAGTTGTTGACTCTGTTGCTGCATTAGTTCCAAAGGCAGAAATAGAAGGAGAAATGGGAGATTCTCATATTGGATTACAAGCAAGACTTATGTCTCAAGCATTAAGAAAACTTGCTGGTACAATAAACAAGACTAATTGTGTAGCAATCTTTATAAACCAATTAAGAGAAAAAGTTGGGGTAATGTTTGGATCACCAGAAACTACTACAGGTGGTAGAGCATTAAAATTCTATGCATCTATAAGACTTGATATAAGAAGAATAGATTCTATTAAGCAAGGAGATTCTATTATAGGAAATAGAACAAGAGTTAAGATAACAAAGAATAAGGTTGCTCCACCATTTAAGCAAGCTGAGTTCGATATCATGTATAATGAAGGTATTTCAAGAACTGGTAATATAGTAGATGTTGGTGTTAAAGAAGAAATAGTACAAAAGAGTGGTGCATGGTTCTCTTATGGAGATATAAGATTAGGTCAAGGTAGAGAAAATGCAAAAATATATCTAAAAGAAAATCCAGAAGTTGCATTAGATATAGAAAACCAAATTAGAAGTAAATATAACTTACCACTAGCAGAATTAGCTACAGCTAATAAAGAAAATAGCGCAACAAATGATGTGGTGGAAAAAGAAGAAAAATAAGAATATTAAAGGTATAGAATTAGCTATAGAAAAACATATTTTATCTGATATATATTTAAAGTAAAATTGAAAAATTATTTAATAATAGCTGTACTCATGAGTAATCATAAGTACAGCTATATTTAGAATTTTAGAGCATATTGAATGATAGAGGTAATATATGGGCAAACTTGACATATTTTTATTTTTAATATAGAATAAAAAGGAATACTGGTTTAGCATATTCCAAATGCAGTGAGAAGAATATGACACCTACTCACTTTCTTATTAATATAAATGAGAAAATGATAAATTAGGAGGTGTTTATGTGGGAATAGCAGTAATGATATTAATAGACATTATAGTTCTTTTAATATTAGGAATAGTAGTTTATAAAACAATTCAAAATACTTCGCAAAGAAAGATAGAGTTGTTGGAGAAAGAAGCTGAGGATGTTCTTGAAAAAGCAAAAAGAGATTCGGAAGCTACTAAAAAGGAAGCAATTCTAGAAGCTAAGGAAGAAGTTCACAAATTAAGAAATGATTTTGATAAGGAATCTCGTGAAAGAAGAAATGAGGTTCAAAGGCTTGAAAGAAGAGTAATTCAAAGAGAAGAAGCAATTGATAAAAAGAATGAAATTCTTGAGAAAAAAGAACAGACAATCAATGAAAGAATGATTGAAGTAGAATATGCAGAAGCAAAGGTACAGGAGCTTGAGAATGAAAGAAGAGCTGAGTTAGAAAAAATATCAGCATTATCTAGTGAAGAAGCTAGAGAAATTCTTTTAGATGAAATTAGAAAAGAAATAACGCATGATGTGGCCTTAATGATAAAAGATATCGAAGGCAAGGCAAAGGATGAAGCAGATAAGAGAGCAAGAGAAATAATTACAACTGCAATCCAAAGATGTGCAGCAGATCATGTATCAGAGACAACTGTACACGTTGTTACACTACCTAATGATGAAATGAAAGGTAGAATTATAGGTAGAGAAGGTAGAAACATTAGAACTCTAGAAACATTAACAGGGGTAGATTTAATTATAGATGATACTCCAGAAGCAGTTATTTTATCAAGTTTTGATCCGATAAGAAGAGAAATTGCTAGAATAGCTTTAGAAAAGTTAATAGTGGATGGCAGAATACATCCAGCTAGAATTGAAGAGATGGTTGAAAGAGCAACAAAGGATGTTGAAAACAGTATCAAAGAAGAAGGGGAACAAGCGGCCCTAGAAACTAGTATACATGGATTACATCCAGAAATTATTAAGCTTCTTGGTAGATTAAAGTATAGAACTAGTTATGGACAGAATGTTTTAAAACATTCTATAGAAGTTTCATATTTAGCTGGTTTAATGGCTTCAGAGCTAGGTTTAGATGTTACTCTAGCTAAAAGAGCAGGATTACTACATGATATTGGTAAAGCTGTTGATCAAGAACAAGAAGGCCCTCATGCCTTAATTGGAGGAGATCTTGCTAAGAAATATCACGAATCGCCATTAGTAGTTAATGCAATAGCAGCCCATCATTCAGATGTTGAAATGCAATCTTTAGAAGCTGTGTTAGTTCAAGCAGCTGACGCTATATCAGCAGCTAGACCAGGAGCTAGAAGAGAGACATTAGAAGCATATATTAAGAGATTGGAAAAGTTGGAAGAAATTGCGAATTCGTATGAAGGTGTAGAAAAGTCATATGCCATTCAAGCTGGTAGAGAGATTAGAATTATGGTTAAACCAGACAAAGTTGATGACATTGGAACAATTGAATTAGCACATAATTTAGTTAAGAGTGTCGAAGAACAACTTGAATATCCAGGACAAATTAAAATTAACGTTATAAGAGAAACTAGAGCAGTTGATTTTGCTAAATAGTGAAGATAGAGATGAAGTATATTTTTAATATGCTTCATCTTTTATAATATAACAACTTATATTTTATAAAGCATTTGAAGAACTTATAGTAACGATATAGAAAAAAGGAGGATTTTTTATTAGATTATAGAATATATTTAATGTAAACGATTAGCAGAAAACATTTCTAGGAGGTATAACAAAAATGGAAGTATTAAAAGTATCAACTAAATCAAATCCAAATTCAGTAGCAGGTGCGTTAGCTGCAATAATAAAAGAGAAAAATATAGCTGAGATTCAAGCTGTTGGAGCTGGAGCAATAAATCAGGCAGTAAAAGCAATTGCAATAGCAAGAGGATTTGTTGCACCTAGTGGAAAGGATATAGTATGTGTACCAGCCTTTACAGACATAGAAATAGATGGAGAAGAGAGAACAGCAATAAAGCTAATAGTTCAACCGAGATGATATTTTTGGATAATAATGAAAAATTTTGAGTTGAAATTTTCAATAAAAACGTTTATACTATAAGAGTTAAATGCTATATTTATTAATTTTTTGTAAAGAGGTGTATATTAATGATAGCAAAAGAAGTTGTTGTAAAAAATGGATCAGGTCTTCATGCTAGACCAGCTACATTATTAGTTAAGAAAGCTTCATCATTTAAATCTGACATTAGCATAGAATATAATGGAAAAAAAGCAAATGTTAAGAGCTTAATTGGAGTTTTATCTTTAGCAGTAACTAAAGATGCAACTATTAAAGTTATAGCATCTGGAGATGACGAAGCTTTAGCAGTTGACGAAATTGTAAAATTAGTTGAAGGTTTAGAAGACTAATATTGTAAAAAGGGTTTCATATTTAAAATATGAAACCCTTTTTATGTCTACATAAATTAAAAAATGAAGTCGTCATTATAACGACTTCGTTTTATTTATAAGAGTCTGAATCAATTAAATCACATCTAAATGGAAGGGATGCCAAGTTTAGTGCTGCAACAAATACTAATACATAAATACAGCGTTCTATTATTGGTATTCCAAGTGAAATAAAGTTTACAAGATTAAAGTCTAATAACCCTATTAATCCCCAGTTTACAGATCCTATAAATACTAAAATTAGTGATAGTTTATCAAATATGTTCAGTTTACACACATCATATCACTCCTTAATAACTAAATCATTAATATATGTATATGAGTTAAAAATACAATAATAACAAAAAGTTAAATTAAAATTTGTAAAAAGAGGTATCAATTTTAAAACATATCTAATAAGTATCACGTATACAAATATCTATATTTTAAATAAAGGTTTATACGAATATTCATAAATAGGGAATATTTTTAATGAAAAAAATAATATAAAAATAAAAAAAATCGTACAAAAGGTAAAAAAATATGCTATAATACGAATGATGAAACTTAAAAGAGAGAATATATTCGTGTGGAGGTTTTTGAATGAGAAATTTATATAGTACACCATTAAATTCAAGATATGCATCAAAGGAAATGAGTTTTATTTTTTCAGATGATATGAAATTCACAACTTGGAGAAAGCTATGGGTTGCATTAGCAGAAGGTGAAAAGGAATTAGGATTAAATATAACTGATGAACAGATAAAAGAGTTAAAAGAACATATTAATGATATTAATTATGATGAGGCAATAGAAAGAGAAAAAGAAGTAAGACATGATGTAATGAGTCATGTATATGCATATGGGTTACAATGCCCATCTGCAAAAGGTATAATTCATTTAGGAGCAACATCTTGCTATGTTGGTGATAATACAGATATTATAATAATGAGGGATGCTTTAAAAATAATTAAGAGCAAAATTGTTACTGTATTAAATCATTTGAAGAATTTTGCAATAGAATATAAAGATATGCCAACTCTTGGATTCACACATTTTCAACCTGCACAATTAACAACTGTGGGTAAGAGAGCAACACTTTGGATGCAGGATTTAGTTTTAGATATAGAAAATATTGATTTCTTATTATCAAAATTAAAATTAAGAGGCGTTAAAGGTACTACAGGAACTCAAGCAAGTTTTATGGAGTTATTTAATGGAGATGAAAGCAAAGTAAAAGCTTTAGATAAGATAGTAGCAGAAAAAATGGGATTTGAAAAAAGTTTTGGTGTTACTGGACAGACTTATCCAAGAAAACTTGATTCGATAGTTTTAAATACTTTATCAGAAATAGCACAAAGTGCGTATAAATTTAGTAATGATTTAAGATTACTTCAACATATGAAGGAAATGGAAGAACCATTTGAAAAGAATCAAATAGGATCATCAGCAATGGCATATAAGAGAAATCCTATGAGAAGTGAAAGAATCAGCGCTCTTGCAAGATATGTAATAGTAGATTCATTAAATCCAGCTATTACTGCAGGAACTCAATGGTTTGAAAGAACTTTAGATGATTCTGCTAATAAGAGATTATCTGTTGCAGAAGCATTCTTAGCATTAGATGGAGTATTAAATTTATATATTAACATAGCTGAAAATATGGTTGTATATGATAAAGTTATAGCTGCTCATGTACAAAGAGAATTACCATTTATGGCAACAGAAAATATTATGATGGAAGCTGTAAAGAGAGGTAAGGATAGACAAGAATTACATGAAAAAATCAGAGTTCACTCAATGGCTGCTGCACAAAGAGTTAAGGGTGAAGGTTTAGATAATGACCTTATCGAGAGAATAATCAATGATGATTCATTTGGACTTACTAAGGAAGAAATATTAGGAGTAATAGATCCAGTTAAATTTGTAGGAAGAGCTCCTAGTCAAGTTACAGAATTTATTGAAGAATATGTTGAGCCAATTCTTAATGATAACAAAGAAGCTTTAGGAATTGAAAGTGAAATAACAGTTTAATATAGAAAATATAAGTATATATTGTTTTTAAAAGACATACTGGGTAGTATAAATATGAACTACTCAATATGTCTTTTTTGTTAATTTAAAGTAATGCAACGTATTACAGGATATATAACAGGATATATTTCACTTAGTGGATAATTTAATTTGTTATAACTATGGCAGCAGTATAATGCTTCATTGAATGGAAGTACATAAGTTATAAATCCTGAATGAAAATAATACCCTTTTTGAGGAGTATAGAATTGTATTATAGTTCCCCTTATATAAGGGGAATCGTCAGGAAGTTTGTTGCCAATATTATTTTTTGTAATATATTTATATAATTCATTAACTCGTATCCATGAACTGGTATATGGTTTCCATGTGTTAGTAAGTGGGATTCCTCCAGCATAAATTATTTGTGAAATAAAGTTTGTACAGTCACCACCGGAATCATTAAAATTTGTGTAATTATTATTTGGCGTTAAAGCATATTTTTCAGCGTATTTACAAGCATTATTTATATTGAATTTTGAAGTAGAAAATCTATTATATGAGGATTTATTCATAAAACAATTATAAAGCTCATTTATATTTTTAATTTTACTATTCCATAAAGTTGTATTATCATAAGTCAATATTCTTAAATCTAAATTTGAAATAGAGGATAAGTTTTTATTAAGATAATTGTCATAATTAAATTCATTTTCTTCACGTGAAATTAATATAAGAGCGTTTAAAAGGGAACCTTTTGTGTATTCAATTATTAATAGATACTCATCTATAGAGCCGGATTTTATACTCTTATCATTAAAGTCAATAAGAAAAGAATTTAAGATAGTCAATTTAATCTTCAATAAATCATAATGTTGTTCTAATATTTCATACTTATATTTAAAGCTAAAACTAGTGTGCTTATGGTGTAACTTTTTCATCCAAATATAATTAAAATTATTTTTTGTAAGTATATTTTCGTATAAATTAAAATCCATAAAGGATGAAAATGGACTAATATTTTTGGTATTCATATATTGAAAATTTGCGGTGATAAATTTACATAAATTATATAAATAATCTGAAAGCATACTATATCAACCTTAATAACTTAATTCTAATAAAAATATACTACATTTTGTTAGAATTAAGACTTATAAAAAATGAATTTATAATGTATATTTGAAAAATAATTTATGTGATTTTACAAATAATATAATTATTATGATAGTTAGGCTAGATAGGTAAGTAGACAAAAATAATGTTAATATAAGTAGAAACAAATATAAATAATGTGTTATAATTGCAAGGTGATTAAAAATTTTACAATATGAGATATTGTACTATAATAAAAGTATGAATTTGATAAAGTGGGTAAAAAATAATAATACTTTAATAGAAAATCAAATTTACTGAAGATTATATAAAGGAGATATCGGAAATAATGCAAGAAATATCGAAGATATTAGCTGACAAATATGAAGAGGTAATTGGAAAAATTAATAGCTTTTCAAATGAATATTTAAATAAAGAATATAATGATATTTGTGTAGAAGCTACCAAGTTATTATTTTTAAATAATGAAACAATTGTGAAAAAAGGTAAAAGTGATTCATGGGCAGCTGGTATAGTGCATGCTATAGGAAGTGTAAACGGATTATTTGACTCAAAAGAAGAACCTTATATAAAAGCGTTAGATTTATATAAAAAATTTGGTGTAAGCAGTAGTACAGGTTCAAATAAATCTAAAGAAGTAAAATCATTATTAGGAATAAATGAAGATAATAAAAAGTGGATATTATCATCAGTTAATGAAAAGGATTCTAATGAATCACCAATGAAAAATGAAGCGGCAACAACAGCTGTAAATCAAAAAAATAATGCTGATAAATTAATAATAAGCAATAAGTATGTTGAAGCTCAAAGAATTGTAAATAGAGCATGGAGAGAAAAAAATTATAATAGTAAAGCTAAGTACGCAAGAGAAGCTTTAAATATTTATGAAGATTGTTCAGATGCATATATAATTTTATCTAACGATGCAAAATTAAGCTTGAGTGAAAAGACTGAGCTGTTAAGAAGAGCCGTAAAAGCTGCACAAAATGCATTAAAGATCGATAAATTAGAAAATGCAGATAAAAGAATATTTAAATTAGAAATAGCTCAACCTCTTTTTGGAGCTAAGTATGTTTTGGCTCAACATTTATGGAAAGAAGGAGAGAGAGATGAGGCTATTAAAGAAGCTTCAGAAATAATTCAATATAATACTACAGATGATTTATTAGTGAGAAGAGTTCTATCAAGCTGGTTATTGATAGAAGAAAAATATGATGAAGCTTATGCACTTTTAGATAGATGTATTCATGATTATTTAGCAGCTACATGCTATAATAGAGCAGCATTATTATTTAAAACTGGAAAGAAAAAAGAAGCTGAGAGTGCATTAAGAAGAGCATATAGACAAAATAAATTTGTTATGGATTACTTATTAAAGAAGAAGACTGCAAAATCAGCATATAATGGTTCGAGAATAGGAAGCGAAGATGAAGCAGCTGCATATTCAGAATTGGGATTAAAAGTATGGAATAATTCAGAAATAAGAACATGGCTTAAAGATATGAATAAGAATTTTGAAATATTAAATTTTAGATAAGTATTTACAAAATTAAACATATATGATAATATATTCTTTGTAAAATTTAATAATTCTTCAGGATAGAGTGTAATTCTCAACTGGCGGTTATAGCCCGTGGGCTTTTAAGTTTTTAAGAGCAGGTTCGGTGGAATTCCGAAGTCAACAGTATAGTCTGGATAAAAGGAAGAGTATATATTTATTATAATTTATTATATATTGGCTAAATGTTTATATAGTTTAATAAGGCAAGTGTATTAATTATGATTTAATATATTAGAATATTTATCCTGAACTTTTGTTCAGGATTTTTTTATTAAAAGCTTATTAGAATATATAATAATTAAGTTTAGAATAATCATATTTAATAAATATAAGTAGACTAAATAATTTGGCAGAAGCCCCTGAAGATAAAACTTCAGGGGTTTTTCTTTACATATGGAAAAATAAATATACTGGGAATTGTTAAATTAATAACCAATAAAGGAAGTGTATTAATTAGTGGATGAAATTTATATGCAGTTGGCTTTAATGTTAGCTAGAAAAGGTGAGGGCAGTGTGAGTCCTAATCCTCTTGTGGGGGCTGTTATTGTAAAAAATAATAGAATTATAGGAATGGGATATCATGAGAAGTATGGTGAAAATCATGCAGAAAGAAATGCAATTAAGAATTCATTTGAGGATGTTGAGGGAAGTACTATTTATGTAACACTGGAACCATGTGCTCACTATGGAAAAACTCCACCTTGTATAGATTTAATAATTGAAAAGAAATTTAAAAGAGTAGTGATTGGAATGCTCGATCCAAATCCATTGGTAGCAGGAAAAAGCATAAAAAAGTTACAGGATAATAATATTGAAATTACAGTTGGAATTAAAGAAAAAGAATGTAGAAAGCTTAATGAGGTATTTATTAAGTATATAACAAAAAAGGTTCCGTTTGTAGTTTTGAAGAGCGCTATGTCATTAGATGGAAAGATAGCAACGTCAAATGGAGAATCCAAGTGGATTACATCTAGTGAATCTAGGAAAGATTCACATAAACTTAGAAATAAATATATGGGGATTTTAGTTGGAATAAATACTGTAATTCAAGATAATCCAAGGCTTAACTGCAGAATAGATAAAGATGAACTTAATGATTATAGTAATTTACTAGGATATATTAAACAATATAATTTATCAGTAGCAGATGGATTTGAGTTGAAATTTGGAAAAAGAGAAGTTAGGAATCCTATAAGAATAATTGTAGATAGTAATTTAAGAATTCCCATGAATTCAGAGGTAATAAATGATGGTGGGATTACAATTGTAGGAACTGTAAAAGGGTGTAATGAAGGAAAGAAAAATAAACTGGAAAGTATGGGGATTAAGGTAATTGAAACAGAGTCTAATTATGGAAAAGTTAATTTGACAGAACTAATTAGGAAATTAGGTGAAGAAGGTATAGATTCTATACTTATTGAAGGAGGAGGAAATATTAATTTTTCAGTATTAGAAGAGGGAATTGTAGATAAGGTTAGATTTTATATAGCTCCTAAAATAATAGGTGGAGAAAAATCTAAAAGCAGTATTGAAGGAAGTGGATTTTTAGAGCTTGATCAATCTGTAGAGCTAAAAAATATGGAGTTTGAAAAAATAGATAAGGATTTTGTAATTACAGGGTATATTAGTTAAATTGTAAATTAGCTGAGTTTAATAATAAGAAGGTGATTATATGTTTACTGGGATTATTGAGGAACTAGGAAAGGTAGAAAAAATTCAATATGATAGTGGATTTTATAAGATTGATATTCAATGCCAGAAAGTATTAGAAGGAATAAAATTAGGTGATAGTATTTGTGTTAATGGGGTGTGCCTTACTGCTAATAAGCTTTATGAAAATCATTTTATAGCTGATGTTATGGGAGAAACTATGGCTAGAACCAATCTTGGAATTTTGACTGATGGAGATAAAGTGAATTTAGAAAGAGCACTTAGTTTGTCTGATAGACTTGGAGGTCATGTAGTAACTGGTCATGTAGATGGAAAAGGTAAAATTATTGATATTGATAAGAAGATAGATGGAACATGGTTTTCTGTACAAGTACCAGAGGACATACTAAAATATATAATTTTTAAAGGTTCTATTACAATAGATGGAATAAGCCTTACTGTGGCATATGTGGATGAAAATATATTTAAGGTCTCTGTTATACCACATACATTAGAAAATACAATATTAAACTATAAAAAAATAAATGATTCTGTAAATATAGAGTGTGACCTCATTGGAAAATATGTTGAAAAATTTTTATTAAGACAGGATGATACAAAAATCTGTAATAAAAAAAGTAATATAACTATGGAATTTTTAAGTAAGCATGGTTTTTAGGTCAAGGGAGGAAAAGTATATGAAATTTTCAAGTATAGAAGAAGCTATAAATGATTTGAAAAACGGAAAGATGATTGTAGTTGTTGATGACGAAGGACGTGAAAACGAAGGGGATCTTGTTATTCCAGCGGAAGTGGCAACTAATGAAATCATTAATTTTATGATAACTCATGCTAAGGGCCTTTTATGTGCACCTATAGATATGGAACTAGCAGAAAAGCTTGGTTTAAATCCTATGGTAGAAAAAAATACAGATAATCATGAAACAGCATTTACTGTTTCTGTTGATTATAAAGATACTACAACAGGTATATCAGCATTTGAAAGAGCAAAAACAATAAAAATGCTTGCGAAAAGTGTTAATCCATTAGATTTTGGAAGACCTGGACATGTATTTCCACTTATAGCAAAGAAAAATGGTGTACTTGAAAGAACAGGTCATACAGAAGCTGCTGTTGATTTGGCTAAATTGGCAGGATATAAAGGTGTAGCTGCTATATGTGAAATAATAAAAGATGATGGAACTATGGCAAGAAGAGATGACTTATTTGAGTTTGCAGAAAAACATGATTTAAAGATTATTACAATAGCTGATTTGGTAAGTTACAGGCTCAAAAACGAAAGTATTGTATCTAATGAAGCTGAAGCAAAACTTCCTACAAAGTATGGTGAATTTAGGGTGTTTGCATTTAAAGAAAAGAATGGTGACAAATGTCACTTAGCTTTAGTTAAAGGAGATATAAAAGAAGAAAATAAACCAATTTTAGTAAGAATACATTCAGAATGTCTTACTGGAGATGCATTAGGTTCTAGAAAGTGTGATTGTGGTGAACAGTATGACAAAGCCATGAAAATGATAGCTGAAGAGAGATGTGGGATACTCTTATATATGAGACAGGAAGGAAGAGGCATAGGAATTTTAAATAAACTTAAGGCATATGCACTTCAGGATACAGGACTTGATACAGTAGATGCTAATCTTGCATTGGGACTTGAAGAAGATTTAAGAGATTACAGAGCTAGTGCAGATATATTAAAGAGTTTTGGAATAAATAAAATAAAGCTTATTACAAATAATCCAGACAAGATAGAAGGAATAACAAAATATGGAATAGAGGTAGTGGAAAGAATTCCAATAGAAATGAAAAGCAATAAATACGATATATTTTATTTAAAAACTAAAAAAGAAAGAATGAATCATTTGCTTAATATATAAAAGTAAAAATATTTAATTAATATATTCACAATTATAAGATATATATAGATTTTTGGAGGAGATAGTAATGAATAAATTTGAAGGCAAGTTAGTAGCTGAAGGCTTAAAAGTAGGAATTATAGTAGGAAGATTTAATGAATTTATAGGAGGAAAACTTCTAGAAGGAGCACTTGATGGATTAAAAAGACATGGTGTAAAAGATGATGATATTGATGTGGTTTGGGTACCAGGAGCATTTGAGATTCCACTTATAGCAAAAAAGATGGCTAAAAAAGATAAATATGATGCTGTAATATGTTTAGGAGCTGTAATTAAAGGATCAACATCTCACTATGATTATGTATGTAGTGAAGTATCAAAAGGAATAGCATCAGTTTCATTAGAAACTGAAAAGCCTGTATTATTTGGTGTGCTTACTACAAATAATATTGAGCAGGCAATTGAAAGAGCAGGAAGTAAAGCTGGGAATAAAGGATATGAATGTGCTGTGTCTGCAATAGAAATGGCGAATTTACTACAAGTTATGAATTAGATATTAATATAAACAGATAAAAATAATATACACATATATTAAATCTATTAGATTAAGAGATTTAATTAAAGAATAAATATAAAAGCTGATTAATTGTGACATTGTTATGTTATATATATATATAAATTATTTATATGATAGTATATAATATGAAAATTAATCAGCTTTAAAACAATATAATTAGTATTCTTGTTTTTCGAAACTTGCACATTTAGTTTCGGAATATATTTGAGAATTACTGCCTGACACATTTATTGATTGCAAATCACATAACTTATTACAGTTGTGAGTACAAGTTTCAACACTGCAGATTAACGCATCGCATGGACCAGAACTATTTGTATTAGAAGTTAAATCACCATAGAGTGAGCGTATTAAGAAAGAACCACAGCATGTTCCACTGTCGCTAGATGCACTCATACCTCCAATATCTACTGTGTTAGAATAACAAACGTTATTTTTGTTATGTGAACAGTTGCATACATCACAATTAATTTTTTGCACAAAAAACACTCCTTTTTATGATTTTATTTTGAAATTAAATTAATATTATTAAAATTATTTACTGAAGTATCTATCTAACAAACCTTTAAAAGCTTTTCCATGTCTAGCTTCATCTTTACACATTTCGTGAACTGTATCATGAATTGCATCTAAATTATTTTTCTTAGCAAGATCAGCTAAATCTTTTTTACCTTGGCATGCACCAAATTCAGCTTCAACACGTGCACTTAAATTTGATTTTGTACATGGCATAACAACTTCGCCTAATATTTCAGCAAACTTTGAAGCATGATCTGCCTCTTCATATGCTATTCTTTTATATGTTTCACCGACTTCAGGATAGCCTTCGCGATCAGCTTGACGGGACATTGCAAGGTACATACCAACTTCAGTACATTCACCCATGAAATTAGCTCTTAATGCTTCTAGCATTTCTTCATCAAGACCTTCAGCTATACCAACTCTATGTTCATCAGCAAATTGAAGATCATCTTCCACTTCTTTAAATTTATCTGCAGTTGCCTTACAAATAGGGCATACTTCAGGTGGTGTATCCCCTTCATGAATATATCCGCATATAGTACAAATAAAACGTTTCATTATAATTCCTCCATTTTAAAGTATTAGTAGGTAAAAACAACCTTATATTTATTATTACCTTATTATTAAAAAATATTAGTGTACTAATCTGCATTTTAATTAGAAAATAAATAATAAATGGATTTTAGAAATTTTTGTGTGTTAAAGTGATATGATAAAATAAAATTATAAACACATTAGAGGGAATAGTGAAAAGTTATGGAGGAAAAAGGATATTTAAAATCAATAAATATAAAGAAAAAATTAATATGGACTTGTATTTTTGGAGGAATAAGTTTAAATCTTCTTGTTATGTGCCAGACTATAGATGGTTTTGGAGACTGGTATAACAAATATATATACACTTTTTTAGTAGATACAATATGTAGAATGATTTCTTGGATACCATTTTCAGTGTATGAAATTATATTATATGTATTTGTATTGTATATATTATACTGCATAATAAAAAATCTTTGTTTGTTAATTCAAAGAAAATTAAAAATAAAAGACATATTAATTAGAGCAGTTTCATCACTTCTTTTATATATATCTATATTTACATTTTTGAATATGGTAACACAAGGTGTAAACTGCTTTAAATCTAGTTTTGCAGTAATTACAAATCTTGAAAGAAAAGAAGTTGATAAAGAAAATTTAAAGGAATTATGTATATACTTAAAGGATAATTTAAATGAACTAGATAAAAAGATCAATAAAGATAACAATGGATTATTTGCTCTTAAGAGTGATTATAAAGAAATAGGAAGAAAAAATATGTATGATCTTTCTAATAAATATGATTGTCTAAAAGGGTTTTATCCTAATCCAAAGGGATATATTTTTTCAAGTTTAATGTCATATCAGCTTCTTCAAGGGGAAAGTACTTTTACAATAGAAGCAAATTATAATAAGGATATGCCAGAACATAATATACCTAGTACCATATGTCATGAGCTTAGTCATATAAGAGGATTTAATAATGAAGATGAAGCAAATTATATAAGTTTTTTATCATGTATAAACTCTGAAGATTATAATTACCAATATAGCGGTTATATAATGGCATATGTGTATTGCATGAATGATTTATATTATGCAGATAAGGAGGCATTTACTGAAATAAGTAAAGATACATGTGATGGTGTAAAAAGGGAGCTTATACAGGATGATATGTTCTGGAAACCATATAGGGGAATTGTGTCTAGTGTATATAATTTTATTTATGACAAGCTTTTAAAGATGGTTGGTCAGAAAAATGGAATAAATAGTTATAATGGTGTGGTAAAGCTTTTGATATCTGGATATAAAAATCAATTTTAATTAAGTTATATGAAATAAAGTTAAACATTAGGTACATCTTTTGAAATTTCAATTAATATATACTATTCCAACATTTCAAAATACAACAGGAGTAACATGGACTTTAGAAAGAAGAAAGGCAATAGCAGATATTACAGGAAGATATAATAAAGTTGTAATTGAAGATAATCCATATGGAGAGTTCAGATTTAATGGTGAAAATCTTCCATCATTAAAATCATTTGATACAACTGGAAATGTTGTATGTCTTGGAACATTTTCTAAGATATTTTGTCCTGGATATAGAATTGCATGGGTTGCAGCACATAAAGATATAATTGAGAAGCTTGTTATAATTAAACAGAGTACTTATCTACAATGTAATACAATTGCACAAATGGATATTGCTAAATATTTAGAATTAAATGATATTGATGAGCATATTGAAAAAATTAGGCGATTATATAAAAAAAGATGTAGCCTTGCAATAAAGACTATGGAAGAAGAATTTCCAGACTATGTTGAATTTAATAAACCTGATGGAGGATTATTTACATGGATTAAACTACCTGAATATATAAATGCAAGAGAGTTATTGACAAAGTGTATTGAAAAGAATGTTGCATTTATACCAGGAGGACCTTTCTTCCCTAATGGAGGGCATAGTATTGGCCTTAGTTAATAAATAAAAGTGAAAATAAAGAAGAGTATTTAAAATCCAGCTATTTTAAATGCTCTTTTATTAATATATATGGTTATATAATTAGCTGAAGGAGAGTACCAAAAAGTGATAAGAAGATTAAAAAACGTATGGTATTAAATTTCACTTTTCTTATTGGTTTTAAAAAGAGTGCAGCAATAGCACAGAACCCCCAACATATTGAAAGATACTTTTGAAGAAAGAAATTATAGGGCTGATAATTATAATTAATATAAGCAAGTAGCAAGGAGAAAAAAATAATGGGAATAAACACATACACCTTATGCAATAAAAGGCCTCTTTTAAAATATAATAAAAGGAAGCATAGACAGCAGCAAAAGACTAAAAGATTAAATCCTACTGAAAGAAGGCGTAATGCCATAAAAAATCCTCCTGATAATATACTTGTCAATTAATATTATTCGTATTATATAGAAAAAATAACTTATATTTTACAGGCATAAAGTACTGTATTAAAGATAAAAAAGCTTATTTATTATTGCAAAAAGCTCAGTTGAGCATTAGTGAGTTTTTCATCGTAGGATGGTATTTTTAAAGAAATATTATATTTATTACTTGCTTCTAAAAGAGTATTCGCTAATTTTTTTATATTATTGTCATAACATTTATATTTATCTTTAAATTTCATTTCATATTTGAATCTTATTCCAGGAAAGTTTTCATCAAGTTTTTTATAAAAATATGCTTTTTGCCTATCACGCATAGTTATTCCTAAAAATGGAACTATATATTTTACGCCGTAATAGTTAGCTCTATCTACTATTTCTAATATATTTTTTTCATTATCTTCAATGAAAGGAAGAACTGGCATTAGTGTAATGCAGGTACAGATTCCAGCTGAAGATAATATTCCAAGAGCTTTAAATCTATAGGAAGATGATGGTGCAGCTGGTTCAATTATTTTTGCAAGTTTATCATCATATGTTGTTATGGTCATAGCAACAGAGGCATATATTTTGTTTATTTCTGATAAAATATCTATATCTCTTAATATTAGATTGCTTTTGGTAGTTATGTGAACAGGATTATTATATTTTGAAATAATCTCAAGACATTTTCTTGTAAGCATATATTTTTTTTCTGATAAAGTGTAAGGATCACTCATGGAACCTGTACCTATAGTTCCTTTTTTTCGTCTGCTCTTTAATTCTTTTTCAAGTAAGAAAGGCGCATTAATTTTTATATTTAAATCATCAAAATTTTCTATTCTATAGCATAAACCTCTGGAATCGCAGTAGATACATTTATGTTCACATCCTCTGTAAATGTTAAATAAATATTTGCATCCGAACCAACTTGAAGGGGATTTATTTTTTGAAAGAAGAATCTTGCCTTCAATTTCTTTTGACATTTTAATACCTCCTTAATATATATGTTTAATTTTACTATAAATAATATGACATGTGAGTGTCATGTTAAGTTTATTGTAAGAAATATTAAAGCATTTTATGTGGGCTTATATGTACTTTTGGAATGAATGATATGGGATTAATTGTAATAAAAGTAGCTGGAATGTAGAATATTAGTTGATAAAAGTAGGTAGTGTGGAGGATGGATATGAATAGTTTGGGAGCTGTAACCATTGAAACAGAGAGGCTTATATTGAGAAAGTTTAAAGTTAGTGATGCTGAAAATATGTATAAAAATTGGGCTAGCGATAAAGATGTTACAAGATATCTTATATGGCCTACACATAAAAAATTGGAAACAAGTAAAAAAGTATCGGTATTAGACTTTTTCTTTAATAAAGTGAAGGTAAATAGAGTATATGCAAAGTATGATAGTAATAATGTTTCTTCAGGCAAAGTAATGAAAAAAGTGGACTAAAATATGAGGGAATGCAGCATATGGCAGATATCAATAAAAGTGGAATATGTGATATATGCTTTTATGGTATTACTCGACAGGAATATTTAATTAATTCAAAGGAAAAATCAATAACTATTATTAAAGAAATATCTGAAGACAACAGGGAAGAGGTAAATAAATTCATTCAAAAAAGAGGTTTTGAGCTTGTAAAAGTATATAAAAATGCAGTTGAGTCAGCAAGAGCTATAAAACCAGAGATACCTTTGTATGGTGATTTTAATATACCTATAAAGCATGAATTAGAATTTGAACTGATATTGTAAGCTTTACATTAAGGTTAAATTTATGTATTGAATATGAAAGTCATGGTATAATAAAAAATATTAAACTACAGAAATTTTATACATGGAGGTACTAGGATTGAATAAAGATTTTCAGTACATTTTATTTGATTTAGATGGAACACTTACAGATTCAGGAGAGGGAATAACAAAAGCAGTACAATACGCATTAAAATATTTTGGAATAGATGTTCCTAATATTACAGATTTAAATAAGTTTATAGGTCCACCATTAAAAGATTCTTATAAAAGATTTTATGGATTTGATGACGATAAGGCCCAAGAAGGATTAATTAAGTTTAGAGAATATTATGAAGATAAAGGATTGTTTGAGAATAAAGTTTACGATGGAATTGAAGAAGTACTAAAAACTCTTAAAGAGAATGGCAAGGAGCTTATAGTGGCTACTTCAAAGCCAGAAGTTCATGCAAAGATAATACTTGAACATTTTGGATTAGCTAAATATTTTAATTTTATAGGTGGAGCTGATTTAGAAGAGACAAGAGTAAAAAAAGCTGATGTAATAAAATATGCTTTAAAGGAAGCTGGCATTGATGATTTTTCTAAAGTAATTATGGTTGGTGACAGAGAACACGATATAATTGGAGGAAAAGAGAATAATTTAAAAACCATAGGAGTTCTTTATGGATTTGGAGATGTAGTTGAACTAACTCAAGCTAGAGCAGATTATATTGCTAAAGAACCAAAGGATATTTTAGATATATTACTATAATATTATTAGTGAAAAATTAATATCATGAAAATTTAAAATTAATTATTAAGATAAGTGCAATATGCAGCTATGTTGTTAAGATAAGATGAACTTATGGATAATGAGAATTCATAGGTTCATTTTTATTGTAGAAAAAAATCTAGAATTCCTATATAATTAGTATGAATATATTGAGAAAAAATATTAATAGAATAGAATTGTGAGTATTTTTTCTTAATGCTTTTTAAACATTAGGAGGAAAGATTATGAACGGATTATATAAAACAAATAAAGAGAGTATAAATGTAAATGATATTGATAAATTATTAGGCAATATTGAACTAATAGATATAAGAGAGGAGAATGAATATAATGAAGGCAGTATAAAAACTGCAAAGAATATTCCTATGAGAGAATTATTAATGAATCCAGAAGATTATATGGATATGGATAAACAGTATTACTTATTATGTCGTTCTGGATCTAGAAGTGCAATGGCATGTATGCAGCTTAGAGAAGAAGGGTATGATGTTGTAAATGTTTCTGGAGGTATAATGGGGTATACTGGAAGTAATATGATAAATAAATAGCTTTTTGTATGCATAAGTGTTTTAATATAGTAGTTAGTATAAATACATAGATAAATTAATAAATTTATTGCCCATTCTATAATTATAGGAAAAACTGTGATTATGGAATGGGCAATATTTATTATATCTTAAATTACATTATTGAGATTATATATTGTAAAAATAGCAGATATTAGTGTACAATTAAATGACTATTAAGTAAAGGGGTGCAAAAGATGAGTGGTAGAATAAAAAGGTATATATTGGGTTTTGCTGATATATTAGAAACTGTTATTGGAGTATTGCTTGCTTTCAGCATAGCTGTATTAGTTATATTTTTATTTGCAGATTTAAAGATTTTAGTATTAAATCCTACAAATACAGAGCTATTTAATACATTATTAGCTTCTGCATTTAATCTTGTAATAGGAATAGAGTTTATAAAAATGCTTTGTAAGCATAGTCCTGATACTGTAATTGAAGTATTATTGTTTGCGATAGCAAGAAAGCTTATAGTAGAGCATACTTCAACTATAGAAAATTTAATAGGTATAATATCTATAGGAATATTATTTGCTACAAGAAAATATCTATTCCATAATTTTGAGAATGTAACTGAAAAGGCTGTATATAGAGGAAGTGAAAGAGTTAAGAGAATTAATCTTCTTGAACATGTAGATATTCCTTTTGAAGGTCACGAAACTCTTGAAGAAGTTATATTAAAAGAAGTAGAAAAGAGAAATATTAAGCTAGGAACAGGAGTGTGTATTTATTATTCAGACTTTGCACTTAAAATTGCAAAAATGAAAAATCATGAAGTAACTAGAGTAGAAGTTATTAAATCACTAGACTAGCTTTATATCAATTGAACTGATGAATAACTAAATACATCAGTTCAATTTTTATTTATATGTTAATTTAGCTGATATTTATAGGTTAACAAAAGTTGCTTATATTTGAACATTAGGATTGGATAATAGTGTCATAGTTCTTACCAGTTCATTATTTCTTTTATTTTATTTACAAGAGCTATTGATAGTTTATCATGAGTAATAAGGCTTGGATGAGAATCTGTACCTATACCATCAGCTTCATTTTGTGGAGTTAAATGCATTGAAAAAATATTATTATCATGAAATTCCTTTGAGAAGCATGAAACACATTTTTCTACAGAAGGGTATAAATCATCTCCCATAACCCCTAAAATACATAATATTGTCGATGAAGGATTAGCTTGTCTTACTTGCTTTAAGAAGCTTAAATATCCTTTTTCAAAGTAGTTAATTCGTTCTTTAATATCTTTAGTATAACTAAAATCATTAGTGCCTAGATTTATTACAACTAAGTCAGGAATGAATTTTGAATTATTCCATATGTTATATTGATTTTCAGGAATTCCTAATATTTTATCTAAATCCATATCTGTATATTTATAAAGTTTGGGTATGAGTAGTTCGTCATTTGGGACATTTTCTTCGGTGTAAGATGAAATTACTCCAATTCCACTCCAACTTACAAGATTATAGTCAGCAGAAAGTTTTCTTGCAGTTTTTGAAGCATAGGCCATCCAAGGATTTTCTTGAGCAGTATTAAATTCATCAACATCTAATTTTCCTTCATTTCCATATCCGCATGTTATAGAATCACCTATAAATTCAATTCTTCTTTTACTATTTGCAACTTTTTTTATTTCTTTAAAATCATAGATTTGTATGCTTTTTATACCGAGCTTAGCAAATGCTACTTCGGACATTTTTATAAACTTTACTTTTACAGTTTGAATATCTTTGGATTCAAATAAGGTATATTTATTTTCTTTAATATTGATTATAAATCTTTTGTGAGGAATTTCGTTATCATTTATAAATATAGCAACACAAGCTTTGAAAGTATCTTCATAAGCATCACAATTTGAACATAATGTAATGTCTAATCTAGAGCCAGTAAATTCGAATTCTATACCACTGCACGAATAATCTATATATAAAATATCATCTATAGTTTCTGTTCTTCCTAAAATTTTAAAATTATCTTCTGTTGGTTTAAAAGTTTTGATCATATAAAACACCTTTAAATTCACATTTAAATATTAATATATAAATAAATTTTAAAATTTGATTTATGAAAAGTAAATGCAAAATGTAAAATAAAGTAAATATAATATTAAATATTTAATCAATATTATTAATATAATTTTTAAAATGTGATATAATTTTTTATGTGGTAAAGTTTGTAAATAAGGAGAAACCAATGGGGCAGTCTTTAGCAGTAAAAAATAAAAAGAAGTCTAGAAAATCAATTAAAATACAAAGAAGAAAGTTTTTTATGGAGTGGATAATTCCAGTTTTTGCTGCAATTTTTCTTTCTATAATGATAAATAGATTCATAATAATAAATACACAAATACCAAGTGAATCTATGGTACCAACATTAAATGTTAATGATAGAATTATTGTGACAAGAGTATTTAATACAGACAATATAAAACGTGGAGATGTTATAGTATTTTACTCAAAAGAACTTAATGAAAGGCTTATAAAAAGGTTGATTGGTGTTCCAGGAGATAATATTGAAATAACTGATGGTGTAGTAAAAGTAAATGGAAAAGAATTAGAAGAAGATTATGTTAAAGAAAATAAAATCTATAATGGAACATTTCAAGTTCCTAGTGGTAAATTCTTTTTTTTAGGTGATAACAGGCCTGTATCATATGATTCTAGGTATTGGAAAGAACCTTATATAGATAAAAAAGATATTGTAGGAAAAGCAAAAATTAAATGTTATCCTATTAAAGATTTTGGAGTTATAAAATAAAAATAAATGCTGTATTAACGTTTTGAAAAGTTGATACAGCATTTATTTTTATTGTTCACGTATTTTTTCTTTATCCCATATGAAGAATTGTTCAGAGTTAGTAAGAGAACCAAAAAGATTATCTTTAAAGCCGGGTATTCTGCTATCAAGCTCATAGATAAGATTTTTCATATCTTCACGCTTTGTTTTTTTATCAGCAGGGCATGGATTTTCAATTACAGGAAAATTGTATTTTTTAACAACATTTTTTATTGATTTTTCTGTAATATATACCATAGGTCGGATTAAAGTGATATTTTCTTTATCCATATAGCTTTTAGGAGAGAAACAATTTATACGTCCTTCATAAGAAATAGAAAGCATAAGGGTTTCTATGGCATCATCTTTATGGTGACCAAGTGCTACCTTATTACAGCCAAGCTGTTGAGCAGTTGAATTTAAAGTTCCACGTCTAAGTTTTGCACATAATGAACATGGATTTTTTTCTTTTTTTATATCAAAAACTACTTTTTGAATGTCTGTTTGAATTTCATAAAAAGGCACCTGAATTTCCTTACATAATTTATGAAGAGGACTGTTATCTACATCACCTGGATTTAGAGTTATAGCTATAAGTTCAAATTTTTGTGGTGAGAATTTTTTATATAAATTTAAAAGATGTAAAAGTGTTAGACTATCTTTACCTCCAGATAGACCTACTGCAATTTTATCTCCATCTTCTATAAGATTAAAATCATTAATTGCTTGACGCATTTTACTAAGAAGTTTCTGCATTAGTTAATATCCTCCATTTTTTTATTTATTATAACATATAAAGAGTAAAATTTATATTTTATTAGATTAAATGATATTATACATAAATTAAAATTATTTAATGAGGATATTATTTTAGATTATTAAATTATATATTTAATAATTTTATTTTCAAAAATGGAATTTATATTATCAGTGAAAAATGTTTTCATTTCAGCAAGCTGTTCTTTTGTATAGACGTATTTTCCATATCCAAATTGTCCATACTTATATTTTCTTTCATCATCATTCATAGGAAGTGTATTATCAGGAAAAACTTCGTTAATTACATTTTTTGCTCTAGTCGTATATCTGTGCGAAATTACTTCAAATGTAATAGGAACAGGATCAAATGTTGCTGAACCTTCAAAAATTGTAAGTTGAGGTAATCTTTCATTCCAGGTATATGACTTTTTATTTTATTTGACGACATATTAATTATTTCTACTTTAGGATTGTCTTTAAAGGTATTAAAAATATTATTCCCTATTTCATAATCTAAAGAATTTTTTTCAAAAAGTATTCTGTTAGGGACAAACATTGGCTTCACTTCATTTAAAAATTATAGATATATTTTTTGTGTAATTAAGAAATAATATACATGTTTATATATAATGAAAAAATATATCATAAAATCTAATGTTAATGCATATATAAATGTGGCAAACTACATGTAAAATGATATTTGTTTTACCAGTATAGAATTATATTGAATAAAATTAAACTTTGTTATATTATATTTGATGTATATGTCGAAAAAAATTTTTGTAATATCATAATAATGAATAAGAAATATAAAATGTGGATGCTGAACTTAGTTAAGGCAAATAAAATTATATTGTTTCTTCTTGATTTAGCTACTAAAAACGCAATAATGTGAAAAAGTCAAGAATATAAGTTATTAATAGAGTAAAATATTGATTTGTGTATTTTTACAAATAATATATATGATTTTTTGAATCAAATTTAGTTAATTAAGGAGTATTGGTGAAATGTTAGAAAAAATTAAGAAGATTTTTACGTCCTATGAACTTCTTCAAGGAAATTATGGAATAGAAAGAGAATCATTGAGAGTAGATAATGAGGGGAGAGTATCTAAGAAACCTCACCCTAGTATATTTGGTGATAAAATAAGTAATCAATACATTACTACTGATTTTTCTGAAAGCCAGGTAGAAATGATAACACCACCTCTTAAAAGTCCTCAAGAAGTGTATAGTTTCAGCAATGCATTATATGATATAACAGCAATGGAACTTGACAGAGATGAGTATTTATGGCCTCAATCAATGCCAAGTATAGTCCCATCTGATGATCAAATTATAATAGCACAGTATGATGATAGTGAAGCTGGAAAAAATGCAAGGAAATATAGAGAGAAACTTATTAAAAAGTATGGTGGAAAAAAGCAACTTATATGTGGAATACATTATAACTTTTCATTTGAAGATTCTTTCTTAAAGAAATTATATAAACATAGTGTACATGAAATTTCATTCAAAGAATTTAAAAATAATATTTACTTAAAAATAGCAAGAAATTATTTGCGTTATAGATGGCTTGAAATATATCTTTTGGGTGCTAGTGGAATTGTAGATGAAAGCTATAAATGTGGTGGATATGAAGCTTTAAGTGATGAAATTTCATCAAATAGTTTTACAAATGAAGGAGCAATCTCTTATAGGAATAGTGAATGTGGATATAAGAATAATATAGATTTATATCCTGATTATTCAAGTACTAATGCATATATTGAAAGCGTAAAAAAATTCATTGATGATGGTATTATTGACAGCCATAAGGAATTATACAGTTCAATAAGACTTAAGCCTAAAAATGTCAAAGATTTTATGAAATCTCTTGATGAAGATGGAATAATGTATTTAGAATATAGAAGTATTGATATTAATCCGTTTGAAAAAGGCGGAATAAGCTTAGAAGATTTAAAATTCCTTCAAATATTTAATTTGTACTTGCTTATTAAAGAAGAATATGATTATAGTAAATGGCAGGAAGAGGGCGTTATTAATCAAGATAAGATAGCTACATTTGGTCAAAAAAATGTAATGCTAAAAAAGAATGGAATGAATATATCAAGAGAAGAATGGTCATTAGAAATATTAAACGAAATTTTACATATTAATGATGAACTTGATTTGAAATTAAGTGATGTAATACTTAACATGATAGAAAAAGTTAAGGATTCAAAACTAACTTATGCATATAGATTAGAAAAGCTTGTTAAGGATAAGGGATATATAGAAGCTAATTTAGAACTTGGAAGAAAGTATAAGGAAGAAGCATATAAGAATAGATTTAAGCTTGAAGGATTTGAATATTTGGAACTTTCTACGCAGATACTTATGAAAGAAGCAATAAAAAGAGGAATAAAGGTAACTGTTCTAGATAAAAGTGAAAACTTTATAAGGCTTCAAAAAGGAGAGCATATTGAATATGTAAAACAGGCAACAAAGACATCTAAAGATAATTATGTAACTGTATTAATTATGGAAAATAAGAGTGTTACTAAACAGGTATTAAGAGAACATAATATAAGGGTTCCGGATGGAATAGAAGTATTTTCTATGGATGAAGCTTATGCAAGAGCTAAAGATTATGAATTTAAGCCTATAGTAATAAAACCAAAATCAACTAATTTTGGAACAGGAATAAGTATTTTTAGTGAAGGCACAAGTGTTGAAAATATAATAAAAGCATTTGAAATTGCATTTAAGCATGATAATACAGTACTTTTAGAAGAATTTATTAAAGGAAAAGAATATAGATTTTTAGTAATAGATAATAAAGTAGCTGGAATACTTCATAGAGTACCTGCCAATGTTAAAGGTGATGGTATTAAGACTATCAGAGAGCTTGTTGCCATAAAAAATGAAGATCCATTAAGAGGATATCATTATGTAACTCCTTTAGAAAAGATAAATTTAGATGAAAATGCAGCATTATTCTTAAAGAATCAAGGAAAAGATTTTGAATACATCCCACAAAAAGATGAAATTGTGTATTTGAGAGAAAATTCCAATATAAGTACAGGTGGCGATAGTATAGATTATACTGATGATATTCCACAAAAATTTAAAAATATTGCAGTAAATGCATCTAAAGCAGTTGGTGCCAGAATATGTGGTGTTGATATGATGCTTGAGGATTATAAAGATAAAAACAGTAAATATGGAATAATAGAACTTAACTTTAATCCAGCAATTCATATTCATTGTTATCCATATAAAGGAAAAGAAAGAAAAATAGGTGAAGAAGTATTAAAAGTTTTAGGATTTATTAAATAATAAATAAGATATAGAAAACAACTATAATTTTTGTTTTCTATATCTTATTTTTTAAACATATAAAAAGTATTAATTATTATTGTTATTTTTAACAGTAATTCTATTAGCAATTAATCCAGAATTTCTGTCATATCCTACAGTATAATAGAAATTCTCTTGTGAATCATTGGATTGTATAGCATTTGAGTTTTGTAATAATACATCTCCTTCAGGTTCAGGAATGAATACATATTGATTTTGAGCTAAAGTTAATTTTATAGATATAACCATAGAATTTTCATAGGCGCAATTTATCATTTTATATGAATCAGATTCTATATCTATTGAGTCTATTGAGAAGGATATTTTTGGGTAAGGCTTTTTGTAATAATTATTACTTGTATTAGTAGAATTTTTAGTTTCAGGAAGAATAGAAAAATTAATAGGAACTGTAGCTGTAAAAGGTATATTTGTATTTAGGTTGCAATTTGTCATATATTCAATTTCCTTTTCAACATATCCTTCTATAGATAAATTTGAATTATTGCTTAAGACTGGCTTTGAAAGAAATACTTTATTTGAAAGAGTACTAACATCATTACATGAATCAGAAATGTCTATGTTTGAAGAAATAGGTATAGATACTTTTACTATTGATAGAACAACGGGGGCTTGTATTACTAATGAGCCTACTCTTCCCATTGGAACATAAAACTCAGCTTGAGTATTATTACAATTATTTTTTTTTCTATTCATTGAGTACATCCTTTTTAGATTTTTAAATACAATATTATGATATTCATTGAAAGGCTTAATGGGAACATTGGAAAATATATTTTAATAATAAAGAAGCCCTTGTGAAAGGGCTCCTTATAATAAACTCTCTTTTAAAATTAGCAAAGATCTTCAACTGCAAGAGCTGTAAGAGTTGCATTAGTTATAGTTACACCAGCTGTAACTGCTATTAAGCTACTAGGATCTATTTCAACTGTATAAGTTACACAATCTTGGCATGTGTTACAGTCGCATTGTTGGAATGAGAATGATTCAGCTTCTAATACTGCTACTAAATCAGAGAATGTGAATGTTCCACCAATATATTGTGGGCATCCGCAATTAGTTGTTCTGCTAATCATAAAGTTTAAGTTTACACCTGCATCAGCTGGTAAGTTTATTTGACAAGTAAAGTGTAATAAAACTTTAGGGCATTCCATTGCACGAGTATCAATAGAAACACTAGCAACAGGAATAGGATTGCTTAGAGGTGTAGAGATTACTGGTAATGGTCCTACTCCACCAGATCCACATTTTAATATTGCTTTTCCAGGTTGTTGGCCACAGCATCTTTCATCTCTTCTACAGCTTCTTCTGTCTGATTCATATCTGCTATCTTCATTTACCATTTTCATAAGTTTACCTCCATATATCATAAGTTTATTAATTAAAGTTTTTCTTTTGGTTCTGCTTTATAGTATATATATATGAATTTGTTGAAAAATTGTGTCTTTAAAATATGAAAAGTATAATTGGAGGCTTTTAAAATATTATATGTATAAAATATAATGTATTGATTTATTAATGTGTAATAAATATATGGGAGACATAATATAATAAATTAATAATAATATTAATGGAGGATGTATGGTTATGAAAAAGAATGTTTTATTAGACATAATAGAGCTTATAAAAAATAAAATTATATATATATTTAGAAAATTAGGCTTAACGATAAACAGAATTTTTTGTATAATATATCCATATGTACTTAACATAATGAAAAAAATTGAGTTTGAATTGATAAGAAATGAAGGTATTTATGTCAAGATGACTGATGAGCAGAAAGAGATAATAAAGAAACTTGCTAGATGTCAGAAAAAGAGCTCTTCTGACTTTGTAAAGTGGGTTATTTTTTCAAAATATATAAATGATTTTATAAAATAGAAAAATAAAAAATATGATTTTTTTGTAGTCAAAAAGAATAATTTATGATATAAAGAGAACATACTGATTATTTTTGTATAGTAAATATTATTATAACATAAAATAATTAGTTAAATGGGTAATGAGAATTAAAAGGTGATGGGAGAAGGTTGATTTGACAGGAATAGTATTATCTTTAAATGAAAAGCGAGATTACTATCAAAATGCAGAAGCAGAGTTTGAATTTATGGATTTTAGTACTCTTAAAAAGTATGCAGAAAGAGGAAATGCAAAAGCACAGAATGTGCTAGGTGATAGATATTATAATGGCGAAAATGTAGAAATGAACTATGAAGAAGCTATAAGATGGTATAAGAAAGCAGCTAAATCTGGATATGATGTTGCACAATATAATTTAGCAGACATGTATTATTGTGGCTTGGGAACACCTAAGAATTATGAAAGTGCTATAAATTTATATGAAAAATCTGCTGTACAGGGAAATGTAAATGCAATGTGTAATTTAGGATGTATGTATGAAAATGGTGAAGGTACACCTGTAGATTATATCAGGGCGTTTAAGTGGTATAAAAAAGCAGCTGATATGGATGATTATTTTGCACAGTATAATTTAGGTAACATGTATATGTATGCAAAAGGTGTAGAAAGAGACTATACAAATGCGTTTAAATATCATATGAAAAGTGCAAAGATAGGATATATGAAAGCACAGAATACTATTGGGTATATGTATGAAGAAGGACTTGGGACTGAAAAAGATTATAAAGCTGCATTAAAATGGTATGAAGAAGCAGCTAAAATGGAATATGCTTATGCAGAATATAATTTGGGTTCTATGTATTACAATGGAAGAGGTACAGAAAAAGATTTGAGAATATCATATGAATGGTATAAAAGAGCTGCTCAGCATGGATTAGAAAAAGCAAGAAGTATAATAGAGCAAAAATTTGAAAATTAGATTTTAAGTTTCCTACTAAACTAAGTTTGGTAAGAAACTTTTTAATATATTAATTATTTTACTAAAATAATTAGATGTGCTATGATATTTCTGACAAAAAAACTATAAAATGTTGTTTTGGAGGTTGACAATTCTAAAATAAAATAGCACAATTAAACAAACAAATGAATTATACTATTATAAAGAAGAAACTTTTTATAATTTAATATTTGGGGTATTTGTTTACAGCATATCTATAGAATAGAATGCTTAAATTATAGACAAACATAATTGAATAAAGGTGGTTTTTGAAATGGAAAAAAAATTAAGAGTTGGTATTATAGGGGCAACTGGAATGGTTGGGCAAAGATTTTTATGCCTATTAGACAATCATCCATGGTTTGAGGTAACTGCACTTGCAGCTAGTAATAGATCAAGTGGAAAAACATACGAAGATGCAGTAGGCGATAGATGGAAAATGGCTGTACCAATGGCTGAAAAATATAAGAAAATGATAGTTATGGATGCTGACAATGTAGAAGAAGTCTGTAATAAAGTTGACTTTGTGTTCTGTGCAGTATCATTAAATAAAGAAGAAACTAAAAAGTTAGAAGAAAGATATGCTAAGTGTGAAACACCAGTTGTTTCAAATAACTCAGCAAATAGACATGTTGAAGATGTTCCAATGATTATACCAGAAATAAATGGTGACCATGTTAAAGTAATAGAAACTCAAAGGAAGAGACTTGGAACACAAAGAGGATTTATAGCAGTAAAACCTAACTGCTCAATTCAAAGTTATGTTCCACCATTAACAGCATTAAAAGAGTTTGGAATAGAAAGTGTTGCTGTATGTACTTATCAAGCAATTTCAGGAGCAGGAAAAACATTTAATGAAATGCCAGAAATTATTGATAATATAATTCCATATATAGGTGGAGAAGAACAAAAGAGTGAATTAGAACCACTAAAAATATGGGGGACAGTTGAAAATGGAGTTATAGTTGATGCTAAAGAACCAGTTATATCAGCACAATGTATAAGAGTGCCAGTTGCTGATGGTCATTTGGCTGCAACATATGTTAAGTTTAAAAATAAGCCTGCTAAAGAACAGATGATAGAAGCTTGGAATAATTATAAAGCTTCTGATATAGTATTAAATCTTCCAAGTGCACCAAAGCAGTTTATAAGATATATGGAAGAAGATAATAGACCACAAACAAAGCTTGATAGAGATTATGAAAATGGAATGGGAATTTCAGTAGGAAGACTTAGAGAAGATACAATTTTTGATTATAAATTTGTAGGTCTTTCACATAATACATTAAGAGGAGCAGCAGGTGGCGGAGTTTTATCAGCTGAATATTTAACTGCATGTGGATATATAACTGCAAAGTAGAGTAATATTTAATTAATACCTTAGGAAAGAGTAGAAACATTTTATTCCTAAGGTATTTTTTTATTTATTTTTAGACTTGATTTAATATAAACATAAGTAAGAAAACTAAAAATAAAGATTCAGATAAGATTATGTATACAGGTGATAACTATAAACAAAAATAACTTTATGTTATAATCATAAGAAACAAATGAAACTTAGGAAGGTGTTTTTATGGCAAAGGTTATAGTTGTCGGTGGAGGGCCAGCTGGAATAATGGCATCACTAATTAGTGCAAAAAATAATGATGTTATTTTAATAGAGAGAAATAATGAAATTGGCGCAAAACTTAAGCTTACTGGTGGGGGAAGATGTAATATCACAAATAATAGAGATATTGAAGAGTTTTTTGATAAAATAGTTAACAATAAGAAGTTTTTATATAGTGCATTATATACATTCTCAAATTATTCAATGCTTGAGTATTTAAATGAACATGGACTTGAATACAAAGAAGAACTTGATCAAAAAATTTATACAAAGAGTGATAAAGCTTATGAATTAATAGAAATGTTTAAAAATGATTTGAAAAACAGCAATGTTCAAATTAAGTATAATACTAAAGTAACTGATATTATAGTTGAAGATACTATTGTTAAGGGTGTAGTAACTGAAAGTGGAAATAAAATTTTTGGAGATAAGGTAATAGTGACTACGGGAGGAAAAAGCTTTCCTAACACTGGGTCAGATGGTTCTATGTATGAGGTATTAAAAAAATATGGACACACAATTACTCCTATCTATCCAGCATTAATACCATTGGTTATAAAAGAAGATTTTATAAAAGGTCTTCAAGGTATATCAATGAAAGATGTTGTTATATCTGCAAAAGTAAAAAAGAAGAAATATGAGAAAATAGGAGATATGATATTTACCCATTTTGGAATTTCAGGGCCAGCTGTATTAAAATTATCATCATATATAAATAAAGCATTGGTTGATGGTGAAGTAGAAGTGAATTTAGACTTTTTACAAGATAAGTCGAGAGAAGAATTATCAAATATCATAAGAAGTAATCCGACAAAAACTGTACTTAATAATTTAAAAGGAACTCTTCCACAGAATTTTTTAAAAGAAATCTTTAATCTTCTTGATTTAGCAGAAGTTAAGGCAAGTGATTTAAAGAAAGAAGATGAAAATAAGATTATAGATTATATAAAATCAATGAAACTTACAGCAAGGGAGACTTTATCTATTAAAGCAGCTCAGGTAACAAGTGGAGGCGTAAGTGTGAAAGAAATAAATTCTTCAAATATGGAATCAAAGATAATCAATAATTTATTCTTTGCGGGAGAAGTAATAGATATAGATGCTGAAACAGGGGGATATAATCTTCAAATGGCATTTTCTACTGGGTATTTAGCTGGTAGTGATTTTTAAGGGGGCTAAAATCTATAAATGATAGCTGAATGGTTAAACTAAATATAAAAAAATGTCTTTGTATAAATTTTCTAGATAAATTTATAGTTTAACTTTCAACTATCATTAATTTAATAGAGTAATTCATGTCTTAAAACATGAGATTTTAACTGAATTCCATTCTGTATATAACATACTTATGTCTATGATCTTTTTCATATAATATAGGCATAGGTATTTCTTTTCGAAGTTCAAAGCATGTGTAATTTTCTAAGTAATAGATATAGTCATCTTCAGAATAGTACAATATTAAATCTACTGTTCTAGGATTTTCATATACAGAATCAAGAATATTTTCTATAACACTTATGAAAATTTGTGAAGAAAATGGATTAAAGAAATAAAATTTATTATCTTTTTTGTCTACTTTATATTCTTGAGCAAGGCAGTTAACAAAATTAATATTTTTTGAAGATTTTTTAGTCTTTTTTAAGTAAGAGGTTTTGTTGTCATTACACAATTCAATAAAATAATTATTCATTTCAATTCCTGTCACAGCACAATCAAAAAAGTAATTAAGATAAAAGTTAAGCCTGCCTTTTCCACAACCAAAATCTACAACGGTATCCTTAGAGTTAAAATCATAGTTTTCGCATAATACATTAAGCCATTTATATGAAGTTGGCTCATATCTGTGATAATGAAGAGAGTCATAGAATACTTTTTGATCGCCCATAGTTTTTATATTAAGAAGTTTTTCATAATCTTGTTCAGTCATTATATATCCTTTCAATATATTAAAGTGTATTTGTATGAATTTAAATGTATTAAGTGAAGCATTATTAATATAAATAAATTCTACATTAACATATGTATTTATGCAAAGAAAAATAATATAATAGTATAGAAGTATACTTGTTAATTAACAGGAGAAACAAATGATTAAATATTTACAGTCAAAGAGTTTTAAAATGGCTTTATCTGCTACTATATCAGTATTTATCTGTAATTATCTTGGAATAAAGTTTGGAGTTACATCTGGTATAATTGCAATTTTGAGTATTCAAGACACTAAAAGGGAAGCTGTATTTATAAGCATAAAAAGAATAGCTGCAGCTATTATTGCAATATTATTATCTTATGTTTTATATATTGTCTTAGGAAACAATCCTGTAGTATTTGGTTTATTTCTTTTGATATTCATTCCACTTACAATTAAATTTAATATTGTAGAAGGAATGGTGCCTGCAACAGTGTTATCTACTCACTTATTAACCAGTAGTAATATTAATGCTTTGTGGATATTAAATGAAATATTACTTACAGTAGTTGGAGTTGGAGTTGCAATGTTATTCAATTTATATAGTGCATCACTAGATGAAGATTACGAGAATAATAGGATTAAAATTGAAGAACAATATAAATTAATATTGACAGATTTTTCACTAAGTTTGGTTACACAGGAATTACCGACAGAAGAAAAGGAAGTGTTTGAGAATACTGAAAAAATTCTTATAGAGACAAAAGAAATGGCTCAAAAAATTTCAATGAATTATTTGTTTAAAAGCCATAAGTTTTATTTGGATTATGTAGATATGAGAATTGCTCAATTTGATACATTAAAAAGGATGAAAAAGCATTTTTCAAGGTTTTACATGACGTATAATCAAACTAGAATGTTATCAGAATTTACTCATGGTGTAGCATTAAATATATATGCTGATAATGACTGTCGTGAGCTTATAGAAAAGATAAATTTGTTAAGAGAAGGATATAAAAAAATGGAGCTTCCTAGAGATAGGAGAGAATTTGAAAATAGAGCTTTATTATTTCAATTTTTAAATGACCTTGAAGATTTTCTAATAATAAAAAAGGAATTTAAAGATAAGTATTAGTAAATAATAGAAATGTGCTAACTATGAATTTGTATAAGATTTATGTGTTTTTAAGACATAGGAGAAAAAATAATTTGAATAAATTATACAAAAGAAGGGATTTTTATGTCTGGAAAACCTAGATACTTTATTATAGTATCACATTGTCTATTAAATCCATCAACAAGAGTACATTTACTAGGAAAAAGATTTAAGCTTATAAGAAAAGTTGTAGACTTTTTCCTAAGTAAAAATATTAGTATAATACAGCTTCCATGTCCAGAATTTACTGCTATGGGATATATGAGAAATCCTCAGGGGAGAATGCAGTATGATAATGTTTTTTTTAGAAAGCACTGTAGAAAAGAACTTGAAAATTATGTTGACATGATATGCGAACTTAGAAATAATAGAAATACTCCTTTATGTTACATTGGTGTTCAGGGAAGCCCTAATTGTAGTATTTATTGGGGAAAGCATAAGATGAATAAATATAAGACAGAATCAATGGAGCCAGATTTAAATGATAAAGGTACTGATACATTACCAGGAGTAATGACTCAAGTCTTAGATGAAATGCTAAAGGAAAATGGAATAGATATACCCTATTTAGAGGCTCCTGTAAAAGAAGATATAAAAAGTGATAGAAGTACTAAATTCTTTGATGATCTTTATAGTCTTCTAAATATACCACAAGAGTATAGGGATATTGAAGAATTTATAACAAATGATTAGATTTTAATTTGGATGGGGAGTTTTTTTGTGGAAGCTTTAAAGCAGCTTATTGCAGATAATAAAGAAATATTCTTAGTATTACTTGTAATATACGTTTTAGGAATAGTTTTTAAAATTATAAAATCAATAAAAAAAGAAATGAAAAACAAGTAAAATTATATGTATGTATAATTTTACTTGTTTTTATTTAGAAAATATAAAAATAAATAAAATCTATTTAAATATTTACTATTAATAAGTAATATTTACTCATGTAAATGAATATTATATGTTAAATAAATTCATTTTAATTTATATATTATAAAAAATGTTAATTGATAACATATAATATTTTTGATGAGAAAGGGGAGAATAAGTATGGAGAAGTATCAGGATAGGATAATGGGAGCATTAGATTATAGGAAAGCAGTTAAAAGAGGGGAACAAAGAAAAGCTATTCAAATTGTAAGGAATGCATTAAAGCTAGGAATTGATCCAAAACTTATAAGTGCATTTGCAGAAATGACAGAAGAAGAAGTCCAGATTATACAGATAGCATTTAATGATGATGGTGAACGAATTTGAATGAAAATGAGAATAACTGAAATTTCCTTTTGACAAAATACAATGTTTGGTGTATTATAGTTTCTACAGTGAATGAAAACAATCACAAATGAAAGTTTTTGATTGGAAATGAATATTCATTGATTGTTTAGCTAGAATTGAAGGGAAGAAAAAATGAACAAAGCGATAAATTTAGTAAAGAAGTTAGTTTTATTTTTTATTGGGATGACAATAATTCAGTTTGGAGTAGCACTTTTTTTAAAGACACAAATAGGGTCAGATCCTATGACTGTATTCACTCAAGGACTTGCAGATGCTTTAAATAAGACACCTATAAAGGATTTAGGATTTGTTAAGATGATTGCAGGAAGTAATACAGTAACTACTGGTGTTGCAAATATGATAATTTTAGTTATATTAACTGTAATTATTTTAATTGTTGATAGAAAACGTATTAATATAGGAACATTAATATGTATGGTTGGAGTAGGACCTATTATTGATTTAGGAGTAAAAGTTATTTCATATTTCCCAGTAGAGAATTATAATTTTTTTGTTAAAATGTTGTTGGTGCTTTTTGGATGTTTCATAATTGCACTTGGATTTTCAATATTATCAGCAAGTAATATAGGAGTAGCTCCAAATGATATAGTACCATTTGTTATTCAAGATTTAACAAAGGCACAATATAGAACAGTAAGAATAACAATGGATGCAGTATTATTAATAGGCGGATTTTTCTTAGGTGGAGTTGTTGGTGTAGGAACAGTAATAGCTATGGTTGCTATAGGAACATTTATTCAATTACTTTTACCATTTGGACAAAAATTAGCAGGTTTATTAATTAAAGAATAAAAAAATAATGAAGATAAAGGAGAAACTGTAACAGTTTAGTCTTCCCATAAATATAAAAAAATATACCTTTAGGTTTAAGTTAACCTAAAGGTATATTTTTTTATAAAAATTTAGTATGTACTTTAATTTAGAAATGAGGGTCTATTTCATTTCTTTGAATTCGCTTTAAGTCTTTTAATCTAAGATGTGTAGTTTCCATTATAGTTTCAAATGATTCACCCTCAATTAGCATTTTTTTAGCTAAATCATGTGATAATTTACTCTTTTGTTTATTCATAATATAACCTCCTTGTAGTAAAAAAATCTTCTCTTTTATTTTATGAAGATAATTAATTAATATACGCTATAAATAATTATACTCTATTACTTGCATAAACATGCTATTTAATTGTATAATTATACAAAGCAATTATGAATAATATTTTAAGGGGAATTGAAGATGGAAATAGTTAATGAATTGAAAAGTATAAATGAAATTATTATAAAGTGGAGAAGAGAGCTTCATATGATTCCTGAAATAGGATTAAACTTACCAAAGACAGCTCAATATATACAAGAAAAATTGCGTGCAATGAATATTGAGTTTAAGACATATGAAAAACATTCAGGAATAACTGCTGTACTAGGAAAAAAAGAAGGTAAAACAATAGCGTTAAGAGCAGATATGGATGGACTCCCAATAAAGGAAGAATGTAATATTAATTATAAATCCACTACGGAAAATATGCATGCATGTGGTCATGATGGTCATATGGCAATACTTCTTGCAGTTGCACAGATATTAAAAAAACATGAAGATAAGATAAATGGGAAAATCAAATTGATATTTCAGCCCTGTGAAGAGTGTGCACCAGGTGGAGCTGAGATTATGATTGATGATGGAGTATTAGAAGATCCAAATGTTGATTCAATATTAGCTCTTCATGTTGATAATAAGAATAGAGATTACAATAATGGGGATTTTATAGTGAGTTATAAGAGTATGTTTGCTTCTGATGATCCTATTAATATAAAAATAAAGGGGAAAGGAGGGCATGCATCTACACCTAATGAATGTATAGATCCTGTTGCAATAGGTAATTTGGTTATGAATAATATACAATATATTTTAAGCAGAGAGATAAAGCCAACCATTCCTTCACTTATTAGTTTTTGTGGAATTAACACAAGTATAGCATCTAATAATATAATACCTGATTCAGTTGAAATTAAAGGGACAGCAAGAAATTTAGATAATGATATAAGAAAATATGTATTACAAAGAATTGAAGAATTAGCTATTGGAATGAGTAGTCTTATGAAAGCTAAATGTACAGTTGATTTTAAAGGTGGATGTCCAGCTGTTATTAATGATTATAATATGGTAGAACAGTTTTTAAAATCTTCAAAATCTATATTTAATGAAGATGAAATCCATGTGGTTAGTGACTATAGTATGGAAGCAGAAGATGCAGGATTTTATTTTGAAAAAATTCCTGGATGTTATTTTCGTTTATATAATCCTAAACCATATGAAGATGGAATAATATATCCAGCTCATAATTCAAAGTATATGATGGATGATTCTGTTTTATATAGAGGAGCAGCGGCATTTATTAAAACAGCTATGGATTATTTGGAAGCTTAATAATTATAAATTTAAAAATAATAGTTGACTCTTACCTAAGGTTAGACATTAATATATACGTGTAAAAAGTATATTCAGTTTTAGCAAAGTAGAAAAATAATTACAAATAGGAAAAGATATATATTAATGAAAGAAGTTGATTACTATGAAGAAAATACCATTTTCGCCACCAGATATAAGTGAAGAAGAAGTTCAAGCAGTATGCGAAGTATTAAGAAGCGGATGGGTTACATCTGGTCCTCAACTTACTAAGTTTGAAGACGGAATAAGAAAATACTGTAAAGTAAATGAAGCATTAGCATTAAATAGTGCAACAGCAGCTATGGAATTAGTACTTAAAGTATTTGATTTTAAGGAAGGCGATGAAATAATATCTACTCCTTATACTTATACTGCAACATCAAGTGTAGCTGTTCATAGAGGAATTAAACCTATTTATGTCGATGTTAAAAAAGATACTTTTGAAATGGATATAGATAAGGTTACTGAAAAAATAACTCCAAAAACAAGAGCAATAATGCCTGTAGATATAGCAGGGGTGCCTTTTGATTATGATGCATTAAAGAAGTTATTAAAAGATTTAGGAAGAGAAGATATTATAATTCTTTGTGACTCTGCTCACTCATTTGGTGCAAAATACAAAGGTCAACCAGTTGGATCACAATGTGATTTTCACTCGTTCTCATTCCATGCAGTTAAGAATTTAACTACAGGAGAAGGTGGAGCACTTACATTTAATGATAATCATTTTGGGGGATATGAAAATCTTCTTCAATATATGAGATTTACAGCAATGCACGGTCAGTCTAAGGATGCATTAAGCAAAATGAAGGCTGGAGCATGGGAATATGATATTATCAATGATGGATTAAAATGTAACCTTACAGATATAGGTGCTGCAATAGGTAATGTACAGCTTACTAGATATGAAAAAATGCTTGAAAGAAGAAGAGAAATATTCAAAGTTTATAATGATGTTTTAAGTAAAGAAGATTTCTCTATAATACCATTTACTAAAGATAATAATGGTACAGAAACTTCATATCATTTATACTTATATAGAGTTAAGGGATTTGATGAAGCTAAGAGAAATAAAGCAATTCAAATGTTAGCTGAAAGAGGAATAGCTACAAATGTTCACTATAAACCACTTCCAATGCTTACACTATATAAGAACTTAGGATATGATATTAAGGATTATCCAAATGCATATGCACAATATGAAAATGAAATAACACTTCCAGTATACAGCACACTTGCGTTAGAAGATGCTAAGTATGTAGCAGAAGAAGTTGTTAAAGTTATAAAAGAAATGTTATAAAAAGGGCTTAGGCCCTTTTTATTTATTTTAATATATATGAAAATAAAAAATATAAATTATTTACATTAGAATTAGTGTATAGATATTAAATTTATAATATCTATACAAGGAAGTGACATTCATGATGAACAAGAAAATTTAATTTTATTATATAAATATATAAATTTAAATGTAAAAACTTGATTTTATTCTACAAGAAAATGAAGAAAAACAAAAACTCAGCATCACTATGTGCTGAGTTTTTATTTTAATGCTTGTTTAAGAAAGGGAATAAACAAGCATATAGTGGGGGTTATAAAATCTATGGTGCAAGTTACACCATAAGATGTATGGGCTTACAATACTTATACATATATTATACAATAAATACACAAAAAACAATAATTATTTTATAATACGACAATTGAAAATGGAAAAAAGTGTTTTGTGTTAGATAATTGAATTAATATGTCTTATTTAAACTGATAAATATAATTAAGTCTGATATAATAATAGTGTTAAAAGTATAAATATTGTTTAAATTATGATTAACGGAGGATTAAATTTTTATGATTAAAATAAAAGAATTAACTGATAATCTTCTTAAAGAAAGTGTGGATTACGAAGACTATTCAGAAAATATATGTACACTTACTATAGAAGAAATGAGAGCAGAAGGTCTTCTTAAATGTGGAGGATGTTGCAGTAAGGGGGGAGGAAGTAAATGTAATTCATGTGGCTCTAGGGGTAAATGTGAAGGATGTAAAAGTAAAAAATAAGTAAAATTTCAATCAATAATTACTCAATAGATTGGCAATAATAAAAAATATGTTATAATGTTATGGATTTACGAACAATAATAATATATAATAAATGTGTTTGAATGAAAAACGCAAGATTTGGAGGGGTAGTCCTTGAGTAAGCCAAGTATTTTTAGTAGAGAATACGAAAGAAAGATGAAAAGGCGAAAAAGAAATACTATAGCTATTCTAGTTTTGGTAATTGTAGTAATATCTGCAGTTGCTCTTAAATTTACTTATGCACCTATAGATTTCAGTAAAATAAGACAAAATATTCAAGCGTGGATAGATAGTGATACTTCAACTATTCCACAAGAAACTGCTGAAAATACAGAACAAACTTCAGCTGAAGAAGTAGATAGTGAACCAGAAGTAGTAGAAGAAGTAAAACAACCAGAAGAACAGTACATGGATATTAGTCTAGTAAGTGGAAATAGTGCAAAAGCAGTTTATATAGAAGAAAATGGTCAGAAAGTATTCAAAGAGCTTCAAGGAGCTGATGCTGGAGTGACTTATGATATAAGTCCTGCAAAAAATCAGATGCTTGTTTGTGATACAAATGCACAAATTACTTTATATAATGTTGATGGAAGTAGTAAAATAATATCAAAGGATAAATATGTTTCAAAAAGTGGAGGTGTATTCACTAAAGAAGCAACACTTGCATCTCAGCCTAATTATTTGTGGAATAAAAATCCTAAATTTTTAAGTGAAGACAGTATTATTTTTGTTACAAACAGACCTTACTTTGGAACTGCTGCTGTAAAACAATATGTTTGGATTTCTAATTATAATAATGGAACTGACACTATATTATGGCAGATTCAAGGGAAGCAAGCCGATATAGGCAATATAAGTGAAAAAGGTGTAGAAGTTACGGTAGATGGAACTAATTACTACATCGGTCCAGATGGGGTAATAACTCAATAGAGATTATTATAAATATTTTATTTGATAACATTTAACTATTTATGGTATAATAACTTGGTTAAATTAGAAGCAGACTATTTTAGGAGGAAAGAATAAAATGAAAGCTAAAGTGGAAAAAATAGAAAATAATGTTGTGAAATTAGAAATAAGAGTTGATGCTGAAAAATTCAATGAAGCTCTTGTTAAAGCATATAACAAGAATAAAGGTAGATATAACATACCAGGATTCAGAAAAGGTAAAGTTCCAATGAACATGGTTAAGAAGTTCTATGGAGTAGAAGTATTCTATGATGATGCTATAAACTTTGCTATAGATGCATCTTATGGTGAAGCATTAGCTGCTGAAAACATCAGACCAGTTGATTTTCCAAAGGTTGATGTAACTGAACTTGGAGAAGGAAAAGATTTTGTTTATACTGCTACAGTAACAACTTATCCAGAAGTTGAATTAGGTGAATATAAAGGATTAGACGTAAAGAAACCTGTATATGAAGTTGAAGATGCTGAAGTAGAAAAGCAAATCAAGGATATGCAAGAAAAGAACGCTAGAATGGAAGTTAAAGAAGACGGAAAAGTTGAAAAAGGTGATATAGCTGTTATCGACTTTAAAGGATACATAGATGGAACTGCATTCGAAGGTGGAGAAGGTCATGACTATCCATTAGAAATCGGATCAGGTTCATTCATAGATAACTTCGAAGATCAATTAATAGGATTAGCAGTTGGAGATAAGAAGGAAGTTAATGTTACTTTCCCAGAAAACTATGGTAAAGATGAATTAAACGGAAAACCTGCAATGTTTGAAGTTGAAGTTAAATCAATTAAAGTTAAAGAATTACCAGAATTAGATGATGAATTCGCTAAAGAAGTTGCTGCTGTTGAATCATTAGCTGAATTAAAAGAAAACTTAAAGAAAACTTTAGAAAAGAATAATGCTGATAAAGCTGAAAGAGAATTCGAAGAAGCTGTAATAACTGCTGTAATTGAAAATGCTAAAATGGACGTTCCAGGAGTTATGATAGAAAAAGAAATCGATGCTATGATGAAGGATCTTGAAGGAAGATTACAATATCAAGGTTTAAACTTAGATCAATATATGGAATTCACAGGAAATACTGTTGAAAAAATGAGAGAATTCATGAAAGAAAATGCTGAAAGAAAAGTTAAAGCTGACTTAGTTCTTGAAGCAGTTGCTAAAGCAGAAAATATTGAAGCTACAGATGAAGAAGTAAGTGCTAGAGCTTTAGAACTTGCAAAAATGTATACACCAAAAGATCCAGAAAAGATGGCTGAAATATTAGCTAAATCTCAAAGAGCAATGATTGCTAACGATATAGTTATTGAAAAAACTCTTAAATTTATTAAAGAAAATTGCAAATAATTTTATTTGATATATAATTAAATTACAGTCTAAAATAAATTGCCAGAAAAAAAATTTTTTCTGGCATTTGTTTCAAACTACTAATTAACAAATATAATAAATAATTATATAATGATAAGTAGCATTAAAAATTTCATCAAAGAGAGAGGGAGGATTTAAATGAGTTTAGTGCCAATGGTAGTAGAACAAACTAGCAGAGGAGAACGTTCTTACGATATATTTTCAAGATTATTAAAAGAAAGAATAATAATGCTAAGTGGAGAAATAACAGATGAAACTGCTCAATTAGTAGTTGCACAGTTATTGTTCTTAGATAGTGAAGACCCAGATAAGGATATTTCAATATATATAAACAGTCCAGGTGGATCTGTAACAGCAGGTATGGCTATATATGATACAATGGAACTTATAAATGCTGATGTATCAACTATATGTGTAGGTATGGCTGCATCAATGGGAGCATTCTTACTTTCTTGTGGAGCAAAGGGTAAGAGATATGCACTTCCTCATTCAGAAGTAATGATACATCAACCACTAGGTGGTTATAAAGGTCAGGCAACAGATATTGAAATTCATGCAAACTGGATGTTAAAAATCAAAAAAATGCTTAATGAAACATTAAGTAAAAACACTGGTAAACCATATGAAACAATCTGTGCAGATACAGAAAGAGATAATTTTATGAGTGCAGAAGAAGCAAAAGAATATGGATTAGTAGATGCTGTACTTACTAAGAAATCTGAAAAAAAAGAAAATTAATCAGTGATTTATCGTAGACTTTTTAAGCGAGGTGAATTTATGGCTAAATATGATGATAAAAAACAATTAAAATGTTCTTTTTGCGGTAAGACTCAAGAACAAGTGAAAAGATTAATTGCAGGCCCAGGAGTATATATATGCGATGAATGTATAGATTTATGTTCTGAAATTATTGCAGATGAATTCCAAGAAACAGTGGATTTTGATCCAAAGAGTATTCCAAAGCCATCAGAAATTAAAGAATATCTTGATTCTTATGTAATCGGTCAAGATAGAGCTAAAAAATCATTAGCAGTTGCAGTTTATAATCATTATAAGAGAATAAATAGCAATAAGAGCGAAATGGATGTTGAACTTTCAAAGAGTAATATTTTGTTACTTGGACCTACTGGGTCAGGTAAAACATTATTAGCTCAAACTTTAGCTAAGTTTTTAAATGTACCATTTGCTATAGCTGATGCTACAACATTAACTGAAGCTGGATATGTTGGTGAAGATGTTGAAAATATACTTCTTAAATTAATACAAAATGCTGACTATGATGTAGAAAAGGCTGAAAGAGGAATTATATACATCGACGAAATTGATAAGATTGCAAGAAAATCTGAAAATCCTTCAATAACAAGAGATGTATCAGGTGAAGGTGTACAACAGGCATTACTTAAAATTTTAGAAGGAACTGTTGCTTCAGTTCCACCTCAAGGTGGAAGAAAACATCCACATCAAGAGTTTATTCAAATAAATACATCAAATATATTATTTATTTGTGGTGGTGCCTTTGATGGTGTTGATAAGATAATCGAAAATAGAACTAGAAAGAGTTCTATGGGATTCGGTGCAGACATACAATCTAAGCATGAAAAAGATGTAGGAAGCTTACTAAAAGAAATAATGCCAGCTGACTTATTAAAGTTTGGTTTAATTCCTGAATTTATCGGAAGACTTCCAATTCTAGTAACATTAGAATCATTAGATAAGAAAGCATTAGTTGAAATTTTAACTAAACCAAAGAATGCTCTTGTAAAACAATATAAGAAGTTATTTGAATTAGATGATGTTAAGCTTGAATTTGATGAAAAAGCTCTAGAAGCAATTGCAAATGAGGCTATTGAAAGAGAAACTGGTGCAAGAGGTCTTAGAGCAATCATTGAAGATATAATGAATGAAATAATGTATGAAATTCCTTCAGATGATAGAATAACTAAGGTTATAATAACTGAGGAGACTATTAAAGATAAGAAGGAACCAAAAATCGAAAGATTAGAAGAAGGAAAAGTAAGACCTACTTTAGTAAAAACTAGAACTAAGAAAGATATAGAAACTGCTTAACATAAAAACTCTGTTTTGATAAAATTATCAAAACAGAGTTTTTTTATATATTACGTATAAATTTTTATGATTTATTAATTATACAAGCCAAATAGATCTGAAATATAATTTTGCGTATATTTTGTAATAATAAGTAAATACTAGTAATAATAAAAATTATTTCTGAAAGGAGGAAAAATATAATTAATTGCTATTAGTATATACAGCAATTGATATATTAAGAAATTATGACTAGTATACTTATGGTTTTGCAGATAATACTACTAATTTTAATGGTTTATATTATGAGTAATACAGTGGCAAGGACACAAAAAAGTAAAACGGTAGTTATAGATAGGGAAAGTACAAAAGAAATGAATAATTTAAATAAATTAAGGCAGATATCACTTACAGTACCACTAACAGAAAAAAGTAGACCTGAAAGTTTCGATGAGGTAATAGGACAAGAAAAAGGGATAAAGGCATTGAAAGCAGCATTATGTGGTCCAAATCCACAGCATGTTATTATATATGGACCTCCAGGAGTAGGAAAAACTGCAGCAGCAAGGCTTGTGTTAGAGGAAGCCAAGAAATCACCTGTATCACCTTTTAATAAGAATGCTAAGTTTGTTGAACTTGATGCTACAACACTCCGTTTTGATGAAAGAGGTATAGCTGATCCTCTTATAGGTTCTGTACATGATCCTATTTATCAAGGAGCAGGATCTTTTGGAATTGCAGGTATACCACAGCCTAAAGCAGGAGCAGTAACAAAAGCTCATGGTGGAATATTATTTTTAGATGAAATAGGTGAACTTCATCCTATAGAGTTAAATAAATTATTAAAAGTTCTTGAAGATAGAAAAGTGTTTTTTGATAGCTCATATTATAGTTCAGAAGATCCTAATATGCCTGTATATATAAAAGAAGTATTCGAAAAAGGATTGCCAGCAGATTTTAGGCTTATAGGTGCGACTACGCGGTCTCCGCAGGAGATTATACCTGCAATAAGATCAAGATGTGTAGAGATATTTTTTAGAGCACTTTTACCAGAAGAAATAAAGAAAATAGCTGTAAATTCAGTAAAAAAAGTAGGACTTAAGATAACTGATGATGGTGTTGATGAAGTAAGCAGATATTGTACTAATGGAAGAGAGGTAATTAATCTTATTCAGCTTGCATCTGGAATAGCAGTAAATGAAAAAAGAATGGAAATAACATTAGAAGATATAAAATGGGTTCTTGAAAATGGTCAGTATACAAAAGTAGTAACAAATAAAATACCTAGAGTATCAAAAGTAGGGCTTGCTAATGGTCTTGCAGTATATGGAGCTAATATAGGGATGCTTATGCCTCTTGAGGTAAGCTGCAAGAAAGTTAATCATAGAAGAGGAGATATAAAGGTTACTGGTATAGTTGAAGAAGAAGAAATAACAAATAATAATAAGAAGATAAAAATGAAGAGTACAGCATATTCATCAGTGCAGAATGTACTTACAGTATTAGATAATTTATTTTCTTTAAATACAGATAAGTATGATATACATGTAAATATACCAGGGGGGATGCCTGTAGATGGACCTTCGGCGGGTATTACGATAGCTGCTGCTATATATAGTGCCATAACGAATCAAAAGCTAGATAGATTTGTTGCTATGACAGGAGAAATAAGTATACTTGGTTCAGTAAAGCCTATTGGAGGAGTAAAGGCTAAAATATCTGCTGCAATTAAGGCTGGAGCAAGGAAGGTTATAATTCCTAAAGATAATTATGAAGAAGAGTTAAGTGGGATAGGAAATATAGATATAATTCCTGTATCAAATTTTACAGAAGTAATTAAAGAATCTTTAGAAGTATTTAGTGATAGAGAAAATACTGGCGACACAGAAATACTATCTGCAAAAAGAAACCAATATACTAATTAATTAAATAAAATTTAAAATTTAGTTTGTAAAAATACAATATTTAGTTTAATATAATATAAAGGGTGTGGAATAAGATAAACTCTTACATTTCGCACCTTTTCTATTTAATGCTTATGTATTGCATTATTGTAATTATAGTAAATTAAAAATTTACAATATATGTATTGATGGAAGAATTGAAAAAATAGCTTAATATGTGTATACTAATTAAGTTAAAATAATTATTTTATTGTATTATGGGGGGAAATAGTATTATGAAAAAGTTATATGCAATTCCACTAATTCCTTTAAGAGGATTGACTGTTTTTCCTAAAGTCGTAGTTCATTTTGATGTTGGAAGAGCTAAATCAGCAGCAGCTATAGAAGAAGCAATGCGTGAAGAACAAGAAGTATTTCTTGTAAGTCAGAGAGATTCAGCGATTGAAGAACCTAATCAAGATGATATATATACAGTTGGAACTATATGTAAGATAAAGCAAGTATTAAAAATGTCTGATAATATAATCAGAGTTCTTGTTGAAGGTTTAGAAAGAGCAAAAATAGTTGAATATATAGAAGATGATGAAAATTGTATAAAGGCTTCTGTAGAAAAAATACGTACTAAAAAAGTTAAATCTGATGAATTAGAAGCTTATGTTAATGTTATTAATAAGGAGTTTTTAAAACTAATAAAACTTACAGAAGATGATTATGATGATGTGGCAAAAAACGTAGATCCATTAGAGAATACTTCAGAATTCCTAGATATGGTAGCATCTTATTCAATTACAGATGAAAGAATGAAGCAAGAAGTTCTTGAAAGTATAAATCTTACAGAGAGAGCAAAACTGGTACTTGATAGGCTTAAGACTGAGGTTGGAATAGCAAAAATTCAAAGAAAGATTGCAGCTAAAGTAAAAAATACTGTTAGTAAAGAACAAAAAGAGTATTACTTAAGAGAGCAAATGAAAGCAATTCAAGAGGAACTAGGAGAATATGATGAAGATAAAAAAGAAATTTCATCATATGAAGAAAAGCTTGGAAAGCTTAAAATGAGTAAGGAATCTAAAGAAAAGGTAGCTCATGAGATTTCAAGACTTAAGAAAATGTCACCTAATTCATCTGAGGCAAGTGTTACTAAAACTTATATAGATTGGGTATTTGATATTCCATGGGGAAAATATACAAAAGAATCTATAGATGTTAAAAAAGCTAAAAAAATTCTTGATGATGAACATTATGGATTAGAAGATGTTAAAGATAGAATTATTGAATATTTAGCAGTTAAACAATTTAGTAAATCACAAAAAGGACCTATACTTTGTCTTGTAGGGCCTCCAGGAGTAGGTAAAACATCTATTGCTAGGTCAATAGCAAATGCAATGAATAGAAAGTATACTAGAATATCTCTAGGTGGTATGAAGGATGAATCTGAAATAAGAGGTCATAGAAAGACTTATGTAGGAGCAATACCAGGAAGAATAGCATATGCACTTAAAGATGCAAAATCTATAAATCCATTAATTCTGTTTGATGAGATTGATAAAATCAGTTCAAACTATAAGGGTGATCCATCAGATGCACTTCTTGAAGTATTAGATAATGAGCAAAATAAGGACTTTAGAGATGCATATCTTGAGCTTCCTTTAAATTTATCTAAGGTAATGTTTGTAGCTACAGCAAATTCATTAGATACTATTCCAAGACCACTTCTTGACAGAATGGAAATAATTGAAGTATCAGGATATACTTATGAAGAAAAGTTCCATATAGCTAAGGAACATTTATTACCTAAGATTATAAAAGATTTAGATATACCTTCTGATAAGGTAATAATTGAAGATGAGGCTATAAGAAGTGTTATTGAAGGTTATACTAGAGAATCAGGAGTACGTGGGCTTGAAAGAAAATTAAGCTCACTTATAAGAAAATCATTAGCTAAGATTATAAATGAAGATTTAGATAAGCTTTATGTTAATGATGAAATTATAGAAGAACTTTTAGGAAAGAAACTTTTCACAATAGATGAAATAGATAAGCTTGATAAGATTGGTGTAGTTAATGGAATGGCATGGACTGCTTATGGTGGAGATACACTTCCAATTGAAGCTACAGCTATGAAAGGTAATGGAAAGCTTCAGCTTACAGGAAAACTTGGTGAAGTAATGCAGGAATCTGCAAAGACTGCATATAGCTATGTTAGGGCAAATGCATCTAAATTTGGAATAACTGAGAACTTCTACAAGGAAAAGGATATTCATATTCATGCACCAGAAGGTGCAGTACCTAAGGATGGTCCATCTGCAGGAATTACTATGGTTACAGCTTTAGTGTCAGCATTATCAGGAAAAAAAGTAAGACATAACGTAGCTATGACAGGTGAAGTTACTCTTACAGGAAGAGTTCTTCCTATAGGTGGCTTAAAGGAAAAATCACTTGCAGCATTTAGAGCTGGAGTAGATACTATAATAATTCCTAAAGAAAATGAGAAAGATATAGAAAAGATACCTAATTCAATAAGAAGGAATTTAAATATAATTCCTGCAAGAGAAGTGAATGAGGTTCTTAAGAATGCATTAATTGGAGAGGATACTAATGAGAATTAAACAATCAGAATTTATTATATCAGCAGTTAAAAGAAATCAATATCCAGTAGATAATAGAGCAGAGATTGCTTTTGTAGGAAGATCTAATGTTGGTAAAAGTTCAATTATAAATTCAATAACTAATAGAAAAAAATTAGCAAAGGTAAGTAGTACACCAGGTAAAACAAGACTTGTAAACTTCTTTCTTATAAATAATGATTTCTATTTAGTTGACCTTCCTGGATATGGATATGCAAAAGTATCAAAGGCTGAGAAGGATAGCTGGGGAAAGACTATAGATATGTACCTTACTGGGCGAGATCAGCTTAAGAGAATAGTATTATTAGTTGATTCAAGACATAAGCCAACAGGTGATGATGTTATGATGTATGAATGGGCTAAGCATTTTGGATATGATGTAGTTGTAGTTGCAACTAAGAGTGATAAGCTTAAGAACTCTGAATTTAAAAAGAATGAAAAAGTAATCAGAGAAACATTAAAACTAGCTGATGATGATAAATTATATTTCTTCTCATCATTAAATAAAAAGGGAATAGAAAATCTTATAGATAACTTGTTTTTAGAATTTGCTACAGATTTAGATTAGTTTTTTCATGAAAGATTAACACTAAGTTTAAGCTAAAAATAGACAGGTGAATATTAACAAAAGCTTATGTAAGGGAATATAATCTTACATGAGCTTTTTTTCTTTCAAAATTTTCGTATAAAGTGAAATAATTTAGAGTTTTAGATAAATAAAAGAAGATATAAATTTAATAATATATATAATAAATTCTCATATGAAATTAGTGTCAAAAATTCTGAGGAGGAATAGTATATAGTATAACAAAGAAAAAATATTTCCAAGGAGGAATAAATATGGAGATGAATGATATCCTAAATGGTTTAAATCCATGTGATGACAATTGTTGTGATTCTGGACCAGATAATGACTATTGTGGAGGTCAAATGCCACCTGTTAATGGTTATGGGTTCCCAGGTACTGCAGGTTTAGGTTATGGTGGTATAGGTAATGGAATTGGATGTGGATTTGGTAGTTGGATTTGGATTTTATTAATATTATTCTATTGTGGATGCGGCTGTGGCGGTAACGGATTACTAGGCGGTCGTGGATTTGGTGGTAATAATTGTGGATGTGGATGCTGTGATGACTGTGACTGCGGATGTGGATGTAATAACCACTTCAGATATAACAATAATAGTATAGGTGGAGGCTTATTCTGTGGAAATAGCTGTACTGCATATCTATTCTTATTAGTAATTCTATTCTTATGCAATGGAAGATTTAATGGTATAGGCGGTTTCGGTGGAAACTGTGGTGGATGTGGAATTGGTGTAAATCCTATAATAGGTGGAAACTATGGTTTCGGAGGATATAACAATTTTGCTGGTAATTTAAACAATTGTGGTTGTTAAATTCGAATTTTTAGGAAGGAGAGATAAATATGTCTAAAAAGAAGAATAAATGTTGCTGCCAAAAGAAATGCTGCTGCGAAAGGAAATGTCATGATGATTGCTGCTGTATGCCAAGCTGTTGTAACAGTTATATGAACAACTATTCTGGTTCAGGAGTATTAGGAGGATGTGCCGGATTAGCTCCAATAATCTTCTTATTAATTGCTTGTGGATCAGGTTTGCTAAATTGTAGTTCATCATATTTAATTATCTTACTATTTATACTATTTGGTGGATGCTTATGTGGATCTAACAATAGTGGATATGGAAGCAGTTGCTGCTAATAAAATAGTAGATGGAGGGTTCTAGGACCCTCCAAAAAAATGCACAAAAACATATACCATTTTTGTAAATTATACATATAATGTGATTAGGGAACTATAATGTGGAGGAGTTTTAATGGCTAAGCATAGACATAAGGAACAGGAATCCAGTGCTAATAATAAAAATAAAAATATAAATAATATGAATAGTATGAATAACAATAATCCATTTGGTATTGATCCTGTGCAGTTAATGAATTTATTAGGTGGAAATTTTGATATGACAAATATGACAAATATGCTTGCATCGATGAATACAAATGGTTTTAATCTGGGTAATTTAGGTCCATTGGCACAAATGGCAGGATTAAATTTAGATAATAATATGATGTACGGAAATGGATTTTCAAATCCTAATGATATGAATAATAATATCAATCATGGCGCTAATATTAATACGGGCAATATAAATAATAAAAATGTTATGCCTAATATGAATAATGTTAATTTAGAAAATAGTAAAGAGAATAGTAGTGATACGACTTCTAATATAAAAAAAAGTGAACAAGAAAAGGTGGGTAAAGAATCAAAAATTTCTAGTAACTCAGCCAATGCAAATGCTAAAGTAAAAATTAAACAAAATAATGATCTTGAATTTCTTGTATCGTTAAAAGGTATTGTTAATCAGGAAAAGGTTCCATTAATAAATAAAATGATAGAACTTTATAAGAGTGGAGCATTTAAGGATAAATAAAGTGCTAAATATTAATGTTCAATACTTATAAATTTATTAATTTTAAAGTTTGTGTATATAAAAAGAAAAACTGTCAATAATATTAATGTAATGGAGAAGGCATTCTCCTACAAGCTTAGTAAAATTATATTTTATTAAGCAACCCCCCATCCCCCTTTTAGGCCGCTTGATTGCGGCCTTTATTATTGTAATAAAAAGAATTATTTTAGATAATATACTTCTTTATATACATGTTTAAGATATTTTAATAAAAGTTATATAAATTTGGTTAAATTAAATTGTTAAAATAGTATATAGTAAATAATATATAACTAATTTGATACTTGAATAGATGTAATATTATAGGATGAAGAATTACTTTCTTTACGAAGATCAATTAATAGTACAAGTTGTTTCTTATCCGAATTATTGTCTTTTAAACTTTTCTTTTCAAAGGAAAGTCTCCATTTTATATATAGAGGAGAGTTTAAATTGTCCCATTCATAATCATAAAAAAAACCATTTTGAAACAAATAGGAATTATTATCTTTATCTAAATTCCAGAGAAGTGATAATTCATCACTATTAATATTGGAGCTAAATATACTAGGAAGTTCGTCTAATGGGTAAGAAAGTTCAATTATATTAATAAAACTAGTAACTGAATCTAATGAAGGTAGAGATTTTGAGTCAGCAGTAGTATCAAGAATTGAATTATTTATTACCATAAAACTATTTAATGAACTTAGTCCTTTTATAGAATTTAATGAATAGCATTGTGGAGTGCAAGAATTTTTACAGTTAAGTATTCCAAATATATTATTGTTATCACTATATAATAACGTGAATTTATTTTTATTCCATTGAAAGACATAGGCGGAGTTTTTTTCACCCTTAAGTCCAGTAAGTATAATTTCAGGAACTGAATTTCTTGATAAGTCGTGAATAAATATTTTTGGTTTTAAATAACTGCAGCTTGTAAATAATACTTTATCAGTGCATTCCTTTGAGAGATAATATTCTTCATTTGCACATTTAATGCATATGTCTACCTTATTTTGCTCTTCAACTAGCTGTATATTATCTTGAAGGCCGTCTCCGTTTAAGTCATAAGAATAATTTTGTGATAAATTCAAAGGAGATAATGTTTCTTGGAAATTAAATTTGTTACATAATAGAAATAGAGCTACAATTATTATAAGAGTCACAATTGTAAAAGTTATGAGATTTATTAGAAATTTTTTTTTAATGATTAATATTTTCATGTATGTATCACCTCAATAAATTATATGTTGATTGTTAAGGGTACATGTTTGGAAAATAAAAAAGACTACAGCTTTAAATAAAAAACAGCAAATGTACATCAATGTGTATGTTGCTAATTTTTATAAGAAGCTATAGTCAGGATACTACTGACAATCCTTACAATATCCATAAAAGTAAATTTGACTAGATACAATTTTATAATCGGTATGCATCTCAGCTGAACTATTAATGTCATCAAATTTAAGATCTGTTAAATCATCAACCTTACCGCATTTTAAACATTGTATATGTGGATGAGGAGTTGAATTTGCATCATATCTAAAATTTCCTTCACCAACATTAAGTTCTTGAACTAAGTCTACCTCAACTAATGTCTTTAATGATTTATACACAGTCGCTAGACTCATAGTAGGATATTGGACATGTATATCTGTATAAATTTTATCAGCAGAAGGATGTGCAGTTGTATTAATTAGATAATTATAAACTGCAAGTCTCTGTGGAGTAAGTTTTAGCTTTTTTTCTTTAAATATTGAAGCTATCTGATCCATATATAATTCCCTCTCTTTAATTTTTTTGTATACAGATTATAACATAAATGTACAGAAACAGTCAACAGATAGGAGTGATATTATCAACAAATAATTATTATTCATATAGTGACATATGCAGTGTTAAGTAAATTAAATAAATTAAACAAAATTAGGGAATAAATGTGTTTCTCCTGGATTATTTATCCAAAAAACAAAATAAAATTATTGCACAATTTAGAAAAGTTTGATAATATATAAATAAAGATAATGTTAATTAATTAACAAACTGAAGTTGTAATGAGATATTAATGATTTTAAGATTAACATGCTAAATGCATGTTTTTTCTTATAAACTAGGGAGGCGTATTTTATGGCTAAATACAAGGTAGGAGATGAACTAATAATAATTAATGATCCAAGCAAAGAAAGTGAAAAGTTAAAAGAGTTAACTCATTTAACAATTGATGGAGATTTTGCTCAGATAGCATGGGGAATTAAAATTGTTGATGTTGAGTATGATAAGCCAAATGTTACATTAACTTATAAGAATGTTTCTGGACACAAGTGTAAAGTATTTGCTGTTTGTAAAGATATAGATAATTTTGATAAAGAAAAAGTATTGGAAAAAGCATTACTAAAAGCATTCCAAAATGAAATTATTAATATATCTGTTGAAAAAAATAGTGGGCAAGCATAGTAGAATAGAAAAGATAAAGTTAAAATCAATAATAAAGATAAAAGCAGTTTTTGACTGCTTTTTTCTAATATATGGAATAATGTTTGATAAAAACTTTACTTTTACTAAAAAATGTAATATAATAATTAGGAAAATATTTGCATTAAGTGTATAAAATTCTAAAAATTTAAAATAAAAATAGTTAGAATTGAGAGATTAAATTTATTTTTTATTTAAATTTAGTAAAAAATAAATAATTGCTATTATATAAAAAGGTGGGAATGTTATGAAGTGTCCATTTTGGTCAAGCAAGAGAATAAAAGTAGAGTGTTATGGAGAATGCCCAATGCATATAAATGAAAAAGGGGAGTATCAAAGTGAAGAACAATGTATATTTAATGAGTGTTCTTCATCAGATAATGAATTTAATATAAAAGATATAATCAAGCATGATTACAGTTATTTAAAATCTTGTGATGATGAAAATGGAATTAAAATTAGTTTTTAAACATATTTAAAAGATATTAGAAGTTTTTAGTGTTGTATTTCTAGTGTCTTTTTTGTATGAAATATATAAAGAAAAGAGATACAATCTTAAATGATCATATCTCTTGAATATTTTTATAAAATATAAATTATTTCTACTTTTCAAATGAATCAGTATATTTATGAAGTAGTGATTGCTTTAATGACCATAAGTTTTGTGATAAATCTACATAATAAGTATGAGGATTTTCAAATCTTAATATTTCAGGCCACAACTTATCTGTTTCTGTTTTAGCAAATTCCTTAATTTCTAATACAGTTGGAGATTTATATACGCATTGACCTTGTTCAAATATAGGTACTTGTAAATCTTTTGTATAGAAGTTTTTGAATTTTTTTCTTTTCCAAGTATGAATAGGATCAAATAAAGTTAAAGGCTCATCTTCATTAATTTCTTCATCTCTTAATGTGATTAAATCAGCTAAAGCTTTGTGAGAATCTTTATCGAATAATCTTATTATTTTCTTGAAGCCAGGGTTAGTTATCTTTTCATCATTTTCACTTATTTTTATTTTTGGAATTATTTCACCATCTTTTTCAAGAGCAACAAGTTTGTATACTCCGCCAAATACAGGTTCTGATTTTGCTGTTATTAATCTTTCACCTACACCAAATGAATTTACACAGGCACCTTGATCTAAGACATCTCTTATAATATGTTCATCAAGTGAATTTGAAATAACTATTCCGCAGTCTTCATATCCAGCATCATCAAGCATTTTACGACATTGTTTAGTTAAGTATGTTATATCGCCTGAATCAATTCTTACTCCTTTTGGTCTTATACCCATTGGTTTAAGCACTTCATCAAATACTTTTATTGCATTTGGTATACCTGATTTTATTACATTGTATGTATCTATTAACAATACACAATCTTCAGGGTATACTTCTGCCCAGGCTTTAAATGCTTCATATTCAGAATCATATAATTGTACCCAGCTATGAGCCATTGTTCCTACAGCAGGAATATTGAACATTCTATCTGAAAGAGTACATGCTGTTGAACTACATCCTCCAATTATTGCTGCTCTTGCACCATAAATAGCTCCGTCATATCCTTGAGCTCTTCTTGAACCGAATTCCATTACAGGACGTCCGTCAGCAGCCCTACAGATTCTATTTGCCTTAGTAGCTATAAGAGTTTGATGGTTTACTGTAAGAAGTATCATTGTTTCAATAAATTGAGCTTGAATAACTGGACCACGTACAGTAACTAATGGTTCGCCAGGAAATACAGGATTACCTTCTGGAACAGCCCATACATCACAGCTGAACTCAAAATTACTTAAGTATTCTAGAAATTCTTCAGAGAATAGATTTTTTTCTCTTAAATATTGTATATCGTTTTCTGAGAATTTTAGGTTGCTTAGGTATGAAATAAGTTGTTCAACACCAGCCATTATACAATATCCACCACCATCAGGAACTCTTCTAAAGAACATATCAAAATAAGCTATTTTATCCTTTAAATGTTGTTCAAAATAACCACTTCCCATTGTAAGTTCATAGAAGTCAACAAGCATGGTAAGATTTCTTTCATCTTTTACATTAAATTTAGATTTTATATTCATTTATAATCTCCTTTTATAGATACGTAAATATTATTAAATTATAACATTTGTGCGAGTAATTGTCATAAAATAAAAATACATATAGATATATTGTACAACTATAATACATTCATTACAATATGCTTACAAAAGTGTTGAGGTATAGATATTTATAAAAGTTATTGTATATTTTTGGATTTTTACTAAAAATAACTAATATTATGTTGGAATGAATTTTTTGATTATTGAAATTTAAATTATAATATATCATAATAGCTTATTATAATTTATTATTTAGTTTGCCCATATAAAATTATAATTATAAAGAAATAAATTATGGAAATAATTTAATACGATAGATATATTTCATGATAAATAAATAATAGAAAGAAGGCAGGATAAGTGGGGTACAATCTTGATAAATATCAAAAAAATGCAGTAGAATGCATAGATAGAAATGCACTTATTGTTGCGGCTCCAGGATCAGGTAAAACAACAGTAATAATTAATAAGGTAAATCATCTTGTTTCGGAAAGAAAAATAGCAAATAAAAATATAATTATTATTACTTTCACAAAAGCAGCTGCTGTAAATATGAAGAAACGATACATAGAGACATTTAACAGAAATTCATCTCCTTTCTTCGGAACATTTCATGGACTATTTTATAAAATGCTTTTAAATGCAGGAAGAGATATAGATATAATTGAAGGTGGAGTAGCACATAAAATAATAAGTAATGTGATGAGTAAATATTTTGATGAAGTAAACGATGATAAAGTAAAGGAAGCAATTAATAATATATCTTTATTTAAAACATCTAGATGCTCAATAGAGGAATTTAAACCTACTCTTACTAAAGATATATTCAAAGATGCTCTTGAAACTTATGAAGAATATAAAAAGCAGTATAATAAATGGGATTTTGACGACCTTGCCCTTGAAGTTTTAAAGATGCTTCAAAATGATGAGAGAATGCTTAATGGATACAGAAAATTATTTAAGTTTATTCTAGTAGATGAATTTCAAGATTGTGATGAAATTCAAATAGACTTCTTGAAGATGATAAATGATGGTGGTAATAATTCTTTATTTGCTGTAGGAGATGAAGATCAATGTATTTACTCATTTAGAGGCTCAAAACCAGAGTATATGGTAAGCTTTGATAAATTGTTTGAGGATGGTAAAAAATATTATTTATCTACAAATTATAGAAGTAAAAAAAATATAGTAGAGAAATCAAAAGATGTTATAAAATTTAACAAGGCTAGAAACAACAAGGATATACATTGGAATAAAGATAGTGATGGAATAATAAAGTGGTTTAATCCTTACAATGAAAAAGCTCAGGCAGATATAATTGCTGATACAATTTATGAAGAAAAGAAATTAGGAATTCCATATGAAGATAATGCAGTACTTTATAGAACTAATATGGAGTCAAATACTATTATAGATGTACTTACAAAGAGAAAAATCCCATTTACGCTTATAGATAGAGAATATAATTTTTTTGAACATTTCATATGTAAGGATCTTCTATCATATTTAAGACTTGCTGTAAATGAATATGATAGAGAAAGTTTTTTTCAAATAATAAACAGACCATTTAGATATGTAAGTAAAACAAGTTTACTTTATGTTAAAAATTATATAAAAGATGAAAATCCCTTTGATATATTAATAGGAAAAGATGACACACAACCATTTCAAAAGAAAAAACTTGATGATTTAAAAAAAGATATCCAATATTTAAATAAAATTTCATTATCATCGGCAATAGCATATATAGTTATGGATCTTGGATATATAGAACACCTAAAAAATTATGCAAAGAAGTTTAATCAGAGTTTTGATGATTTAGAAGATGTAATAGAAGAATTTAAGCTTGCAGCAGAAGGTTATAAGACAATATTTGAATTTTTAAAACATGTAAATGAGGTTAAGGAAAGTATAGAAGAAAGTAAAAAGAAAAAAGACCGTGAAGGAGTAATATTAAGTACCATACATGGCGTAAAGGGGATGGAGTTTAAAAATGTATATATAATGAACATATGTGAAGATACTATACCACATTCATCAAGCAAGGATACTAATCTTGAAGAGGAAAGAAGACTGTTCTATGTGGGTATGACAAGAGCAATAGATGAACTTTATCTATTTTCACCTAGAAGCAGAAAAGGTCAGTTTAAGGATGTTTCAAGATTTATTATAGAAGGAAAACTTAATGACCTTCCAGTAGATACTTATGGATATGAAGAAGGAGATAATGTAAGCCATAGGACTTATGGTTTAGGCGTTATAGAAGAGCTTGAAAAGGATAAGGTCAAGATTAAGTTTAATGATGATACTATTAGGAGTTTCAGCCTTAAGGTATTGGTTGATAATAATCTTATACAAAAGATCGAGTAACGCTTTTTTGTAGTAAATAGTACATAAAGAATATATGTTCGTTCCATTCCCGTAAATGGTTAAATTTTAGTATAGGGAATGGAATGATTAGCATGGCAAAACTACGATTAAGAACACTAAAAATTAACAATAATTGCACAAAAACAATTGAAGAATGTTACAAAGAATATATGGATTATTGCAAGTCTATTGGGCTTCGTAAGGCTACTTTGATAAGCAAGCAAAGATTTTATAAGTATGAGCTTATTAAACGAGTATCGCCTACAGACGAAATTAATATTATCAATCAACAGAATGTAGAGGAATGGATTAATTCAATGATTGATAATGGATATAAGGGAAATACATATCAGACATTTGTAATAAAATTAAAAGCATTTCTAACATATTGCTTCACTAGGGAGTATTTAAAAGAGTTTGAAGTTAAAATACCAAGCATAGTTTTAGAAAAGAAAGAAGTATATACAGAAGCAGAGTTAAAGAAATTATTACAGAAACCTGATTTGAGAACTTGTCTTGTAGGAGATTATAGATCTTTTGCTACTGTATCTTTCTTAATTGGTACTGGATGCAGGAGTACGACATTATTAAATATTAGAGTTAAAGACATTGATTTTGAAGAAGATATGATATTATTTGCACATATGAAAACTAAAAGACAAGCAAATGTACCATTATCCAAATCATTAAAGGTAGTTTTAAAAGAGTATATAGAGAATCTTAATTTAGATAAGGAAGACATATTGTTTCCTAAGTTGGATGGTACTCAGATGAGTTATGATACTTTGCATCAGAATTTAGTTAATTATTTCAAACATTGCAAGGTAAAAATGAGAGGTATAAACACTTTTAGGAATACATTTGCTACTATGTTTATTAAAAATGGTGGAGATATTTATAGACTTAAATTACTTTTAAATCACAGCAATATCAAAACTACTGAAAGATATGTGAATTTACTACCAATAGATTTTAAGGATGATTTATTACAATATAATCCATTAGATTTGTTGAATGAGAATAAGAAAAATAATAAGATTAGTTTAAGGAATAAATAATTGAATTTAAAAAGTATGATAAAGAGGGAGAAACAGTATGCTTGTTATCTACCTCTGCTTTTTTGTAATCTTAATAATTATATTGCTGGTATCTTATTAGATGAGTTCAGCTAGAATAATAAAATAAGTATGTCTTTCTTTGAAACGGACAGAATGTAGAAAAAATATAAAGGGACAAAATGCGAATATGATGGATAGAGGGATTGCATAAATAATTTATAAAAATTTTGGATTTTGATATAAGAGCATGTGTAAATATCATTTATGAATAGAGTAACATACGTATAAATGCTTAGTTAATAAGTTAAAGAATAAAGGCTGTAGAATGTGCATTTATTAAGGAAATATAGTAAAATGTTTAATAGAAATTGTATTAAAAAGGAGCAAAATATATGGCAGCAATAGGATTTGAAGATCAGTTATGGGCATCAGCAGATAAGCTTAGAAACAATATGGATGCCTCTGAATATAAACATGTAGTATTAGGACTTATATTTTTAAAATATGTATCAGATACTTTCATGGAAAAGCATGAGGAATTAATGAAGGATGATCTAGACTTTGCAGAGGATAGAGATGAATATACTGCTGAGGGTATATTCTGGGTTCCTGAAAATGCGAGATGGAACTATATAGCTGAAAGATCTAAACAGCCTGAAATAGGAGCTATTATAGATGAAGCATTAGATAACATAGAAAAAGAAAATGAAACATTAAGAGGAGTACTTCCTAAGAATTATTCAAGACCTGAATTAGATAAGAGAATACTTGGAGAAATAGTTGATTTATTTACTAATATAAATATAGGTGGAACTATTGAAAAGGAAAAAGATGTACTTGGAAGAGTATATGAATATTTTCTTGGAAAGTTTGCAGCTAATGAAGGTAAAAGTGGAGGCGAATTCTATACACCAAGATCAATAGTTAAATTAATGGTAGATATGATTGAGCCATATAAAGGATATGTATATGATCCTGCATGTGGTTCAGGTGGTATGTTTGTTCAATCATTAAAATTCCTTGAAGAGCATAGCGGAAATGCTTTTGATATATCAGTATATGGTCAGGAGTCAAATCCTACAACATGGAAGCTTGCTAGGATGAATCTTGCAATAAGAGGAATAGAAAATAATCTTGGAAGTAAAAATGCAGATACATTTCATGAGGATTTGCATGCATCACTTAAGGCAGACTATATATTAGCCAATCCACCATTTAATCAAAGTGACTGGGGGCAGCCTTTACTTGTAAATGATCCAAGATGGAAATTTGGTACACCACCAGCAGGTAATGCAAACTATGGATGGATAGAACATATGATAGATAAGCTAAGTCAGAATGGTAAAGCTGCAGTAGTTCTTGCAAATGGTTCACTTAGTTCTAATACTTCAAATGAAGGTGAAATAAGAAAGAACATACTAGAAGCAGATCTTGTAGATGCAATAGTTGCACTTCCAGATAAACTATTTTATACAACAGGAATACCAGTATGTATATGGTTCTTTAATAGAAATAAGAAAAATAAAGGCGAAACACTGTTTATAGATGCTCGTAAAATGGGAACAATGGTAAGCAGAAAGTTAAGGGAGCTTACAGAAGAAGATATAAAACAAGTTGCAGATATATATCATGCTTATAATGGTAATGGAGAATATGAAGATAAATTAGGATTCTGTAAAAAGGCAACAATAGATGAAATAAGAAATAATGAATATATATTAACTCCAGGAAGATATGTTGGAATTGAAGAAGAGGAAGATGATGGAGAGCCATTTGAAGAAAAGATGTCAAGATTAACAGCTACATTGTCAGAACAATTTGCAAAGAGTAGAGAGCTTGAAGAGGAGATAAGAAAGCAGCTTGGAGGAATTGGATATGAGCTATAATTTGAATAAAAGTATTGCACTTTCAGAGGTGATAGAAAAAGCCAATACTGGAGCTGATGCAATTAAAAGAGCACCTATAGTAGAAGAAGATACTGGAATGAAGTGTTTGAGAATTGGGGATGTTTCAAATAATAAACCATTTGAAGAATGGGGTTACACTAGTGCATCAGAAGATGTAATTAATAAATTTTTATTAAAAAAGAATGATATATTAGTAGCTAGAACAGGAAATACTATAGGAGTTGTAAAATATATAGATAAAGATATTAACTCAGTTTATAATAATGGATTAATACGGCTTAAGGTAAAAAATAATTACTTACCAAGATATATTTATTATAATATTATTTCTGATAGATTTAAAAATTTTATATATGGAATTTCTGCAGGTACATCAACACAACCTAATATGAAAATCGATCATATGCTTCAATATGAAATTGCTGATTTTAGTCTAGAAGAACAAAAAAAAATAGTAAATATTTTATCTTCATTAGATGAAAAAATAGAATTAAATAATGAAATGAATAAAACATTAGAAGAAATGGCTCAAGCTTTATTTAAAAGATGGTTTGTTGATTTTGAATTTCCTAATGAAGAAGGTAAGTCTTATAAGAGTAGTGGTGGCGAAATGGTTGAAAGTGAGATGGGGATGATACCTAAGGGATGGAAAGTTGAAAAACTACAAGACATATCTATTGTTACAATGGGAGTATCACCAAGTAGTAATAGTTATAATCAGGATAAAATTGGATTACCATTATTAAATGGAGCTGCAGATTTTGAAGGAAAGTTAATTAAGCCTAGCAAATATTCATCAGAGCCAAAGAAAGTATGCAAAGTTGGAGATATGGTTTTTGGAGTAAGAGCCACTATAGGAAATACAGTATTTGCTGATAAAGAGTATGCTTTAGGTAGAGGAGTTGCCTCAGTAAGTCCTAAAAGTGACATGTTTAGAGAATTTATTTATTTTAGTTTGGATAATTCAATGAATAAATTAATTGCTAATGCTAGTGGTAGTGTGTTTTTGAATTTGAAAAAAGCTGATATTACAGATTTAAAGTTATGTTTTTCTGAAACCATTATTGATAAATTCAACAAAATAGCTAAAGTATTAATTAATAAAATTATAGAGGATGATAAAGAAAGTGAAATATTAAAAGAACATAGAGATTCACTGTTATCTAAACTAATGAGTGGAGAGATAAGTGTAGAAGATATAAAAGCTAGTCTGTAATAGGTTAGCTTTTATTTTATATCTTTTATAGAAGTATATTCTAAAATAGTCAAAATAATGTATAATAATAATATAATTTCAAATTAGAGAGGTGAATATATACAATGAGAAATGTTTTTGTAAGTTATGCACACAGACTAGATCAAGATGCTGTTGATGAATTTAGAAAGAAATTTGGAAATGATAAAATGGTATTTTCAGATAGGTCATTAGAAAATATGGACATAGGTAATTTGAGTAGTGATACCATAAAAAATAACTATATAAGGCCTAAGATAAGAAATTCATCAGTAACAATAGTATTAATAGGAGAAGAAACTGGCGGACGCTGGTGGGTAGACTGGGAAATTTACTATAGTTTAATTAATACTAAGAATAACGGAAGAAATGGGCTGTTAGGAATAAGAATTCCATATAAGAAGCATTTTGTGCCAAAAAGATTAGAGAAAAACCTTAATATGGGACTAATAATAGACATGCCTAAAACAGCTAAAGAATTGGAACAAGCAATAGAATTAGCATATCAGAAAAGAACAAATATTCCAGATTTGAGTGACCCATTAAGAAGTAGAAATTCATATATTTAAAATTGAAAGGAATGATTAATATGTCAAGAGGTATTAATATAGCAGAAAACTATCGTTATAGATCTTTAAATTATTCTAATAATTCAAAACCAGTAGTTTTTTTATCTCATAAAAGTGAAGATAAGGAGTATGTTGAGGAGTTAGGAAATTATTTGAGAAATGCTGGAATTGATATCTATTTAGATAAAAATGATCCAGTATTACAAAGAGCTGATCGTGAAGGAGATGCTCAGAAAGTTACTGAATGTATAGAAGAAGGAATATTAAGAAGCGATTATATTTTATGCATTGTTTCTCAAAAGACAGTGTCTTCATGGTGGGTTCCGTTTGAAATTGGTTATGGCAAAAAATCTGAAAAACCAATTGCATCTGTAATAAAAAATGATATAACTAAAGTTCCAGATTATTTAAAAATAGAAGATGTAATTTTAAGTATAGAAGATATGAATAATTACATTAAAGAAATAACAAGAAAACATAATATGGTATTATTTGAATCTACATCAACTGTACCACAAAATAGTGGCGAATTTATTACAAAGGCATCATATAATAATAAATTAGCTAAATATTTAAGAGTGAGGTAGAAGTAAATGAATAAGTGGAAAGACTGGTTAAAGAAATGGAATATGACAGATTTAAAGATAAAAACTTCATTTCTCGAAATGGATTGGAAACCTCAAAGAGCAGATAAAGATGCGGCGTGGGAACTATATATTGAATTGATAACAAGAATAACAACACAAGATTTAAAGGATAACGATGGAGATGAACAGGAAGCATTAGAAAGTATTTATAAAATATTTGGATTGACACGTGAAATTATTAAAAAATATAAACTCGAATGTATGGAATTTACTAAGATTGCAATAGTAATCTTAAATCAAGTTATAAGACCATTTACTGCAAAATGGTCTAAGAAAGTTAAGCATGATTTTAGTCAGAATGATAAAAAGCATTTTAGAGAAGAATTAAAAATATTACAAAGAGAATTAATTGTATATACACAAATGCTTGGTGATATGGCAGGTGTAGAAGAAATAGATGATTTAACCTTGTTAGAACAGTAAGCTATAGAATAAAGTAATAGCTCGCCTAAATAAGAGGAGCTATTATATATTAAAATGAAATTAATTATAATGTGTTACATTTAATAAGGAGTACACGGATGAGTAAGAAAATACAACCATTATCAATAGTGTTTGTTTGGAATCCAGCTGATAATGAAATAGTTAAACCAATATTAGAATATTGTAGTAAATTATTATCTCGTGATATAAAGAACCCTTTTTCACGTGCTATTAATTTACCTATTTTTTATTATACAACTCTAAAAAAAGGTGTTCCTGAATCATTTGATTATTTAGATTCAGAGAAGTCAATAATTTTTTCGTTTGTAAGTAAGAATGTAATAATAGATGAAGAATGGAAAAAATATATTCATAACTTGAGTAAAATTAATAATAGCATAGTGATTCCAATTGCATTAGATAAATATGCATTTAAAATTGGAGCTCCAACTAATCTGAAAAACTTTATTCGCTTTTATGAGTTTACTTCTAATCCAATAGAAAAAATATTTATATCAATTACACATGAAATTTATAGATATGCATTAAATGAAAGTTTTCAAGAAATAGCAAAGGGAAAAGAGAACTCGTTAAAATTATTCTTAAGTCATACGAAAGATGGGAACCGTGGAGTAGAATTGGCTAAAAAGTTAAAAGAATTCATAGATGATTCTCAAATGAGAAATTTTTTTGATGCTACTGATATAGGGACAGGATATAGGTTTGATGAAGAAATAAGTGATAATATTAAAGAATCATCTATTATAATAATTCATTCTGATACTTATTCATCTAGGTATTGGTGCCAAAAAGAAATACTAACAGCAAAGTCAGAAGAAAGACCAATTATAGCTGTTAATGTAGTTGAAAATTTTGAAGATCGTAATTTCCCATTTGCTTCTAATATACCTGAATTAAGAGTAAAATATAATGGAGGTATAGTAGAAGAAGATTTATTAAGAATCTTAAGTAGTGCCATAGTGGAAACAATAAGATTCTTTTATTCAAAGAAATTATTAAATAATTATTGTGACAATAGTGAAGATGAAATTAGAATTATTTGTAGACCACCAGAAGTATCTGATATTGAAAAAGTATTAAGTTTTGACAATGGTAAGATTAATATTGTACATAAGTCTATTCTATACCCTGAACCACCAGTATATTTAGAGGAAGTGACCTTTTTGAACAATTTAGGAATTAAGACATATACTCCACTTACAAGTGATTTAAATGAATTAACTGGAATGAAAATAGGAATATCAATATCCGAACCATCTGAGGAAGACATGATAAAGATTGGGCAAAATAAGTCTCATCTTTCAATATTATCACAGGATATTGCTCGTTATTTAATAGCTCGTAGAGCACATTTAATTTATGGAGGAGATTTAAGACCAAATGGATTTACAGAATTTCTCTTTAATGAAGCTAAAATATTAAAGAATAGATTAAATGATGAAACATATAAGTTAACTAATTATATTGCATGGCCTATATATACAAATGACAATGAAGAATTGAAATTATGGAAAGCTGAATATTGCGATGTGGCAGAAATGAGAGAGGTTAAATATGATTCAGCTGTTGCTGATTTAATTATTAATGAGGATACTTTTTTGCCTCCCAAAACAGCTCAAAATCTTTATGTATGGAGTAGATGTTTGACAAAAATGCGTAAAGAAATGATTGAAGAATGTGATGTACGTATTTGTGCAGGAGGACGAAAGAGAGGATATAAAGGAATAATGCCAGGGGTTCTTGAAGAAATTATAATTGCTATAGAAAATAAACGTCCACTGTATCTTTTAGGTGGATTTGGTGGAATAACTTCAAGTGTATGTGATTTAATACAGAATGGTATTGTATCAGAAGATTTAACATTAAATTGGCAAATTAATAATAATTCTGGATATAAAGAATTGTTGAGTTATGCTACTAATAGGGAACGTAGAACATCAGTAGATTATGAAGAAATTATAGAGAAAATTAAGAAAGTAGATATCACTAGGAATGGACTTAGTTTAGAAGAAAATTATAAATTGTTTACGACTCCATTTGTAGAAGAGGCTGTATATCTAATATTAAAGGGCTTGAAGAACATTAAAGAGAATTAGTAAGCGGAAAAGTATATAAAGGTGCATCTATAAGAAAATAGAAGCACCTTTTAAAATACATAATTTTAGGCTATACTCAATATAAAGAATTTACTAAAAAGGAATATTGATTATGAATTTTAAAGAGGCAAGTTTAGAAAATGTAGTAATTGAATATTTAAAAGAATTAGATTATGAATATATACATGGCAGTAACTTAAACAAGGACAACAAGGAAGTTCTGCTTTTAGACAGGCTTGAAAGCAGGCTTATTGAAATCAACAAAGGCATTCCAGAGAGTTCTATAAAAGAAGCTATTCGTAAGATCAGAACTTTTGAAACTAATGATGTGTTTACTAATAATAAAATTTTTCATAAGTATTTGACTGAAGGTGTTGAAGTTACTGATTTCATTGATGGCAAAACAGAATATAATACTGTTAAATTAATAGATTACTCTGATGTTGAAAAGAATGAGTATTTAGTTGTAAATCAGGTTGAAGTAAATGAAGATGATGATATTAAGAAGATTCCAGACGTTATTGTTTATATTAATGGTATTCCACTTGTTTTAATGGAACTTAAGAGTACTTCAAGGGAAGAAGTTACTATTGAGGATGCATATAAGCAGATCATGAACTATAAGAATGTACATATTCCTACTTTATTTTATTATAATGCATTCCTTATTATTAGTGATGGAGTTAACACTAAAGCTGGAACATTAACTGCACCTTTTGACAGATTTATGGCTTGGAAGAAGGTTGATGATAGTGATGAAGTTATTGATAAGCTTAATTTTGATACATTATTATATGGAATGTTTGGCAAGGACAGAATTCTTGATATAATAAAGAACTTTATTCTTTTCACATCTAAAGGAAAGATTATGGCTGCGTATCATCAATATTTTGGTATGAATAAAGCAATTAAAGCGGTAAAAAGAGCAGTTGCTACAGATGGAAGAGCAGGAGTTGTATGGCATACTCAGGGAAGTGGAAAGAGTTTTTCTATGACATTCTTAGCAGGAAACTTGATTAAAGATGAAGATTTAAATAATCCTACTATATTAGTCATCACAGATAGAAATGATTTAGATGGACAGCTATTTGGAACTTTTGGAGAAGCTCATGAATTTCTAAGGCAGAAACCAGTTCAAGCAGAAAGCAGACAAAATGTTAAAAATTTATTGGATAATCGAAAAACAGGCGGAGTTATATTTTCTACTATTCAGAAGTTTGAAGAAGAAACTGGTCTTTTATCTGAAAGAAAAAACATTATTGTTATGGTTGATGAAGCTCATAGAACGCAATATGGTCTTGATGGAAAGGTTGATTTAGAATCTGGTGAAGTTAAATATGGATATGCTAAATATTTAAGAGAAGCTATGCCTAATGCTACTTATATTGCATTTACAGGAACACCTATTGAAACAACTGATAAATCAACATATGGAGTATTTGGTGATTTGATAGATGTATATGACATGACTCAGGCTGTACATGATGGAGCTACAGTTAAGATTTATTATGAATCAAGACTAGCGAAAGTAAAGATTAATGATTCTATGCTTGAAAGGATAGACCAAGAATACTGGGATATGCAGATTAATGAAGGTGTAGAAGATTATGTTGTAGAAGCAGCTTAGCAAAATGGAACAGATTATTTCTAGTGATGACAGAATAAGAGAACTTATAAAGGATTTAATAGCTCATTATGAAGAAAGAGAAAATCTTGTTAAAGGTAAAGCTATGATTGTAGCTTATTCAAGAAGATCAGCCTTCAAGATGTACAAGGAGATAATTAAGCAGAGACCACAATGGGTAAACAAAGTTAAGATGGTTATGACAACAAACAATCAAGATAGTGAAGAGATGGCTAAGCTTATAGGAAACAAGAAGCATCAGAAAGATCTTGAAACAGAATTCAGAGATGAGAATAGTGAGTTCAAAATAGTTATTGTCGTAGATATGTGGCTTACAGGATTTGATGTACCATGTCTTGACACAATGTATATAGATAAGCCAATGAAAGCTCATAATTTAATGCAGGCAATTGCAAGAGTTAATAGAGTTTATCCAGGAAAGACAGGCGGACTTGTAGTAGATTATATAGGTATAAAGAAAGAGCTTTTTGATGCATTAAAAACTTATACTACAAGAGATCAGGATAAAATTCAGGAAAACGAAGAAGGCAAAAAGATAGCACTTGATATTGTCGAAGTGCTAAGAAATTTATTTCACTATTTTGACTATAGCGATTTCTTCAAAGAATCTGATAAAAGAAGATTTGAGCTTATAAGAGATGGAGCAGAGTATATACAAGCAACAGAAGCTCGTAAGAAGATATTCCTTACAGAGACTAAGAGATTAAAAGATGTATATAAAATATGCACAAGCTTATTGAGTAAGGGAATTAAGAATGAAATTGCATACTTTATAGCAGTAAGAAGCTTTATAATGAAGACAAGTAAAAATGGTGTGCCAGATTTAAAAGAAGTTAATAAGAGAATATCCGATATGCTTGAGCAGGCAATCTTAAGTGATAAGGTGCTTTCACTTACTGAAGCAGGCACAAAGGAAACATTTGAGTTATTAACAGATGAGAACTTAAACAAGCTACGAGCATTACCACAAAAAAATATGGCAGCAAATATATTAATGAGAGTAATGAAAGAAAAAGTGGCTGATGTAAAGAAGACAAACTTAGTCATAAGCAAAACATTTAGTGAAAGGCTTGAAAAAATAATAGAACGATATAATGACAGAAGCGATGATGAAGATGTATTCAAAGTTCTTGAAGAGTTAGTTAAGTTTAAACATGAACTTTTAGAAGCAATAGAAAAAGGACATCAAGTTGGATTGACATATGAAGAGAAAGCATTTTTCGATGTACTTACATCTGATCCAGAAGTTATAAAAGAAATGGGAGATGACATTCTTATAAAGATAGCAAGAGAACTTACTAAAACAGTAAGAGAAAACATGACTCATGCTTGGTACGAAAAGGCACAAGCACAAGCCAAAATGAGAAGTGTAATAAAGAGATTGCTAAAGAAATATGACTATCCACCTAATAAGAGCAAGAAAGCTATAGAAGATGTATTGGAGCAGGCAAAGCTTCAATGTGTTAATATGTAAGAAAAGATTATAGAAATATTGGTACCGAATACTAGACCCGAAGGGCAAAGTCAAGATACCTGGGGCAGAAAATTTTAATATATAAGAAGTATATATTTCATATAGTAGGTTCAGAAAAATTTTATAATCTAAATTTATATATAGTAAAAATTCCATAAGCAAGGCAAAAATAATAGCGTAGATAAGGCAGGAGAAATCCTGTCTTTTTATTTTATAAAAAAAGTTTAAAAAATTTCTTTTTTGAGGAGTCTATTTTAAGTGTTCACCATAATATATAAGTGTAGGGGTGAGAGAGATTTTTTTACCTAATTTAAAAACAAAGGAGAAATATTATATGGAATTAAGAGCAACTATAAATAAAATAAGAAGAGAATTAAAAATGGAAGCATTAGATAATAACAAACAGGAGAAAAGAGAACAATTAAAGTGGGATATTTTATTTGATAATGCTATGAAAATGTGTGAAGCAGATGATATTGAATTTGATGAACAAATAGTGTGTATACAAGATAATGAAGGATTAGATATTAAAATAGTACAAACACCTGTAAGAGAAGAAGGGCCATTAACTAGGTTGAAAGATACATTTAGTAAAATAGGAATTAAAGCGACTAGAAATTCCTTATATGAAAATATAGAAAATTATAAATGGAATGAGAAAAAGAAGCTGATTGATGAACTGTGTGATTCAGAAGATATAGACTTTGAAGTGTCTGCAAATATTACATTAACAGAAGATAGTTTTAAAGTTGACTTAAATCAAAGAATAGTACATACAGTATGTAATGATATAGAAAATGAAGATTCAAGTTTAAATGCAGATGATATATTTCTAACGCTTAATATTGATTCAGTATCATATAAAGAAAAGCCATGTGTAAAAACTTCTAATATACAAAATAGAATTGGTTCATGTAAAACAACAGTTAATGTTAAAGAATTTATAGAAGCAATTGAAAATGGAAAATCATTTAAGGCAGCAGCTCTTAATGGAAGTAAAAATATAGATTGGGAAAGTCAGCAAGTTTTTGCATTAGATATTGATAATAATGGCCAGGAACTTAAAGAGTATGGTCTGCTTACACCAAAAGAAGCGTACAAAAGGTTTGCTGATTTAGGAGTACCACCAGCTTTTTATTATGAAAGCTTTAGTAGCACAAAAGAAATACCTAAATTTAGATTAATATTTATTGTAAGAAATTCTATTACTGATGTCAGAATTAGAAATGTTATTCAAATGGCACTTATGAAGATAATGCCTGAATGTGATAAAGCATGCAAAGATTTAAGCAGATTATTCTTTGGTACCAATAAAAAGTGTAGAGTATTTAGTGACAATATTAATGTTATTGATCCATATGTGCTGGTACAAAGTCTCGTGGTATATATAAGAAGAGTTCATGGTGATAATAGGAATGATTTAAATGCAATAAAGGATTATTGTAAATCTACTGGTTTAAATATGGTCAATGGAATACCAGATGTCAGGATAATTAATGATAATGATATTTACGAAAATGAGTTAAACTCTATTATATATAATATAGAGCTGAACGCAAATACGTTAAAAAAGGTTTTATTTAGTTTTAGCATTGATAAAGAAAGTGCATATAGAATAACTATTGATAATAATGGCAAGAAGAAATGTACAAAAGTTAATATTTCCATGAAAAAAGTTAAGTACGAAAAAACTATTCAACATTTTAACTTTAACTTATTTAATTCTAAATGCAAATTATGGAGTGACTTTATAAATGGAAAAAGGTGGTGCTATCATGAAGAGATATTTGGAATGTCAACTAATATGTGGAGGGTTAAAGGCGCTGAATCAAGAATGATAAAAGTAATCAAAAACAATAATTATTATATAAATCGAACAGATAACAAAATTAATACCATAAAAAACAGTTCAAAATATGGATATTCACCAATGAGATGTGAGAACTTCTGTCCATATTGTGATAGTTGTTCAAATCAAGGATTTAATATGCTTCATGTTATAGACAATAAAAGAGGTCAGATTAGAAATTTAAAAGAAGATACGGCAGCACTTTCAATTGAAGATGGAGTAGAAAAGTTACAAGAGGCAATTTTAGATGCATTTAATTCTGAAGAAGGTACCATTAATGTAATAAAGGGACCAACAGGTATAGGCAAAACAGAGATATTAAAGCATTTGAATAGCTATGATAATACAGTGATTGCATATCCTAATCATAAATTAGGCTCAGATATAGTAGAAAGATTGAATATACATGATTCTATATATATGAAAGATCTTGAATTAGAAGATAAGAATATATTAAATGAATTTAGAAGATTACAGAAAATCGGAGCATATAAACAAGCAAGACAATATATAGAGCAATATAGGGAGCTATTGCTTCAAGAATGTTCAAGAAAATCAGTTGCAGATATTAAGAAAGTCAAAGAATTAAATAGAATAAATGAATATTTGTTAGGAATTAAGCAATCTAAAAACACAAGTAAATTAATATTTTGTACACATAAAAAAGCTTTAGAAATAGATAATAAAAACATAAAGACATATATAATAGATGAAGATATAGCTGCAAGTACACTTATTTCAACTATGGATATAACATTAAGTGAATTACAAGAATTAATTGTAACTTGTGAAAAAATAGATATACTTAATTTAAAAGAACAACTTAACATATTAAGAACTAATGTTATTAAGGCACAAATGAATCCAGGAATTCCAATCGTAATTCCTAAGTTTACTATTAATACAAAAGAAGTTAATACTTTAATTGAAAATAAGAAGAATTCTATAAATATAAATTTAAAAGAATTATTAAAAATGAGTGCTATAATAGCAGATCAAAATGGAGCTACTTTAGGAATGGGTGTAAGGGAACTTCCGAATAAAAGATGTATTATTCTTAGTGCAACAGCTAATGAAGCAATCTATAAAGGATTGTTTCCTGATAGGAAAATCAATTTTGTAGATATAGGTAATATTGAAACAGAGGGACAGATAGTATTGCATTATACTGGCTGCTCAAGAAGTAAGTTAAATAAGGATTTTGATAGAGTATTAGAGCAAATTAAAACTGAAGCGTTTGGAATAAGCAGTTTAATTACTTTTAAAAAATATGAAGAAAAATTTAAGAAGGAAGGTTTTGATGCAATAACTCATTTTGGAGCTTGTTCTGGATTAGATTTATACAAAGGTCAAGATTTAATTGTAGCTGGAACTCCTCATGCAGATGAAAGAGTATATAGATTATTGGCTACAATAATTGATGGTAAGACAGAAGCATGTGAAAAAATCTCTTATATTAATGCCAGAAGAAATGGATTTGAATTCTATTTTAATACATATGAAGAAGGCAGCTTACTTCAAGAAATACAATTCTATTATATAGAGTCAGAATTAATACAGGCAATTGGAAGAGCTAGGGTTCTTAGAACAGATGCTACTGTTCATGTGTTTTCAAATTATCCAGTAAGAGGTGCTGTTCTTTATGACAAAAAAATATCTTAATAATATTAATTGTGGATGGAGAGAGAGATGACTAAAAATTAGTCAGTCGTAAATTATAATACTTTTCAATTAGAAATTTAGCCATAATAAATTATATAAATGTATCATAACTTTTAAGTATTGAAACCAATAAAAATGTAACGTATAATCAATGCATAGAATGGTGTCAAAACTTAGTGTCAAAACAAGGAGAGTTATAAATATGATTTATGGATATGCAAGAGTATCAACTAAAGGACAGGCTACAGATGGAAATAGTCTAGAGGTTCAAAGAAAACTATTAAAAGAAAATGGTGCAGAAGTTATATTTGAAGATAATTTTACTGGAACAAAAACTGATAGACCAGAATTTAAAAGATTACTTGATTATATAAAAGAAGGAGATACTTTGATTGTCACAAAGCTGGATCGATTTGCTAGAAGCATGACTCAAGGAAGCCAGCTTGTGACAGAATTAATTAATAGAGGGGTGAGGATCAATATTTTAAATATAGGAATTATGGATAATACACCTGCAAGTAAATTGATAAGAAACATATTCTTTAGTTTTGCAGAATTTGAACGTGATATGATTGTTGAAAGAACGCAAGAAGGTAAAGCAATTGCTAAAACTAAAGAGGGATTTACAGAAGGCAGACCAAAGAAATATACGGAGAAGCAGATTAAGCATGCATTAAGTTTATTAGCTATTAATGGTGGTGACAAAAGTTATAATGAGGTTGTTGAGATAACAGGAATATCTAAGAGCACTTTAATTCGATGCAATAATTCTAAAAAATGAAATAAATTTAAAAAAAGTTTATAAATGAGTAGTCTATTATATTGGGTTAACATAACATAAGGTATAAGGTTAGTTAAGTACAATCACAAGAACACATAGAAAGCTAAAAGAGGGCAGGAAACGGAGTGAAGATGGAAAGATAACTTTATTATATATAATTGATACTACTAAAGCTTTTGTATTTGAATCATAAGGAGTACAAGCAGAAAACGGTGAGCCCGAGGGAGAGGAGTGCAGCTGCAGAGGAAACTTATTTATACAGATACTATTAATAGAATTATGAATATATTATAGATTGATAACTAGGACCCATTACATTTTGTAACGGGTAGCGAGGAAAAACCATTTGAAATAACTTATATATTTAAATTTAATAAGGAGAGATTAAAATATGGCCAAGAAAAATTTTTATGCAGTAAAGGTTGGTAGAAGAATTGGAATATTAAAAACATGGGAGGAATGTTTAGAAAGTGTTTCTGCATATCCTAATGCAAAATATAAGGGCTTTTCCACTAGAGAAGAAGCAGAAGCATACTTAAATGATACAAAAATTGAAACTAAACAAAATAGTGAATTTATAAAATCTATTAATGAATCAGAAGATGACAATAAAATATATTATGCTGTTAAAAATGGAAGGAAGATAGGATTATTTACTACTTGGGAAGAGTGCAAGCAGCAGATTAACGGATATTCTGGAGCAGATTATAAAAAAATACAAGGTAAGATTGCCGCATTAAGATACATAAATCCTAATATAGTTATAAAAAAGAAAATAAGCGAAAAGAAAAGAAGTCATAAAAAAGATGGAATAACAAAGAAGGGGTATGATGTAAAAGCTATAAGAAGTAAAGCTGATGTTAAATGTTCTAAGACATTTATAGATCCAAAAGAACTATATTGTGAATATGAATTTATTGCATTTGTAGATGGTAGTTACGATAAAGATACAAAAACATATGGAGCCGGAGTTGTAGTTTTAGATAAAAATGGTTCATATAATACATATTCAAAAGCAGGACACGACGAGTGGGATCAGTGGAACATTGTAGGTGAATTAGAAGCAACAAAACTAGCTATAAGTAAAGCAAAAGAATTAGGAACAAAAGATGTGGCAATTTATCATGATTTAAAGAATATTGCACTATGGGCTTCTGGTGAATGGCAGGCTAAAAATAAGTATACTCAAGAATATGTTAGATTTGTAGAAGAAGCGAGCAAAGAGATGAATATATACTTTATTAAAGTTAAAGGCCATAGTGATGAATGTATTTATAATGACCTTGCAGATGAAGCAGCTAAGAATGCTATTAAAGAATATGGTAAATATAATTGATAACATATATAAAGAATTAACAACTAATGTTAATATCAGAAATTACTTAGATTCACTAAAGCTTTCAATGATATAGAAGTTGTCAAGAATATAAGTAAGTAGCTAACAATTGCATCGATTGAAAGAAGTTATAAAGGAAAGAGGAGCAGTAGCAAAGAACTATGTTAGAAATATAAAATCATCTTAAAAAGGAAAGAAAAAAGGTTGGTGAATTATCAGAAAAACAAGTAAAAAGCTTGGCGGCAATATAAAATAAAGCTAAAAGTTAATGAAGAATTTAAAAAAATGATTAAAACAAATAAATATGGAGATACTCTTCTAACAAGGAAGTGATTTTATGAAAAAATATAAAAAATCTGTATTAGAAGAGTATCCAGAACTAGTTAAGGAATGGGATTATGAAAGGAATAATGGACTTACACCAGCAGATGTTACACCAGGAATGCATATAAAGATAGCTTGGATATGTTCCAAAAATCCTGACCATAAATGGTTTGCAAATTTATCTAATAGAGCTAGAAAAAATAATTCGAGGGGATGCCCGTATTGTTCAAACGAAATATTATCTGCTGAAAATTGCTTGGCAAATGTAAATCCGAAATTGGCTAGGGAATTTTCAATAGACTTTAATGATGGATTGACAGCGGCAGATGTACAAGCTGGAAGTGGAAAAGAAGTTTATTGGAAATGTTCAATTTGTAATTATATATATAAGGCATCTGTAACTGAGAGAAATAAAGGTCATAAGAAATGTCCAAGATGTTCATCAATAGCATATAATTATCCAGAATTAATGAAGGATTGGGATAAAGAAAAAAATAGTGGTATTGATCCTTATATACTTAATAAAGGTTCACATAAAATAGTATATTGGAAATGCCATAAGTGTGGATATGAATGGCAATCAATGGCTTATGAAAGAACTATAGGACATAAGGAATGTATTGGGTGTAAGTCTTTAGCAAATACATTTCCCATAATAGCACAAGATTGGGATTATGAACTGAATGGAAATTTAACTCCAATGGATGTTACGCCATATTCAAATAAGAAGGTGTATTGGAGATGTTCTAAAAATCCTACTCATAAAGAGAGAAAAAGCGTTAATGATAGATGCAATTATGGATGTAGTTTATGTTCAAGAGGAAGAAATACATCTATAAGTGAAGTTATGATTTATTTAGCTTTTAAAGAAGTCTTTGGTGATGTTCATAATAGATTTAAGATTCAAAATGACAAGAAGCTTGAATGTGATATCCTTATTCCACAGATTGCTTTAGCTATTGAATATGATGGGTATAGATATCACAAAAATAAGAAGGAACAAGATGAAGAAAAGAATAGAAGACTGGCACATCAAAAAATAAATAATAAAGAGATAACGTTTATTAGAATAAGAGAAGAAGGATTACCAAAATTAAAATCTTATGGTAGCTTTCATATTACAATAAAGAGACATTTAACCAAGCTAAATGAATTTTATAAAAATTTGATTAATCTAATAGAACTTATCTATCATGGTAATAATGAAATGAAAAGTAGAACGGAATTATTAAGAAAAGTAGAAATTGATAACATGAGATATAAGGCTTTAATATATTTATCGAATATTGATGAGAAAAGTAGTCTGCAAAGTGTGAATCCTGAATTAGCTAAGGAATGGCATCCGACTAAGAATGATGGACTATTGCCTATTCATGTAAAGCCTTTTTCTAATGAAGTTGTATGGTGGTGTTGTAATAAATGTGGATATGAATGGAGAGAAAGTGTGTCTAAAAGGAATGCAGGAAGTGGTTGTCCAAGAGAAAACGGAAGAGGAAGTGCATTTGTTGTAACAGAAGAAAATTCATTATATACAAATTATCCAGCGTTGGCTGAAGAGTGGAATGTGAAAGCTAATAATGGGAAAACACCATCAGAAGTATATTATAAATCTACATTAGAGTATTATTGGACTTGTAGAAGAAATCCAGATTATTTATGCAAAATGAGTGTTAGAAAAAAAGCAAGAAAGTTAAATAGATGTCTTAATTGTGATCAGTATTCGCATTTTTAGGGAGGATAGAGCAGTACTTAGTTAGTATTAACTTACTAGACTTGTGCAGTAAATAGGAAAAATTTAAGCTGCTAGTCCTAATTTGGAAATAGTAGTCTCTAGACTTATCCCGTTATCTGCACATTCATGTGCAAAGGTAACTATTTTTACCAAATAGTTGTTTCGGAAGTGTAATATTACATCTCCAATATTTTTTAATTTATATAATTTACCATATTTAATTCTGAAAAGCTCAAGGAAAGTATATGTTAAAAATATCATACTCCAATACCTGTGTATTGATTCTAAGGATTGAATTTGAAATTCATCAAATCCAAGAGCAGTTTTATGATATCTATAACTTACTTCAATATCCCATCGCTTTTCGTAATATGAAATTATAGCCTTATTATCAAGCGATACATCAGTACTTATAATAAATGATGGATTATCAGATAAATCCTGTTTAGTCCAACTTATAAGTACAACAGCATTTTCTATGTCGTTGAGTTTTCCTTCATATCTATAAACATAATACTTGTTGTTACTAGCGGTAACTAAGCTAGTTTCATTAGTTCTAATATATGAAGAAAGCTTTTTGACATTTGTTTTAATGCCAGCTGGATAAATCACTCTGTTAGATTTTATTCTGCCAATTGTATGATAACCATTTATTAAACCGTGAAGCAAAATTTTTGCTGAAGTATACCAAGAATCAACCAGCAAATAATTTGTTTTAGTTGCTGGAGTAAATTCATTTATTAGTTCCATTGCAAGTTCATTTTTATCTAAAAACTTTTTAGATAGATTTTTACTAGATTCCTTTCGGTGATATTGTTTAAAATTTAAAGGTATAGAATAATCCTTGATTTTATAGTGAGAGGTAACTAAACAGTGTGACCACTTCGGTTTGTTGCCATCTGCATGAGAATTGTGAAAATCCAAACCTTCGATTTTTTTAGTTGAGGTATTTTTCTTACTCAAAGTATCATCAATAATTAGGAATCCAACATCATTATCTTCACAACTATTAGAGATTTCAGAGATTGCATGAAATATGCGTTCTTCCGTAACATATTCATGATTCCATGAATATGAGCTTAGAAATCTTGAGCCAGTACTTCTGTGTCGATTAGATGTAAGTTTATTATAAGCTGAAGAAATTGTTTTATTTCCTTCGGTTACGATTATTCCAGATGTTAAATTTATCATATGGTTCTTTATCGCAGAAGAATATGGCAGATTTAACTCTAAAATATAGTTGCTAATAAATTCGTTTTGGTTTAATATTGTTGTCGGCATATAAATCTCCTTAGATTTTGGTTTGGCAATATAAATCTAACATGTTTGAGGTTTATATGCTATTTTTATATAAAAAATTATATTGGTAAAATATGAATAATAAACCATTGGTAAATTTTCTTAAATTAATGCACAAGTCAAGTTAACTTATATAACTTTCTATAAAATTAATGGAGTTCAATGCTTTAATAGTATGGGTGCTTATCTGATTTCTTGTATAAACCTTTACTAATGAAGTATTTGTAGTAACAATTACTTCAGAAGATTTCGGTAGTATATGTGAAACTTTATAATAGCAACAAGTAGATTTCTTAGAATAAATAGAAAAATGATTACAAATACATAGATTATAATAAAATATTATTGAAATTAGGATATACTCCTAAAAATAGATCGCCAATAAGATTCAACCATTCCTAATCCTAAATTTTTTTGAGCGTTTTGGATCATTTAATAATGCATTAAAATTAGCTAAATTAGATTTAAATATAGAAAGAGATAATGTTGCTTTAAAACATGAACTACAAAAACTAGTGAAGATTTTAGGATAATAATATAGTTTTGTATAAAAGCATCAAAGTATATAAACTTAATAACTTGCGATAAAATTTATATGGTATAATACCCTAATAGTATAGATACTTATCTGACTTTCAGGATAATTGGATTTTATTGATTAAAAGACTTTTTATTTATTCATTTGTCCATAATTATAAGTTTTTATATAATTATAATTAGCATTATCAGATTTAGAGCGAATAACGAAATTAATTAATGTTTATTATTGATTATAAATATTTATATTTTAATTATATTGAATTCAGGAGTAGATTTATGTTTGCAAATTATATAAAAAGTAAATTCTTAAAGATATCAAAAAGAAAGTCTTATAAGTGTAAATATTCAATTAAAGATTCTTATACTAAGATAATCGATTTTTTTAGATTTAACCATATAAATACTGATATTGTTATAGTTTGCATAGGGACTAATAGAACGGATACTGTTGATTGTCTTGGACCATTTGTTGGATCTATATTAAGAGAAGATAAAAATTTCAATATACCTGTTTATGGTAGTATGATTAATCCAATTAATGCAATTAATTTGAAAACGCAAATGAATACAATAAAAGATAAACATCCCAGTGAAACAATAATAGCAATTGATGCAGCACTCTCAGATAAATCAAAGATAGGAATGATTGATATAAAAAGGGGTGCAATAAAACCAGGAAAGGGAGCAGGAATAGACTTATTAGAAGTTGGTGATATTTCTATTAAAGCTTTTGTAGCACCAGTGAATATTGATGTAATGAAATATGGTTCAGATTTAAGTTTTATTAGTGAAATGGCATATGCTATAGCTAAAGGATTAAAAGAATCTTTTGATGAAAATAATAAAATTTTATAGATGTAAAGTTTATTTTTATAATAATTATTGCACTTTCCAAGAAAAAGGTGGACTTATTATAGAAAATGAAGGCAATGATGAATATGAAATGATAATGATGGTTTTAAATGCAGGAGCAGAAGACTTCAATGCAGATGAAGATGAAGTATTTGTAGTAACTACAGCTCCAGAAGATTTCGGAACAGTACGTGAAGCATTAGAAGAACAAGGAGTAGAATTTTTAGAAGCGGTAGTAAAGATGATACCAGATACATACAACGCAATAAATAAAGAAGATGCTGAGTAGTCTTAAAAGATGTTAGACTTACTTGAGGATGATGTTTAAGAAGTTTACTATAATAAAAATATGACAATATGATAGAGGGAGAGATGCCTCATTTTTTATGTTTAAATATATTGAAAAGCCGACTCCATACACATATAATATACTTAACTGAATATGGGAATGGAACGAATAGAATTTTATATTGACGGATATTCTGAAATCGGCTTAAATACTAAGCTTAATGGCTGTATATGGAGAATGTCACGGTGTAAAAGGTATGGAATTTAAAAATGTTTTTATAATGAACATATGTGAAGATACTATACCACATTCATCAAGCAAGGATACTAATCTTGAAGAAGAAAGAAGACTGTTCTATGTGGGTATGACACGTGCTATAGATGAACTTTATTTATTCTCACCTAGAAGTAGAAAAGGTCAATTTAAAGATGTGTCTAGATTTATAGTAGAAGGGAAGCTTAATGACCTTCCTGTAGATACTTATGGATTTGAAGAAGGTAATAATGTAAGTCATAGAACTTATGGGGTTGGAGTAATTGAAGAACTCAATAAGGATAAGGTTAAGATTAGGTTCAGCGATGGAGTAGACAGGAGTTTTAGTTTGAAAGTTCTTGTTGAAAATAATCTTATACAAAATGTATAAGTTGATTTTTATATAATAATACTATAAGGAAGTCATTAAATGATTTACAAATCAATTTGATGACTTTTTGTAATTAAAGTATAAAAATTTAAATTGAATTTATAAAAGTATGTATTTGAATTATAAAATTAAGCTGAAACATTCAAAAAATAAGTTGGGTTATTAACAAAAAAAGCAATTTTTATACTCGTAGTATAAAAAATATTTCTTTGAAATCAATGTAATTTTATTAAAATTATAAACTTTCTAAATTATATATCTATATGAAATTTATTATGATACAATACTTTGAGTGTAAAACTATTTGATTTGGAAGGAAAAAACTTATGATAAGATTTAATAGAACTACTTTATTATTAATTTGTGGAGCAATGGTAGGTGGTATTGTACCTTTGACAGCTGCAAATGCATCAGTTAAATCACTAGAAACTAAAGATGGACTTATTTATGATGCTCAAGCCTTTGCTAATGGTATGTATATATATATATGATGGTCAAAAGACAGATGATTCTGAAGATGATAAAGTTAATAGATTAGACAATAAATTTAGACATAAAGTATTATCCTAAAAAAGTAAAAACGTATGAAGCTAATGCAATACTTGATACAGTAATAGACTTTATTACAGGTAAAGATGTTTCTGCAAGAATACTTGGAAAAGATATTTATATTGTAAAACCTGACACTGATAATAATAAAATATCATTTAAAAAGTATAAGATGTCAACTGTAAAAGCTAATATAGATGGAAAAACTATAAGTAAAAAAGCAGTTAAAGAAGATAAGGATTTTGATTAAATTGAAGATGAAGATATGGATGATTTTTCTATAGATGCACACGGTAATCTTTGGGTTCTTTCAAAAGGAAGGATTAAAAAATATGTAAATGGAGAACTGTCAACTTTATATAAATTAAATGCACCAATAACTGCTATAGATAATTCAGTAGCTGAAAAAACTGTACCTTCTGAAAATACTTCTGCTGAACCACAATCTGTAGCGCAAACAGGCTGGGTAAAGAATGAAGATGGAAGCTGGAGTTATAAGAATTTAGATGGAACTAATGCAACAGGATGGATTAATAATAATGGAAACTGGTACTATTTAAATAATGATGGAAAAATGCAAACAGGCTGGATTAATGATGGGACTGATTGGTACTATTTAAATCCATCTGGAGAAATGAAAACTGGATGGCATAAGGATAGTAATGGTAAATGGTATTACCTTCTTGAGTCAGGTAAGATGGCACATGACACAGTAGTGAATGGATATACTATCGATTCAAATGGTGCATGGGTATAATATTTGTTAGTATTTTTATAAAAAGCTATTATAAAATAAGGAAAAGTTATTTTATAATAGCTTTTTTATATACAGGATTAAGTTAATAATGTTGGAATGATTAGTATAAATAAGTGTAAAGAGCAGGAGTGTATAAATTTTGTAAGATTAATTATTAGGGCACATTAATTGATATAATTTGTCTTATAATATATAATTTAAAATGGATTTATGAACGAATAAAGAGAAAAAATATCAATAAAGGTGTGTTTAAATGGAATTAAAGGGTTTTAATCAAAAAGATATAATTTTTTCATTAGATATAGGGACAAGGTCTATTATTGGAACAGTTGGGATAATAAGAGATAAAAAATTTGAAGTTGTATGTGAAAAGTACATGGAACATGAAGAAAGAGCCATGGTTGATGGACAAATTCACGATATTGGATTAGTAGCATCAGTAGTACATAAGGTAAAGTCAGAAATAGAAGACGAAACAGGGATAAAGCTTACAGATGTGTCTATTGCAGCAGCAGGTAGATTTCTAAAAACTGTTGATGCAAAGTCTGAAATTGAAATTAATGATGATGAGGAAATTGATAAAGAACTTGTTAGAAGTCTTGAACTTAGTGCTGTAAAAAAAGCCGAAGAGGACATTAACAAAACAACAGAAGGGAAATTATATTGTGTAGGATATTCAGTGAAGAATTTTTACTTAAATGGATTTCTTATTTCAAACTTAATTGGTCATAAAGGAGAAAAGATTGCAGGGGAAATAATTGCTACATTCTTACCAAGATCAGTTGTAGATTCATTATATGCTGTTATGAATAAAGTTGGATTGAAGGTTACTAATCTTACATTAGAACCAATAGCAGCTATGGAGGCAGCTATACCAAAGAACTTAAGACTTTTAAATATAGCTTTAGTTGATATAGGGGCAGGGACTTCAGATATAGCAATAAGTTCTAAGGAAACTATATCTGCATATGGTATGGTTCCTATTGCGGGAGATGAGGTGACTGAAACGATAGTACAAGAATATTTGGTTGATTTTAATACTGCAGAAAATATTAAAAGAGCAATAGGAAATAGTGAAATAATATATACTGATGTTCTAGGGCTTGAAAATAGTGTATCTTCTGAAAGTGTATTAAAAGCAATAAATAGTATTGTTTCTAAAGAAAGTGATGAAATATCAAAAAAGATATTAGAGCTTAATGGAGGAAAAGCGCCTAGTGCAGTATTTTTAGTTGGTGGAGGTGCACATACACCGGGAATATTAGAAGGAATAGCTGAAAAGTTAAATCTTCCAGCACAGAGAATTGCTATAAAAGATAGGAAGGCAGTTACTGAATGTGTTTCTGATAATACACTAGGTTCTGCTGGAGTAACGGTGCTTGGAATTGCTCTAACAGCAATAAGAAGTCTTGGTAATGATTTTATAGATGTTTTGTTTAATGATGAACCAGTAAGTTTGTTTAATTCACATAAGCATACTGTTATGGATGTACTTCTTCAAGCAGGAATAAATCCTTCATTATTAATAAGTAAAAATGGTAAGAGCACTAGATTTACATACAATGGTTGTAAAAGAATTGTGTTTGGAGAATATGGAACAAATGCAAAAATAACAATTAACGGTAATGAAGCAGGTCTTGAAAGTGAAGTAGAAGAAAAGGATGATATCAAACTTCAATTTGCCCAAAATGGAAAAAATGCAGCTCCTAAACTATGTGAAAATATAAGAAACATAAATTCTATATCTATATACATAGATGATGAAATAATAAGCATTGAACCTGTTACCTTAGTTAATGGAAAAATTGAAAATTTAGAATATATAATTAAGAATGGAGATAATGTAGAAGTATTCCTTCCTTCAAGAATAAAAGATATAAAAAAATATATTATAAAAGAAGATATAAATATTCTTCAAAATGGTGTCATATTAGATGAGGAATATGAAGTATCAGAAGGAGAAAAAATATTTAAAGAACATACAGAAGAACTCGAGAAAGATATTCAAAAAGAGTGTGTAAATATTGATAAAACAGAAATTGTAGATGAAGTAAATAAAGAGCATAATAAAAAAGTAGATGAAAAAGTTATTTCTTCGATAAATGATGATAATAATTCAGAAAATTATTATGAGGAATATAATATAAAAGATATACCAGTATCTAATAATGAAGCTGAAGAAGAAATATTATCAGGTGCTGAACTGGGAGGAAAAGGAGACTGTGTTAGAGATGTACAACAATTAGAAAAAGATCTTCAAGTAAGTAATAGTGAGCCTGCTAGATATAAAGAAGAATTTGAAACTATAACTGTAATGATAAATGGAAAGAAAACAATTATGGAAGGTAAAATTGAATATGTTATAGTTGATATTTTTAATTATATAGATTTTGATCTTACAGTTCCAAAAGGAAGTATTGTAATAAAAATAAATGGAGAAAAATGCGCTTACACAGATACAATAAAAAATAATGATATTATAGAAATATACTGGGAAAATTAAATCAGTTACAAAGTAAATAGTTAAAAGATGAGAGTTTAATATAAAATTTTTTGAAATATGTATAATGAGGGCAATTAATTATGAATTTTTAACTGAATGAAAGGGTGAAATAAATGATTAATTTTAAAGATGAAGCAATAGCAATAAAGGATGAGTTAATATCAATAAGAAGAAATTTTCATGAGCATCCTGAGGTAGGATTTGAACTTCCAAGAACTTCAAAGGTGATTAAGGATTACTTAGATAGTTTAGGAATTCCTTATATAGAAACTGCAAAAACTGGAATTTGTGGAATTATAAAAGGAACAAAAGAGGGGAATAATAAAGTTGTAGCGTTAAGAGGAGATATGGATGCTCTTCCTATTCAAGATAGAAAAAAGTGTGAATTTAGCTCAAAAGAACCAGGTAAAATGCATGCGTGTGGCCATGATGCACATATGACTATACTTATGGGAGCAGCTAAACTTTTAAATAACCATAAAGATGAATTTTCAGGAACAGTAAAATTATTATTTGAACCAGCAGAAGAAACTACTGGTGGAGCACCAATAATGATAGAAGAAGGTGTTTTAGATAACCCAAATGTTGATGCTATATTTGGACTTCATGTAGATGAGCAGACTGAAATAGGAACTATAAAAGTTAAAAAAGGTGTTGTTAATGCAGCTTCAAATCCGTTTTCAATAAAGATAACTGCACAAGGAGGACACGGAGCATATCCTCATACAACTGTAGATCCAGTAGTTATAGCTAGTCATATAGTTATAGCTCTCCAAACTATAGTAAGCAGAGAAATTAATCCTGTAAACCCTGCAGTAGTAACTGTGGGAACAATTCATGCAGGAACAGCTCAGAATATTATTTCAGGTGAAGCAACTTTAAGTGGAATAATAAGGACTATGACTAAAGAGGATAGGGCCTTTGCTATTGAAAGATTAAAAGAAATAGTAAATGGAATTGCTGAAGTATCTAGAGCTAAAGCTGAAATTATAATAGAAGAAAGTTATCCTTGCCTTTATAATGCAGATGAAAATGTTGATATTGTGAGAGAGTCTGCAGCGGAAATAATAGGAAGTGAAAATGTAATTGAGCAGAAATTTCCTAAGATGGGTGTGGAAAGTTTTGCATATTTTGCAATGGAAAGACCTTCAGCATTTTATTTCTTAGGAACAGGAAATGCAGAAAAAGATACGCTTCAACCAGCTCACAGTGATCTTTTCAACATTGATGAAGATGCGCTTCCAATAGGTGTAGCTATACAAGCTACAGCTGTATTTAAGTATTTAAATAAATAATGGAAGCTTTAAAGTTAGCTTAATATAATTGACAATAAAGCAAAAAAACTAGATAATGCTAAGAGGCAACAGATAAACAAAAGGCTATATTGTAGAAAAATAATTTATATACAGTTTAAAACTTTCAGTTGTCAGTTAACAAGTAATAATTAACCGTTAATTGTTAACTGAAAAGTTTATACGCAATTTATAAATTTATGAATACTATGAGATGGCTTAACTGAAAAAAGTAGGAGTGATATTATTTGAGAATAGAAATAGGCCCAAACGAAGCAGGTCAAAGACTGGATAAATTTTTAAGAAAATTATTAAAGGATGTACCATTAAGTGCAATATTTAAGGCGTTAAGAAAAAAGGATATTAGAGTTAATGGCAAGAAACAAAATGAAAAGTACTTCTTAGAAGAAGGAGATATAGTTGAAATTAAATATATACAAAGCAAAAAGCAAGATAATACTGAAAAATTCATAAAAGTTGATCCAAAGCGTATTAAAATCTGTTTTGAAGATGAAAATTTAGTTATAATAGAAAAATGGCCTGGAGTATTAGTTCACTCTGATAGTATCAAAAGTGAAGAACCAACATTAACAGACTATGTTCTTTCATATTTAAATGACAAGGGTGATTATCTTCCAGAAAAAGAAGTTACATTTACACCAGCGCCATGTAATAGACTTGACAGAAATACATCAGGAATGATTATTTTTGGGAAAAGTTTTGAAGGCTTAAAATGTATTAATGAAGCAATTAGGGAAGACGAAATAAAGAAGTATTACTATGCGTTAACAAAAGGAAAAGTTAAAGATGGATTAAAAGAAGCATATATACTAAAAAATCCTGAAACTAATATTTCAAAGATTTATGAAAAACCAGTTAATGGTGCAAAGAAAATAGCAATGGAAGTTAAAACTGTTGAAACTAATGGAGCTTATTCATTAGTAGAAATAAATCTTATTACAGGAAGAAGCCATCAAATAAGAGCGCATCTATCATATCTTGGAGCACCAATCATTGGAGATAATAAATATGGAGATAAACAGCTTAATTCATTTTTTGAAAATAAATATGGTTTAAATTATCAATATTTATATGCATATAAACTTAATTTTAGAAAAATAAAAGGTAAGCTAGAATATTTAGATAATAAAACAATAGCAGTAGCTTTACCTCCGCTATTCAAAAAAATTAAACAAGATGTATTTAAAGTGACGTTTAGATAGGAGGTACATTAGTGGAAGAAAAGTCGTCCTCAAATAAGGGATTTCTGATACTTTCAATAGCAGGTCTTGTAAGTAAAATTATATCGGTTTTTTATATTCCTATACTTCAGAGAATTCTTGGACTTAGTGGATATGGAATATATCAAAACTGTTATGAAGTATTTTTATTTGCATATGCTGTAACTAACCTTGGAACACAGCCTGCAATAGCAAAGCTTGTAGCAGAACTTTCAGCTCATGGAAGACATGAAGATGCTATAAGAACGTTAAAAATATCAAAAATGCTGCTTGCTTTAGTAGGTGGAATAATTTCTGTTTTACTTATGCTTCTTGCATTTCCAATAGGAAATTTAATTGAAAATCCAGAAGCTTCTTATGGAATAATGATGCTTGCACCAAGTATATTTGTAACATCTGTACTTTCTTCGTATAGAGGATATTTCCAAGGTATAAGCAGTATGACAGCAATTGCTGTATCTCAAGTACTTGAACAGGTTATTAATATATTAGTAAGCTTAACATGTGCATTTTTCCTAGTAAAGATAACTATTGCATATGGTAGTGCAGGTGGTACTGTAGGTACTTCAGTAGGTGCTTTGGTTGCTTGCCTTTATATGATTTATGTATACAAATCAGAACGATTTGAAGAAAAAGCCTATGAAGAAGCTGAAAAACATAATCAAAAGAGAATAAGAACAAAAAGTATAATAAGAAAACTTATAAGATATGGATTGCCAATAACTTTAACCTCTGGACTACAAAACTTTGGAAGTTTAGTAGATATGGTAAATGTAAATAGCAGACTTGCTCATGCAGGATTTACTTTGACACAATCTCAGGCTCTTTATGGAGTCTTAGGAAGATATAAGACGCTATTATCAGTACCACTTATAATAGTTACATCTCTTGCAACAACAGTATTACCAGCTGTTTCGGCTGCCGTTGCTCTTAAAAATAAAAAGGAAGTAAGAAAGAATGTGAATTTTGCATTTAGAATTACTTTTATAATAACAATTCCTGCGGCAATTGGTTTATCATGTCTTGCAGGCCCAGTTTTTGAAATGTTATATGGAACAAGCGAAGGTTTTGAACTTATGATGATTGGGTCCATAGTACTTGTTATACAAGCAGTAGTACAGATACAAACAACAATATTACAAAGTATGAATAAGTTATATTATGTTCTTGTAACATTCTGTATAGGTATTGTGGCAAAGATAATTGCAAACTTTATATTAGTAGGTATACCAAATATCAATATCTTAGGTGTAGTAGCAGGGAATTTATTATGGTTCTTAATTCCTATGATACTAAATCAGAGAGCCCTTAAAAAGACTTTAAGAATAAAGATATCTCTAATAAGAAATGTAACAATTCCACTTATATCATCACTTGCGATGGCTGCAATAGTATTAATATTAGAAAAGCCTTCTGATGTATTTATAACGTTAAGTGGTGGTGGTTATATTATTAAAAGCTGCATTACATTATTTATAATCGCAGTTGGAGGATTTGTATATTTATATTTAATGATTCTTTTAGGTGGAATAAGAAAGAACGATTTAGATAGCATATCTGGAAGAATATATGGGCTACTTCCAAGAATTCTAAGAAAATCTATGAAATAAAATCCTTTTAACAATATAAAATATTGAAACACAATAAGGAGTATTTTTGCGATTAACTGCGAAAATACTCCTTATTATATTTGTTAAGCTGAAATAAATTAGTTGTATTCTCCAAATCCACCTAAGTAAGTAAATATTAAAAATGTTAGTCCAATAACAGAAAAAGTATTTAGTATTATTGAGCTTGCAAAAAAGTATTTTGCAAATAAATTTATTAAAATGAAAGCAAGTAATCCTAATAGAGTATATATTACTACATTATATATATTAAGATTTATTTCTATATGCTTGTTAACTTCATGTAAATTCAAAAAGAGACTTATACTGCATGCAATACATATTGTTATGCTATATCCAAAGATATTTATTGAAGGTATTGAAGTTAATATATATAGACATACTAGCTCAATTAATGCTTCAATAAGAGAATTTCTGAGTATTATGCTCTGACGATTTAACCCATTTAAAATGCCAAACATTGTGAGAGATGTAAATAGTATAGGAGCAGCAATAGAAGAAAATTTAATATATGCGCCTAAATCATCTCTGCCAAAAAAAATTTGTCCAAGAGAATTAGGGACTACATTGCAGACGATGGTTGTTGCAATACCTAATAGGAAAGCAAGTTTGATTACTTTTTTTATTCTAAGTGAAGCATCATACTGTTTTCCCTGACTTATTGTCTTTGAAAGATCAGGTATAAGGAGAGTATTTATAGTTGATACAACAATCATTGGAATGGTAATTATACATACAGCCATACCATTATATTTGCCGATAAGGCTTAATGATTCTGTATAATTGAATCCTGCCACCAAAAGACGTCTAGGTACAATAAGTGTTGCCATCGTTCCTAGTATATTAGTTAAAAATCCATTCATGCATAATGGAATACATATAATCAGAACATCAAATAATAATTGGAAACTTCCTTCAGGAGCTTCATATGATTTTGGAAGTCTTTTTATTGTGTATTTGTAATATATAAATAAAAAAAATAAGCTTTGAAGTTCACCAATACATAATGCAACTGTTGCTAGTGTAACCATTCCTTCAAGGGTTTTAGCTTGAGTTAAAAATAGTAACACACTTACAGTTACAATTCTCATAGCCTTTTCACAGATATCAATAATAGCTGGAACTGTTATTTTAGATGTCCCATAGAAGTAACCTTTAAATATATTCGAAATAGCTATACATACCATTGCAGGGCATATAACTCTTATAGCACTGATAGTTCTCATATCTTTTACACCATATCGTCCAATTGACGGAGCTAAAAAGAAAACCATAAGTCCAATCAGAAATGCCCAAGCAATATTGAAGATTGAAACAGCCTTAATAGTCTTAACTATATTGTTATACTGACCTTTATCAGTGTATACAGCGGTAATTTTAGAAATTGAGGCCACAATACCAGCAGACATAAGGCAGATAAATAAATTATAAATAGGCATTACAAGATTATAAAGTCCCATACCTTCAGGTCCTAATACTTTAGAAAGATATATAGAGAAAATGAAACCTAATATTCCGGTTGTCACGTTTGACACTGTAAGTAAGAATGAATTCTTAAAAAAATTATCTTGTCCCATATCTACCCACTCCTTTAAGTTACTATAAATAATATTCAAAAAGTAAGGTGAATATTCTATAACTTACATTGTTTTAAAAATACTTGTTCTTATTTTTATTGTTAAAAATATAAATTTAGTAAAGGAATCATAATGATGTAGGGCTAATTAATAATATATGGAAAAAAGGTGTTGAAGGATATTAAGAAATTAGTACTGGGTATGAGTATCAAAATGGGGGTGTGGTAGTGAAAAGGTTTTTTAAGTTTTTGTTAGCAGCAATAATAATAGTTGTAGCAGCATTTTCTATCTTTGAATTTTCAAACAAGTATAGAATTAGTTCTCTTAAGAATAATATAAATCTAAATATATATGCTAAAAATTGTAAAGATGCAGTGGGATTTGACAAGGATGAAGAAGGAAACACATATATTGCATATAAAACATATATTAAATCTTTAAAAAGTGATGGGCGAGAAAATATAATATTAGAAGATTATAACTTTAATATTGAAAATGTATTATATTATGATAAGAAATTATTTTTTGTTACCAATGATAAACTTATGGAATGTGATATTGACGGAAAAAAGGTTAATGTAATACTAGATAAAATACCTAGCGAAGGAAGGTGTATCTGTAGAAATTTGATAATAAAGGATTCACATTTACTATTATCTATAGGAGCTGCAACAAATTCAGGTATTGCAGATAAAGAAGACTATAATGATTATAAAGTTCCTTATGATAAAAGTCCAATAAACATAACTTTAAATGGTGTAAATTTAGGTGAAAATAAAACAGGGGCTTTTGTACCTTATGGAAATTCTACAAAACAAGGAGAAAAAATAAAAGCTGAAAATTTAGGAAATGCATCTATTGTAGACATAGATTTAAATAATAAAAAAACTAGCCTCTATGCTTGCGGAATACGCAATATTACAGGATGGGATTTAGATAGTGAGGATAATTTGATTGGAATAGTTGGTGGCATGGAAAATGTAGGGGATAGACCTGTACAGAGGGATTCAGATTATATTTATAAGATAGACAAGGGAGCTTGGTATGGATGGCCAGATTTTAGTGGAGGAGATCCCATTAGTTCTCCTAAGTTTAAAGATGAAAAACTTATAAAGCCTTTAATTGCTAATCCACCTAATAACATAGTATGTGCTCCTTTGTATGCTTTTGAAGATGTGGGAATAATAAAATATTTAGCTATAGATAAAAGTGGAAATGTATTAGATAAGAATTCTAAGGTTTTTTATAATAAAAAGAATAATATCATTGAAGCATTATCGTCTAATAATATTCATTATGAATTATTAAAGATGAAAGATGAAAGTATAGTATCAGGAATAAAATATTTTAATGATAATATATATATTCTTGATAGTGGGATAGGATGTATTTATAAGCTTCATTACAATAAAATGAATTTTAAATTTAACCTTTCTAAACCTGTATGGATATTTTTACTTGTTTTTGGGATTTGCCTTTTGATGGTAGTTATAATGAAAGAAAATAAGAAGATAAAAATAGAAAATAATAGTAAAGGTAAGTAAAATTATAATCTAATATAGAATAATAGGAGCTGTATCAAAATTAGAGTTTTTAAACTCTAGTTTGATACAGTCTTTTTCAGGTTTATGTATTTTATTCATATGAAA
>NZ_JABAGC010000020.1 GCF_012843905.1 Clostridium sp. SM-530-WT-3G
TACATTGAAAAAGGAATGAAACATAAGATTTTATAATTTTTTATAGATTTTTATAAGTTTTCAGTAACGGTAAATATTTTAGAATAGCAAAATTACTTCCAATATATGAAGTTACTAAAAATTATAAAGGTAATATGCTTGTAATTCATGGACTTAAGGATCAAGTGGTTGATGTTAAAGCAGCTTATAGATATAGAGAAGCTATACATTCATGTAAATTAGGCATTTATGAAGAATTAGACCATGGAATTGCTGGAGAAGATTCTGAAAAAGCATTAAATGAAATGATAGAGTTCTTAAAATAAGTTTAGTTATAGAGTTTTATCTGTATTTAGATTAAATAAAACTAAACATATATAAAAATATGTACTGACATATTGTAAAAATATTGATTTTTTAATAATTTAAAAAAATAAAAGGATTACTTATAAATATAGAGTTAAATGAAAATGTTTTTTATGCTATAATAGTAAAAATAATGCAAATACTAACTTTGTGTAAAAAAATGGTATATAATATAGATATTAAAGGGTTCATAATTGATGAAAATAATAAAGCATAAACATACTTTGAAATACAGAGTTTATTATGAATTTCATATTAATATCTGGAGGTAAAATATATGATGAGAGTAAAATGCATTGATGATAATCTTTGTGATACATTAACCTTAAACAAAGAATATCCTGTACTTGAAGAAGCAACTGAATACTATGTTGTAATTGATGATAAGAGAAATGAGACAGCATGTAAAAAATCTAGGTTTATTGTAGTAGAAGATGGTGGAGTAACTAAGAATGCAAAGGCAACTATAACTGAACTTAACTATCAGTTAGAAAATAATTTTAAGGACGTAAAAGATTTTAAAATAAGAAAAAACTCACAAGGTGAAATTAAAGAGATATTGATTAAGTTTAAATATCAGTAAAAATTTAAGCTTGTAAGATTGTACTAGCACCTGGGAGATTTAAAGATTTTCTTATAGGTTTTATTATTTTCTAAGCAGTAAATCTTATAATTCTCAGGAATTATTGTAAAAAGATAATTTTAATTAAAAACCATATTATTTGATATTTGTAAACAGCTATAAGTAATTTTTTAATACTTATAGCCGTTTCTTTTTATGCTTATAAATATAAAAAATGAGTTAAAGGAGTAAAAACGACAAAAAAGTAAATGTAAAATAATGTTTTTATACGATAAATAATGTTGGTTTTAAAAATATATTGAAAAAATCTATATATATTATAATATGGAAAATAGGGGATGTAATTAGAATTTATACAAAAATATGGTTTGAAAGCTAAATACACAGTTTTTGGACAAGCATGGAGGGTAAATATGAAAAGTATAAAGCAAAAATTAACGTTGCTAATGGGGTTAGTGATTGTAACTGTAAGTGTGAGTTTAAGTAGTCTTGCATATAGGATGGAAAAGAAGCTATGCTGGAAAGTGTAAAACATTCAATGTTGGAGATATCAAAGCAGACAGCAAATACTGTTAAAGGTACGCTGAGCGAAGAAATCAGAGAACTAGAGGCTATAGCTGCAAGAAATGATATAAAAAGTTCTGATATCCCAATGGAACAAAAGGTACAAGTATTAAAAGAAGAAACAAATAGAATTGGATGTACAAGACTTAATATTATTAATGAAAACGGTATAGCTACTAATGGAGATGGAGAAACACATGATTATGGTGATAGGGAATACTTTAAAAAAGCTATGTCAGGTGAAACTTATGTGACTGATCCTATTGTAAGTTTAAAAAATGGAGAAATAGTTGTAATTTATGCAGTTCCTATAAAAGAAAATAATAAAGTTGTAGGAGTTTTAACTAAAGTTAAAGATGGAAATGACTTAAGTAAAGTAGTTAGTGAAGTTAAATATGGTGAAAGTGGTATAGCATACATAATGAATAAAGCAGGTGTACCTATTGCCCATCCAGATAAAGAGTTAGTATTAGGTATGAAAAGTGCAGTAGATATTGCTAAGACTGATAATACATACAGTGATATTGCAGAAGCTGTTCAAATGACAGAACAAAGAGAATCTGGAGTTATTTTATATGAATTTAATAAAGAAAATAACTTTATGTCTTATACAACAATGCCGAACACTGGTTGGAAAGTAGTTATTGATATGCCTTTAAGTGAAGCACTTAAGCATATTCAAAAATTAAAAGTTAAGATAATTTTATCATCATTAGTTTTCATAGCAATTGGAATGATTGCAACATATAAATTAGCAGGACGTATTTCTGAAGGAATTAATGAATCATCTAAATTACTTGAAACATTGGCTGGTGGAGATTTAAGAATAGAAGTATCTGATAAATATTTAAATAATAAAGATGAAATTGGTGGCATGACAAGAGCTATGAAGTCAATGTCAGAATCATTAGGTAATATGATAAATGGCGTAAAAAGTAATTCACTAAATATTGATGGTGAGTCAGAAAATTTATCTACAGCAGCTACAGAAATAAACTCTGTTTCTAAGAGTGTTGCACAAGCAATAAATGATATAGCTAAAGGTACAAGTACTCAATCAGAAGACTTACTAGGAATTTCAGAAGTATTAAATGAATTTGGAAATGATATTGTTCAAGTAGTAAATGAAATAAGAGAAGTAGATAGAACTTCTAAAAATATTAATGAAAAAGCAGACAACAGTAGTAATGAAATGAATCTTTTAACTGAGTCAATTGAAAATGTTGCAAATACATTTAAGGTATTTAATGAAAAGATAGATGGACTTGGAAAGAATGTTATTGAAATTAATGAAATAACTAATGTTATTAATGGAATTGCAGAACAAACAAATCTTCTAGCTCTAAATGCAGCAATTGAAGCAGCAAGAGCTGGAGAATCAGGAAAAGGATTTGCTGTTGTAGCGGAAGAAATAAGAAAACTTGCAGAACAATCGCAATTATCATCTGAAAAGATAAGTGCTCTAATATTTGGAATCTCTGAAGAAGCAAATGATATTGTAAGAGAATCTTCAATAATGGATAAGGAGTTATCTAAACAGGAAGAAGTTATTAAGAAATCAATGGAGTCATTTAATAGTATTATGGAATCTATTGAAGATGTACTGCCAAAGATAAATACAGTTGAAAAATCAGCACAAAACCTAAATAGAGAAAAAGACAATATATTATCTAAAGTAGAAAGTATATCAGCAGTGGCATTAGAAGTATCAGCTTCAGCAGAAGAGATATCAGCATCATCAGAAGAAATGAATGCATCTATTGAAGAAATGACTGGAATTGCACAAAGCCTTAAAAAAGCAACAAAAGAAATGATTGGTGAAGTAGATCAATTTAAAGTTGATGAAAGATAATATTAAAATACATATTGTTTTATAAGTAATTCATATGGCTGTAGGCAGTAATAGATGTCTACAGCCATTTTTCTTTTGGTAAACTAATAATTATAGAATTAATTTTTTGATGGGGTAATTGAGAATGCTTTTCTTCGCAACATGTTGCGAAAGGGTTAAATTAATAGATAAAGTTATAATATTGATGGTACGTAATTATTTTACTATAATAATTGATATAAAAAATAACTTAATTAAATAAAAGGAGACACCAATGAAAGTAGTAGAAGTAGTTGCAGCTGTAATAAAAAAAGATGATAAGATATTTATTACACGTAGAGGATATGGGGAATTTATAGATATGTGGGAATTTCCAGGTGGAAAAGTTGAGCAAGGTGAAACAAGAGAAGAGGCACTTCATAGAGAAATTAAAGAAGAGCTTGAACTTGAAATAAATGAATTAGAATTCTTAACAACAGTTGATTATGATTATTCTAATTTCCATCTTACAATGCATTGTTTTGAGTGTACTATTTCTGGTGGAAGCTTACATTTAAATGCACATAATGATGCCAAGTGGATTACATATGATAAACTTGATGAACAGAAATGGGTACCAGCTGATATTTTAGTGGTGGATGCTATTAAAAATAAGAACAAGTAAAAAAGAGAATGTAGTTAGATGTGTTTAAACAGATTTAACTATATTCTCTTTTATAGTTTTTATAATAAAGTAAATTATGAATAAGTAGAATTTATAAAAAAATTCAAAGTAATTTAAGAGATTATATATTCATAAATATCATCTCTAATAGGTGTCTTTAACTGATACGTAATTTCAACAGCAGACTTATTAGTATTTTTCATAGTAATTTCTAAAGGATCACCAGTAGCTTTTATACTACCAAGAAAATAGAATTCTTTTGAAATTTTATCATCTTTATTTTTTCTTACAAATAAGCTCATTTCAACTCCATCTTTTTCAGCATTGTATGCCTGAACAATATCATCAGAAGTTGAAGTTCTGCCTGATTTTGATATTGCAATTAACTCATTGTTTGAAAGAAATCTATCTTCATAGTTTATAGTATCAGCAATATCATCACTTTTGTGATAGTTTATGAAAATAGGGTAAGTCTTAGTTGTTTTATCGTATTTGTAACCACCAATGTTTAAAGCAACTTCGCCTTTTTCCCATTCAAGTATCCTGCATACATCTTCATAAGTATATTTTTGATATAATTTAAAGTTAGTATTCATATATCTATCACTATAATTAAGCTCATATCTATAAAGGCCAAAATTTATTAGTTCAGATACAATTTTTTTGAAGTATACATTTTCTAAGTGTTGTTTGAATTTTTCAGAAACAATATAATCATCGTCATATTTTTCTATAAATATGCATTCAGCATATGTTTTCTTTCCTGTACCTGTAGGAAATTCATTAGTAAGAATATTAACAACGTTTCTTTCAGTAGTAGGTTTAAAGCTTATACCATATTTATTAAATAAATTAATTCTTAAATTAGATATTAATTTATCATTTCCATCAAGTATAGATTTTAAAAGTAAGAGTTCATGTGGTCTTTTTCCTGAAGCAAATTTTTTAGATATAAATTCTATAAATAATTCTTGAGATGAATCTAAATCAACAGTATATTCCTTATCATATTTTTTTAAGAACTTATAATAAGAACCTAAGCTTTTATTGTCAAAAATTCTAATAGGATCTATAGAATTATAAGTATCAAAATCCATTAAAGATGGTATTTTACCTATTTTCTTTTTTAGATTATTGTAACTTTCTTTTATTAACTTAATATCATTAAAATTAGCAGTATCAATAGATTCAAAAATTCTCTTTTTAGATATTTCATCAAAGTTTATAGTAGAACATCCAGGAATAACTCTTGAACCCTCCATTACGTATCTTCTTACAGTGTCTTTATTAAAGGTTCTATCACCAGATAATGCAATAGGTATTAAGAAATTATTTTTATAATTACCTATAAAATCAAGAATAACTACATATTCTTTATCATCATTTTTTCTTAGTCCTCTACCTAATTGTTGAACAAAGATTATTGCAGATTTAGTAGGGCGTAGCATTATTACTTGATTTACAGCAGGTATATCAACACCTTCATTAAAAATGTCTACTGTAAAAATATAATCTAAATGATTATCTAGTTCATCTTGTTCTAATCTTCTTATTGCATTTTCTCTTTCACTTTGAGAATTATCACCGCATAGAGCAACTGTATTAAATCCACGTTTATTAAAGAGATTTGATAATTCATAAGCTTCATTTTTATTACTACAGAAGATAAGGCCTTTAACTCTATCACCACAGTATCCATAAAGATTAATTTTTTCAATTATATGATCAACTCTATCTTCACTTACTAAGTATCTAAAGTCAGATTCTTCATTTAAAGTAACACCATCTATTTCAATATCGGATATTCCAAAGTAGTGGAATGGACACAATAAATCTTCTTCTAATGCTTGTTTTAAACGTATTTCATATGCAATGTTATAATCAAACATTTTAAAAATATCAAAATCATCACTTCTCTCAGGAGTGGCAGTCATTCCTAGAAGAAATTTTGGTGTAAAGTAATTCACAATCTTTTGATATGTTTTTGCACCAGCTTTATGTACTTCATCAATTACAATATAATCAAATGTATCTTTAGAAAAAGAAGTTAATACATCATCTTTTGATAAGGTTTGAACAGTAGAAAAAATAAAATCTTTATCTATATTCTTGCTATTACCAGAAAGAATACCCATAGATTTAGTATCTCCAAAAACATTTTTAAAGCTATTCAATGCTTGCTTAGCTATTTGTTCTCTGTGTACAAGAAAAAGTGCACGCTTTGGATTATATTCTCTTATTTCAAATGCAGATAAATATGTTTTACCAGTACCAGTAGCAGATATAAGCAATCCTTTATTTTGTCCATTTTCACGTAGCTTTTTTAAGTTTTGTATAGCAGCAATCTGCATTTTATTAGGTTTAAGCTTGTATTGTGCGATACTTGGAACTTTAGTCTTTCTAGTAAATTCTCTTTGTTTTTTGTAAATTGATTCATAAGTTTCAAGCCATTCTAAAGTTAATTCTTCAGCTTCATTCCAAAGAGTATTAAATTCCGTAAGTACATTTTCAGTTAAATAGCCTTCTTCAAAAGATGAAATTTTTAAGTTCCACTCTTTATTTTTTGTAAGTGCCGTTTGTGTTAAATTTGAACTACCGACAATCATTTTATAGTGATTATCTAATTTAAATATATATCCTTTAGTGTGAAAATTTTCTTTGTTATAAAGCTTTAATTCTATATTAGAAAACTGAAGAAGTTTCTTTAAAGCTTTTGGTTCGCTAAAATTAAGGTAATCAGTAGTTAAAATTTTACCTTTAATATTTCGTTTTTCAAGTGATTTTAAAGTTTCTATAAGTGGAGTAATTCCGCTACTAGTTATGAATGCAACAGACATATAAAATTCATTACACTTATTTAATTCAGATATTAACTCATTTAGAACTTTATTTCCTTTAGAATAATCATTTACTAAAAGTTTTGGAAGTAATGCTAAATTAGAATTTTCTTGGCTGTTAATAAGAGCTTTTTTAGCAGACTTTAATATCTCATCTTTTATATAATTTTCATCAACATTTATTATAGCTTTAGGAACTAAAGTATTTAACACATCATTTGTTTTATTTGTTAAGCTAGACATTTTTTCCTCCCAAGTTGATTCATATTTACAATTATTATAACATCTTAATAATTTGTAACACTTTAAAAAAGGAAAAAAATAATTAGAAATAAAATGACTCAACTATTTAATTATACCACAAACAAAATTTTCAGAAAAGTCTGTTAATTTAAAAACTACGGGGGTATAATGATTACAAGATAAAGAAATAAACATAATTCTTTATCAAGAAAATATGTGAGATGAGATGGTTCCGATGGGATAGGTAAACAAACACTTGAAGTAAAATGAGAGTGGAATTCCAAAAGAAAAATAAGAAACAATGCAAATCTAAAAATATGGAAACGAGATGGTACCAATGGGATAGGAACATCAACTCAAAACTAAAATAAAATGAAAGTGGTGAGTCCAAAAGCAAATTAAGTTGTCAACGCGAAACTATAAAGTATCGAAATGAGATGGTACCAATGGGATAGGAACATCAACTTAAAGTTAAATAAAATGAAAGTGGTGAGTCCGAAAGAAAACTAAGCTGTCAACCCAAAACTACAAAATAATGAAGTGGGATGATAACAATGGGATATGAAGTTTAAACTAAAAGCTACATTATAGTGAAAGTGGTGAGTCCAAAAGAAAGTTAAGATGTCAACGCGAAACTATAAAATATCGAAATGGGATGATACCAATGGGATAGTAAGTTCAACTTAAAAACTATATTATAGTGAAAGTGGTGAGTCCAAAAGAAAATTAAGTTGTCAACGCAAAACTATAAAATAATGAAATGGGATGATACCGATGGATAATTAAGTTGGCTGAAGCGTAAGATTTTTATATAAAGAGATTTGAAGTTTCAGCATGAATGAGAAATTGAGAAGGTTACAATGGGTTTGAAAAAGGTCAATAATAGTGAAATGAAAGTGGTGAGTCCAAAAGAAAACTAAGATGTCAACGCGAAAACTATAAATTAGTGAAATGGGATGATACCAATGGGATATTGAATTTCACATATAGTTTACAAGGTAAAAATTAATTGTGAACTTGTTTAAGGATTAATGTAGAAAGAAAACGCCTTAAGAAGTTTTATAGTTTAATAAAAGCTACTAATATAAATTAACCACTCAAGTATAACAATAAAATTTTAATCTAAAACTATGAAAAATGTGAATTAACAACCAGTAGAGAATAAGGAGGAAAATAAGTTGTGGAATAAAAGTGAAAAATAAAGAAGAATGAGGTGAGTCCAGTGTAAAATATAGTAGTTGAATAGGAGTATAAAATTTAATATTATGATAAAACTGAATAATATTTAGAAAGACACTTTAGTGATGAAAACTGAAAGTGTCTTTTTTGTGTGTAAAATTTTAAAATATTAATTAATCAAATTACTATGAAATTTTATATATAAAACGTTTTGATGATTTAATTAGACAACATAATATGATAAACTTATAAATTATAATATATGTACATTGGAGTTGAGAATATGGCAACTATTAAAGATGTGGCAAGGGAAGCAGGAGTAGCAGTTGGAACTGTTTCTAAGGTTATAAACAACATAGCTGTTAAGCCTCAAACTAAGGCACTTGTTGAAGCAGCTATTGAAAAGCTTAAGTATGAGCCCAATACTTATGCAAGAGGTTTCAAATTGAATAAAACCAATACTGTTGCAGTAATTGTACCTACAATATGGCATCCATTTTTTTCAGAACTTGTTTATAATATTGAAAAATCTCTTAGAAAAGTTGGAATGAAGATGATTTTATGCAATTCAGAAGAAAACAAGGAAAGTGAAATAGAATACATATCTATGGCCAAACAAAATAAGATGGATGGAATCATAGCAATAACTTATAGTAATATAGATGAATATGTATCAGATAACATACCATTCATAAGTATTGATAGGTATTTTTCTAAAGATATTACTTATATATCAAGTGACAACTTTGAAGGTGGACGACTTGCGGCAGAGAAGCTTGTAGAAGCTGGATGTAGAAAACTTGCTTATATAGGAAGAGGCTCAAAGATAGATAATGATACTAGAAATAGAAAAGAAGGATTTATAAAGTATTGTACTGAGAATAATATAGATTATGATATATGCGAAGTTTTGGGAGCATCTTCTGAATATGAATTACTAATTGATAAGTTTATAGAGAAGAACTTTAAGAATAATATAAGTATAGATGGAGTATTTGCTATTACTGACAGATATGCTTTTGATTTTATAAATAAACTAAAAAAAGTTAATGTGAGGGTACCAGATGATGTACAAGTAATTGGATTTGATGGAAGCAGATCATCTGCTCGTGATGAATTAACTTTATCTACTATAAGACAACCTATTGAACAAATTGCACAGGTGGCTGTATCTTCTTTAATAAACATAATTGAAAAGAAAAAAGTTGATAAGAATATAATACTTCCAGTGACATTTATTAAAGGGCAAACAACTAAATAGAAAAATATTTTATGCAGATAAGATTTCACAATATTTTTGGTGAAATCTTTTTTTGTTAATTTGAAATTGGTAAATTTTTTATAAAAGGGCTTGACTATATTGTGAAAACGTATTAGTATTTAAACATAGTTAAAAATGAAACGTTTCACATATGAAATTATTATATACAAAGTTTATTTTGTATATAAAGGAGAGAGATGTATGAGTAAAAACTACAAAGAAATTAGTAAAGAAATTTTAATGCACATAGGTGGAAAAGAAAATATTGTGAGTGCAGCTCATTGTGCTACAAGATTAAGACTTGTTCTTAAAGATGATAGTAAAATCGATATAAAAGCAATTGAATCAATGCCTATAGTAAAAGGAAATTTTAATAATGCAGGAGAATTTCAAATAATATTAGGTTCAGGGATTGTAAATGAAGTGTACAAAGAGCTTGTTAAAATTGCAGATATAAGTGAAGCTTCAAAGGAAGAATTAAAATCAGAGGCAGAAAAGAAGTTAAATCCAGTACAAAGATTAATTAAATCGTTAGCAGATGTGTTTGTACCAGTACTTCCAATACTTGTTGCAGCAGGGCTTCTAATGGGGATTAACAATATCCTTACTTCACAAGGATTATTCATAGAAGGAAAATCGCTTATTGAAGCATATCCACAATACAAAGATTTAGCAGAAATGATTAATACATTTGCCAATACAGGATTTGCATTTTTACCAATTTTCTTAGGATTTTCAGCTACAAAGGCTTTTGGTGGTAATCCATATTTAGGAGCATGTATTGGTGCACTTATGATACATGGTGATTTATTAAATGGATACAGCTATCCATCAGCAGTTTTAGAAGGAACTGTACCATATTGGACTATATTAGGATTTTCAATAGCTAAAGTAGGTTATCACGGAACTGTTCTTCCAGTTTTAGCATCATCATTTGTACTTGCTAAAACAGAAAAAGTATTACACAAAATAGTACCATCAGTGTTGGACAACTTATTAACTCCATTATTTACTGTATTTATCACAGGGCTTTTAACATTTGTTGCTATAGGGCCAATTATGAGAATAGCAGGTAATGGAATAACAACTGGATTATTATGGTTGATTAATACTTTAGGACCAATAGGTGGAGCAATCTTTGGATTCTTATATGCACCAATAGTTATTACAGGAATGCACCACAGCTTTACAGCAGTTGAAACTCAGCTTCTTGCAGACATTGCAACAACAGGAGGTTCATTTATATTCCCTGTAGCAGCTATGTCAAATGTAGCTCAAGGTGCAGCTGCATTAGCAGTAATAATGTTACTTAAGAAAGATGATAAGATGAAAGGAGTTGCTTCTGCTTCTGGTATATCAGCAATCCTTGGAATTACTGAACCAGCAATTTTTGGTATAAACTTAAAATTACGTTATCCATTCTATGGTGCAATGATTGGATCAGCAGTAGCATGTGGATATATAATGCTTACAAAAGTTCTTGCACTAGCACCAGGGGCAGCAGGACTTCCAGGAATTATATCTATAAGACCAGATTCAATGTTTAACTATATTATAGGAATGACTATATCAATAATTGTTGCAGCTGTATCAACTATTATGCTTTCAAAATTCTTAAATAAGAAAGAAGTACAAGAGGCAGTTTAAACAAATATAAAAATATATTAAATGGAAGGAGAAGGATTAGATTTCTAATGCCTTCTATTTCCTTATAAGGAGAAATGAATAGTATGAGAGAATGGACTAGAGAAGAAAGATATAGAAATATACTTGACGCGACTGAATCAGAAATAAAAGAACTTAAAGAACAGGTTAATAGATGCCCATATAGACAAAAATTTCATATTCAACCTGTAACAGGACTTTTAAATGATCCTAATGGATTTTCATATTACAATGGAGAATATCACTTGTTTTATCAGTGGTTCCCTCTTGGACCTGTACATGGAATGAAACATTGGTATCATGTATCTTCAAAGGACTTAGTAAACTGGAAGGATTGTGGAGTTGGAATAATACCTACTGAATATTATGAAAGCCATGGGGCGTTTTCAGGAACAGGAATAGTTGAAGATAATAAACTTCATTTATTTTATACGGGAAATACAAGAAATGAAGACTGGATAAGATACCCTTACCAATGTCATGCTGTAATGAATGAATATGGAGAAATAATAAAGGATAAAAAGGCTGTAATTGAGGAATTACCTGAAATATTTACTGATAATTTTAGAGACCCTAAGGTGTTTAAGGAAGGTAACAAGTACTATTGCTTTATAGGTGCAGAAAGAAAAGCTGATAATATTGGAACTATAGCAGTTTATGAGTCAGGTGATTTGCTTAAATGGACATATAAAGATGAGCTTAAAACTAGATTTACAGGCAATGGATACATGTGGGAATGTCCAGATTATGTAAATTTTGATAATAATAAAGCTGTATTAATATTTTCACCTCAAGGATTAGAGCCAGAAGGCGATAAATACAGAAATATATTTCAGTCAGGCTATATGGTCGGAGATATGATTAATTTTAATGACTGTAATTTTAATCATGAAAAGTTTCATGAATTAGATAGAGGATTTGATTTTTATGCACCACAGACTACTAAATGTCCAGATGGTAGAACTGTAATAATTGGATGGATGGGATTGCCTGAAATAGCTTATCCTACTGATGGTAATGGATGGGCACATTGTCTTACTATACCTAGAGAAATTGAATTAAATGGTGATAGACTTATTCAAAAGCCAGTAAGGGAGCTTGTGAAATTAAGAAAATCTGAATTATTTAAGAAGTATAGCCTTGATAATGAAGAAATAGATGTGGAAGATTTCAATGAAACTGTATTTGAAATAGAATGTGATTTTAAAAACTTTGGAGGAAAGAATATAGGAGTAAAGTTTAGAAAAGGAAAGAATGAAGAAACTGTATTCTATTATGATATGGAAGATAAAAAGCTTGTTTTAGATAGAAGTAAATCTGGAAAGGTATTTGCTGAGGAGTATGGACTTAAAAGAAAGTGTTCATATAATAAAGATACATTAAAGCTTCGTATATTTGTAGATACATCTTCGGTTGAAATTTTTGTGAATGATGGAGAAGAAGTATTTACAGCTAGAATATTTACAGATAAAACAAGTGGTGGAATAAGCCTATTTTCAGAAGGAAAAGGAGAAGCTGAAATAAAGGTGTGGACTCTTAATTAAAGAAACTGTTATTTAAGTTGTAAATTAAAAAATTAGGCTACAAGTAGTTAGAAGATTGCTTGTGGCTTTCTTTATGAAAAAAATGAAGTCAGTATAAAATATAATAAATGATTTTTATTATCATATATGAGCAGAAATTAACGTATAGATATAATAGGAAACACACTCTTCACATACGTTCAGAGGTGTAAGTTCGAGGAACCAAATCGTAGATTTGGACTCTCACTTAAGCGATTCACGCCAAATATAAAATTCTCACAAAGAAAGTTCCGCTGACCAGTGGTTGAGTTATTTTGTTAAAAGTGATATTCTTTAATAGGAGAAAATGTATATCAATTACATATACAGAAATTTGTGTAATAAAATTAATTTGGGAGGAGATAGGTGAATGACACTTGATGAACTTGAAATAGGAAAAGAGGCCATTATATATTCAGTAGAATGTAGTGACCATTCCCTTAGAAGACACATACTTGATATGGGACTTACTCCAGGTACTGAAGTTACGTTAATAAAAGTAGCTCCAATGGGAGACCCAATGGAACTTATGGTTAGAGGATATAATCTGACTATACGTAAAGATGATGCAGCAAAAATTAAGATTGAAAATGTACATAAGATGCATAAGCATATAAGAATAAATAATAAGGGAAAAGAAATTGCACATTCTGGAATTGGTGAGGATGTGGAGTACAAACCAAAAAAATCTGGAGATTCGCTTCCTGATAATGCAAAGTTAACGTTTGCTCTTGTTGGTAATCAAAACTGTGGTAAGACAACATTATTTAATCAGCTTACTGGTTCAAATCAGCATGTTGGAAACTTTCCAGGAGTTACTGTTGACAGAAAGGATGGTTTAATAAGGAATCATCCTGAAGCTACTGTTACAGATCTTCCAGGAATATATTCACTTTCTCCTTATACAAGTGAAGAAATTGTAACAAGAGAATTTATATTAAATGAAAAACCAGATGGAATTATTAACATATTAGATGCCACAAATATAGAAAGAAATTTATTACTTACAATGCAACTTATTGAGCTTAATGTACCAATGGTTATAGCTCTTAATATGATGGATGAAGTTACAGCGAATGGAGGAACAATCAATATTAATGGTCTTGAAAAAGCATTGGGAATACCAGTTGTACCTATTTCAGCAGTAAAGAATCAAGGTATTAATGAGCTTGTTGAACATGCTATAAATATAGCCAGAAACAAGGAATGTCCAGGAAGAATGGATTTCTGTAATGCAGATGGAATTTATGGAGGAGCAGTTCATAGGTGTATTCATGCAGTATCACATCTTGTAGAAGATCATGCTAAAACAGCAGGAATACCTTTAAGGTTTGCAGCTACAAAGATTGTTGAGGGAGATAAGCCTGTGCAGGAAGCTCTTAAAATTGAGGAAAAAGAGCTTAATAATATTGAAGAAATAGTAAGGCATATGGAAAATAAAACAAAGATGGATAGAGAAGCTTCACTTGCAGATATGCGTTTTACTTTTATAGAGGAACTATGTAATGCATGGGTAATTAAGCCTATTGAAAGTAAAGAGCATAAAAGAAGTGCAAAGATGGACACTATTTTAACAGGAAAGTGGACAGGTATTCCTTCATTTATTGGAATTATGGCTCTTATATTTTATCTTACTTTTGGTCCTATAGGATCATTCTTTTCTGATTTAATGGAAGTTATAATAGGGTATTTTACCGAGCTTATAGATAAAGGGCTTACTATATGGGACGTAAATCCTGTTGTTCATTCACTTGTTACTGATGGTATTTTAAGTGGTATTGGAAGTGTACTTAGTTTTATGCCAGTAATCGTAATTTTATTTTTCTTCCTTTCAATACTTGAAGATACAGGATATATAGCAAGAGTAGCATTTATAATGGACACACTTTTAAGAAAGCTTGGGTTATCAGGAAGAAGTTTTGTACCTATGCTTATAGGCTTTGGATGTTCTGTTCCAGCTATAATGTCAACAAGGACATTACCATCTGAAAGGGATAGAAAGATGACTATATTCCTTACACCATTTATGAGTTGCTCTGCCAAGCTACCTATATATGCACTATTTACAGAAGCATTTTTTCCTGAACATGCAGCAATTGTAATGATTGGTCTTTATTTAATAGGAATATTAGTAGGAATTTTTTATGCATTTATACTTAAAACATTCTTCTTAAGGGGGGAACCAGTACCTTTTGTAATGGAGCTTCCAAACTATCGTATGCCAAGTGCAAAGAATGTAGGAAAGCTTATTTATGATAAAGCAAAGGACTTTATTACCAGAGCATTTTCAGTAATATTTATAGCTTCAATTATAATCTGGTTCTTACAGACTTTTGACGTGAGATTTAATGTTGTAGAGGATTCTTCAAATAGTCTTCTAGCTTTACTTGGAAACTTTATAGTACCAGTACTTAGACCAATAGGACTTGGAAACTGGAAGATAGCAACAGCACTTATTACAGGATTTACTGCAAAGGAAAGTGTTGTAAGTACACTTACAGTTCTTCTTGGAGGAAATACAGCAGCTTTAGCTACAATGTTTACAGGAATATCAGCATTTGTATTTTTGGTATTTTCACTTTTATACACACCATGTGTTGCAGCAATCGCAGTAGTAAAAAGGGAACTCGGAAAAAGATATGCCTGTCTTGTAGTATTTATGCAGTGTTCAATTGCATGGCTTGTAGCTTTTGTATTAAATACATGGGTTAGAGTTTTATTATAGTATATTATTAATCGGCATAGAATGAATTAACTTATTAACAAAAAGATTATTTAATTAATATAATAACTTGAATGGATGTGAAAATTGTTATTGGAATAATGAATATAAGTACCATAATAGTATTGATTATAGTTGCTATATGTACAGTATTTGCGTTTAAAACTGCATTTATTGATAAAGGAAGTTGCGGATGTGGAAGCTGTAATGGATGTAGAAGACAAGGCAAATGTAAATCAGATAAAAAGGAAAATTAACTAACACCTCTTTGTTTATTGTTTTTGTGATAATAGTATTATATAATTACTCACATAATTAAATAAGTACGCACTTTTGGGTGTGATACTGTCTCAAAGGAGAGTATTGGATGAATACAAGTATAGATGTAGATAAAAATAATATAAGTGATGAGAAAAAAATTATGATTTTAAAAAATATGGTGCTGAAATTATAGATGAAGAGGAAAAAAGTAAATATATAAAAAAAGATTCTGATGTGGAAATAAATGATGAATTATTTCTATATACGATGTCTCTTATAAGTGGTAAATGGAAGATGCATATATTATTTTTACTTTCTAGAAGAGAAAATTTTCGTTATGGAGAATTAAAAAGAAAACTTGGCAAGATAACACATAAAATGCTTAGTAATCAGCTTAAGGAACTTGAAAAGGATGATCTTATAATAAGAACTCAATATAATGAAGTGCCTCCTAAAGTGGAATATAGTCTTTCTGAAAGAGGAAAGTCACTTATGCCAGTACTTAATGCTATATGTATATGGGGACATAATCATATAAGCGAAGAAAAGCAATTCAAAAAATAAAATTACAAATATTAATTTTAATGGTTTATTTTTGCAAAAAGGAATGGTATAATAGCAGTGGGTATAAATGTCACTTCAATCTTAAGCAGTAGTTAGATTTGTATAGAAGCAAATCTAACTACTGATTTACTTTTTATGAATAATTAAGATTATTTAAAAATTATGATAATGATTTTAAATTAAAATATATAGAAAAACCAAAGCCCACCTTAAAATAAAGTGGACTTTGGTTTTATTATGCTAATTCATATTTAGTAAATTTTCTTTCAGTAACATTAGCTCCCGATTTACCAGTGAAATCACCAGACTTAGTTTGGAAAATGTTGTTTTCAATAATTGTATCCATGAGAGTAGCAATCTCTTCTTTAGTAATATCAGGTTTTACACCACTTACAGTCATGGAACTTTTAGCACCAGTTGATGTTAAAAAAGTCATTGTTAAAATATACTCCATAGGAATATCCTCCTTTCAGAATGTTAAATCAATCATTTCTATACTATTCTTCAGTTATCATTAATGAAGTTTCACTTAAGTAGCATCCGTTTGATTCATTTTCTAGTATGGCAGATATAGCGTTACCAACAGCTAAAATATTAGCAGTATCTACACTGCTTTTACTCCAGAAAAAGATTTCTTAGAGTACTTTGGATCACCATTTGAATCAACACCGTTTTGTACTGAAATAGCAAGACTTATTGAAGTAGGCAATTTTTTTACAGCCATTAAAAGCACCTCCTTTTGTGTTTTCAATTAATATATATAGGGAAAGAAAAAAGTAAGTAAATTTTTATAAAATATTTGAAGAATTATTTTCTGTGCTGCTGTCTATAACCACTCCAAGCTTGGCACAGATTATGGCATTAAGCTTATTAATTGAACCTGTAAGGTTACTTAGCTGTTTTTCTAACCGTATTAATAAGTAAGCACTTAATACAACAGGAAAGCAGTTATTAACCATAAGGTTTACCAATTCATTAATCTCCACAATAAACACCCCCTTTAAAAATAAATATATACACCTTTAAAGAAAAGCATAATGACTATAACTAAAAATTTCTTAATTTCTAAAGAATATAGTTATATGACTAAAAACTTATCGCTTCTTGAAAATAGCATAGTAAGTATGCCTAAGAACTTTTCACCTATGAAAAAAAGTATAAAAAAAAATCTTAAATAATTTTTTGTGTGTAAATTATCTAAGATTTTTTGAAATATAGATTTTAATAAGAAACAGCATTAAGGTGAGAAAGAAAACGAGTATTAAATGCTGTTTCTTTAATATTGTATAGAAATCAGGTATACATTATCATTATTGACGTTATTTTATATAATATACACCTAATATTAAATGTTTTATGATTCAATATATAGGAGAAAAAATTGGTATATTTTGTTGTGTTTTTTATATAAAAAAATATACCTTTTAATACATTTATGTGAGATTATAATATATATGGGTTGGAAACAAGGAGTGGTATTATGAGGAATTTAGTATTGGATTTTAATATAAATGATTCATTTTGGGATAATTATGAGAGGCTGGTTAACAAGGTTGTTATTCCATATCAAGAAAAGGTGCTAAAGGATGAGGTGCCAGGAATAGAGAAAAGCCATGCCATTGATAATTTTAAGGCTGCAGCAGATGTTATACAAAATGGCAAATCTACAGATGAGTTTTATGGAATGGTATTTCAGGATAGTGATGTAGCAAAATGGCTTGAAGCAGCTGCATATTCATTAGCAAAATATCCAGATAAGGATATGGAAAAGAGATGTGATGAGGTTATTGATTTAATAGGAAAGGCACAATATCCTGATGGGTATCTTGATACTTATTTTACAGTTAAGATGCCAGATAAAAAGTGGACAGATCTCCATGAAGCACATGAACTTTATTGTGCAGGGCATATGATAGAAGCGGCTGTTGCTTATGCGGAATGTCTTCATAAAACGAAGTTATTAGAGATTATGTGTAAGGCAGCAGATAATATTTATGATCATTTTATAACTAAGGAAGCAGAAGGGTATCCAGGTCATCCTGAAATTGAACTTGCTCTTATGAAACTTTATAGATGTACTAATAATGAAAAGTACAAAGAGCTTGCAGCATATTTTATAAATGCAAGAGGTATAGATAGTGATTATTTTATGAAGGAAAATGAAAATCGTGATTGGAATTTATGGGGAGGAGATGGCCGAGATAAGGAATATGGACAATTTCATGAACCAGTCCGTAATCAGAAAAAAGCTGTAGGTCATGCAGTAAGGGCTGTTTATCTTTATACAGGAATGGCAGATTTAGCTCAAGAAACTGGTGATGAAGAATTAAAGGAAGCATGTAAGACATTATGGAATAATATTATAAATTGCAGAATGTATATTACAGGTGGAATTGGATCTGTAGTAAATGGAGAAGCCTTTTCAGCAGATTATCATCTTCCAAATGATACAGCATATTCAGAAACATGTGCATCAATAGGTCTTATATTCTTTGGAAAAAAGATGCTTGATATTGAAAAGAATAATATATATGCAGATACTATAGAAAGAGCATTGTATAACTGTGTACTTGCAGGGATGCAGCTTGATGGAAAGAGATTTTTCTATGTAAATCCACTAGAAGTGATACCAGGAATAAGCGGGGAAATCGCAACAGAACGTCATGTATTACCTGAAAGACCACAGTGGTTTGCATGTGCATGCTGTCCTCCAAATGTTGCAAGGTTAATAGGTTCTATAGGAAATTATGCATGGAGTGTGGAAGAAAATATAGTATATTCACATTTATATATAGGTGGCATATTAGACTTGGGTGAAAATATGAATGGAAAGATTGAAGTGGAAACAGATTACCCTTATGATAATGTAGTTAAATATAAGATGAAACCTGAAAATTCAGTTATGAACATGACTTTAGCATTAAGAATACCATCATGGAGTGAGAATACTATGATACTTTATAATGGAATAGGAATACATTATAAACCTGAAAATGGGTATGTATATATATCAGAAAGCTTTTCAGATAATGATGAAATATCACTTATTCTTGATATGAAGCCAGAATTTAATTATGCAAATCCTAAAGTAAGTGCTGATAGTGGAAAGGTTGCTGTTTCATATGGGCCACTTGTTTATTGTGCTGAAGGTGTAGATAATGGTGGAAGTGTATTAGATTTAAGAATATCATGTGATTCAGAATTAAAATTGAGTGTATTTAAGAACACAAAACTGGGAGGCATACAAGAAATAAAAGCAGAAGGATATAGAATGAAATCTACAGATGAGCTTTATTCAAGAAAGAAACCTGAATATGAAAAATGCAGTATTACATTAGTGCCTTATTATACATGGGGAAATAGAGGTCTTAATGAAATGCGTGTTTGGATTCCTGAAATGTAAATAGTAAAATAACAACATTTATTTAAATCAGCTTATGAAGTGATTTTTTATACATGGTAAATAAGATAGACAGCAGATAGATTTAATTTTATATAATTTATCTGCTGTTTTTTCGTATATGCATGTTTTTTTATGTGTTAGATTCCGTGATACTCCTTTTTGCCATAAGTTTTTCCATGTTGTACATCTTCAATTGATGGAGTAGCTAATGAATCAGTAAAATCTTCGTTATTATCTTTTATATTTTCAGCTCTAGCAAGGACATCATTTCCTCTTCCTACTAAAGGGCCTTGCTGAGTTTGTGAATAAGCATCTATAATATTTGGTTTGTCTTTATTTTGCATATTATTTTGAAGCCTCCTTTAGATAAATTAATATCTATATTTTTTGCAGAAACTAAAAATGTATGTGTTAACATATTTTAAAATTTTAGTTTCATATTCTGATACTTCAATCATTATATATAGATTAATAAGCATTTTGCATTTATAATAATATTAATAATTAAATTACAAATAATTCCAGAAAGATGCTTGTTGAAAAATAGTATTAATAATTATGATTTGATTATTTGTCTAACATTAAATTAATTAACTTAATTAAGTACAAGGATAAAGGTAATCAACAAGTATTATATTTTTTATAAGGGGGTAGTATATAATGAGAGATTTTATTATTTCAACAGATTCAACAGCAGATTTGTCTTTAGACTACATTAGAGAAAATAATATTGGGATTTATCCACTTTACTATAATATTGATGGAAAAGAGTATATTCCAGGTGTAAATGATATGCCTGTAAAAGAATTTTATGAAAATATGCAGAATGGAAAAATGCCTACAACAAGTGCTGTAAATCCTAAATACGTAATGGAGCAAATGAGGAAAGCTGTTTCTGATGGTTATGATGTACTTCATATAAGCTTATCATCAGGGTTAAGTTCAAGTTATAATAATACAGCCATATGTGCAATGGATATAATGGATGAATTTGAAGAAGCTAATATTAAAGTTATCGATTCATTATGTGCTACAGTTGGACAAGGGCTTCTTGTTTATAAAGCAGTTAAGTTAAAAAAGCAAGGCTGGTCAATTGATGAAGTATCAGAATGGTTAAATGAAAATAAAAAGCATATAGTTCATCAGTTTATACTTAATGACTTGTATCATCTAGTAAGAGGTGGAAGACTTGCAAAATCTTCAGCAGTTGTTGGTACAGTACTTAAAGTACAGCCTATTCTTCGTCTAAATGATAATGGTAAAATTGAACCTATTGGAAAAATAAGAGGACGAAAAAAAGCATTGAATGTATTAGCCGATAATATAGAAGAAAAAACTAAAAATCTTCCTTTAGATGAAGTTTTCATATCTCATGCAGACTGTATTGAAGAGGCTGAATATGTAGCGGAAAGAATAAAAAACAAATATGGTGTTAAGAATATTGTGATAAATGATATATGCCCAACAGTTGGTGCACATACTGGTAAAGGAGTAGTAGTAGCGGCATACTTTGGATGCCAGAGATAGAGGCTTTTAGTTAGAAAGAATTATAATTATTCAATATATTTAATATAATGGCTTTCAAGTTTAGATTTAATATTAACAACACGAAAGTTTATACGGCAGATTATGTGATTATGTTTTTTAGAAACTAAAGATAATCACTATAGATTGGAGTATGATAGTATGAATAAATGTGTAGACTTACTTTTATTATTTGTAATTTACTCATTTTTAGGCTGGGTTTTAGAAACAATTCATGCAAGTATTAGAGATAAAAAGCTTGTAAACAGAGGATTTCTTGCAGGATGTTTCTGTCCTATATATGGATTTGGAGCTGTACTTACAGTACTTATATTTGATTTGATTAATATTTATATTAAAAATTATACTACTTTTATGGTAGTAAGTGTTATTGCAACTATTGTAATAGTAACATTACTTGAGTATATAACAGGATATTTATTAGAAAAAATATTTCATAGTAAATGGTGGGATTATTCTGATGATTTTGCAAATATTCACGGATATATATGTCTAAGCTATTCATTGTTATGGGGTGTATTAGCATTTATTTTGATAAAGTTTATTAATCCTGTAATTATGAACTTTATAGATATACTTAACATAAATGTGAGATATACATTAGCAGCAGTATTTGCAATTTATTTTATTATAGATTTTGGTAAGACTGTAGTAGATACATTAGGACTTAGAAATGTTGTTATGAATTATTCTAAATTCTCTGTAGACGAATATCGCAAGAAAATTAAAAAATATAAAAGATTATTTAAAGCATTTCCAACACTTATGCTATTAAATATAGAAGTGAAAAATAGATCAATAAAAGAAATCTTAAGTGAAGAATTTACTAAAGTAAAAAATAGAATTGGGAATGAAATAAGGAAACACTGATATGATTTTTCAGTTTTAACAGATGATAATAGGCCATTTGGAAGTCCTACAAGTGACAGTGAACGTGCTATGATTAGAGAAGCTTCAAAAGAAATTATTATGTGCATTTACTAATTTAGTGGGGATGAAGGATTAGAAAAGTAATTAAATAATGCTAAAGAACTTTTGGAGAAATATGCACAAGGAAGGGATTTTGAGATAAAGATAGTAGACTAAATTATTATATTTCGAGAATATTTATAAAACTATTGAATGATACAAGAATAATTATTAAAATATTCATAAATAGAATAAAATTAGAATTAAGTATCTTAATAATAAATTAAGATACTTTTATTTTTGTTATTGTTGAAAACGATATATAAAAGAGGTTTATAGTATAGGAGGATATTAAAATGTCAAAGTTACAAGAAAATTTTCTTTGGGGTGGAGCAGTAGCAGCTCACCAATTAGAAGGTGCTTATAGAGAAGGTGGAAAAGGAATCAGTGTTGCTGATGTAATGACTGCTGGAGCAAATGGAGTAGAACGTAAGATTACAGATGGAATTTTAGAGGGTGAATATTATCCTAACCATGAAGCTATTGATTTCTATCATCATTATAAAGAAGATATTGCTCTTTTGGCAGAAATGGGATTCAAGTGCTTTAGAACATCAATTGCATGGACAAGGGTTTTCCCAAATGGTGATGAATTAGAACCAAATGAAGAAGGATTAAAATTCTATGATGATTTATTTGATGAATGTTTAAAATATGGTATTGAACCAGTTATCACTTTATCACATTTTGAACTACCATATCATCTAGTAACTGAATATGGTGGTTTCCGCAATAGAAAGCTTATAGAGTTCTTTGAAAGATTTGCAAGAGCGTGCTTTGAAAGATATAAGGACAAAGTTAAGTATTGGATGACTTTTAATGAAATAAATAATCAAGCAAATTATAAAACAGATTTTGCTCCATTTACAAACTCAGGTGTTTTCTATAAAGAAGGAGAAGACCGTGAAGCAATAATGTATCAGGCTGCACACTATGAACTTGTTGCAAGTGCAAGAGCAGTAAAAATTGGACATGAAATAAATCCAGATTTCAAGATTGGATGTATGATTGCAATGTGTCCTATTTATCCAGCAACTTGTGCTCCAAAGGATATATTAATGGCTCAAAAAGCAATGCAAAAGCGTTATTATTTCACAGATGTACATGTACATGGTGAATATCCAGAACATATAACAAAATATCTACAAAGAAAAGGAATTGAATTAGATTTTACTGCTCAAGATGCAGAAGATTTAAAACAAGGATGTGTTGATTATATAGGATTCAGTTATTATATGTCATTTGCTGCTAAGTATAGAGAAGGAAATGAATATTTTGAATATGACGAAACACAGGATTTAGTTAGAAATGAATATGTAAAAGCATCTGAGTGGGGATGGCAGATTGACCCAGAAGGATTAAGATACTCATTAAACTGGTTTACAGATATGTATCATCTTCCACTATTCATAGTTGAAAATGGATTTGGTGCAGTAGATGAAATTGGTGAAGATGGAATGATTCATGACACTTATCGTATTGAATACTTAAAGGCTCATATAAAAGAAATGATTAAAGCAGTAGATGAAGATGGTGTTGATTTAATGGGATATACTCCTTGGGGATGTATCGACTTAATATCAGCTGGAACTGGTGAAATGAAGAAGCGTTATGGATTTATCTATGTAGATAAAGATAATGAAGGTAACGGAACACTTGCAAGATCTAAGAAAGAATCATTTAACTGGTATAAGCAGGTTATTGCATCAAATGGAGAAAAATTAGATTAGAAATTATAAATTGTAAGACTGTGTTGAAATAAGGTTTTAGCACAGTCTTATTATGTAAAAAAAACAACTTGTTTTTTTATAAAACAAATTACTAAAGTACAGAACTTGTTACAAAACCATCTGAAAACGACAACAAAACCCAAAAACATGATATTATTATGTCAGATACTTAATTTAACTAAAATTTATAAGGAGTGTAATTTATGGATAAAAATACGAATAGATTCCCAGAAGGATTTTTATGGGGAGGAGCTACAGCTGCAAACCAATGTGAAGGTGGATATAATGAAGGTGGAAGAGGTCTTGCAAATGTAGATGTAATTCCACATGGAGAAGATAGATTCCCAGTTATGGCTGGTAAAAAGAAAATGTTTGAGCTTGACGATGTACATAATTATCCAGCTCTTGAATCAATAGATATGTATCACAGATGGAAGGAAGATATAGCTTTATTTGCAGAAATGGGATTTAAGACATACCGTCTTTCAATTGGATGGAGTAGAATTTTCCCAAAAGGTGATGAATTGGAACCAAACGAAGAAGGTTTAAAATTCTACGAAGATATATTCAAAGAATGTAGAAAATATAGTATTGAACCACTTGTTACAATAACTCACTTTGACTGTCCAATGCATCTTATAACTGAATATGGCGGATGGAGAAATCGTAAGCTTGTAGAATTCTATGAAAGATTATGTCGTGCAATATTTACAAGATACAAGGGATTAGTTAAATATTGGCTTACATTCAATGAAATAAACATGATACTTCACTTACCATTCATGGGAGCAGGAATCTGCTTTGAAGAAGGAGAAAATGAAGAGGAAGTTAAATATATAGCTGCTCATCATGAGTTAGTTGCTAGTGCATTAGCTACTAAGATTGCTCATGAAATTGATCCAGAAAACAAGGTTGGATGTATGCTTGCAGCAGGAAATACTTATCCAAATACATGTAATCCTAAGGATGTATGGGAATCAATCGAAAGAGATAGAGATTCTTATATGTTCATCGATGTTCAAGCAAGAGGAGAATATCCTTCATATGCTCTTAAGAAATTTGAAAGAGAAGGAATCAAAGTTAATATAACTGAAGAAGATAAGAAGTTACTAAAAGAAAATACTGTTGATTTCGTATCATTCTCATACTATGCATCAAGACTTACAAGTGCTGATGAAGAATTATTAAAGAAATTAAGAGAAGGAAATGCAGCTGCATCATTAAAGAATCCTTACTTAACTGAAAGTGAATGGGGATGGCAAATAGATCCACTTGGATTCAGAATAACTATAAATTCAATCTACGACAGATACCAAAAACCATTATTCGTTGTTGAAAATGGACTTGGAGCTGTTGATACAGTAGATGAAAATGGACAAGTTAATGATGATTACCGTATTGAATACTTAAGAGAACACATAAAAGCCATGAGAGATGCTGTAGTAATTGATGGTGTTGACTTAATGGGATATACTTCATGGGGATGTATAGATTTAGTATCTGCAAGTACTGGTGAAATGAAGAAACGTTATGGATTTATTTATGTAGATAAAGATAACGAAGGAAACGGAACATTAAAGAGAAGTAAGAAGAAATCATTTGACTGGTATAAGAAAGTAATTGCAACTAATGGAGCAGATTTAGATTAATATATCTGATTTAATATTAATATTGTAAGATATTTGGGTAATTTTAATTGAATAGTTAAATTAGGCTACAATTTTATATAATTACCTTAATTATAAATAAGCGCTGTTGGATAAGTAAAATTATCTGATGGCGTTTTTTTATGGTACAGGAAGTTGTAGATTTTTAAAATGCTAAACTTAATTTATATCAAGGCTTTAAGACTTATAAAATTTATAATTTATATTCCCGAAGGGAGCATGACGCATCCACTTTTTTATATAGAATAAAGTTAAATATTAATTGATTTTGTGTTTGTTTAATAAGGAACAAATGTATAAAAATAAGTTAGATGTAAATATTATATTACCATTACCATACCCCTAAGTGATAGAATGTGTATTATAGACAAACTATATTAAAATAATTAACAAAAGAGGAGGAACTAGCATGGTGAGTGGAGGCGTTAAAACTGTTCTTCTTATTATAGCAGCTATTCTTGTTGCTGGAATTGCAGTGGCTTATAGCTACTATTTTATAGGAAGAATAGTAAATCTTATATTAAAAAATAAGAGTTCAAAATTTAATAAAATATTAAGTATAGTCCTTGCAGTAGCATTAGTTATTTCAGCTATAGCTCTATATGGAGTTTGGTCAGTAGAAGTAATTTATGTTTTAGTATTCTCAATTCTTATGGACATATTGTATTTTATAATATGCAAAGTTTCAGGAAAGAAAATTAAGACTTGTGAAGTGATTTATAGGAGTGGAATTATTCCAATTCTTATAGGGACAATTTTGACAAGCTATGGATATTATAATATGCATAGAGTTGTTGAAACAGATTATACAATTGATACAGGCAAAGATATAAGAAGTGAAGGATATAAAGTTGCATTTATTTCAGATCTTCACTTTGGAATGAATATGGATGAAAAGCAGCTTGAAAAATATTGTGAAGATATTGAGGCTCAAAATCCTGATATGGTTATTTTAGGTGGAGATATTGTTGATGAAAATACTTCTCGTAAGGGTATGTATGAAGCATTTAATCAATTAGCTAATATAAAGAGTACATATGGAACTTTCTATGTATATGGAAATCATGAAAAGAAAGCAACTTATGCAAAAAAACCAAAATTTACTCAAGATGAATTAGACACAGCAATAACAGATTCAGGAATAAAAATTCTTGCAGATAATTCTATTGCAGTAAATGATGAAATTACATTAACAGGTAGAATAGATAAGTCTTTTAGTGAAGATAATTCAAGACAGCCAATAGATGATCTAGTAGTAGAAACAAATATGGATAGTAATAAAATTAATATTTTAGTAGATCATCAGCCAGTTGATTTTAATGAAGCTGATAATGCAGGTTATGATTTAATGCTTTCAGGACATACTCATGCAGGACAGATATGGCCAGGAGGATTCTTTATAAAAACATTTGTTAAGGATACTTTTGGGTATGGACATAAAAAGCTTAATAATTTGGATCTTATAACTTCATCAGGTATGGCAGGATGGGGGCTACCAGTTAGAACTGAAGGAAATTGTGAATATGTAATTCTAAATATTAAACCTGAATAGTATTAAGATATTTGAGTATATAAATTTATAGCAATAAAGAATAGATGTTAAAATAATACATCTGATAATAAATAAAAAAGCACTAGAATTTAATGTTCTAATGCTTTTTTATTTATATGATAAGTATAATTTATTCTTCTGAATTTTCTTCAACATCATTTGATGTAGGAGCTTCAGTTTTTTCTTCAGGCTTTTCATCTTTTGATTTTAAAGTTGAAACCTTTATTCTAGGATCTGCAGAAAATTCTATTTTTATAAGAACTCTTAAAAGAGGAGTTAGTTCTTGAAATAATACCTTTTTAAAAGTTTTTGTATTAACTCCATTTTCATAAACATTAAATCCAGTTTCACATTTTTCGATTAAAATGCTTCTGTTAAGTTTAGGTGATGTTAAATTAATACAATTATTAAGTTGTAATGCTCTAAGTCTCATTGAAATATGTTGAATAAAATTATCCATATGATTCATAAATACATTTCCCTTCTGTTATTTATTTTGACGATATAATTACGCCATTAGCATAAAGTTCATTTTTTAAATGTAATTATTTAAACAAAATAATTATAACACAAATTACCTTAAAAAAGTTATGTTAGTGAGAATTATTATCTTCGCAATATTCTGCGAAGATAATAATTCTCATTTATTTTTTGTAGTATCTGACAAGTTTTCAATAAAGCATTTTACTTCTTTATTAAATTTTTCACGTTCATCATAAAATAGTCCATGACCACTGTTTGTCATTTTTACTAATTTAGAATTTTTGATAAGTTTCTTTTGTTGTTCTGCTAAAGGGAAGAGGCATACTCTATCATGTATTCCATGGAGTATTAATGTTGGAACTGATATTTTCTTCATGTCTAAAAATAAACTTTCTTCATCAAGCCAGGTATTTGCTACGGCAGCTGTTGACCAACCTGCTGCTTTAAGACCTAAGCTGAAAAACCAATCTTGGAATGGCTTGCTTGTTGGCCTGTAAAAAAACATTCTAGCAAAGTCTGTAAGCATTTTTGGTCTGTCTATATAGGTCTGCTCGATTATATCTTTTACTACTTCTTCTCTTAAGCCATGGTGAAAATAAGAACGTCTTATAAGGCTAGGGGCAGCAGCTGCACAGAGTACTAATTTTGAAACTCCACATTCATCATGTCTTGCCATATATCTTATAGCAATTGCACCACCAGTAGAGTGGCCTAATAGAGTAATATTTTCTAATTTGAGTTCATCTATTACACACTTTACATCATCACTTAATCTATCGTAATCATATCCCTCAAGTGGTTTGTCTGATAAACCAAATCCTCTCTGATCAAGCCCTATACATCTATAACCCATTTTTGAAAAATAATCAAACTGATATTCAAATAAATTATGGTCACCAGGCCAGCCATGAAGGAATAAGATTGTTTCACTGCCTTTTTCATTAAGATCTTCTACATATACCTGAATATTTGATTCTACTGTAACATAATATCCCATTTTATTCTCCAAATTAATTTATAACAATAATAATGTATTCTTAGTATTGTTAATTGGTGATTTTTAAGAATTAGGAAAGCAGGGACAAAGAATTGAGTTAGATTTTATAAAGAGAATTTATAGAATAAGTGTGTGTTTTACCTAGATTTGTAATATATAGATTATTCATATATAATATATTTGCTAAATATTACATAAGGGGGAATTAATATTTTTAACATTTTAAGTATTGCTATTATTATTGTAACTTTTGTGATTGCCTTTTTATCAGGATCAATTCCTTGTGGATACATAATTGCAAAAAAGTTTTATGGTATTGATATTACTCAAGAGGGTAGTGGAAATATAGGTTCTACAAATATGAATAGAATCATTGGTAGAAAAGCATCTGTTATGACACAAGTTCTTGATATAGCAAAGGGACTTATTCCTGTTTTTATAGTTTTTTTAATAAGCATGAACTGGGATAATGAAAAATATAGATATATTTATTTATGTTTAATCGCTTTAACTACAATTATTGGTCATGATTACACTCCATTTTTAGGGTTTAACGGAGGTAAGGGAGTTAATACTACTATGGGAGCTTTCTTTGTAATGACACCAATAGCTACTTTAAGTGGAGTTGCAGTTTACTTTTTATTAAAGTCTGTAACAAAGGAAGTTTTTATTAGATCACTGGCTTTAGGTCTTACTATGCTTATATTGTCATGGTTATTAGGTATAAATAAGATAGTTTTAATTGCGCTAATCGTAGCCAATATACTGTTATTTATACGTCATATACCTAATATAAAAGGATACTTAAATAAATAATTTAAATTTTATGAAAGATTAAATTTTTTATTTCTGAATGTAGCGTGATAATATACATATAATCAAGACTATAATTAAAATAGGGAAATAAAACTAAAAAATAATTAAAAAAATATTGACATTAAAAAATTTTACTGTATAATAAAAATCAATAATTGAATATGAAATAAGTAAATCTTATTAAGAGTCTCTGAGGGACTGGCCCAATGAAGCACAGCAACCTGAAAAATCTTTCATTTAGTTTTTTAAGGTGCTAAATCCTGCAGGAATTTTATTCCTGAGAAATGAGAAGAGTATTTTTGAGTTTTTTTAACTTTATTTTTGATGATTTTATCACTTCTCATTTTGAGAAGTGATTTTTATTTTGTCAAAAAACTTCTGAACAAGATTTTAGTAAGACTTCAATTTAAGTGAATAATAGTTATGGTGGATATTAATATAAATTTAAATATGAGTAAACCAATCAATATTCTTTACATTGAATTGCTTATTTTAATTCAATTTCAATTATATAAGAGCATAAGCAAAAGCAAAGGGGGAAGTTACATGATTCAGTTGATAGATGTATGTAAATCATTTGAAAGTGAAAATAGAACTGTGCATGCAGTAAAAGATGTAAATTTAAAGATAGAGAATGGAGAAATATATGGAATAATAGGATTCAGTGGTGCTGGAAAATCAACACTTGTAAGATGCATAAATTTACTAGAAAGACCTACAAGTGGTCAGGTTATATTAAATAATCAGGATCTTACAAAGTTGAAAGAAAGAGAACTTAGAAATGTAAGAAAGAAAATAGGAATGATTTTTCAGCATTTTAATCTTATGAAGTCGAGAACTGTTCATGATAATATTGCATATCCCCTGAAGGGAAAAAAGCTTAGTAAAAGTGAAATTAATAATAAGGTAAATGAACTTTTAAAACTTGTTGAACTTGAAGATAAGGGAAACGCATATCCATCACAGCTTAGCGGGGGGCAGAAGCAGAGGGTTGCAATCGCAAGAGCACTTGCAACAGATCCAGAAGTTCTTTTATGTGATGAAGCAACAAGTGCTTTGGATCCTCAGACAACAAGTGCAATACTTAAACTTTTAAAACATGTAAATGAAAAGCTTGGAATAACAATAGTAATAATAACTCATGAAATGAATGTAATAAAGGAAATATGCCATAAGGTTGCTGTAATGGAAAATGGACAGGTAGTTGAAAAAGGAGAGGTGTTTCAAATTTTCTCATCACCAAAAGAAGAGATAACAAATAATTTTATAGAAACTACATCATCTCTTCAAAATATATACAATCTTATTGAAGAAAAATCAGCAGTAGTTGAAATAAAAGAAAATGAAAGGATTTTAAAGCTTAAATATCTTGAAAAAAGTACATCAGAAGCTCTTATTTCAATAATATCTAGAAAATACAATGTAGATGCAAATATTATATTTGGAAATGTTGAAATAATTCAAGATGCACCTCTTGGAGGCTTAATCATAATAATAAGCGGAAATGAAGAAGATATTGAAAATGCAATAAAATACTTAGAAAGCAAAAATGTTGAAGTTGGGGTGATTAAAGATGGAAGAATTAATAAATAAATTATTGCCTAATGTAGTGAATAAGATTCCTGAGCTTGGAAAGTCTATAGTAGATACATTTTATATGATTGGAATTTCAGGAGCAATATCATTTATATTTGGACTTATATTAGGAATAATACTTGTAGTTACAAAGAAGGGAAATATACTTGAAAATAAAATTATATTTAATGTTCTTGATAAGGTAGTAAACATTTTTAGGTCTATACCATTTATTATTTTGCTTGCAGCAGCAATTCCACTTACAAGAGTTATAGTTGGAACAGCAGTTGGAACAAAAGGAGCACTTGTACCTTTAGTTATTGGAACAGTACCATTTTTTACAAGACAGATTGAAAGTGCACTTAGTGAATTGGACAATGGTCTTATTGAGGCAGCACAGTCAATGGGATCAAGTCCAGTAGAGATTATCTTTAGAGTGTATATCAAGGAAAGCATACCTAATATAATTAGAGCGACTACTATAACATTTATAAGTCTTGTAGGCCTTACTGCAATGGCAGGTTCTGTAGGTGGAGGAGGTCTTGGTGACTTAGCTATAAGATATGGTTATCAGAGATTCCAAAATGATGTGACTTTTGTAACTATAATAATACTTCTTATTATTGTAAATATTATTCAAGGAATTGGAGATTTTATTATAAAAAAGACAACTCACTAGCAATTAAGAGCTATTGGCATATTTAAGGGGAAATATTAAAATAAGCAATAATATAATGGGGGATTAAAAGAATTTCTGAAAGCAGAAATATAATAATAAATAAGAGAAAAATGATATGAAAAATATAAATTAAAATTGGGGGAATTAATTATGAAAAAAGTTAAAAGTTTAGTAAGTTTATTATTAACAGGAGTATTTTTATTTAGCATTACAGGATGCTCAAATAAAGGTGATACAGAATCAAAAGATAATAAAACAATAAAGCTTGGAGTAGTAGGTGAAAATAATGAGCAGTGGACACCTGTAATAAATAGATTAAAGGATGAAGGAATTACATTAGAGCTTGTAAAATTTGCAGATTATACTCAGCCAAATACAGCACTTAATGATAAAGAAATCGATCTTAATTCATTTCAGCATTATGCATATTTAAATAATGAAGTAAAGGAGAAAAATTTAAAAATTGAAGCTATAGGAGAAACACTTATAGCACCATTAGGACTATATTCTAGAAAAGTAAAAGATATAAATGAAATAAGTGATGGTGCAAAGATAGCAATTCCAAGTGATGCAACTAATGGAGGAAGAGCACTTAAGGTTCTTGAAAGTGCAGGTCTTATAAAGGTCGATGAAAAAGCAGGATATACTCCAACATTACAGGATATAACTGAAAATCCTAAGAATATTCAGTTTATAGAAGTTGAAGCAGCACAGACACCAAGACTTTTAGATGATGTTGATGCGGCAATCATAAATGGTGGTCATGCTATAGATGCAGGATTAAATCCAAATAGTGATTCAATTTATCTTGAAAGTGCAAAATCAGGAAGTGATAATCCATATATTAATGTAATAGTTGCTAGAAGCGAAGATAAGGATAATGAAACTTATAAAAAGGTTGTAGATTATTTTAGAACTGATGAAGTAGCTAAGGTTATTGAAGATACTTATAAGGGAGCATATATTCCAACTTGGAAATAATGAATACAAAACTTTATGGTAATTTAGAAATAGGATTGGATTATTTATAAAAATCACAAAAGGCAGGAGTGGTAAGAGTGGCAATAAAAGATTATGTATTAAGAGAAAAAGACTATATCGTGTCTCTTAGAAGACATTTTCATGAAAATCCTGAGGAAAGCCTTAAGGAATATGATACGGCAGCAAAAATTGAGGCGGAACTTAATAGATTAGGAATCCCATGTAAAAGAGTAGGTGAAACTGGGGTTCTTGGAATAATAAAAGGAGAAATTAGGGGAGATGAAGTTGTAGTACTAAGAGCAGATATTGATGGACTTAAGGTGAATGATTTAAAGGAGGAAAAATATAAGTCAAAACGAGATGGATTTATGCATGCATGTGGACATGATGGGCATGCAGCAAGTCTTCTTGGAGCTGCTAAAATATTAAATGAAAAGAAAGCAATATTAGGAGGAGAAGTAAGACTATTCTTTCAGCAGGCAGAGGAAATAGGACAAGGGGCTAAGATATTTATAAAAGAAGGACATCTTAAAGGTGCAAATAGTATTTTTGGAATTCATGTAGCATCAGACATACCAGTGGGAAAAGTATCTATAAAAGAAGGGCCAATATGCGCATCATGTGATTATTTTAAAATAAAAGTAAAAGGTAAAAGTGCTCATGTATCAAAACCGCATCTTGCTATAGATGCACTATATATTGCAAGCCAGATTGTAGTAAGTGTACAAGGAATAGTAAGTAGAAATACTGATCCAATAGATACTGTAGTAGTTGGAATAGGAACAATGAAAGCAGGTACTATATATAATGCTGTAGCTGGAGAAGCTGAACTTGAAGGGACAACACGTGCCTTTACAAAGGAATCAAGAGAAAGAGTAAATAAATCTATTGTGGATATAGCAAAAAATATAGGTGAAATGTATAATGCACAGGTAGAAGTTGAATTTAAAGATTATGCTTCACCTGTTATAAATGATATTAAAGTATGCAACAGTTTAAAGAAGGTGGCAGAAAAAATTATAGGACCAGAAAATATATTAAAGGATTATCCAAAGAAACTAGGCGCAGATGATTTTGCAGATTATCTTAATTTAATTCCAGGAACATATGCTCAAGTAGGAACAAAAAATATTGAAAAACCTAATAAAGGAGTTTCTCATCACAATGAGTTATTTGACATAGATGAAGAGGGACTTCTTGTGGCTACTAATCTTGAAGTTGATTATGTATTGAGTAGATTAGCCAGTGTATACTCTATTTAATAAAGTATAATTGATAATATATTTTTTCTAGTTTTATATTTGTATGGTTTATCTTGTATAAATATGATGGTATAATCATTAGTGGTAAAATGTAAATTTATATAATTTTTATAAGTAGTAAAAATATTTATGAGGGATTAATGAGAATAATTTATATAATTAATCTGTTCATAATAATGCAATATAAATAAGAGTTAATTGGGTATAACATTATTATGTGAATATTATGGGACGTGTATAGTATACGAAAAAATTGAATATAATATTTATTTACTAAGTAGTATATAAGTGCTTTGAGGTAAACAAGGCACTTAAATTAATGCTTTAAAAATAATTTTATATAAATTATAAAAATACAGTCCAAAGGAGAGAAAAATAATGAATTTAGATTTTACTTATTATAATCCAACTAAAATTCATTTTGGAAAAAGTGCATTAGAAAAATTAAGTGAAGAACTTAAAAATTATGGCGATACAATTATGCTTGCATATGGTAAAGGTGCAATTAAAAGAACTGGTTTATATGACAAGATAATAGCTGTATTAAATGAAAGTGGAAAGAAAGTAGTTGAACTTTCAGGAATAATGCCAAACCCAACTTATGAAAAAGTTATGGAAGGTGCAAAGCTTGTAAAAGAAAACAATGTAGGTTTAATATTAGCTGTTGGTGGAGGATCTACTATAGACTGTGCAAAAGCAATATCAGTTTCAGCATATTGTGAAGGAGATGCATGGGAAAAATACTGGATTAAAAATGAACCAGTAGATAATAAAATTGTTGCTGTAGGTTCAATACTTACAATGGCAGGTACAGGTTCAGAAATGAATGGTGGTTCTGTTATTACAAATGAAGAAACAAAGGTTAAGAACGGAAGAGTATTCCCTGAACCAGTTTATCCTAAATTCTCTATATTAAATCCAGAATACACATATACTGTACCACAATATCAAATGGTAAGTGGAATATTTGATATAATGTCTCACTTAATGGAAGCATATTTCTCAGGTGAAGATGATAATACAACTGATTACATGATAGAAGGTGTTTTACGTTCTGTTATAAATAGTGCAAAAGTTGCAGTTAAAGATCCTGAAAACTATGAAGCAAGAAGTAATATCATGTGGAGTGCATCACTAGCATTATGTAGAATTTTAGGTCTTGGAAAAACTCAAGACTGGGAAGTTCATATGATTGAACATCAATTAGGAGCATATACAGACTGTACACATGGTATGGGGCTTGCAGCTATTTCTCTTCCATATTATCGTTATATTTATAAATTCGGATTAGATAAATTTGTTCGTTTTGCAAAGGAAGTATGGAGAGTTGATGATACTGGAAAGACTAAAGAAGAAATTGCTTTAGCTGGTATAGATGCTATGGAAGATTTCATGAATGAATGTGGAATTATTACAAGCATAAAAGAACTTGGAGCTACAGAAGAAATGCTTCCAAAGATAGCTGAATCTACAATTATAACAGGTAGCGGATATAAAAAATTAAATGCTGAAGAAATTCTTGATATCCTTAAAGCTGCTTATAAATAGAATTTATAAATTTTTTGTAGTTTTATTATAAAGAAACATATAAAAGCTTTTATATAAAATTATAACTATCTGTGAAAACTCATTTCCATAGGAGAGGATTTCCACAGATAGTTTTTTTATAATAAATATAATGTTATAAGTTAATCTAAAATATAATTTTTAATACCGTAAGCAACTCCGTCTTCATTAACGGCTTTAGTTACTTTATCAGCATGAGATTTTATTTCATTTATAGCATTGTCCATAACGATACCACATCCAACAGTATTAAGCATTTCAATATCATTATGACTATCACCAAAAGCAAAACTGTTATTAACATCAATATCAAAATGTTCTAAAACCTTTAATATTGCAGAAGCTTTTGTATTTTTACGAGAATATAATTCAAATAAATTAAATCCATCAAAGTAAGTATATTTAAAGTTATCATCTTCAAGGCTTTTGCAGAATTCTATAGCTTCATCATCATAACAGTACATTTCTATTTTATATACGTTAATATCATCAATATTATAATCATTTTTTATATATTTTTTAGGAATTCCAACGTGAGTAAAAAGAGATTGAAGATGTTTAAATTCTGATTTTATATATGAATATTTTTCATCTTGCACAATATATTCAATATTAAGACTATCAAACTTTTCAATTATACTTTTTAAATATTTTTTATCAAAAGGTTCTTTATAAAAAGGTGTCATGTGTAGTGAATCTGAAGATGTGTCAGATTTATAATTATCAACATCTAGTTTATCATTTAATAATATTAAAGAACCATTCATTAATATATATCCATCAAATCCAAAGTTTAAAATATCATCATTTAAAAATGCATATGGACGTCCACTTGCAATAAAAACTAAAGTATCATTTTTTTGAAGTTCTCTAATAGCATCTTTTACTTCAGAAGTCATTTTAGATACTCCTTTTTCACTATCAAGAAGTGTACCGTCAATATCAAAAAATACAGCTTTTTTCATAAATATGTCCCCCCACATAAATCATTAGTAAATATTATGTATTGTTATTTATTATCATTTTATGATTATTTGATATTAAATACAATAGAAAATTATCATTTCAATAAGGCCTTTATAAGATGTGTAGGTGTAAATGCAGAAACAGGTGATTTAATAAACATTTTAACATTTAATGTATTGTATTAAATTTATGATTAAGGAAAATATATAAGTAAAGAATGTCTTTGGCTATTTTATAGGGCTAAAGATATTTTTTTATTTCAATCAGTAATAATTTTTAAGGCTGAAATAATATTATTTTGACCAAAAGCATGGTAAAATATTTAATTATATACATAAAATGGAGAGAAGATGTAATGAGTATCGATGTGAAAAATGAGATAAATAATGAGGAGATAAAGACGAATACGCGTAAACATAAAAGAAGAAAAAAGAAACCTAAAAGAATTTTTATTATAATGACATTCATCATATTTGAATTTGTATTTATATCAAGTATATTTCCATTTGCAATTTTATACGGGCCATTTGAAAATGCTAAAAAAAGATTTGTAGGTTCTGCAATGACATCGATGCATTTTCAGTTTCTTGCAAAATGGTTTTTATCGGATGAAGAAATATATTCTATTATCGGAGGAAATGACACTGAAGAAGCTGAAGCTGATACAACAGATATAAAATCAATAGATGTATCAGAAAAGAATGATAATACTATTAAAATTTACACAATAGATGGAAATTCAAGATATCAAGGATATTACATGATCATAAATGATCCTAAAAGAGTTAAGATTGGGCTTACTTCTAAACTTGAAGTAGAAGGTGAAACAACTTCTGAAATAGCTGAACATTATGGGGCTGTAGCTGCAATCAATGGAGGTGCTTTTGTAGACAAAACTTCTGTTGAATGGACAGGAACAGGTGCATATCCTGATGGAATTGTAATTAGTGATGGAGAAGTAGTGTGGGATAGCAGTTATGGAGAAAAGAAAGAGATGTTTGGTATAACTAAAAAGGGTGTATTTATTGTGGGAAAGTATTCCCTTGATGAACTAAAAAAATTAGGCGTAAAGGAAGCTTTAAGCTTTGGACCAGTTCTTATGGTAAATGGAAAGAAGAGTAAAATAGAAAGTGATGGAGGATTTGCACCAAGAACAGCAATAGGTCAGAGAAAAGATGGTGCAATAATTATGCTTGTTCTTAATGGGAAAAAGATAAATAGATTAGGAGCATCATATACAGAAGTTCAAGAAATAATGAGTAAACTGGGAGCAGTAAATGCAATTAATTTAGATGGTGGAACATCAACAACAATGTATTATAAAGGAGAACTTATAAATTCACCATCAAATAGCATGGGTGAAAGAACAATCCCAACTGCTGTTATTGTTAAATAAAATAGAGGAGAGCTTGCCATGAAAAAATTAATTATTGCTTGGACTATATTTGGTTTAATATGTGAATTTGGAATTTTATATACATTAGATAAGTTTATCTTAATTGATTCATATGATTTTCAGGTTACTGAAGTAAAGGAAGCGCCAAAGGAAGTAGCTGATATAAATACAGTGGTAAAGGAAAGTGCTGAAAATATAAGTTTATCTTATAGTGGCAAATATATAGCTTATAGGGATGGTAATTCCTTATGCATAGAAGATACTAAGAATGGAGCAATTAATAAAGTTCCTTCACAAAATAAGATTATGTATTATAAGTGGTTAGAAAATAGAAATATAATTGCATTTGTAGAAATGAATGAAAATGGAGAAATTCTACTTGAAACATATAATCCGGCAGATTCATCTAAAGCTTTTGTACAGGAAATATGTGATTATACAAAAAATATTAAAGTTGAAAACATGGCTACATCTGTTCTTACAAATGTTTATTATGTAGACATAAGGAGGGGGGATTCAAAAGGCTCTGTATATAGAATAGATAGAAATAATGATATTAATAAAGTGAATATTAGAGCTGAAAATTTAGGGAATATGAAGACAATACCCCATGAAGATCGTTTAATATATGAAGATAAATCAAATGGAAAATTCTTTATTACAAGTCCAAATGAAGAGCTTAAATTTAATGTGGACAGCCCGATGTCATTACTAGGAATAGATAAAAATGATGTAATATATATGGGACAATTAAAAGAAGATAAAGTAGTAAGTATATTGTACGGAAAAATAAGCGAAAACACTTCTAATTGGAAGACAAAAACATTAGAAGAACCAGTAAAAGCATCTGATATATATTTTAATGATAAAAGTGAAATTATAGTTAATAATGAATCTAAAAGTTCTGTGAAAAATCTAATGACTGGAAAGGAAATAGAATATATTGGAACATTTATACAAGTTAATAATGATTTTGTAGCAAGTATCGATAATGATAGAAAATTAAAATGTATAAAATTGAATAATTAGCAATTAGAAACATACTATTTATTTTAAAAAATCTTATAGACTAATAATATTACTGACATATATGCTACAAGCACAGAATATAAGAATGACAGATTAAGCAATTAATACAAGTATAGGCGGTAAATCAAATACAGATAATAATAGAGAAAGTAATGAGAAAGTAGATAGTAATAAGATTTTATCTAAAGTATTGTGTGTGAAAGTTAGTTATAAAATTATATTGTGGTAAGGAATACAGAATAAGTTTTCATAAAAAAGTAGTAAAAGATTACATTTGGATTTGGAAAAAATATGCCTTGACTTATTGTTATACTTAGAGTTTTAATAGTATTTACACAAAACTTATTAGAAATTTATGAGAAACATATAAAGATAATATAAGGAGAATTTAATTATGTATTTAGAAAATATAAACTCACCAGAAGATTTGAAAAAATTATCATTAGATGAATTAAATGCATTAAGCTCAGAAATGCGTGAAACATTATTAGAAAAGCTAAGTGCACATGGTGGACATATTGGTCCTAATTTAGGTACTGTTGAATTAATTATAGCAATGCACTATGTATTTAATTCACCAATAGATAAATTCGTATTTGATGTTTCTCACCAAAGTTACGTTCATAAGATGATTACAGGAAGAAGAAAAGCTTTCATGGAAAAGGAAGCTTATGATGAAGTTTCAGGATACACTAATCCAAATGAAAGTGAACATGACTGGTTTAACATAGGTCACACTTCAACATCTATAAGTCTTGCATCTGGTCTTGCAAAAGGTAGAGATTTAAAAGGCGACAAGGAAAATATAGTTGCTGTAATTGGAGATGGTTCTTTAAGCGGTGGAGAAGCATTTGAAGGTTTAAATACTGTTGCTGAAATTGGAACAAACATGATTGTAATAGTTAATGATAATGATATGGCTATTGCAGAAAATCATGGTGGACTTTATAAGAACTTAAGAGATTTACGTGAATCTAATGGAACTACACCTTGTAACTTCTTCAAGGCTATGGGATTTGAGTATTATTATGTAGGAGAAGGTAATAATGTAGAAGCTCTTATAGATACATTATCAAAGGTTAAAGATGTAGATCATCCAGTACTTGTTCATATACATACAATAAAAGGTAAGGGATATGAGCATGCAGAAATTAACAAAGAAATGTGGCATGCAGGTGGTCCTTTTGATAGAGAAAAGGGAGAATATTTACGTAAAATGCCAGCAGAAACTTACACTTCAAAAACTGCTGAATTCTTAATGGATGCAATTAAGAAAGATCCTACAGTAGGTGTTGTAAATGCTGCAACTCCAGGTGCTTTTGGATTTAGAAAACCTTGGAGAGATGAAGCAGGAACACAATATGTAGATGTTGGGATAGCTGAAGAACAAGCAGTAGCAATGGTTTCTGGTATGGCTAAGAATGGTACAAAACCAGTATTATGTATATTAAGTACCTTTGCTCAAAGAACATATGACCAGTTGATGCAAGATTTATGTCTTAACAACAATCCAGCAGCAATTCTTAATTATGGTGCTTCAGTATATTCAATGAATGACGAAAGCCATTTAGGTTTCTTTGATATTGCAATGATGAGCAATATTCCAAACCTTGTATATCTTGCACCAACTAGCATAGAAGAACATTTAGCTATGGTTAAATATGCAATGGAACAAACAGAACATCCCGTAGCAGTACGTGTACCAGCAGGTCCAATCGTATCAACTGGAAAAGAAGATACAACAGATTACAGCATCTTAAATAAATTTGAAGTTACAAAAGAAGGTAAAGATGTTGCTATAATAGGACTTGGTAACTTCTATAAAATTGGAGAAGCTGTATCAAACAAGTTAAGTGAAGAGGGAATAAATGCAACATTAATCAATCCTAAATTCATAACTGGATTAGATGAAGAATTACTAAATGATTTAAAGAAAAATCATAAAATGGTAATCACTTTAGAAGATGGAATCTTAGAAGGTGGATTTGGTCAAAAGATTGCAAGCTTCTACGGGCCTTCAGATATGAAAGTTAAAAACTACGGTATTAAAAAATCATTCCCAGATAGATATGTTGTAGAAGAATTATTAAAGGAAAATGGAATTTCTGTTGAACAAATTATAGATGATATAAAGAAAGAAATTTAATTAGGCTAAATACAAGAGCTTTGAAGTAATATTGAATTGCTTCAAAGCTTTTTGTTTATTGTTAAGTGTTTATTCAATGATTATAAAAAATATTTTTAAAATTATATTTACCTTAAAAAATATTAAGGTAAATAATGGTGTTATTAATTATTTTGTCATATTTAGCAATTAAGTTAATGGTATAATAAATGTATTATTATACTTAAATGGAGGTAAAAATGAATAAAAGGAAAATATTTATATTTGCATGTGTATTTTGTGTTTTATTTATATTTTTTAACTCAAGTCAGGTATCCTCTGTTTCCAATGTAAGAAGCAGGGGAGTTGTAAATGATATTGTAATGATAATATCAAAAGCTCCATTTGGAAAGACAATTTTAAACCATATTTCATTACAAGAGTTAAATTTGTTAGTTAGAAAGATTGCTCATGCTTTTGAATTCTTTTTACTCACTATAGCAATTTGTTGTGCGTTAAAGCATTTTAAGATTAATGATATAAACATTATAATATACTCATTATTTATAATTTTACTAATAGCAACTTTAGATGAATTCTTACAGATGTTTATTCAAGACAGAACATCTAGCGTGAAGGATGTACTTATAGATTTTTCAGGTGGAATTTTAGCAAATATTTTGTTTTATATTTTTTCCAAACCTTCTGGAAAGCATTTTAAAAGTAGTAATAAAAATTGGGCAAAGGAAAATTTGGTTGAGAGATATGAGAGTTTTAGAATTAAAAGATATAAATAAGTATTACAAAGTAGGTAAAAATAGAAATCATGTGCTTAAAAATATAAATATATCTTTTCAAAAAGGAGAACTTACAGCAATTATAGGGGAGTCTGGTAGTGGAAAATCAACACTTTTAAATATTATGGGGATGCTTGATTCAGAATTTACTGGACAGATGATTGTAAATAACAAGGATATAAAGAAGTTTAAGAAAAAAGAAATAGATGCATATAGAAAGAATAAGGTCGGATTTATATTTCAAAGTTTTAATTTAATTCCCCATTTATCGGTGTTGGACAATGTAGTTATTCCAATGACTTTAAATAGAGTAAGTAAGAAAGAGAGAATTGAAAAGGGCAAGGAAATATTAGAAAGATTGGGACTTGGAAAGGAAATACATAAAAAGCCTAGTGCATTATCAGGTGGTCAGAAGCAAAGAGTATCTATAGCTAGGGCTCTTGTAAATGATCCAGACATAATAATAGCAGATGAACCTACAGGAAGTCTTGATAGTAAGAATACGGATGAAATATTAAATCTTCTAAAAGAAGTAGTGAAGATGAATAAGCTTGTAATAATGGTCACTCATTCTGAAAAGGTGGCAAAATCGGCTGACAGGCTTATAGAAATAAGAGATGGTGAAATAGTTGGTGATACTAAGAAAGAAAAATTAGATTCAAGTAACGATTATACTGAACAAAAGTATTCAAGCAAATCTAAAGAAAAAAATAGAAGCTTAAGTTTAATATCAGCTATAAAATTATCTCTTATAAATATGAAAGAAAAGATATTTAGAAATATTTTAATTTCCTTTGGTACCAGTATAGGAATAATGAGTGTCATACTTATGCTTGCTTTTGGAAATGGGATAAAGACATATTTTAATAATGCTATGAATAGCTATTCTAACCCATCAGTTATAGAAGTCAGCATGAATGATAATGATGATAGCTTTAATGATGATAATGAGCAGTTATTTAATATGCCTAAAGTAAATAATGGGCAAGCATTTACAGAAGGAGACTTAGAAAAACTAAAGTCCTTAGATAATGTATCAGCAATAGAAAAAGGATATAATCAGATATCTATGGGGGCAAACTCTATTCAAAGTGATAAAGGTGGATGTAACTTAATGCGTATAGCAAGTATATCATCTATCCTTTTAAAAACAGGATTAACTAGTGGAGACTTTCCTAAAAGTGGTGAAGTATTAATTAATAGAGGAACGCTTGATAAGCTTGGATATAATGCTAATGAAATAGTAGGGAAAAAGGTTAAATTAGGCCTACTTATAGGTGATAAGAAGGTGAAAAACGATTTTATTATAAGTGGTGTATATGATAGCTATGGAAGTTTAAACTCAATGCTTAGATGTGTATTTTTAAATTATGAAGATTTAGAAAAAATATATAGTGAAAATAAAAGTACATTAAATCCTAATATAGTTTACGTTACTGCTTCAAATGATAAAGATGTAGATCAAGTAAAAAATACAATTAAGGAATTAGGTTATTCAAGTTCATCAGAAGAACAGATGACAATAATGTTTAACCAGATGATAAATATAATTACTTATGGATTATCAGGAATTGCAGCTGTTTCTTTAATAGTTTCTTCAATTATGATACTTGTAGTGTTATATATAAGTGTAATGGAAAGAACAAAGGAAATAGGAATTTTAAAATCAATTGGTGCAAGAAGAAAGGATATAAGAAGAATTTTCTTATCTGAAGCTTCACTAATAGGATTATTTAGTGGACTATTAGGATGTATTATTTCATATGGATTAGCACAATTTATTAATAAGTTAACATATAAGTCTTTTTCGATTAATTTAGTTTTAATAGATAGAAAGTATTTATTATATGGATTAACTTTAAGCATTACAATAAGCATAATAGCAGGAATACTTCCAGCTATGAAGGCTGCTACTGTAGATCCAGTAAAATCACTTAGAAGAGAATAAGATAGGTATATTTGCAGTTTCAACTTTTAATACAGATTATATTTTGACTAAGAAAGAAAACTTTAAAAAGGCAATAAATGTTCTTTCTGATAATGGATATAGCATAAAATAGTAAAATTAAAAAATAAATTTTGGTGGGAATTTCTTGAGATAAATTATTATAACATAAGTATTTAAAATTAATGCTTATGTTATAATTGAAAGAAAAAATAAAGATTATAATTTATGAAAAGAAATTTTACGAAAGAGGGGTAAACCTTGAAAACAGAAGTTTATAACATACAAAGTCTTGGTGATGAAAGATTAATAGAAGTAGCAGAGTGCATAAAAGGTGGAGGGGTAATAGCATATCCTACAGAAACACTTTATGGATTAGGAGCAGATGCATTAAATGAAGAGGCTGTAAAAAAGATATTTAAAGCTAAAGGACGACCAGATAATAAGGCTATTACAGTAATTACTGCCTCAAAGAATATAGATAGCTATGTTAAAGAAGTTCCCGAAGTAGCACAAAAGCTTATAGATGAGTTTTGGCCAGGTCCTTTAACATTAGTATTAAAAAAGAAAGATGTTATACCTAATATAACTAGTGCTAATTTAGATTCTATAGGAATAAGAATGACAAGTAATGAACTGGCAAGAAAGCTTGTTGAATTATCAGGTACTATAATTACAGCCACATCTGCAAATATAAGTGGAGGCCCAAGCCACGATAATATAGAAGGATGTATAGAAGATTTTGATGGGAAAATAGATTACATAATAGGAGAAGATAAAAAGAATATAGGAATAGGGTCTACAATAGTAGACTGTACAGTAAATCCTCCTGTAGTATTAAGACATGGTGCAGTGACTATGGAAATGCTCCAGAAAATAGAACCTAATATTAAAGTTTTAGATTAATAATATACTTTTATATTTTAAATATACAATATTCAGTTTCAGCAATTATCGTGTTAGTTACGTTAATATATTCATAAAAATGAGTAATTTATTTATTGATAAATGTTAGTATTAAATATAATATTAGTTATGGTTAATTTAATAAATGGGAGATAAAATTACTTATGAAAAAATCTTTAAGGTTAAAGGGAATATTTTTAGTTACATTTGGAACATTGCTTTGGGGTGTTTCTGGAACAACAGCTCAATACTTGTTTCAAGCTGAGAATTTTACACCAGAATGGCTTGTTACCACTAGAATGCTTTTATCAGGAGCTTTTCTTTTGATAGTATCAGCAATAAAAAGAGATAAAAATTTATTAAGAATATGGAAGAGAAAAGATAGTGTTATACGACTTATATTATTTTCACTTTTAGGAATGCTTGGAGTGCAGTATGCATATTTTGCAGCAATAAATCATGGAAATGCTGCTACAGCAACAATATTGCAATATTTAGCACCTATAATAATTACTTTTTATATGTGTATTCATAATAGAAAATTACCAACATTAAAGCAACTATTATGTGTGACTATGGCAATGCTCGGAACATTTTTGATAATTACAAAAGGAAATATGAATAGTTTATCCATTTCTAAAGAAGCTCTTTTTTGGGGAATTGTAACTGCTTTTGCATCTGCACTATATACTTTGCAGCCAGTAAAATTAATTAAAGAATATGGATCAATATGTACTGTAGGGTGGGCAATGTTAATAGGTGGAGTAGCTTTTTGCTTTGTTAATTCACCTTTTAACTGTACAGGCAATTGGACACCAAAATCTATTTTAGCAGTAGCTTTTGTAATGATATTTGGAACTATTATAGCATTTTCAGCCTATATGGAAAGTCTTAAATATATAGAACCATATGAAGCAAGTATACTTGGATGCATAGAACCATTATCAGCAGCATTTTTATCTATAATGTTTATGAATGTAACATTCAGCTGGGTACAGTGGTTAGGTACAATATTAATAATTGTAACAGTTTCTATACTTTCTGTTATGAAAAAATAAAGGTAAGCAGGCATATTTATGTCTGCTTATTTTTGATTTAGAAGAGTGTAGTATGTTTTAGGAATTAGAAAGATTTATATATAAAAAATGTTATAATATTTATGTTGGAAATATTATAAATAATTATATTGACTCTCCCCTAAATGGAGGTAATAAGATAAAGCTACAAGGAAGGATGTGAGGCATATGTACCGAATTGGTGAATTTTCTAAAATGACTAAAACAACAATTAAAACATTGAGATACTATGATTCTGTAGGGTTGTTAAAACCAGAATTTGTAGATGATTTTACAGGATACAGATTTTATACAACTAAGCAGCTTACAATATTGCATAAAATTCAGTCATTTCGTCAGATAGGATTATCTATTGATGAAATAAGGACAATTTTAAGTGGATCTAGTTTTAAATATATTTTAGAAAAAAGAAAAAAAGAGATAGAAACAGAAATATCTAATAGTACTGAGCAGCTATCCAGAATTGAATTTATTTTATGTGGGAAACAGGAGGAGATATTTATGAATTATCAAGCTATAATTAAGGAATTACCAGAGTGTATAGTATATTCTAAAAAGATGAATGTACCTAATTATGAAACTTATTTTAAAGTTATACCTGAAATAGGTGAAAAAGTTACAAAGAAATACCCAGATCTAAAGTGCAGAATTCCTGAATATTGTTTTATATAACTATTTTGCCCATCTCTTTAAATGTGGAAATGTTTCTTGCATCATTTTTCTAGCCTGATCTTCAGAAAATCCTTGTTCTTTCATGAAAGGAAGGCAAATTTCAATTTCTTCTTCCATAGTGACGTTAGGAGCAGTGAATTCACCATCTTTATAACAGTAAATACAGTAATCAGAATTTTTACTTCCATCTTTATTTGTTCCTAAGACTTCATTTGATTCCATTGGCATAGCACAGCATTGACAAAATGATTTATTTTCCATAATTAAAACATCCTTTCTTATATAAAATATATTTATGAAATTATTTTTTTAGATTATGTCCAATCTATGGAATAATTATACAATTTTAAAGCTGACATCATTCTGTCATGTTTAGTTATAATTATTTATATAATATTATTAAAAATAGTTTTCAATCTAACATAAAATTAGCGCATATGTGATTAGATAGAATTTATAGTTAAATAATAAAAATGAGTTTTTTTGCTTATTGTAGAAAAACCAGCAAATCCAAGCTTTATTACGGGAAAGACAGGTACTGTTTTAAATGTATTTACTAAGTCACAATACAGAAAGCATGCCATAGCAGGAAAGCTTATGAAGGTGATGCTTGATGATGCTAAAGATATGAATTTATCTTATGTTGAGTTGCAAGCTACAGATTTTGGGAAGCCTTTATATGAAAATATAGGGTTTGATATAGTAAAATCAAAGTATACTCATATGAAGTGTAATCTACAATAAATTATGGAAAAAATAAAAGAAATAGCATTAAAAAATTCTATATGCAAAAAAGAATGAAAAACCTATTAATAATAAGTTTTTCATTCTGCCTTATTATGTATAAATAATTATTTTAAATTATTTTTTATGTATCCTCTAGGAGTAAATCCAGTATGTTTTTTGAAAACCTGAATGAAATGGCTACAGTCGTTAAATCCAACAGATATAGCAATTTCAGTAATAGATTTATTAGTTTCTTTCAACATTTCAATAGATTGTTCTATACGGTATTTTAAAAGATATTCATATGGACTTATATCAAGTACCTTTCTAAACAATCTGGAACATTCAGCTTGGCTTATATGTGCAGAGTTAGATATATCATATAGAGAAATGTTAGCCATAAAATTATCATGTATATATGAAAGCATTAACTGCATATATTCTTGTTTTCGTACAAAAGATTTACTAGAGTTACAGCTATAATTTTTTACATTTCTAATGAAGTACAACCATATAGATTGAAGTCTTACAGCAATTTCATAATCTTTTGCGTAAACTTCTTCATCTTTACAAAAGTTACATAAATCTGTGAGCATTGATATTATATTTTTCTGCCATTCATCATCATTAGTAAGAAGAATTGCAGGAAGATTGTAGTTCATAGTAAAGGGTTGAACAAAATCAGACTCAAGCTTGCTTCCAGTTAAAATAGAAATCATTTTTGTAGGAAAGTTAATACTTACATATTCTCCATCATCGCTTATGTGATTTGTCATATGTAAAAGTCTACTATTTATAAATATGGCATTGCCAGATTTTAAATTATAATTTTTACTATTTACCATCATTGAGAGAGAACCTTTGGTTACAAGTGTAAATTGTAAATCTTCATGCCAATGAAGGGTGTGGTTTCCAGGGCCATGAGGTGGAATACATTCCTTTTTATTTATAGTAAATATTGCAAATGGAAAACGAGGATCTTCATATAAACCTTTTTCAGGTTCTTTTAAACTCATAAAAACCTCCAAAGTGATAAAATTATTATATTATTTAGTAAGTTATATATATAATATATAAAATAGTGTTGATATAATTATATTTTGTTAATGAAAAAATATCAATTAAGGAGAGCGACAAAAGATGAAATACTTGGGACAGATGGGTATTATTCTTGCGATTTCATTTATAGGTGAAATTTTAAATTATATTATACCTGTACAAATACCAGCTTGTATTTATGGACTTGTGATAATGTTCATATGTTTATATACAAAGATAATAAAGATAGATTCAGTAAAAGAAACAGGAACATTTCTTATAGAGATTATGCCAGTTATGTTTATTCCTGCAGCTGTAGGACTTATGAATTCATGGGGAGTACTTAAAGGAGTAATTTTACCAATAGCTATTATTACTGTTGTTTCTACAATAGTTACAATGATAGTTACTGGCCATGCTACTCAGAAAGTTATTTCTATTGGTGAATGTAAAGAATGTAAAAAAACAGATGATGAAGATAAATAAAAACGGGTAAAGAGGGAAAGACGAATGGATAACTTGATACAAAATTCAATCTTTTTTGGTGGAATTATAAGCCTTATAACATATGGAATAGGGGTATTAATAAAAAGAAAATTTAAGTTAGCAATATTTAATCCATTATTAATATCAATTGCTATTACTATTGCTTTTTTACTAGCCTTTAATATTGACTATGACAAATATTATGATGGAGCAAAATATATAAGTTATTTGCTTACACCAGCTACAGTATGCTTAGCAATCCCATTATATGAAAAGATTGAATTACTAAAAAAGAACTGGAAGGCAATTAGTATAGGGGTTATTTGTGGAGTATTAGCTAATTTTGTATGCGTATTTATATTAGCACGTGCATTAAAACTTGGACACCAAGAATATGTTACTTTAATTCCAAAATCAATAACTACTGCTATAGGAATGAGTGTATCAGAAGAAATTGGAGGAATAGTAACAATATCAGTTGCTGTTATAATAGTTACAGGTATATTTGGAAGCATGGTTGCTGAAGGAGTATGTAATTTATGTAAAATAAAGAATCCAGTAGCAAAAGGAATTGCCATAGGATCATGTTCTCATGCTATAGGTACATCAAAAGCTATGGAAATGGGTCAAATAGAAGGAGCTATGAGTAGCTTAGCAATTGTTATGACTGGACTTCTTACTGTTTTATGTGCGCCACTTTTTGCTCTATGTATATAAAAAAATAGAATTTCTGAAAATGCTGATTATCTACAATAATGTAGTTAGTCAGCATTTTTGTTTATTAATAATTAGATGGCAATGTATAATATGATTTATGTCGAAAAAAGTAAATATTTTTTAAAATATGTTACAATAAGAATAAAATATGTTACAATATGAATACAAATAGGGTGTATTTTTGTTAATTTTTGATTTAAATTAAAAGCAAATAGAAATATGGATGATAATACTATTTAGGGAATTGAAGTGCTATTATTAATTAGTACTTATATATAATGTACTTTACAATCTATACAATTTAATAGCAAAGCTGAAGAAATTCAGTGACGCAAAACTATAGGGGCTAAAGATATTTGAACTATGCTTGCCAGTTGCCGGATAAAATTGATTTGATTTTTTGTTTGAAAGTAAAGGCTTATGAAAATATAGTCTTTTTTTGTGTTAAAAATTATATTATTTTACATTTTAATGATACTAAGTTAAATATAAATTTTATTTGAAATATATATATAATTATATTAAAATAAAATAACAAGTGAAAAATGTGTCGGATTTTGTATAAAAATATATTTTGGTAAGTGATATAGAGTTTATTGTGATTGAATTATGAGAAAGTTGATATTATTTATCAAATTAATGCAATATAAAGATAATAGATAATTTTATGATTAATTGCAAAAAGAACCCTTTTGGATAATCTTTATGTGCTAAATTATGGAGGAATAAGTGAAAAATAATAAGAAAAAAATATATACATTATTAATTAGCTGTATTTTGCTTTGCACTGTGATTTTGGGAGGTGCATATTGCATTAGAAATTCCATTAAAAATATTCTTATACGAAGTTTATATAATAAAGTTGAATATTCTAAAGAGATTAACAGTGAACTTTTAATAAGTTATAATGCAAAGAATATAGAAAAAATTAATGATGGGAAAGAATTGTCTGCAGAAGATTACTTTTTGATAGCATATGAATATGGTTATATTAGAAAAAACCGAGAAGAAGGTATGAAATATTCAGTTATGTCTCAAGAAAAACAAAATAGGTTTACTAATAAATTCATTGAATTGTATAATGAATATTTAATGGAATATTATTATACTTACATACATAAGGATGATAGTATTTTAGAAAAAATAGATAATGAATTAAATAGTATGACAATTAAAGATTGGAATAAGTATGGTTTGTTACTAAATGCTAAATTAGGATTATATATAAATTTTGATGATAGCTTTGATTATATAATGAACAAAGCAGAAGCTATATTAAAAAATGAAAGTAAACTTGATGCACGTGTGATTGTACCGATTAAAGATACATTGGCTTCAATTTATAAGGGGAAAGGGTATCATGCAAGAGTAATAGAGCTATCCATGGAGATAGAGACAATATTAAATAAATTTAATATTGAAAATGGAGATATATATAAAGCAAGAGCACGACTTAATGAAGCAGAAATATATGCAAAGCTTTCAGATAATGAGAGAGCAGAAGAATTATTAATAGAAGTATTAGATATGGATATTAAAGATCATGTATTAAGGCATGATATAAAAGTAACTGCATTAAATAAACTTATAGAGATTTATCTTGTTGATGATAAACTTAATGAAGTGCCTGATTTAATTAATAAGTATAATTATATTGTGGATGTTAATAAGAATTATAATTCAGATATCATATACTATTTATCATTGTCAGAATATTATATGGAAAAATATGAAAAGGATAAATCATCTAAAGAGGATTTAAGTGAAGCAGAAAAGTATATTGAATTGTGTAAAAATTGTTTTTCGGGAAATTTAGGATTAAGATATGCAGATATTGATCTGTATGAGTCTGCATACGAAGCTTACTTGGAGTATCTTAAGGGCAATGTTGACTATGCTTTAAATAAATATACTGAAATATTGAATAATTTAACTGATAAAGATTTGAAAATATACGTTTTACAAAAAATGCAGAAGATATACAATGAGGAAAAAAGATATAAAGAAGTTAGTGAATATGAAGCTAAGCTTTTACAGGTTAAATATGAAGAGTCATTACTAGTCAACAAAAATTATTCGGAATATACTGTTGCAAAGTATGAAAATGAACTTGCTCTAAGAAGGATGAATAAAGAAAAAATATACAATTATATAAAAGGGTGCATTGTAATGTTACTATTGACTATAGTCATAGTAATTGTAATTATGAAAAACAGAGAGTTACGATATAAAAATATAACAGATAGTTTAACTAATATTAATAATAGAAGGTATTTTGATGAGGTGCTTAATAAGCTACTAGAAAAAAATAAAAATTTTTATATTTTTGTTTTTGATATAGATAATTTTAAAAAAATTAATGATACTTATGGTCATTTAACTGGAGATGAAGTTTTAAAAAGAGTTGCTCAAGTTTCAAAAGAAGTCATTGGAAGGAATGGAAGCATATTTAGATATGGTGGAGAAGAATTTGTTGTAATAGTAAATCCAAGAGATAAAAATTTTATTATAAATATGGCTGAGGATGTAAGAAAAAGAATAGAAAATCTAATCTGGGATAATGATATAAAAGTTACAATAAGTATGGGAGTTGCTGATAGTGCTGTAGAAAAAGAAAGAGTACTTGAAGTAGCTGATAACAGATTATATACATCTAAAACAACAGGAAAAAATAAAATTACTTTCGCAAGTTAATGTAAAATTAAAGAATATTATTATAAAGACACGTATAAAGAATGTTATTAATAAATAAACTTTATAGGTGTCTTTGTTTATTTCTTGAAAAAGTTTCACCTAAAGGGCAGTTTATCAAAAAGAAAATTACAACAAGGTTTATTAATCATAGTAATATATTAATGATAATTATAAATTTAGATTATTATGATAAATAAGATTTTTAGTACTATAACACAGGTAAAAGGACAATATGCGTACATTAAAGTATGATATATATTAAAGGAGAACTAAATATGAGGATGTTTTAACTTACATTATGTTAAGAGCAAGATTAATACCTGTAATATTAAATTACTTAAAAGAATTAAATACAGGACTTTTGATTGAAACTTCTAACTTTTAATATTTTAATAACTGAAAGGATAAAAGCTATATGAAAAAAATTAAAGAGTGTATTAAAAAAATTGAATTGAGTCGAAATACAAATGTGATTATGCTTATTATAGTAGGCACAATGTCAATGGGATTGATTTATCCTCTTATGAGCGAGGTAGTGGGATATGATATAAATTCATATTTGAAAGCTCTAGCGCTAGTATTTCCTATATATCATTATAAAATAGCATTATCTTGGTATTTTATACATGAAATAAATGATACAGATTTAGATGCTAATTCAGCTGATATAGCAGAGATATCACGTGTCGCTATGCCTGTAGGTGCATTTCTCTGTTTTTCTGCTTTTGGTAAAGTAGGTATGTATAAAATGATATGGATGACTTTAGGAGCAGTGGGGGTAATTATGTCTGTGGTAATAGATGGTTATTTGTACTTAAAGTACTGTGCTGGTAAGATAAAAATGAATGATGATTATTTTGATATTTATTAAACTGTTTATATATAAGATAACAAATCATATTAAAGTCCAATTAAGACTTTAACATGATTTCTTTGATTTTGCTATGTTTTTAATTAATACCTATAATTGAATAGTACTTAATAAGTGGACTATAATAATTTTATTCTTATTATTTATATATTAATAACAAAATAAAATACGAATCTAAAGATAAAATTATTAAAGGAAGTGTTTATATGTCAGAACTTTGGGAAACAATGTTTTCGGAAAATCAAGCAATGTGGGGATTTACTCCATCTACTATTGCTGTTGCTGTAGCGGATTATTTTGCGAAACATAATATAAAAGATGTTTTGATACCAGGTATTGGATATGGGAGAAATGCAAAGCCGTTTATTGATAATAATATGAATGTTACAGGAATTGAAATTTCTAAAACAGCCATTAGTATAGCAAGGAATCATGGATTTGAGAATAAAATTTATCATGGATCAGTATCAGAAATGCCTTTTGAAAATAAGTTATATGACGGCATATTTAGCTTTGCACTTATTCATTTACTAGATGAAAAAGGAAGAAAGAAGTTTATTAATGATTGCTATAATCAATTAAAACCAGGTGGATATATGGTTTTTGCATCTGTTTCCCCAAAAGCACCACTGTACGGTAGAGGTACAAAACTTGCTGAAAATTATTATGAAATGCCAAATGGTATAAAGCTATTTTTTTATGATGCTGAGTCAATAGAAAAGGATTTTAAAGATTATGGACTTATAGATTTTGCAGATATGGATGATATACATAAAGAAAATATAGATAATCATCCAATGAACTTTTGGGTGATAAAGTGTAAAAAAGCCATATAAATATTACAATGAACATGGATTTGTTGGTAATTCAAATATTTTAACATGGATATTAGGCAGGAAGCCTAATGATTTATCATCATTCATTTGTAGAGAATTAAAAAATAAAAATTGAGATAGTGTAAAGTACGCTATGAAAAATGATATTAAAAAAAATTAACAACTAAATAATCAATATAAGTAAGAATTAGTGAATTACTACCGAAATTTAGGCATAAGAAATAGGCCTCCGACGGCGCAGGCAAAAAACAAATATTGTAATTTTGATATCAAGAACACTTATTTTCCTGCATATTC